>CAMTWK010000051.1:0-22903 GCA_947085425.1 uncultured Burkholderiales bacterium | reverse complement strand
GTTGCGTCACCTCACCGTGCTCGACACGCGAGTGGCCGAATACGATGCCAATATCAAGGCCGTGGCCCGCGCCGATGAACGCTCACGCCAACTGATGACCATGCCCGGCATCGGTCCCATCACCGCCAGCGCCCTGGTGGCGGCAATCGGTAGTGGGCATGATTTCCGCTGCGGCCGGCAACTGGCGGCTTGGCTGGGGTTGGTTCCCGGCCAATACAGTTCCGGCGGCAAGATCCGGCTGGGCTATATCACCAAGGCGGGTGATCCGTATCTGCGAACGCTGCTCATCCTCGGTGCACGATCCGTGTTGGCGTCGGCCTCAACCAAGGATGATCGTTTGAGTCGTTGGGCGGTATCGGTATACGGGCGGCGTGGTTATGGCAAGGCGCTGGTGGCCATTGCCGCCAAGAACGCGCGTATGGCGTGGGCGCTGTTGTCCAAAGGTGAAGCTTATTCACCCGTGGCGTAGTGTGCTGTTTGAGGTGATGATGTGATGAAGTGATGCTGTTGTTGGATGCTGTTATTGGTAATGTGTCTTGCGTAGGCGTGTGTCGTTGATGTGCAAGGTTGGACCTGCGCGGGGAGTGCCTGATTAGCTCAAGGGGAAGCAACATGTATCCCGACTAACGAATGAGGCCCCCGCGCGCGTCTTTCATCAGGGCCCGCATCAGCATCGGTGAACTTCTCCACGGTGGCAAACACAGGCGAGCAAACCAATGCAACCGCCACAAGGAGTGAGCGGAGAATGGCGTTCATGTCGAGGTCCAACGACCAAGGTAAAAGGCGGCGCGCTTTTGCGCCGTCCGGCGACCGAAGGGAGCGACCTTGAGCGACGAGTTAGAGCGCATCCCAGGCGGCCCGTATGCGATTGAATTCTTGATCAGCGACACCGTCAACATCATCGCACGCGAAGTAGGCTACCGACAATGCTGCATATTGCCGCGGGAATTGTTCCATCTGCCGCAACATGAATACGCCCTCTGCGACTGATACGGTCTGGCACGCAACAATTTTACGTGCCAGTGGGTACAGCGGTCAGGGTTGCAGCTTTTTCAGGGTTGCCTTGATGATCAGCTCCATTTCCTCACCAGACTGCTTGATGACAACACCTGCAGGACCACCGACCATGCCGGCCATGGCGACCGAGTTCATCCGCGAAATCACAACCTTTCCGGCGCTCGTCTGATAGATCGCAACCCGGCACGGGATCATCGAAGCGACAAAGCGTGTCTCATCACGCGCCAGCAATTCGGAGCTGTATTTACCGCTGCAGGCATCGAATACCAGCACCGGGTGCAACGTGAAGCCTCTCTCGGACAGGATTCCAGCCATATTGGTGACCCCTAGGATGCTCCAGCCGCCGGCTTTGACCGACTCCTTGAACGCCTCCACCGTTGGTACGAGCCCCCTTGGACTAGTGTCCTCGAGGAACAGAGCGGGCGGCTTTATATCAGGTTTGGGCTGTGTCTGAGCGTGGACTGGAATCGCAATAGTCGCGAATACCATCGCGAACGCGGCGACCAACCGGATGGTTACTTTTCTCATGGTTTTGCACTTTTGCGAAACGCACCCATCATGAATTGAACTATTTTTGGCGGTGATCATTGAAGTTACCTCTTTTTTGGCAAATAGTTAAAAAAACCCGTGGCAAGCGATCATAAGCTGCACGGGGCACTTAATTTAAGGAGCACCATATCCGCATAACATTCCGCGGTGCGCCCTAACATTCCGGTGAAAAGTCTAAAAAAACGCTTGTAATCAATAAGTTTCATCATTATACTGTATAAATATACATCAGCAACAAATCATGTTTTCCATCATCTATGCAGTATGGTTGCAATCACTGCTTTAAATCAACGACAAACACGGCGGCCCCGATCTGCACCAGCCGAGTAAATTGCACTTCACCTTCATCCACAACTCTTTTTGGCCACGCAATGCCTACGTTCGCACCTTTGCCAAAGTGCCCCTACGTCGACACCAACTGTTTATGTGTCGAGATCGACATCAACATGCCAAAACCGATGCACATCGACAAAATGGCGGTGCCGCCATAACTCATTAATGGTAACGGCACACCGACCACCGGCAATATGCCGCTGACCATGCCGATATTGACAAACGCGTAGGTGAAAAAGGACAACGTGATCGCGGCGGCGAGCAAGCGTGAAAAGGTGGTGGGGGCGTTCATGGCGATCATAAATCCGCGGCCAACGATAATCAGATACAAAGCCAGCAACAATAGTGTGCCGATCAAGCCAAACTCTTCACCAAACACGGCCAGAATAAAGTCGGTCGAGCGCTCGGGAATGAAGTCGAGCTGCGCTTGTGAACCGGATAACCAGCCTTTGCCGAGTATGCCGCCCGAGCCAATGGCGATGGTCGATTGAATGATGTGATAACCCGCGCCCAACGGATCGGTCATCGGATCAAGCAGTGTCATGACGCGTAATTTTTGATAGTCGTGCAACATGTAGTTCCACGCCACCGGCAACAGTGCCAAACCGCCGACAATCCCGCTGATGAGCAATTTCCACGACAGGCCGGCAAAAAATATGACAAAAAATCCGGCGGAGAAAATCAGGATCGCAGTACCCAGATCCGGCTGGCGCAACACCAAGCCGGTTGGCAACATCAAGATCAATCCGGCGAAGGCGTAGTCCTTCCAGTTCAGGCCTTCTTCCTTGCGGTGGAAATACCAGGCCAGCAACAACGGCATGCCGAGTTTCATAATTTCGGAAGGTTGGATGGTGATGAAGCCAACGTGCAACCAACGACGCGCGCCGTTGCGAATTTCACCAAACAGCGCCACACCCACCAATAGGGTCAACCCGACCACATACAACGGGATCGCCAGCCGCATCAAAGTCTGCGGTGACATATTGGCGACAATCCACATGGCAACAAACGCCACTGCAAAATTGCGCGCCTGTCCCAGCATACGATCAAACGACTCGCCACCCGAGGCCGAGTACACCACCGCCAGCGAGATCGCCATCAGCACAACAATAACCACCATCAGCGGGCCATCGAGGCGCCGCGTGATGGTGTTAAAGACACGCTCAATCGCTGTTGTCAAGGTCATAGTCGCGCTTCTTGCGGGTTTCGGGGTCGGGCTTTTTGCCCAACAGGAAAAAATCAAATACTTCGCGGGCAATAGGTGCGGCGATACTGCCGCCGTGTCCACCATTTTCCACCAACAGCGCCAGGGCTATTTTGGGGTCATCGGCGGGTGCGTAGGCGATAAACAGGGCGTGATCACGAAAACGCTCCTTGACCAGTTTTTCATTGTATTTTTCGCCCGCCTTCATGCCGATCACCTGGGCGGTGCCGGTTTTGCCGGCGATCTGGTAGCCCGCGCCGACAGCCGCACGCCACGCCGTGCCGCCGGGCTTCATGACATCAATCATGCCCTGTCGCACCAATTGTAAGTTTTCTGGTTTGAAGTTCCTGTGCGAATGGGGTGGCGGCTTATAACCAACTTTTTCACCGGTCTTGGCGTTTATCACCTCTTTGAGCAAGTGCGGGGTGACTTGCGTGCCGCCGTTGGCGAGGATGGCGGTGGCGGTGGCCAATTGCAGCGGCGTGGCCAGCCAATAGCCCTGACCGATCGAAACCGAGATGGTGTCACCCGCGTACCACTTTTGCTTGAGTCGTTTTTGTTTCCATTCCTGGGACGGCATCAAACCGGTCTGCTCACCCTCAACATCAATGCCATTTTTGCTGCCGAAACCAAATGGTGTCATGAACGCATTGATTTTATCGATGCCCAAATCGTTGCCGAGGCCGTAGTAATAGGTGTCACATGACACCACAATCGACTTGTGCAGGTTGACTACGCCGTGACCTTCCGGCTTCCAGTCGCGGAACGGCCGCGCCACGCCGGGTAAAAACCACCTGCCAGGATCAACAATTGAAAACTCCGGGGTGCGTTTGCCATTTTCCAGCGCCGCCAATGCCATGAATGGCTTGATGGTCGAGCCCGGCGGGTATTGCCCGCTGAGCGCGCGATTGGTCAACGGGCGGTCAAGTGATGTATTCAACAAATTCCAATTGACCGGGTCAATGCCGTCGACAAACAAATTCGGATCAAACCCCGGCTTGGAAACAAACGCGAGGATTTCGCCGCTGTGCGGATCCATCGCGACCAACGCGCCGCGAAATTCACCAAACGCGTCTTCGGCGACTTTTTGCAATTTGATATCGAGCGTGGTTTTGAGATTGTTGCCGGCGATCGGTTCGGACTTGGCGAGCGAGCGGATGGCGCGCCCGCCGGAATCAATTTCAACCTGCTCGCTGCCTGTCGTGCCGTGCAGCTCGGTCTCGTAACTGCCCTCAATGCCCAGCTTGCCGATGTGATCGGTGCCTTTGTAATTGCTGAATAAATTGGTGCTTTCGATTTTTTTCAGATCGGCATCATTAATCCGACCGATATAACCAATGGCGTGCGACGCGACTTCGCCAAACGGATAGTTGCGAAACAAACGCGCCCGAATATCAAAGCCGGGAAAACGATAACGATTGACCGCAAACCGCGCCACTTCTTCTTCACTCAGGCGATTGCGAATCGGCAGCGATTCAAAATTTTTACTTTCTTCCAACAGCCGCTTAAAACGACGCCGGTCTTTGGGCTGGATATCAACAATGCCGGCCAACTCGTCCAATACCTTGTCAAGGTTTTTGACTTTGGAGGGTGTCACCTCAAGGGTAAAGGCCGAATAATTGGCCGCCAACACTTCGCCATTGCGGTCATACACCACACCGCGATTGGGCACCACCGGCACCACCGAGATCCGATTGGCTTCGGCCATGGTGTAAAACTGATCGCGTTTCACCACCTGCAAATAAACCAGACGTGTCGCCAGAATGACAAAGCCGATCAGAATACAAATGGTCGCAAAAATAATTCGTTTGCGAAAAACTTTGAGTTCCGCCTCGCGGTTTTTAATGGTGGTGCCGACCATATCCGCTTACAACATGATCGTTTCGCCACGACGGCGGAAACGGGGTCGGGTGGCAATAAAATGCACCGGCAGCCACAACAGCGCGCCCAATACCGGCGATAAAAACATCAGCATGCCGGCAAATTCGCGGCCAAGTGAAAGATTCAGGCCAATTGAAATCACTTTGGCAACCAACAAAATGCCTAGAATATGCACGGCCTGTTCAACCAGCGTCAGGTGGCGAATACGAATGCGCAACAATTGCGTCAGAAAAATCGCCGTCACATACACGAGTGCGTGTTGACCCAGCAGTGCGCTATCGGCCACATCCATCAACAAGCCGAGCATAAAACCCCAGGTTTGGCCGATATGTTGCGGCTCATGCACCGTCCAATAAAGCAGCACCAGCAATACAAAATCGGGCCGCACTTTTAACGCCCAGCCCGACCACGGCAATAAACTCACCACAATGGCAATCATCAGCGCACCAAATACCAGCCGCTTGGGTGCGGCCTGGCGCAGGGCGTCACGAGAAACCGGGGACAGATCCATAACGTCTACCGTTCCCGTTCCCGCTGCGCGCGGCGGGCTTCCAGTTTGATTTCTCGTTTGCTGCCGGTTTTGACCGAAACCTGGTCGCTGCTGGTGACGTCAATCGACGGGTAGGTCTCGCCTATTTTTGCCGGCAACAAAACTTTTACAAATCGGTAATGATCGGGTGCAGCGGTCGGTTGGGCAATAATGCGCGCAAAGGAAAACGCCGGATTTTTGTCGACGGCGGTAATGGTCGCCACCGCCAAACCGGCCGGGTAGGTGCCGTCAATGCCGGAGGTAACCAATACATCACCCACCTGTAAATCGGCGGCAACCGGGATAAACGGCATTTCCACGGTGCCGTTGCGTCCGCTGCCGGTGGCAACGGCGCGTAAATTATTGCGCACCACCATGACCGGCACCGATTGATCTTTTTCAGTCATTAATGTGACTTCGGCGGAAGTGGCGCCAACGGTGGTGACTTGGCCCACCACCCCCACGCCGTCGATCACCGCCGCGCCCGCCTTGACCCCATGGGTCAAACCACGATTAATGACAACGCGGCGGGAGAATGGGTTGCGGGCATCGCGCACAATTTCGGCAATGACGCCGTCGCGATTAAGCCTGGCATACGCGGCCTGAAAAGTGGCCATCTGAAATTGCTCGGCGGCAATCAGTTTGGCGCGTTGTCCCTCGGCGGTGAGCGTCAGAATGGTTTCATTGAGCGCTTTGTTGTCAGCAATGAGTTTGGACTGATTGCCAAAATAGGCGCTGACTTCGTGCAGGGTTTTGCCCGGCCATTGCAGGGCAATTTCAAGCGGTGTGATCACGGTTGACACACCAAAACGAACCACGTCGAGCGCCATAAACCGATGATCGGCAATCATCACCGCAATCGCCATTAGCGAAAAAAAAGTCACCCGTGCCAGTGGCGACGGTCCGCGCGCAAAAAAATTGTCGGAGTGGGACGACATCACTGTGCCGCGTCGTGGCGGCTGGCCATGACCCGCTGGTTCACGAATATTTTTACGGTCACATATTGGGCGCCGATTGCGTGCGCAGTCGATGGATGACCGATGGTGCTTTTGGTTTCAACGGTTGCCGGGGCGTTGCTGTTGTTCACATCACCCTACAACTCGTTGGTGAATACGGAGCCCAGTTTGTCCATCTCTTCGAGCGCCCGACCCGAGCCACGCACCACACAGGTCAATGGATCTTCGGCAACAATCACCGGCAGGCCGGTTTCTTCAACCAACAACCGATCGAGCTCACGCAACAAGGCGCCACCGCCGGTCAGGACCATGCCTTTTTCGGCAATGTCGGCGCCAAGCTCGGGCGGGGTTTGTTCAAGTGCGGATTTGACTGCGGACACAATCGAATTTAACGGATCAGTCAGGGCTTCCAAAATTTCGTTGGATGAAATCGTAAATGAACGTGGAATACCTTCGGCCAGATTGCGACCTTTGACTTCCATTTCGCGCACTTCGCTGCCGGGGAATGCCGAGCCGATATTTTTCTTGATCATTTCGGCGGTGGCTTCACCAATCAACATGCCGTAGTTGCGGCGGATGTAGCTGATGATGGCCTCGTCGAATTTGTCGCCACCGACCCGCACACTGGCCGAATAAACAATTCCGCCGAGCGAGATCACACCCACCTCGGTGGTGCCGCCGCCAATATCGACCACCATCGAACCGGTTGGTTCGGCAATCGGCAATCCGGCACCGATGGCGGCTGCCATCGGCTCTTCAATCAAAAATACCTGCGACGCACCGGCTGCCACGGCCGACTCACGAATGGCGCGACGCTCAACCTGGGTCGAGCCGCAAGGCACACAAATGACAATGCGCGGGCTTGGCCGATACCATTGGGTGTCGTGTACTTTTTTGATAAAAAATTTGAGCATGTGCTCGGTGGTGTGAAAGTCGGCGATCACACCGTCTTTCATTGGCCGGATGGCGGTGATATTGCCCGGCGTGCGTCCCAACATCATTTTCGCGGCGGCGCCCACTGCTTGAATGGTCTTTTTGCTATTGGGTCCGGCGTCCTGACGGATCGCAACAACCGATGGCTCATCAAGAACTATGCCCTTGCCGCGCAGATAAATGAGTGTGTTGGCGGTGCCCAGATCAATGGCCAGGTCGCTGGAAAAATACTTGGAAAAAAACATGATGCCTTTCTGCGGGTGTTATGCAAAAAAAGTGGGGCTTGGTGTGTTGCCTCGAAACCTCGCGCCAACTGTCGGCAACGCGCGGCACCACATCCGAAACGGTTTTTTTGATACGAATACGCTATGATAACTCAGCCCCTATGAAAAACGCCGCGTTTGCCTATGAAATCTGGCAAATTTGCGGCAATCCTTTGAGGCAAATTTTTTGATCCGATAATTCAACCCATTTTATTCGCCGGCTTTTGTTTCCACATTTGTCGCCACCTGCAGCCGTCACCCTCACCATGTCGTTTGATCCTGCCACCCTAACGCGTATCGCCAATCTTGCCCGCATCGATTTGCCGGCCGCACATTTGTCGGCGCTTGGCGACGAAATGGGTGCCGTCCTGACGCTGATCGACCAGTTGCAAGCCGTTGAGACCAACGGCATCGTGCCGCTCAGTCATCCGCTGTCGGTCATTGGCGAAATGGCGTTGCCCCTGCGTGCCGACGTTGTTAGTGCCGAAAACCTGCGGCCGTCCAGTTTTGCCAATGCACCACAAACCGAAAACGGGCTGTTTTTGGTGCCCAAAGTGATTGAGTAACCGACCGCAATGAACGCTCCTGACCAACCGGCGCCGGGCATTGCCGCGCTGTCCAAACAGCTGCAAACCAAGCAAATTACCGCCGTCAAGCTGGCCGAACAAAGCCTGCAACGGATCACCGACCATGTTTCACTAAACGCGTTTTTGCATGTGGAACCCGATCTGACGATGGCCGAGGCACGCGCCGCCGATGCACGCATCGCAGCGGGCGACACCTCGCCGCTGTTGGGCATTCCGCTGGCCCACAAGGATATTTTTGTGACGCGCGGCTGGCGCACCACCGCCGGATCCAAGATGCTCGCCGACTATATTTCACCGTTTGATGCCACCGTGGTTGAGAACATGCGCGCCGCGGGTTTGGTCTGTGTCGGCAAACTCAACTGCGACGAATTTGCCATGGGTTCGGCCAACGAGAACTCCGCCTTTGGTGCGGTGAAAAACCCTTGGGACAACGGTCGTATTCCGGGCGGCTCTTCGGGCGGCTCGGCCGCGGCGGTGGCGGCTGGTTTGGTGCCGGCCAGTACCGGCACCGACACCGGCGGCTCCTTGCGCCAACCCGCCGCCATGTGTGGCATTACCGCCATCAAACCGACTTACGGACGGGTGTCGCGCTACGGCATGGTTGCATTTGCGTCGTCACTCGACCAAGGCGGACCGATGGCACGCAGCGCCGAAGATTGTGCCTTTTTGCTCGACGCCATGGCCGGACATGATCCGCGTGATTCCACCTCACTCGACAGTGCAGAAACAAAACTATCCATTCTGCGCGCTTTTCAGGACAAAAGTGCCGCAAAAAGCGCGCCGGACAAAGAGTTTGCAGGATTACGCATTGGCCTGCCGACCGAGTTTTTTGCCGGTGGCTTGGCCAAAGACGTGGCTGCACGCGTGGCCGAGGCGGTCGATGTTTTTAAGCAACATGGTGCCACCATCGTCGATATTTCGCTGCCCCGCACCCAACTCGCCATTCCGGCCTACTACGTCATCGCCCCGGCGGAAGCCTCTTCAAACTTGAGCCGTTTTGACGGCGTGCGTTATGGCCATCGCGCCAGTGAATACAAAGATTTGAACGACATGATCGCCAAAAGCCGCGCCGAGGGTTTTGGCCGTGAGGTGCAGCGGCGCATTTTGACCGGCACCTATGTGTTGTCACACGGTTATTACGATGCCTATTACCTGCAGGCGCAACGGGTGCGGCGTTTGATCGCGCAAGATTTTCAGGATGCGCTCAAACAATGCGATTTAATCATGGGCCCGGTGGCGCCCTCAACCGCATGGAAAATCGGTGAAAAATCGAGTGACCCGGTGGCCGTGTATCTGGAAGACATTTTTACGCTCGGTGTGTCGCTGGCCGGTTTGCCCGGCATGTCGGTGCCGTGTGGTTTTGATGCGCTCCATTTGCCGGTGGGCTTACAAATCATTGGCAATTATTTTGCCGAAGCCGAGATGTTGTCGGTGGCGCACCAATACCAGCAACTGACCGACTGGCATTTGCGCACACCGGCGTCCGCCGCAGCGAGGACAACATGAGTTGGCAAGTGGTGATCGGCATTGAGACCCACGTGCAGCTGTCGACGGTCTCAAAGATTTTCAGCGGCGCGTCCACCGCCTATGGTGCCGAGCCGAATACCCAGGCGAGTGTGGTCGATATGGCTTTGCCCGGGACCCTGCCGGTTATGAACGCGGCGGCGGTCGAGGCGGCCATTAAGTTTGGTCTGGCGGTGAATGATGGCCGCGGCGATCACATCGCGCCACGCTCGGTGTTCGCGCGCAAAAATTATTTTTATCCGGACCTGCCCAAGGGTTATCAAATTTCCCAATTTGAGCTGCCGGTGGTCACCGGTGGCGCGGTTGCCATTACCGTTGATGGCGTGGAAAAAATTGTGCATCTCACCCGCGCGCATCTGGAAGAAGATGCCGGCAAATCGCTGCATGAGGGGCTCGACACGCCGGGTGTGTCCGGCATCGACTTAAACCGCGCCGGCACACCGCTGCTGGAAGTGGTCACCGAGCCGGAAATGCACTCGGCGGCGGAAGCCGTGGCGTACGCCAAAGCGCTGCATGGCATCGTCACCTGGATCGGCATTTGTGACGGCAATATGCAGGAAGGTTCGTTTCGCTGTGACGCCAATGTGTCGGTGCGCAAGATGGGCGACCCACTCGGCACGCGATGTGAAATCAAAAACCTGAATTCTTTCAGGTTTATGGAGCGCGCCATCAACTATGAAGTCAGCCGGCAGATTGGGTTGATTGAGGATGGCGGCCGGGTGATTCAACAAACGCGCCTGTACGACGCCGACCGGGATGAAACCCGCGCGATGCGCTCAAAAGAAGACGCGATGGATTACCGCTATTTTCCCGATCCGGATTTGTTGCCGCTGATGATTTCGCGGGAACAGGTTGCGGCGGTCAGGGCGCAGATGCCGGAGTTGCCGCAGGCGATGCGGCTGCGATTCCAATCCGCACATCAACTCAGCGCCTATGATGCAACATTGCTCACAGCGAACAGGGCAACCGCCCAATTTTTTGAGTTGACAGTTGCTACTGGTGCAGACGCAAAACTGGCCGCGAACTGGATAAATGGCGACATTGCTTCCCGTCTCAACAGCCAGGGCATAACACTTGCAGAGCTTCGGCTGAAAGCGGTGGAGCTTTCGGCGGTCATAACGAAAATTTTGGACGGCACCCTCTCACAGAAAGGTGCCAAGACGTTACTTGACGCCATCTGCGACGGCAAATTGGCCGCCACCGGCAAAGCGACCGCTGTTGCCGTTGCTGAGCTCACCACTTCGCTTGGCCTGACGCAAATTTCGGACATCTCAGCCATTGAAAAACTCGTCGACAGTGTGCTCGCGACCAACGAAAAATCCGTCGCCGAATTTAAATCCGGCAAAGAAAAGGCTTTGCAAGCGCTGGTGGGGCAGGTGATAAAAACCTCACAAGGCAAGGCCAACCCGGTGCAAGTCAACGAGATATTGCGCAAAAAACTGAGCGGTTAACGCGCAATTTAATCGTTGGTCGATGTGCCGGTCGATGTTTTGCAGGGTGGGCAGGAATCATCTGCCCACGCGGATCGCTATATTGGCTGATTATGCGTGATGGGCACGCGCTGCTTTGCCCACGTTACGGCTCAGATTGGTCTGCCGATGTTTTGCCTGCCCTGCCGATACGACCGAACTGAATTTACCGAAACCGCAACGGCGGTGGCGGCGGCGACGACGACGGCGGAACCACCCGAGTGGGAAGCGGTGCATCAATCAACACATTACCCTTGTCGTCCAAAATAGTGCCCGGGCGCATGCCACTCTTGAGCCGGCGAAACCGGTCTTTTTCCGTATCGAAGCGGACTGCCGCTGCCGCTTTGTCCTCGTCCAAACGGGCGATTTCTGCATTCACATTGGATTGGTCGGATTTGACACGGTCATAATCGGCCTGCAACTGCGGTGGGATTTCGCGCGCATTTGTTATGCCGTCCTTGGTTTTGGCGGATTTACTTTTGCCGGCAACGTAAAACTCCATTTGGTTGTTCACCTTTGCCAGGCGGGTGTCAATATCAACCAAACGGTTTTCAAGAAATTTACGGCGCTGGGCCATTTGCGCAAAGTCTTTATCGCGGATTACGTCGAGCTCGCGCTCGGAACCAAAGGTGCCCAAAAGCGCCAGGTCCTTTTGTCGTTGGTCATTGACCTTTTGATCATCAATTGCCTTTTTGACATTGGCCTCGTCGCGGGCCTTTTGCTGCTCTAGTGTTAATGGCGCATCGAGTTTGCGCAGCGTGCGCCCCTGTTTACTCAGCTCCGTGATTTCTTTTTTTGCGCACGCGGCCGGCAACGATTCGCCGTAGTGGGTGACGCCCTTATCGTCGGTGCACTTAAATAACGTGGATTGAGCCGCGGCCGGGCCGTGGGCGTTCAACACAAAAAATGCGCCAATAACAATCGAGGAGATCAGGTTACGGTTGGTCATGGAGGCAATTCAGGAGAATTAGGCACCGTACTGTTTACGGTACGCCGCGATTTTTGCCAGTTTATCGGTTTCAGGACCATTTGTAGAGTGTTGCACCGACAAATAAGCAACAATGTCGTCGAGTGTGGCCACCGCAATAACGGCAATGCCATGGCGTTGGCTGACCTCTTGTGCGGCCGAAAGCGCGCCATCACCGCGTTCCTGGCGGTCCAACGAGATCAGCACACCGGCCGGCGTCGCGCCCGCTTCCAAAATGTGGGCGATCGATTCCCGCACCGATGTACCCGCAGAAATCACGTCATCAACGATTAACACCCGCCCTTTTAACGGCGCACCAACCATTAATCCACCTTCGCCATGATCCTTGGCCTCTTTGCGGTTAAAACAAAACGGCACATTGCGACCCATTTCGGCGAGCTTGATCGCCATGCCGGTGGCCAGCGTTATACCTTTATAAGCCGGGCCGAAAATCATATCGAATTCGATAGCCGATGCCAGCGCCGCCCGGGCATAAAACGCCGACAAGGTGGCCATCGACCGACCATCGTTAAACAGACCGGAATTGAAAAAATAGGGGGACAGCCGACCCGCTTTGGTTTGATACTCGCCAAAACGCAGCGCATGTTGTTGAATCGCAAATTCGACGAATTCAGTACGGAAATCAGGGTTGGTCATGGCGGAATGAGTGGAGAGGGCGGCAGAATCCCGCATAATTCAGGGTTGAAGCTATTTTAGAGGTTTGCCGCATGCGCGTCATCTCCGTTAATGTGAACGGACTCCGCTCCGCCACGTCCAAGGGTCTGATTGCCTGGTTAAAGCAGCAAAAGCCGGATGTGGTTTGTCTGCAGGAAATCAAAGCGCTGGAAAGCGACGTCCCGACCGAAGTGCTCGCCTGGAAATCCATGCATCAGTATTACCACCCGGCCGCGAAGAAGGGTTACGCGGGCGTCGCCGTTTTTTGCAAACGTGAACCGGACAAGGTGATAGTCGGCTGCGGTATCAAGTGGATCGACGATGAAGGTCGTTATCTGGAGGTGCAATTTGGCAATTTGTCGGTGATTTCACTTTATGTGCCGTCCGGCTCGGCCTCGGAAGAGTCACAGGCAAAAAAATTCCGTTTTATGGAAGCCTTTATGCCGCTTTTGCAAAAAATGAAAAAAAGCGGGCGAGAGGTGGTGATGGTCGGCGACTGGAATATTGCCCATCACGAAATTGATTTAAAGAATTGGCGAGGCAACAAGAAAAATTCCGGGTTTTTGCCGGAAGAACGGGCTTGGTTGACCACGTTGTTTGATGAGGTCGGTTATGTCGATACGTTTCGGCGACTGAATACCGAAACCGATCAATACACATGGTGGTCCAATCGTGGCAACGCCCGTGAAAACAACGTCGGTTGGCGCATCGATTATCACGTTTGTACCCCGGTGATCGCCGCCACCGCCAAGGCAACCCGCATTTACAAGGACAACTGGTTTAGCGACCATGCGCCCTTAACGATTGATTACGACTACAACCTTTGACGCACAGAAAGAGAACGTCGGCCTTGGCCGGCCGCTTCATAAAATTTAAATGATCAGACTTTCCAACCTTACCGTCGCCCGCGGCACCAAGCGCCTGTTTGACAACGCCAATCTCACCCTGTTTCCCGGCCATAAGGTCGGGCTGGTGGGTGCCAACGGTATTGGCAAATCCACCTTGTTTGCATTGATGCGCGGTGAGATTCACCAAGATGCCGGTGAGTTGTCGATGCCACCGAGCTGGGTGATTGCCCACGTTGCGCAGCACACCCCACAAAGCCAGTTATCGGCACTCGAATACACACTCGATGGCGACCACGAATTACGCGTCATCGAAGCCGAACTCGCCCAAGCCGAGGCGGCCGAATGGCACGACGAATCGGAGCACGAAAAACTGGCACTGCAATTGTCGAATTTGCACAGCCGCTTTGAGGAAATCGGCGGCTATGCCTCGCGTTCCCGCGCCGGTGCATTGTTATCCGGATTGGGATTTACCGAACAACAACAAACACTTGCCGTCACCACTTTTTCCGGTGGCTGGCGCATGCGTTTAAATCTGGCACAGGCGTTGATGTGCCGTTCGGATTTATTGCTGCTCGACGAGCCGACCAATCACCTCGACCTTGATGCAGTGATGTGGATTGAAGACTGGCTGGCGCAATATCGTGGCACGTTATTTTTGATCACCCATGATCGTGATTTTCTGGATGCGGTGGTCAACAAAATCGTCCACGTCGAAAACCAGAAGCTGAATGAATACACCGGCAACTATTCGACCTTTGAACGCACCCGCGCCATGCAACTTGCCAATCAGCAGGCGCAACACATCAAGCAACAACGCCAGGTTGCCCATTTGCACAGCTTTATTGATCGCTTCAAAGCCAAAGCGACCAAAGCCAAACAGGCGCAGAGCCGCATCAAAACCTTGGAGCGTATGGAGCTCATTGCCGCCGCACACGTTGATTCGCCGTTTGAATTCAAATTTCGCAAACCCGATGCCGAACCGCGGCAGTTATTGCATTTAAAAGAAGCCGCCCTCGGTTACGCCAGCAAAGTTGTGTTGCCGCATGTCGAGTGGCGTTTGTTTTACGGCGACAAAATCGGTCTGCTCGGCCCCAATGGCGCGGGTAAATCCACCTTGGTGAAAACGCTGGCCGGCACACTCAAACAAAAAAGCGGCGGCCGTTACGAAGGTCAGGGTCTCAAGATCGGTTACTTTGCCCAGCACCAGATTGAACAATTACGCACCGACGAATCGGCCTTGCAGCATTTCAAACGCCTCGACCCGACCACACGTGAGCAGGAACTGCGTAATTTCCTCGGTGGATTCGATTTTCGTGGCTCACGCATCGATGAACCGGTCGGGCCGTTTTCCGGCGGAGAAAAAGCGCGGCTGGCATTGGCGTTGATTGTCTGGCAAAAACCGAATTTGTTGCTGCTTGATGAGCCGACCAATCACCTCGACATCGACATGCGCGAAGCCTTGGCCGAAGCATTGCAAGAGTTTGAGGGCACACTGGTGGTGGTGGCGCACGATCGGCATTTACTCAAGGCCACCGCCGATCAACTTTGGTTGGTCGCCGACGGTGAGGTCAAAGAGTTTGACGGCGACTTGGACGACTACAAAATTTGGGCAAAGAACTACGCCTCCGCCAAGTCAAAGGGAAACAAACCTGACAAAGTCGTTGTGGAGCAACCTATTTCAGCCAAAAAGCCACCGAAAACCGCGCCGGTAGTAGTAGTTGAAAATACACCTCCTGCCGATCGCAAGGAGCAAAAACGCGCCGATGCCGATGCCCGCCAACGAATTGCCGCTGCGCGTAAACCACTCGAGAAAAAACTCGCCGAGCTCGACAGTAAACTCAAGGGGCTGACCACCGAGCGCAGCAATATTGAAAACTGGTTGGCCGATGAAAGTGCCTATGCCGACGATAAAAAGTTGCAGCTACAAGAAATGCTCAAGCGCCAGGTCGAACTCATCACCGCGATAGGTGACTGTGAATGGCAATGGCTACAAACGTCCGAAAGACTTGAAGAGGTAAAGGGTTGATCCGTCGGCGTCAAAATTTGTCTGTTGCACTTTGGACGGTGGTGATGCTGATGACCGCGTTACTCAGCGCATGCGGCACCGCGTCTAAAAAACCCACGCCTCCCACGCCAAACATGCCCACCACGGCCACCAAACCCGGTGGCGGTTTTTATCAGGACGACGGCCCGGGAACGGACGCCAAAAGAAACACGCCCGCCTATTTGGACAGCATCGCCGATGCCGTGCCACGCAGCGAAAAATATCACAGTGGTGCCAACAAACCTTACCGCGTATTCGGCCGCAACTATGTGCCGACCATCAACAACGAGCCGTTTCGCCAAACCGGCATTGCCACTTGGTATGGGAAAAAATATCACGGCAACATGACCTCGATGGGCGAGATCTACGATATGTACGCCATGACAGCCGCACACACCACCCTGCCATTACCATCGTATGTGCGGGTCACCAATCCGGCCAATCAAAAATCGGTGGTGGTGCGGGTGAATGATCGTGGCCCGTTTCATTCCGATCGCGTCATCGATTTGTCCTTTGCCGCCGCACACCGGCTCGATCTGGCCAATCGCGGCAGCGGCCAGGTCATCATTGAGCGCGTGTTTGCCGGGGAGACACCGCGCACGGTTGCCGCAACCATGGCTACCCTATCCAATATAGAGGCGACAACGATCCCGCTTGCCTCACCTATTACGCCCCCTCCACCCGTGCCACACACTGCACCCATTGCGGCGGATGGCATACAATTATTTTTGCAGCTTGGCGCGTTTTCCTCCCACGACAACGCCGCCATTTTTCGTGACCGCATGGCGCGCGAACTCGACTGGAATAGAGAGCCTTTGAATGTCGTGTTTATCGACAATCTGTGGCGCGTGCGGCTCGGCCCCTATACATCCCGTGTCGAGGCCGAAGCCATTCAGGCGCGCATTAAATCTTCACACAATCTGTCACCGGTTTTTTCCAAACCGTAACACCGGCCATCCTCCGTCTCTCTTTACCTACTCATTACCTCTTTGCCTCTTTATCTCTTTACCTCTTTACCTATTGAGCCCATTCCTATGAAGTCTTGTTTCTCCCCAGCCTCAACCGTCGCTGTGATTGCAACACTCACCACGCTCACCATGGTCACCATCGCCGGCGGATTCATGTTCAGCGCGCCAAGCCACGCTACCACCACCGCAACCACAGCCGCGGCCACTACCGTTACCTCGCAACTGAAGACCGTGCAAGCCGACATCCCGCCACCGGCCGTTTCGGCGCGCGCCTATGTGTTGTATGACGCTTCCAGCGGACAGGTGCTGGCGAGCCAGGCGATCGGTGATCGGTTTGAACCGGCCTCCCTCACCAAACTGATGACGGCATACCTGGTGTTTGACGCTCTCAAAACCAAAAAACTCACACTGACACAAACCGTACCGGTTTCTGAACGTGCATGGAAAGCCGAGGGCTCGCGTATGTTTATCGACCCCAAACAAACACCATCCATCGAATCGTTAATTCGCGGCATGATTGTGCAAAGTGGCAACGACGCCGCCATTGCACTGGCCGAGGCGGTGGCTGGCTCGGAAGAATTGTTTGCACAGCTGATGACCAAACAAGCCAAAAAACTTGGCATGAACAACAGCCACTTTTTGAATTCGACCGGTCTGCCAAACATCCTGCACTATTCGACCGCCGAAGATTTGTTGTTGTTGTCAAACGCATTGATACGCGATTTCCCGGTTGAGTTCGCCTATTACAAAGAGCGTGAATTCACCCATAACAAAATCACCCAACCCAACCGCAATCGTTTGTTGCAACTCGACCCGACTGTTGACGGCCTCAAGACCGGCCACACCGATGCCGCCGGTTTTTGTCTGATCGCCACTGCCAAACGCCCTCAACCCGGCGGCGGTGAACGGCGGCTGATTTCTGTGGTGCTGGGCACCGCATCCGATGCCGCCCGTACGCAGGAAAGCCAGCGACTGCTGAATTACGGTTATCAAATGTTTGACGCGCAACGCCTCTACAAAAAGGGCGACGCAATTGCCACGCCGGAAATTTTTAAAGGCAGCCAAAACACCGTCAAACTCGGCTTTGATCACGATGTCTGGCTGACCCTGCCCAAAGATAAATTCACCGGCCTGTCGGCGGCGCTCACCACCACCCAACCGCTGCTGGCCCCGCTGCAAGTGGGGCAGAAAGCAGGGATAATGAAACTGACCCGCGACGGCAAACTGGTCACCGAAATTCCGGTGGTGGCGCTTGAAAATGTGAAGGTTGCCGGTTTTCTGGGCCGGGGCTGGGACGCCATGCGTTTGATGTTTGCCAAGTTCAAATAAATTTTATCGAGGCCAATATGTCCGCACCTGCCGCTCTTTGTAAACCAACCGTTTTTCTAAACGGTGCCTATATGCCGATCGAAGAGGCAAAAATCTCTCCGCTTGATCGCGGTTTCATTTTTGGTGATGGTGTTTATGAAGTGATTCCGTATTACGACGGCCGTGGTTTGCGTGCACGTGAACACTTGATTCGTTTGCAACGCTCGATGGATGCGCTGTATTTGGCCAATCCGTATTCGATGGAAAAATGGGAATCCATTATTTCCGGATTGATTGAAAAAAACGGTGGCGGCAATGTTGGCGTTTATATTCAAGTGACGCGCGGCGTAGCCAAACGTGATTTCTCGATTCCCGCCGGTTTGACCCCGACCGTGTTCCTGATGGTCAACCCGTTGCCAACGCCCAAACCAGAGGTGTATCAAAACGGCATTGCCGCCGCCTCGATGGATGACTCGCGCTGGTTACGTTGCCAGATCAAATCAACTGCGTTGTTGGGCGCGGTCTTGCTTAAACACGAGTCTGCGTTTGACGGTGCGGATGAAGCCATCCTGTTTCGTGACGGCTACCTGACTGAATCAACGGCGTCGAATATTGCCGTGGTTAAAAACGGCGTTATCTTGTGCCCGCCGATGGACAACCTCATTCTGGCGGGCATTACCTATGTATTAATGATCGAGTTGGCGCAAAAAGCCAAGATGGTTCTGGAAATTCGCCGTGTCTCGCGGCGGGAAGTCGAGACCGCCGACGAATTGTGGATTTTGTCATCGACCAAAGAAGTGGTGCCGATTGTGTCGCTCGATCACAAGCCGGTGGGCCATGGCGAAACAAAGGGCAAACCGGGGCCGTTATTCAAAAAAATGTACCAATTGTTTCAAGATTACAAACGCGACTTGCCGCGCGCGTAACCGACCGCGGCTGCGAACGAACGAATCGAAAAGTGGAGATGGGTTGTGGGTGAACAAATCAAAACGGGCGACAACGGCGACGAATCGTTATTAACCTTTCCGACCCTGTTTCCCATCAAGGCGATGGGGCGCATCAAAGCCGCCGGGGATCACGCGGCCAATGCCGATTTCGCCCAAACCGTGCTGACAATTGTGCAAAAACACGCGCCGGAGTTTGACGCGACCCAACTGGAAATGCGCCCGTCCAAAAACGGCAACTTTATTGCCGTTACGGCCACCATTCAAGCCACCTCCAAAGCGCAGATCGACGCCATTTATCTGGATTTGACCGCCAACCCCGCCGTACTCATGGCGCTGTAATGCGCGGTTGTATTTCGCCAAAGCAGTGAATGGGCGCATGTCTACACCGATCATTAAATTTCTCGGGCAGGTTGATTACGCCACCACGTTGACCGCGATGCGTGCGCATAACAAGACATCCACCGACCAAACGGCGGATGAAATCTGGCTGCTCGAACATCCGCCGGTATTTACCCAGGGACTCGCCGGCAAACCAGAACACCTGCTCGACCCCGGCACAATTCCGGTCGCCAAAATTGATCGCGGTGGGCAGGTGACGTATCACGGCCCCGGCCAATTGGTGGTTTATTTGTTGTTGAACCTCCGGCAACGTGGTTATGGCGTCAAAAGTCTTGTGAATCGGATCGAACAATCTTTGCTTGATTTGCTTGCAGAATACGGCGTGACGGCAATTCGTCAATCCGGCATGCCGGGGGTTTATGTCAACCGGCCGACCGGGATCGCCAAAATTGCCGCCATTGGTCTGCGAGTGGCCAACCACGCCACCTATCATGGCCTGGCGCTCAATATTGATATGGATTTGGCACCGTTCAAACGCATCAACCCCTGCGGGTATGAAGGGTTGATGGTGACACAAATGCGTGATCTGGGTATCCCCGATAAAATGGACACGATTGCTCAAAAACTTGTGCTGCACTTGAAAGAAAATTTTTATGACTGATGTTGTCTCCAAAGTCGGCGTGAAAGAAAAATCCGCCCTCAAAACCGCGCGTATTCCAATCAAGGTTGTTGTACAAAATGCGGCCGAGCGCCTGAAAAAACCCGACTGGATTCGCGTCAAGGCGGGTTCGTCGTCATCGCGCTTTTATGAGATCAAGGAAATTTTACGCGACGCGAAATTGCACACGGTATGCGAAGAGGCGTCGTGTCCAAATATCGGTGAATGTTTTGGCAAAGGCACGGCGACCTTCATGATCATGGGCGACCTGTGCACACGCCGCTGCCCGTTTTGTGACGTGGGCCATGGCCGACCCTTGCCGCTGGATGCCGATGAGCCGCGCCATTTGGCCGAAACCATCGCCAAACTCAAACTCAAATACGTGGTCATCACCAGCGTGGACCGCGATGATTTGCGCGATGGTGGTGCCGGCCATTTTGTTGAATGTATTCGCCAAACACGCACCCTGTCACCGACCACCCAAATCGAAATTCTCACGCCGGATTTTCGTGGCCGCCTCGATCGTTCACTGGCGATTTTGCGCGAGGCCCCGCCGGATGTGATGAATCACAATTTGGAAACGGTACCGCGTTTGTACAAACAAGCACGGCCCGGCTCGGACTATGCCCACTCATTAAAACTGCTCAAAGATTTCAAAGCCGAGCACCCCAACATACCAACCAAAAGCGGCTTGATGGTTGGGCTGGGTGAAACCAACGAAGAAATTTTGGAAGTCATGCGTGACTTACGTGCCCACGACGTCAATATGCTGACGGTCGGTCAATATTTACAACCGTCGGCGCACCACTTACCGGTGCTGCGGTATGTGCCGCCGGATGAATTCAAAATGTTCGAAACCGAAGCGGTAAAAATGGGATTCATTCATGCCGCCTGCGGGCCGATGGTGCGCAGCTCGTACCATGCCGATCAAATGGCGCACGATGCGGGTGTCTGAAAATGATAAATCAGAGGTAGTCCGGGCAAACCGATAATTTTCCGTCTGGGATGGCTTTCGATCGATTGCAAAGACGACCCAGCAACCGGGATGACGGTTGACGTTGCATCAATCCGGTTGTCTGATGGCCGCACGGGGAGCCAATCCGCCGACCACTTTGCAGGTCACATTTCTGGACAACGTCATCGCTGCAAGCATTTGCGTCGGCTTGATGCGACCGGCGATCATTTCACGCTCGTCGCGCGCCTGAATCGCATCGATCAGCATGCGGTCATGTGCATTATGCGGATCAAAGTTTGGCCCAAATGTGCGGTCAACAAAAGGCGCGATGATATTCGAAAAGCCGTAAAAAAATTCAAAGTCGAAACGCGCCACAAGCAGGCTCAGAATATCCTGCGCGCGGATTCCCTCAAAGTTTCCAGGGTTCGGGGCGGATTCAAAAACTGATGTTCGACTCGACCTGAAATATGATTGAATCGCTGTTGCTTGGTCAGAGACGACCAGTATTCATCAATGATCTCTTTAGCCTCCGGCCAACGTGCATGGCAATTGCGGCCAATCATATCCGACGTTACAAACCACCCGTTGTGCTCCAGCGACAAGGCGATGGTGTCAAACAGCCCCTCAAGATTTACAACATGATGAAGGGATTGATTGGCGATAATGCAATCGTAGCGTTTGCCCGGCGACCATGAATTGAAGTCCGCCAATACAGGAATGACAAAAGCCGATAGCCCGTGCTCGCGAGCCGCTTGTGCGCCCCTGCGCAACGCGTCCTTGTTGAAATCCAGACACTCAATAACGAAGTTCTGATGCCCCTGATCCACCAGCCGTTTGCAAAGCAGAATCTCAAAATCACAATTACCTGCGCCGATGCTAACGTATCGGCGGCATCGCGTGTCTGATTGTGAAAACGTCATCTGCAAATAACGCAGAAAAAAAACTTCCAAACTTTGGATGCCGTGTTCCTTCAGCCGTGGCAAAACGTACTTATTTGACCAATAGTGAAACATTGGCGGAAGGTCGTGAATTTGTTCACAGTCAGCATACGTCGCCTTTTCAAGCAGGCTTCGCAGCCTGTACGCGAACCTATCTGGAATCCAGGAACGCCGTGAATCAAGCAGATAGCCAAATATTTTTTTTGCGGGGGACAACAAATGCGCCGCCTTGAGTCTGCCGCGTATCCATGCGAGAGATCTAATGAGCATGTCAAGTCAACAGCCTTCTGAATTAATGTGACGCACTGGATTGCATGAGCGACCGACGTATTTGGCTAAGCACAAGTTGACCACACAGAAACTCCAAAATCGAATTTCAAAAGGAGAATCCAAACATCTCGTTTTCATGACTGCAACCTAAAGGCCATGATTTTCTGAAAACAATACAAATATGGGCTGCCTCATGAAAATATTAGCACTCTCCTTATTGTTGACAAGCCAGCAGGTCGTGGCCTTATTTCAAAAACGATCAACTGCTGGGGCATTCGCCTCTCTGTTGCGTAATTTGCATTTAAACCGAGCCCCCTGTGACCTCTGCGATTGCATGCACCCAGAGAACTAGACCGTTCATGTGGATCAGCCCGTAGGTGGCGAGATGCTCATGCCCGGTGTAGCCGCGTTGGCTTGTGTCAAAGCCGCTCAGGGCGGGTGTACCGCTGCTGATACGATTCCCCCAAACATCATACGTGGCGGGGATTTCCAGACCATTTACGGTGAAGGTGCCCGCATTTGAACCCAAGTGGTCTTTGAGGAAGTATCGATCCGTGATGCTGCTGCCACCAGCGTTGACGGCCACCGCGACCACACCGATCGCACCTTCCGGGCTGCTGATGGTGTGACGGAACTCGTTGACCACCCAGTTGCCGTTGGCATCGATCTCTTCATCGAGTTCAAAGTGCCCAGCCCCGGCAAACCAGGTCATGCCAATCGGCGCAAATGAAAATCTAAAGG
>CAMTWK010000050.1:0-13578 GCA_947085425.1 uncultured Burkholderiales bacterium | reverse complement strand
TGATGCATTCGCTGCCGAAGGTGCAGTGCGCTCATACACTTCTCGTTGATAAGCGAGCCTGCCAACCATGCAAATCTGGCGTGTAGTTTGCAATGGGCAAAACTTCAACTGGAGGGCGCATTTGGATGTCCGCTTTTGGCCGATAAACCTTCTACGGCAATTTATCACTACGGGACACGAACCGATATTCGGTGAGGCGGGATTTTCCCGTTCGGCTGAAAATGCCCGCCAGACCCGGTATCTATCTGTCAAATTTTCCTTCAATATATCGATGGCGGCTTGCGCGTATCGTGTTGTTGCGGGAGACGTCAAATTTCATTCGCCGACGATAGAGCGCGTCTGGCGATTTCCAGCCACTCAGCGATCATTTTTTCAGGAGCGATAATGATTAGAAAGTCTTTCGGCGTTTCAATGACACCTCGTGCAGCATTAGTAACCGCATTCAGTCTGAGTTGCGCAGTTTTTTGCGGCACCGTTGCCGCCCAAACAGCACAAGCCGCGCAAACCGCACCAGCCACAATCGCCACAGCAGTGGCAGAACTTGCGATTACACGAACAGCAAAGGATGCGGATCTAAAGTGGAATCCCTGCCCCCCTTTCTTGCCAAAGGGCTGCGGCATCGCGGTGCTCAACGGCGACCCGGCCAAGAACAATCTTGACGTATTTTTCAAGTTGCCAGGCAAATCGGTGCTACCTCGCCATTGGCACACTTCCGCTGAACGCATGATTTTGGTCGCGGGTGAACTGCACGTCGAATACGAGGGTCAGAAGACCGCGATTCTTAAGCCCGGCACGTATGCCTACGGCCCAGCGAGAAAGCCGCACGGCGGAAAGTGTGCAAGCAAAGAGCCTTGCATCCTCTTTATCGCCTTTGAGTTGCCGCTCGACGCGGTCCCGATGGAAGAAAAAACCAAGTAACAAGGCAACCACGCCCGCTGCTCTTATTCCCATTCATGGGCATGAGAGTGGCAGAGGCTAATCGGGCTTGCTACACAGCTTGTGGCCGGAAGCCGCCAGATTGTATTGTGGACGCGAGAAATCAGGCAACGCGGAGAACAAGTCGCTTCCCGCACGCCTTGACGTATTTGCGTAGTGTGGCGACGGAAGGCGAGTGCTTCCCAGTAGATAGCGAGCGCTCAAGACGCGCCACGGCTGGTGCCTGTGTCCCCATTCTTTCAGCAACTTGCGCTTGAGTAAGCCCAGCATCCTGGCGGGCTTTCAATAGAGCATCAAGCAGTGCAGATTCGTCGCGTTCAATCCGCTCTACCTCTGCGCGAACACCTGGGCGGCTCATCAGCTTTTTTACGATTTGATCATGTGTGCGCATTCTTAACCTCTTTCATCCGTGTCTCCGCGATCCGCAGATCTTGGATTGGCGTTTTCGCCGACTTCTTGATAAAACTGTGCAGCATAACAATACGTCTTCCAACCAACGTGCAGAAGAAAACCCTCGCAATACCTTCTGCTCCTTTCAGCCTTAGCTCAAAAAGGCCTTCGCCAAAGGCGCTGGTGTGGGGCTCACCAAGATTGGGGCCAAGAGCAATCATTCGTCGGGTTAACACAACATACCTCGCCGCCAGTGTGTCCGGCAATCCGAGAATGTCCTCTTGCACTGCTTCGCTGTAGTAGGTAATGGTGTAATCCACCTGCAAATGATAACAAATATGTTACTGTATTGCAAGCGTAAATTCCTCAGTCGCGCCCGAACAGCCTCTATAGCGCGGCAACGCGCATTAGATTTTGTTGAATCGGCGCACACTCGTCACCCATGTAGACGAGGAGAAAGTTATGCAAACCCAATTGCCTGTTGCAGCCAAAGTGCCGTGGAACAAAGGAAAGCTCGTCGGTCAGAAGGCGCCGCTAAAATTGCGCGACATCTGGGCCATTCGCGTCAGACTACAAATCAGCAACCGCGCACGGGAGTTAGCGCTCTTTAATTTAGCGATTGACTGCAAACTTCGCGGGTGTGATTTAGTGCAGCTTCATGTCCGCGATGTTTCTCACGGTGACCGAATGGCCTCTCGCGCCATGGTGATGCAGCAAAAGACCCAGCGTACAGTGCAGTTCGAAATCACCCCGCAAACGCGGGACGCGCTTGCTGAATGGATCAAGATTGAACATTTGAAGGGGGACGATTTCCTGTTTCCGAATCGTGTACATCGCCTAGGTCACCTATCAACACGACAGTACGCCCGAATTCTGGAGGGTTGGGTGACTGAGATCGGCTTAGATCCGACTAACTACGGTACGCACTCAATGCGCCGGACGAAAGCAACCCTGATCTATCGACGTACCAAAAACCTGCGCGCCGTACAACTTCTACTTGGGCACGCAAAGCTCGAAAGTACTGTGAGGTATCTCGGTATCGAAGTCGACGATGCACTGGAAATTGCCGAGCAGACTGAGGTCTGATTTGCGCCGCCAGTATTGGCGCGCATTACGTTGCCCAAGAAGCGGAATATGAACGCGTTTCCGGCATTCACATCGGCTCCGCACAAATCAGGCTACGTTCGGGAACAGCGGCTAATGGCCGGTTGCTTCAATTCTATATCGGGCCTGAATTTGCACCGTCCATTCACGACAATTTCTCATACTGAAACTCGTTTATCCGCGGGTATTTTCAACACTTTTTACTTGAAAATACCCGTGGATAAACGGCTTTGAATTATTCATCCTTTGCAGTCGGGCAAACATCCCGACGGGGCAGAGGTTCCCGTCGGGATGTGAGCGATTGCCCTCATCTACAACCCACACCACGCCACCAAGCATGACGACAACCGGTCGGTAGATCGTTAAAGCGAAATCACATCAATCACATGGCGTCAGCAATCGTCGTGAGCGACTTCAGCGCAAGGCGCACGGAGCAAAGGAGCCGGAATGGATATGTAATCCATGAGGACTCCGAGCACCGCGCAACGCCGCGATCAAGTCGCGCAACAGATTGATGAGCCATGTTAGTCAGCTTGTTTACGCAGGAAGGCCGGAATGTCATAGGTGTCCATGCCGGATTTTTCCATGGCCGTCACGGTCACATCACGACGACGTCGGGTCACTGCCGGTGCATCCAGATCAGCATAATTAATAGCACCGGCCGGTGTGGATTGCATGCCACCCGCATTTGACCCGAATGCATCATCGGTGCCGGTGCGCGCCATCATCGGTGCCGAATACACCACCTGTGGCTGCGGCTTGGCAACTCGCCCCCCCAAACCAGTCGCCACAATCGTCACCCGCAACGCCTCGCCCATCGACTCTTCACAGACACTGCCAAAGATCACGGTGGCGTCTTCTGCGGTGAAGCTGCGGATGGTATTCATCACTTCGTGCACTTCCTTTAGCTTCAAGGATTTTGACGCGGTGATGTTGACCAATACACCACGTGCACCGGTGAGGTTGACATCTTCGAGCAACGGCGAGGCAGCAGCGCGTTCGGCGGCAACTTGCGCACGATCCGCGCCGGTGGCGGTGGCCGAACCCATCATCGCCACACCGTTTTCACTCATCACCGTGCGCACATCCGCAAAGTCAACGTTGACCAGGCCGGGGCAATTGATAATTTCAGCAATGCCCGCAACCGCGCCATGCAACACATCATTGGCGGCTTTGAAGCCATCCTCGAACGTGGCGTCTTCACCCAATACTTCCATCAAGCGGTCATTTGGAATAATGATGAGGGAGTCGACGTTTTGTTTGAGCGCCTCAATGCCCAACTGTGCCGCTTTCATGCGTTTGCCTTCAAACGCAAACGGCTTGGTGACCACGGCCACCGTCAACACGCCCATTTCGCGTGCCACTTCGGCAACAATCGGTGCTGCGCCGGTACCCGTGCCACCACCCATACCTGCGGTGATGAACAACATGTCGGCACCCTGGATCATCTCGGCGATGCGTTCACGATCTTCGATGGCTGCCGCGCGTCCGACTTCCGGATTGGCACCGGCACCCAGCCCGCGTGTGACCGTGCCACCAAGCTGCAACACGGTTTTGGACTGATTGCGCTTTAACGCCTGGGCGTCGGTATTTGCGCAAATGAATTCAACCCCGGCGACACCGTGGATGATCATGTGATCCACTGCATTGCCGCCGCAGCCTCCCACACCAATCACCTTGATGACCGCTTCCGGTTGTGCGTTATCCAATATTTCAATCATGGTATTACTCTCCTCTGCTGGTGGAACAACTTAGAAAAATTAAAAATTACCTTTAAACCAACTTGCCATTCGTTCAAACACATTCTTGAAATTGCCGGCGTGTAAGCGCACATGGTCATCGCGTTTGCGCTGCTCGACGCCGGTGAGCAACAGTCCGACGGCGGTGGAAAAACGTGGGTTACGCACCACCTCGGCCAAACCACCCGAATAAGCCGGCACGCCCAGCCGCACCGGCATGTGGAAAACTTCTTCTCCCAACTCGACCATGCCGGCCATCGCCGCGCTGCCACCGGTCAGCACAATGCCGCTTGACAACAATTCCTCGAAACCGCTCGCGCGTAACTCGCGCTGAATCAGCGAATACAACTCTTCGATACGCGGCTCAATCACTTCCGCCAGAGTCTGGCGCGACATTTGGCGGGGACCACGATCACCCACTCCCGGCACCTCGATGACATCATTGACGCTGGCGATTTGGCGCAGCGCACAGCCGTGCGCCATCTTGATGTCTTCGGCATCTTTGGTTGGTGTGCGCAGTGCCATGGCAATGTCACTGGTGACTTGATCACCGGCAATCGGAATCACGGCGGTGTGGCGGATCGCCCCGCCGGTAAAAATCGCAATGTCGGTGGTACCGCCACCAATATCAACCAAACAAACGCCCAAGTCTTTTTCGTCCGGCGACAACACGGCAATCGCCGAGGCCAATGGTTGCAATACCAAATCACGCGGCTCCAGTCCGCAGCGGCGCACACACTTCATGATGTTTTGTGCCGCGCTGACCGCGCCGGTGACAATATGTACTTTCACTTCCAGTCTGACGCCACTCATGCCCACCGGCTCGCGCACGTCTTCCTGCCCATCAACAATAAATTCCTGATTCAGAATATGCAGAATCTGCTGATCCATCGGGATATTCACCGCACGCGCCGTTTCGATCACCCGATCGACATCAAACTGGGTGACTTCACGATCTTTGATCGCGACCATACCGTGCGAATTAAAACTTTTTATATGTGATCCGGCAATGCCGGTAATCACGTCGCGGATTTTCACGTCCGCCATCAGTTCGGCCTCTTCCAGCGCACGCTGAATTCCCGCCACCGTTGCCTCGATATTCACCACCACGCCCTTTTTCAGCCCGCGCGACGGATGTTGGCCAATGCCGAGCACTTCAAGGCTGCCTTCGGCCGTGATTTCGGAAACAATCGCGACAATCTTTGAGGTGCCGATGTCGAGGGCGACCAACAAATTCTTTGTTTCGCGGTTCATGTTTTTTCCCATCATCTTAAATCCCGGTCCTGAATGAGCTGGCGAGTTTCTTGCCTGAAAGTTTGTCCGACGGCTTGGCGGCAGCCTCGCCACGAATGGCAAAGCCCCCCTGATAGCGCAGATCAATATCGGTATCGGCGCGCTGCAATCCGGCGACATGCGGATAGGCTTGAACAAACCGCTGTAATCGCCGCTCGCCTTCGATTCGACCGAGCAATAGGTGGCTGCCGTTGTCCAGGCTGATCTGCCAGGCACGGCGCGCCGTTAAAGTGAGTTTTTTTGGTGTGCGCCCTATGGTTGCGAGTGGCACCAGGATCTCTGCATATTTTTCAAGCAACTCGGTCGCCGTCCCCTCCGGTCCGGCGAGCCGTGGCAATAAAGCCTTGCGCTCATCACTCATCACGGCGCGAAACGCCTCGCCGTAACTGTTGACCAAGGTGCTTTGCAGAATTGTTTCTGCTTCGGCGAGCGGCGCCGTCGTTTCCACCATTCCGTCCCATGCTGCGGCCGGCTTATGCTCCTCAATCTCCACCACAATGGTTGACGGAAACCGGCGTCGCACATTGGCATCACGCACCCAGGCGATTTGTTTCATGCTGTCTTTAAGGACAGACAAATCGAGCTGCAACATGAGTGCGCCGCGTGTTTGTAACGCATCGGCCACCCGTTTCAAATTGTCGCCGTCAATTTCCATCAACGGCGCACCGGTTGCGCTGATAAATACCACCTGTCTCACCGGCAATAGTTTCGCCACATTTGGCATTACGCCCAATCCGACCCACACTCCGCCCGCCGCCAACAACATCGCCAGCAGGGCCGCACCGAGCACCACCATGCGCCGCGAATAAAATGGTGTTGCCGCCTGCGATTGCGGCGCAGGCCGAACCGGGCGAGTTGGGCGCGTGGTTGCCATTAATTATTCAACCTTGCGCGTTCGAGAATGCGCACACACAAATCCGGATAACTCAAACCAACTGCGCGCGCAGCCATTGGTACCAAGGAGTGACCGGTCATGCCGGGAGAAGTATTCATTTCCAAGAATGAATAGCGGCCATCGGCGCGCAACATCACATCGGCACGCCCCCAGCCCGCGCAGCCCAGCACGTGAAATGCGCGCATTGCAACCATGCGAATTTCATCTTCCAAAGCGGGCCGCACGCCAGCCGGGCAGTGGTAGTGCACGACGTCGGTAAAGTATTTGTTGGCATAGTCGTACTTGCCTTCTGGCGCTTCGATGCGAATCAGCGGCAGTGCATCGTCACCAACGATAGTAGCGGTCAACTCTTGACCCGCAATGAACTCCTCGGCGATGACCAACGGGTCAAGTTTATGCGCCAGCGCGAATGCCGCAGGCAACTCGCTTGCGGTGTTGACCTTGGTGATGCCAATCGAGGAGCCTTCACGCGCCGGTTTCACGATCAGCGGCAGGCCGAGATCATCGAGAACACGAGTGAGGTCGCTCTCTGGTGTGAGCAAGTGGTAGCGCGGCGTCGGAATGCCGGCGGCCTGCCAGACCAGCTTGGTGCGCCACTTGTCCATGGCGAGTGCGCTGGCCATGACACCGGAGCCGGTGTATGGAATCTTCAACGTTTCCAACACGCCTTGCACGGTGCCGTCTTCGCCGAAGCGCCCGTGCAGCGCGATAAACACGCGATCAAATTTTTCTCCCGGCAAGTCGAAAATCGACTGCACGGCAGGGTCAAACGCGTGTGCGTCAACCCCCTTCTCCTTTAGCGCCGCGAGGACGCCGTTTCCCGAAAGCAACGAAATCTCGCGCTCACTGCCTGTCCCGCCCATCAACACGGCAACCTTGCCCAATGATTTCACATCGATACTCATGCCGCCTCTCCAACAATTTTTACTTCCTGAATCAATACCACCCCGGTTTGTTGTTGCACCACGTCTTTCATATGGTTGATCAAGCGCTCGATGTCCTGCGCGGTTGCGGTGCCGAGGTTGACGATGAAGTTGGCGTGTTTGAGCGACACCTGTGCGCCGCCGATGGTGTGGCCCTTTAGCCCGCATAACTCGATCAGCCGTGCGGCAAAATCGTTCGGCGGATTGCGAAAAGTCGAACCGGCGTTGGGTTTATCGAGCGGTTGTGCCGCCATGCGTTTGGCGAGCAACGTCTTGATTTCCGCTTGCGCGGTTTTTGCATCCCCGGATAAAAAACGAAAACGTGCCGACACAAAAAATTCCTCTCCCGCCGTCTTCATGACCACATGCCGATAACCAATTTCAAAATCTGCCGCGGTACGCGTGTGTAGGACACCGGCGCGATTGACGGTGACACAATCCACAACCTGCTCCCACGTCTCGGTGCCATAACAGCCGGCATTCATCGCCAAAGCACCACCGACGGTGCCCGGCACACCCGCCAGCCATGCCGCACCGGCCAGATTATTTTTTGCGGCGAATTTCGCCAAATGTGGTGAGGCCGCGCCGGCACCGGCAATCACCACATGTGTGTCGTTACTGTCGAGCGTGATGCCACCTAACATCGGGGTGGTCAAAATCACCGTTCCAGCAAAGCCACCATCACGAACCAATAAATTGCTGCCCAAGCCAACAAAGAGCATGGGCTCACCAATCGAAACGGTCGGCAAAAAGCCGCGCAAATCATCCAGATCTGCCGGTTTGAAAAATTTTGCCGCCGCACCCCCGGCCCGCCATGAGACATGACGGGACATCGGCTCATTGACCGATTGTGTGCCACGAATGGCTGGACGCTGCGGCTTCAAGGTATTTTGATCACTCATGTTCATGTTGGCATCTTCATTCACCACCTGCCAGCAAACTTCCGGTGGCCAGCGCCGGCGCCACACCACCCACCGAGCCGGCACCCATGGTGATGACCACGTCACCCGCTTGCACGTGGGCGCGAATGGCCGCGGGAATTTCCGCAGGCGTTTCGACAAAATGTGGTTCGATTTTTCCGGCGACCCGCATGGCGCGCATCAGTGCGCGTCCATCCGCCGCCACAATCGGCGGTTCACCGGCCGGATAAACGTCGGCTAAAACGACCACATCGGCAGTGGACATGACCTTTACAAAGTCCTCGAACAAATCACGTGTGCGGGTATAACGATGCGGCTGAAACGCCAATAAAATCCGCCGTCCCGGGAAAGCACCACGCGCCGCCGCCAACACCGCCGCCATCTCCGCCGGGTGGTGGCCATAATCGTCAATCAAGGTAAACGTACCGCCCGTTTCATCCGGGCAGACAATTTCACCGTAATTCTGAAAGCGCCGGCCGACGCCGCCAAATGTCGACAAAGCCTGGGCGATGATTGAATCGTTGATGCCGATTTCACGGGCAATCGCAATCACCGACAAGGCGTTGAGCACGTTGTGAATTCCGGCGAGATTTAACTCACAGTCCAATACTTTTTTATCACGTGCCGATGTGGCCGTGAAGTGCATACGACCGGCCGCCGCCACCACATTAACCGCCCGCAACTCGGCGTCTTGATGAAAGCCATAGGTGCGCACCGGCTTGGTGATGAGCGGAATAATTTCACGAATATTGGCATCATCAATACAAACCACCGCCAGCCCATAAAACGGCAGATGTTCAAGGAAAGCGACAAACGCCGACTTTAATTTTGCAAAATCGTGTTCATACGTTTCCATGTGGTCCTGGTCAATATTGGTAACCACGGCCATGATCGGCTGCAAGTACAAAAACGAGGCATCGGATTCATCGGCTTCCGCAACCAAATATTCGCCGGCGCCGAGTTTGGCGTTGCTACCGATTGAGTTCAGGCGGCCACCAATCACCACGGTTGGATCGAGACCTGCCTCGGCCAACACATGGGAAATGAGCGAAGTCGTGGTTGTTTTGCCATGGGTTCCGGCAATGGCAATGCCCTGCTTGAAGCGCATCAGTTCAGCCAACATCATTGCGCGTGGCACCACCGGCACATGCGCGGCCTTGGCGGCAACCACTTCGGGATTGTCCGCCTTGACCGCGCTGGAAGTGACCACCACATCGGCACCGGCAATATTGCCGGCGGCGTGGCCCGACATCACCGTGGCACCGAGTGACTGCAATCGTTTGACGGCGGGGTTTGCGGACAAATCTGAACCACTTACGGCGTAGCCAAGATTCAACAACACTTCGGCGATTCCGGACATGCCGGATCCACCAATGCCAATAAAGTGAAGGCGTTTAACTTTATGTTTCATACGACCCACCCACGACGATCCGGCATTGGCGGCGGCACATCGTGTGCCGAGCCGCCCACCCGCAATCGCCGCGCGATTGCGTTCAACACCGCGATTAAATGAAGGCGTTTAACTTTTTGTTTCATACGCCCACCATTTCTTGACAAACGATGGCGCAAGCGGCGGTCGCATCCGGCTTACCCAAGGAACGGGCAACCGTTGCCATCACCAAGGCTTTTTCGCGCGTCATCATGACGATTTTTTCCGCCAGCATGGCTGCCGTCTCGACCTTTTGATCGACCAGAATGCCGGCGCCCCGGTCGGCCAGGAAACGGGCATTGGCCAATTGTTCTTCGGCAACAAACCATGGCAGCGGGATCAAAATGCTCGCGACACCCGCCACCGTCAATTCGGCCACGGTGATGGCACCGGCACGGCAAACAATCAGATCGCACCACTGGTACATCGCGGCCATGTCGTCAATAAACGGCCGAACATCAGCGGCCACATTCGCGGCACGATAGGTCGCCAGTAACGCGTCGTAATTTTTTTCACCGGATTGGTGAATGACCGCCGGCCGGTCTGACATCGGTATCGTCGCCAACGCGGCAACAATCAGTTCACTCATACTCTTTGCACCCAGACTGCCGCCCACCACCAACAGCCGCAATGGGCCTATGCGGGTTTGCATACGCGCAGCCGGTGTCGGCAACTCGAAAATGTCGTCGCGCACCGGCGTGCCCAGCCATTCAATTTTCTTGGGCAAAGGCAACAATCCGGCAACTTTGTTATGTGGTTTTTGTTGAAACGAATCCGGAAATCCAACCAAAACCCGATCGGCAATCAGCGCCAGTACCCGGTTGGTTAATCCCGCATGTGCGCCTGGCTCATGCACCACCAACGGCTTGCCCAATAACACCGCCATCATTCCGCCGGGAAAAGCGATGTATCCACCCATCGAAACCACCACATCCGGTTTCACGCGTCGCAGTATGCGCAGCACCTGCCAAAATGCCCGCAACAAATTGAATGGCAACAACAACCACGCCAATTTCCCCTTGCCACGCACACCGCTCATGGTGACCACTTCAATCGGGTAGCCATGTGGTCCGACCAAGCGATGTTCCATGCCGTTTGGCGTCGCAAGCCAGACAATAACAAAGCCTTTGTCCGCCAATACCTTGGCAATGGCAAGGCCGGGATAAATGTGACCGCCGGTGCCGGCCGCCATGATAAGCGCCGTTTTTTTCATCGACCCACTCCGTGCGAAGTCGATCTGGCGCGATTCTCAAAATCAATCCGGAATAAAATCGCCGCGGCAACACAGTTCATCAAAATGCCGGTGCCGCCGAACGATACAAACGGCAACGTCAGCCCTTTGGTCGGCAACAAACCCATGTTGACACCCATGTTGATGAACGCCTGCACCGACAACCAAACCGCAATGCCTTGCGCGACCAGCGCCGCGAAATAATATTCGCGCATCATCGCCTCACGCCCCACCATGAAGGCGCGGTAGATCAGCACCACGAATAGTGCAATCACAACCGCAATGCCGATAAAGCCCATTTCCTCGGCAATCACCGCCAACACAAAATCCGTGTGTGCTTCGGGCAGATAAAACAATTTTTCCACTGACGCGCCAAGGCCGACACCAAACCACTCGCCGCGGCCAAAGGCGATCAGCGAGTGTGACAATTGGTAACCCTTGCCAAATGCGTCCGCCCACGGATCCATAAACCCCAGAATCCGCTGCAAGCGATACGGTGACGAAATAATGAGCACCGAAAATGCGGCGGAGAGTAACACCAGCAAACCGGCAAACACGCGCCAATTGAGTCCGCCCAAAAACAAGATCGCCATGGCGATGCTGGTGATGACCACCAGCGCACCAAAGTCCGGCTGCCGTAACAACAACGCACCCATAAACACCATCACCGAGAACATCGGCAGGAAACCTTTTTTAAAGTCGTCCATAAATGCGGCTTTGCGGACTGTGTAGTCGGCCGCATAAATCACCGTCAACAACTTCATCAACTCCGACGGCTGCATGGTCATCAAACCCAGCGGTATCCAACGACGCGACCCATTCACCTCACGACCAATACCCGGAATCAACACCAACACCAGCAGCAACCCACCTGCCATAAACAAAAATGGCGCGGCCCGCTGCCAAAGCGCCATCGGCACCTGAAACACCAGCACGGCAGCACCGGCACCAACCAACAAATAAATGGCGTGGCGCGTCATGTAATAGGTCGCACGGTTAAACGATGACTTTTCTGCTTCAGATATGGCAATCGAGGCCGAATAGACCATGACCAAACCAATCGCCAACAGCAGTACCACACACCAAAACATGGTCATATCAACCGGCGTGCGCGGGCCGCCGGATCGTGCTCCGATCGAAGATTGAAACAACTGACCACGCAGGCTGTTAATCATGCAACACCGAGCTTGCGCGTTTTAAGCCCGCCACGCAGGCGGCGAACACCTCGCCACGGTGATGGTAGTTTCGGAACATGTCAAAACTGGCGCTGGCGGGTGACAACAGCACAACATCGCCTGAAGATGCCCGTGAATAGGCGAGTTTGACCGCCTCATCCATGGAGGCAGCGTGCAAACAAGCGACCCGAGACGAGGTGATTGCCGATTCGATGCTGCGGGCGTCCTTGCCAATCAACACCACCGCTTTGGCATGACGGCGAATCGGCTCGGCCAAAGGAGAAAAATCCTGCGATTTGCCTTCACCTCCGGCAATCAAAATTGTCGGCGCCGTCATACCACTCAATGCCGCCACGGTGGCACCCACATTGGTGCCTTTTGAATCGTCCAAAAATGTCACGCCATTAATCACCTCCACCAGCTGACTGCGGTGCGGCAGACCTTTAAAGGTGCGAAGTCCCTCCGCTGCTTTTTTAAGATCGGCACCGATTGCATCACAGAGCGCAAACGCGGCCAGAGCATTGGCGGCATTATGAAAACCGGCAATCGGCAGTTCGGACATGGCCAATAGCTTTTCTTGTCCTTTGACCAAACACTCCCCTGCCAGACCGAAATTTTTAGCGTGCTTGGGTTCGTCCAAACCAAAGCTGACACAAACACAGCGCGCATCTTTCATCAACATCGAGGCCGGGTCGTCACGATTAACAATTTGCCAGGCGGCATGGTCAAAGATGCGTTGTTTGGCCGCAGCGTAATCGGCCATCGAAGCGTAACGATCAAGGTGATCCTGGGACAGATTCAACATCGCCGCAGCGTCGATTTGCAACGAACAGGTGGTCTCAAGCTGAAACGACGACAACTCGATGACGTACACATCCGGCTCACCCTGATGCGCAGATTCAGCCAGCGTATCGAGCAGGGGAACACCGATATTGCCACCGACCACCGTCCGCAAACCGGCCGCCGCACACATGGCGCCTGCCATTGCGGTCACGGTTGATTTGCCATTGGAGCCGGTAATTGCAATCACTTTAGGTTTCGTTCCGGTTATTTTGTTTTGGTGCCACGCAAAAAGCTCGATGTCCCCAACGAATTTTTTCCCCGACGCGATGGCGCGCGTGACGGTCGGATCACACGCGGGCCCCGCAATGGCCACGCCCGGGCTTGCCACAACGAGTTCGGCGTCGCCAAAGAGACGGTCGGTAAAAGTGCCGGTGACAACATCGCATCCAAGTCCTCGTAACAGATCGACTCCGGGTGGGTGGGTTCGGCTGTCGGCGACTCGCACACGAGCACCCAGTCCTCTGAGGTAGCGGACGACGGAGACGCCGGTGTCACCCGCGCCAAGAACAAGTACGCTTTTGTCATGCCAGCTCCTCATTTCAACTTCAAGGTGGACAAACCAAACAACACCAGCATCATCGTGATAATCCAAAAGCGCACTTGAAGATTTTGGTCTCCGCCGCACGATGTGCTTAACCCCGCTCCGCGGGTTAGCGTCGCCCCAATCTTCAAGTCGTGCGCTCTGATTTTTTTCATCGTA
>CAMTWK010000049.1:0-18509 GCA_947085425.1 uncultured Burkholderiales bacterium | reverse complement strand
GCTGTGTAAATCTATGCCACAATATTTCATGTCGTCCTCCGTGGTTAAAGTTGGTTCGCACCTTTACTTTAACCACTCCGGCTTGCGCCGGAGGGAGGGCGGCTAGATGATTATCAGGTCTTTCATTATCATATGATAATGAAAGACCTGACCCCTTCGCGTACTTTGACCCCTTCGCGTACTTGACCCCTTCGCGTACTTGTGACCCCTTCGCGTACTTGACCCTTCGTGCGTACTTCGTGCGTAACAGCAATTCCTATGTAAGTGGAATGCTTAAATATTCGACGGGACACAACTTTTCAGAAGTTGAGTCAGAAGTTCGTAGGCGTGGATTCATTGTGCCTGGATTCGAAAAACCAATACCGATTGGAGTTCCAAAAAAATGAAAATGAGCTATCGAAAATTCGCAATATTGAGCTTTGTATTTACTGTTCTTTATTACCTGATTTGGATGTATTTAACAAAAACAATTATGGGGGATGAGCGATTGACTGCAGGCATGCATACTACCTTCTTGTTTGTTCTACCTATCCTATTGTTATCGTGTGCAGCCACATGGCTGAAATTGTGGGATTTTAAGGAATACAGAAAAGTATTAATTCCAACATTAATCGTTTTGATCACTCCATTTCTTGCGCTACAAATAATTGCATTATTTGGTTGTTTATTGCAGGGCGAATGTTTTTGACGATTGAGAATTAAAGTAAAAAGGAGCGAACTGGTATCCGCATAGCTACGGCGGTGTGGCGGTGGCTGAGGGCATCCGAGAGCGTATGGAAAACGGGCAAGGGTTTCCGTCTGGGCACAGTGTCACCTTCCTCGCAGCCGCGAACAACCAGTGGGCGACCAACCGCATCATGCAACGCGCAGGTGTCCAGGTTGGAGGGTACACCGGCCATTGGTTGGATATTGTTCCAAACGTGATTGGGCTCAACATTCGGAACCCGGTACAAATTGCCCTGAACATAATATTGTCTTGGCACCTGTTCACGCCATACTCTGTGCATTCCAACCCGCCGGTGAAGCCATGAAGATCAAACGCAGACAAACTTTGAGTCTGGTTGCACTCGCCCTTTCAGGGAATGCCATGCCATCGATTGCAGGAGTTGCCAACCCGCGCGGCCCGGAAGGTCGCCCGGTGACGGATCGCACGATACGCTTTGTGGGTAAATCCCATGAGGCCAATGTGCGTGTCGCCTATCCAGCACCGGATGACATGGTCGACCGGACCGCCAACGGTGAGTATGACGTCGACTTGACCTATCCCAGCGTGCTTTATCTTGGCTTTGAGTACAACGGGTTCTTTTGGCAGGGCAGATTTGGAAAAGTCGGCTTTCGCATCGAGCTTGTCCGACGCCAACCAGATACGCCGGTGTGGAAAGACATGGACGCCCTACTGGCGTGGGTGCGAGCGGACGCGCTATCGCGAAATGCCCGGTCTGGTGATCGAGTGTGGAACGAACCGACGGTGTCATTGCTAAATGGCGTGCCGTCGATTAGGTTGGACGCGGATTACATCAAGGGTCATCCAAAAGATGTACGACGCTTCTATTTTCCGTTTGAGGAAGACTTTGCGCTTGAAATCACGGTTGACTTGGTAGACAACAGCAACCGCCCCGGTCTAACCAAAAGCAACTGGCGACCGCGCGCGGAGGATTTCCGGGAAAAATTGCTTTCCACAATAAAGGTGAGCGTTTCGCCGAAGGGTAGTAAGGCTCGCTCTCCAAACTAGAGGATTCAGTGAAGCGGGCGGGTCACACCCGCCAACCCCCCACCCCCAGCCACCAACAAAAAGCAAAACACCAGCAACAACGCGCAGTTTGAAGCAAATCATTCCCAAACGCCGCACCAATATTGGCAAGTTAGCCATTTAACCCAACCGCCCCATGAGCAACATCGTCAACCTGCACACATTCCGCCAAGCCCGCCTACGCACCCGCGCCAGCGGCGTCACCTACTGTCGTGCCGGTTTCCACCAATGGCAGATCGTCACCGCGCAACGCTTTGACGTGCGCGCCGGCAAACTGCTGACCCCTTCGCTGCCGTTCGCTGCCGTGTGACCCCTTCGCTGCCGTGACCCCTTCGCTGCCGACGCCGCCAAGACATTTGATTTGCGCTACAACAAATGGGGTTATTTTGCCCAAATTCAGCGCGGTCCATTGGTGCTCTGGCAGGCTCAGCAAAAAGACGCGCAGCAACAGGTCACGCAGGCCATGTTGGGTAACGGCCTGCTGGTGGCGCGCAACTATGATTTAAATGCCGACACTAAAAGAAACATGCCGCCAGCATCGGCAAGCTTATATGGCTTGTCGCGAGGAGCTGCTTTACGAATGGAAAGGTCTGTAAGTGCCATCGGTTAAAAAAGGCAAATTCATCGTACCCCCAGATGTAAGGGGTGGCTTGAATTCAAATATTAGAAGATACCCCCAGATATATCCCCAAAAAAGTCTGGATGTAGTTGAACTTGTTGGACTTCTTTGGCGGCCTCGACCAAATAAAAAAGCCGTTTCCACTATGAGAAAACGGCTTTTATGAACTTCGTGAGACTTTTCTGGACCAATTTTTGGTGCCCGGGAAGGGACTCGAACCCCCACAGTGTTGCCACCGCTAGGACCTGAACCTAGTGCGTCTACCAATTCCGCCACCCGGGCTTCACTTCAATCACGCGGCGTATCAGGTATTTATCGCCGCATTTGCTGAAAAAACCCTTACAAGCAGGCTTCCCGCGTAAAATGAGGCTGAATATTATCGAAAAGCCCCCCAATTGTCCACACACAAACCAAAAACAACCAAAGCCCAACAAAAACGCAACGCCCATGCGGTGATTGCCGGCACGTCGCCCAAATCCGCCAAGGGCAAGGCACAGCCAGCCGCTGCGCCCACCCATGCGCCGTCGCGTTCACGTGACCCACAGGCCGCCCGTGAGGCCGAGAAATACGAAAATCCGATCCCTTCGCGCGAACTCATCATCGATGTATTGATTCAAACCGGCGTGCCGATGATGCAGGAAGAAATTGACGTGGCGCTGGAAATCGCCGAAAGCGAGACTGATGGTTTTACCCGGCGCATTAATGCCATGGAGCGTGATGGTCAGTTATTAAGAAATCGCCGTGGCGCGATTGGCTTGGCCGAGAAAATGGATTTGATCGCCGGTCGGGTGCAGGGCCATCCGGATGGTTTCGGTTTTCTGGTGCCGGACGATGGCTCGGACGATTTGTTTCTCGGCCCGAAACAAATGCAAAAGGTATTGGACGGGGATCGTGTGTTGGTGCGTGAATCGGGATTGGATCGTCGCGGGCGCCGTGAGGCGTCGATTATTGAGGTGTTGGAGCACAAGAATAAACGTGTGGTTGGGCGGCTGTTTGAAGAGCATGGTGTGTTGTTTGTGGTGGCCGAAAACAAACGCATCAGCCAGGATTTGTTGGTCGAGCCGGGGTACGCGCTCAAGGCGGTGCCCGGTCAGGTCGTGATGGTGGAGTTGGTGGCGCAGCCATCAAAAAATTCTGAACCGGTGGCGCGTGTCACCGAGGTGCTCGGCAACTACGCCGACCCCGGCATGGAAATCGAAATTGCCTTGCGTAAACATGATTTGCCTTACGAGTGGTCGGACGAAATTCTCGCGCTTGAGAAAAAAATCCCCAAGACGGTGTCGGCCGCCGAGTGTGAAGGCCGCCGTGATTTACGAAAATTGCCGTTTGTCACCATCGATGGTGAAACCGCCAAAGATTTTGACGACGCCGTGTATGCCGAACCACAGGGCAAGGGCTACAAATTATTTGTCGCCATCGCCGACGTGTCTCATTACGTTAAAACCGCTGATGCGTTTGATCGTGAAGCGCGTTTGCGCGGCAATTCGGTGTATTTCCCACGCCGGGTGATTCCGATGTTGCCGGAGGCGCTGTCCAATGAAATGTGTTCGCTGAAACCGGCGGTGGATCGGCTGGCGCTGGTGTGTGAAATGCAAATTTCCTCAGCGGGTGAAGTCAAGCGGTATGATTTTTTTGAAGCCGTGTTTCATTCCGCCGCCCGCCTGACCTACACCATGGTGGCGAAAGCGTTGTACGAGAACGAAAGAGATCACGGCATCAACCCTAAATTGTTGCCGCATATCCAACACCTTGATGCGGTTTTTCAAATATTGCTGGCCGCCCGCCGCAAACGCGGTGCGATTGATTTTGAATCGGTTGAAACAGAAATGCGTTTTACCGACGACGGCAAAATTTCCGAAATTGTGCCGGCCAAACGCAACGAAGCGCACAAACTCATCGAAGAATGTATGTTGGCCGCCAATGTTTCGACGGCGAACTTCCTGATTGAACACGAGCATACCTCGTTGTATCGGGTGCACGAAGGGCCGAATGAAGACAAGCTGACGCAGGTGCGGGCGATGTTAAAGGATTTTGGTCTGTCACTCGGTGGCGGCAAAGATCCGGAACCGCGCCATTACGCCGAATTGTTGGTCAAGATCAAAGGTCGTCCGGATGAGCCGTTGCTCAACACGGTGTTGTTGCGCTCGTTGCGCCAAGCCGTGTATTCACCTGAAAACGCCGGACATTTTGGCTTGGCGTTTGATGCTTACACACACTTCACGTCGCCGATCCGTCGTTATCCGGATTTGTTGGTGCATCGCGCCATCAAGGCGGTGTTAAAAAACGAAACCTACAACCCCGGTCAGTCTTGGGAAGTGATCGGCCAAACCTGCTCGATGACCGAGCGGCGTGCCGACGATGCCACCCGTGACGTGGTGGCGTGGCTGAAATGTTTTTATATGCAGGATCGTATCGGCGAAACTTTTGCCGGCACCATTTCCTCGGTGACCAGTTTTGGTATTTTTGTGGCGCTGGATGATGTGTATGTGGAAGGTTTGGTGCACATCTCGGATCTGGGGCAGGACTATTTCAAATTCGACGGTGATCGCCATCAGATTGTTGGTGAACGCACCCGTAAAAAATTCCAGTTGGCCGATCGGGTCAATGTCAAAGTGGTGCGGGTCGATATCGAGACCTCAAAAATTGACTTTATGTTGGCCGGAGAAACCGGTAAACGCGCGGTCAGTGACAAAGAGGCAAGTGCGCTGGCGGCACCACCATGGTCACCAAACGCACCCCCAAAACAACCTAAAGTTGCCGCAGTATTGCGCGAGCCAAAAAGTAATAGCAGTGTGCCAATGCCACGTGCGCCGGCGGTCAAAGGCGCGACCGGTGGTCGACCTGCCACCGAGGGGCAACATGCAACCAAAACACCAAAGGTGGTGACGACCGTATCAAGCGCTAATCCACCCACGACACCCATGGCCGGGCTGGATCGTTCGACAGGCAGGAGCACCGCTGCAAAAAAACCAGCGCATAAAAATACACCGGCCAAACCGGCCGCTGGGCAGCACAAAAAATCGAAACAACCCGCGGGGTCAAAGTTGCCCAAGACCGGCAAACCGCCCAAATTTTCAAAGCCACCAAAGCCACCCAAAGCAACGAAGGCACCAAAGTCGGTCCAGCCACCAAAGTCTAAAAAGAAATGAAACCTCAGGTCTTGTTCGGCTTTCACGCCGTTGCTTCACGTTTAAAAGCCCGCGCCGATACGGTCGAAGAACTCTTTATCAATTCCGCCCGTGAGGAACGTCACGACGCGCGGTTGGATAAATTGCTGGCGACCGCCAAAGAAAAAGGCATTCGTATCTTGGCGGTGGACAACAAACGCCTCGACGGCATGACCGGCAATGCACGTCACCAGGGTGTTGTGGCGATGGCACGGCCGTTTCAACTTCCGCAATTTGTTGATGATGTGCTCGAACACGTTGAAGGTCCGCCGTTGTTGTTGGTGCTCGATGGGGTGACCGATCCCCACAACTTGGGCGCGTGTTTACGTGTGGCCGATGCCGCCGGTGCGCATGCGGTGATTGCACCGAAAGATCGCAGCGTGGGTTTAACTGCTGCGGTGATGAAAGTGGCCAGTGGTGCCGGCGAAACAATGCCTTACATTACCGTCACCAATCTGGCGCGAACAATGCGGGAGTTAAAAGAGCGCAACATCTGGATTCTGGGGGCCGATGAAACCGGTGAGCGCAGCTTGTTTCAAAGCAAACTCGATGGCCCGTTGGCGTGGGTGCTGGGTGCCGAAGGGGAAGGATTGCGGCGCCTCACGCGTGAGACCTGTGACGAGATCGTCAACATCCCGATGTACGGCGCGGTGGAAAGCTTGAATGTATCGGTTGCCTCAGGCGTGTGTTTGTTTGAGTCGCGTCGCCAACGCAGCTAGTACCGCAAGGGCGGCGCAACCCGCCCGTCCGACGCCTATTCGGGTCCGAAATAGCCAATCGGCAATTTTATAAGTCGCCATTCCACGAGCGTTTTAAGACACTTTGCAGCCAAATGGCTCACCAATAAACGAGTTTTCAGTTATTTCGTTATAACCGCCTCGTTTCAGCTGCCAAATGGTGGGGTTAATCGCATTGTTTAGTCGCGCGTGCATTTTATTAACAAGCGCCAGAATATGCAGGCTAGAATGCGTGACCTCATTTCAAAGGGATCATCATGTCGCTTGCGAATTTTTCTGTCATCGCGCTTCGTCGTTCTGGGTTGATATTACTGGCTACGGTTTTTGTCAGCCTGGGATTACACGCGCAGCCCGCGCCAAAACCGGCCGCAAAGCCGATGCCAGCGCCGGTCGCCAAACCAGCTGCTGCCAAGGCAGTCGTCCCGGAAAAAATAACCTCAGTCGAAGGCATCACCGAATACCGTTTGCCAAACGGCTTAAAAGTATTGTTATATCCGGATCAATCCAAGCCGACCGTGACGGTCAACATCACCTATCTGGTGGGTTCGCGACACGAAAATTACGGCGAGACCGGCATGGCGCATTTGCTTGAGCATCTGGTGTTCAAGGGCACGCCGAACAATCCCGACATCGCCGTTCAGCACAACAAGCGCGGCATGCGTTTCAATGGCACCACATGGCTGGATCGCACCAACTACTACCAACTGTTTCAGGCGAGTGATGAAAACCTGGAGTGGGCGTTACAAATGGAAGCCGACCGCATGGTCAATTCCTTCATCGCCAAAAAGGATCTCGACACGGAAATGACAGTGGTGCGCAACGAATACGAGGCGGGCGAAAACCAGCCGTTCCAGGTGATGATGAAGCGTATGCAGAGTGTCGCCTATGATTGGCACAACTATGGAAATTCAACCATTGGCAACCGCTCTGATATTGAGAACGTCAAAATTGAAAATTTACAGGCGTTTTATCGGCTTTATTACCAACCGGACAATGCAGTGTTGCTGGTGGCTGGTAAATTTGATGAAGCCAAGGTATTGGCATGGGTTGGAAAATATTTTGCGGTGATTCCAAAACCTGCCCGCGCGCTGCCCAAGCTGTGGACTGTTGAGCCGACGCAGGATGGCGAGCGGATATTTAATGTCCGGCGCAAGGGCGATATTCAATTGGTGATGCTTGGTTACAAAGTGCCATCTAGCTTGCACGCGGATTCGGACGCGATCGGGTTTATAAATTTCAACCTATCGGATGCGCCAACAGGTCGCTTACATAAGGCGTTGGTTGAAACCGGCAAGGCCGCGCAGGTTTTTGCGTTTCCCCTCGCAGGCGTTGATGGCAGCCTGCATTTGATTGGCGCGGCAATCAAAAAAGGCGAGGATGTTGACGTGGTGCATGCGGAGATGGTGAAAATTGTTGAAGGATTTTCCCAAACACCCGTGACTGCTGAGGAAATGGAACGAGTGCGTAAGAACATCGCCAACGATGCCGAGCGCACGATGAACAATCATGAAAATATCGGTGTTGCCTTGTCGGAGTTCATTTCACAGGGTGATTGGCGCTTGTTCTTTCAGTCACGGGATCAGGCGGCGAAAGTCTCGGTCGAACAGGTCGCAGCCGTCACGGAAAAATACTACCGGCGTGACAACCGTGTCACCGGTTATTTCCTGCCAGATGAAAAACCACAACGCGCCGAGATGCCTGCCGTGCCCGATGTGGCCGTGGTGATGAAAGATTTCAAGGGCAAACAAACCGTGTCCGAGGCGGAGGCGTTTGACCCGTCCCATGCCAACATCGACAAGCGCGCCAAAATAGTCAACGTCGGTGGCATCAAGGTTGCCTTGTTGAGCAAGAAAAACCGTGGCGAGCAGGTCAATATCAGCGTGCGGTTCCGTTCCGGCGATGAAAAATCCCTGTTCGGCAAAGCGGCGCTGGGCCCGTTGACCGGCGGCATGTTGATGCGCGGCAGCAGCAAATTCAGCCGCACACAATTGGCCGATGAATTTGAAAAACTCAAATTTGCCGGCGGCGTGAGTGGGCTTGGTGCCAGCGGACAAACCACCAAACCCAATCTGGTGGCGGCCATCAAACTGATGGCGCATGTGATGCGTGAGCCCGCTTTTCCGGAAGCCGAATTTGAACAATTGCGCAAACTTTCGTTGACCGGCATCGAGTCACAAAAGAGCGACCCGCAGGCGCTGGCGTCGCTGGCCTTGGGCAAACATTTCAATCAGTTTCCCAAGGGTGACTTGCGTTATGCGCGCTCACTCGAGGAGCTTGAAGAAGACACCAAGGCGGTCACGCTGCAACAGATGAAGGATTACCACAAGCAGTTTTACGCGGCTGAAAAAGGTGAGATCGCGGTGGTCGGCGATTTTGACGAAGCGGCCGTGTTGCAGGCCATTCGTGACGCATTCGGCGGCTGGAAGGGTGGCGTGCCGTATGTGCGTCTTGGCATCCCGTACAAGGATATCGCGCCGCAAAACAAATCCATCGAAACCCCGGACAAGGAAAATTCGATTTTCATTGCGCGCGTCAACGTCAACATGCGCGACGATGATGCCGACTATCCGGCGCTGTTGGTGGCCAACTACATCATGGGGCAAGCGGGCTTTGCCTCGCGCCTGATCGATCGCATTCGTGTCAAGGATGGCCTGAGTTATGGCGCCGGCTCCAATTTGAGTGTGGGTGCCACCGACCGTGGCGCGTCATGGACGGGCTTCGCCATATCCGCCCCGCAAAACACCGAAAAAGTGGAAGCGGCCTTCAAGGATGAGGTCGCCAAGGCATTAAAGGATGGCTTTACCGTCGCCGAATTGGTCGCGGCCAAGTCCGGCATCATCCAGCAGCGCCTGCAAAGCCGCGCGCAGGATGGCAGCCTGGCAAGCGGGCTCGCCAGCAATCTCTACCTTGATCGTACCTACGCATGGAGTGCGGCACTGGAAGCCAAAATCGAGGCACTAAAAGTTGATGATGTCAGCGTCGTCTTTCGTAAACATATTGATCCGGCCAAGCTCACCATCATCAAAGCAGGTGACTTTGCCAAGGTGGCCAAACAGGCAGCGGCGGGTGAAGTGAAAAAATAATCAGTTCGTTTTTAAGATGGTCTCAAAAGCCCGCCGACAAGGCGGGCTTTTTTTGGTTTGATGGTGATGTGGGGATGGCCAAATTTTGGTCGATTCGGCAGCACTCATCGGTGACCTTCGGCGTTTATCGGCGGTTCAAAATCATTGTTGAAGGCAAAGGGCATCGCTGGAGAAGGCCGCAAACCGCCAAACACAACGAAGTATTTGATTTCTTTCACTTTTCCGGTCATAATGCCGGGCTTCGCCGGATGTTTGCAAAAACACCTAGTGGAGAAGAAAACCAAACCCCCCTTGTCTGACTGCGGTGCGCATCGCGGCAGACTTAACCGGCACCAACGCCCATGCACGGTCATGCGGCGGTAAGTGTCTGACCCATAAGGAGATTTTATGCGCCATTACGAAATTGTATTCATCGTTCATCCCGATCAAAGCGAGCAGGTTCCTGCCATGATCGAGCGTTACAAAGCCATGGTGACCCAAGGTGCGGGCAAAGTTCATCGCATCGAAGACTGGGGTCGTCGCCAGATGGCTTACCCGATTGCCAAGGTGTTCAAAGCGCACTATGTGATGCTCAACATCGAAATCAATCAGGCCACCCTCGAAGAACTCGAGCATGCATTCAAATTCAACGACGCCGTTTTGCGCCATCTGATCGTGCAAAAAGACGCCGCTGAAACCGGTCCATCGCCGATGATGAAGGAAGAAAAATCCAAGTCAGTCGATGTCAAAGAATCTGCTCCGGAAGCCGCTGCCGCCTAGTAGGTGCGCCGCTTCTTTATTTATCCCTAATTCGAGAGGTTAATCATGCCCCGTCCATCACCCCGTGGAAAGAAGTTCGACAAGAACAAGAAAGACGTTCGCAACCCGAATCGTGGTCTGTTCCGTCGTAAAAAGTTTTGCCGTTTCACCGCTGAAAAAATTGTCCAGATTGATTACAAGGACATCGGTGTTTTGAAAGATTTTGTCAATGAAAACGGCAAAATCATCCCGGCGCGTATCACCGGCACCAAAGCCAAGTATCAGCGTCAGTTGGATGTCGCGATCAAGCGCGCACGCTTTTTGGCGTTGCTGCACTACACCGATCTGCACCCTAATCGCTAATTGCAGAACGGACCAGGAGAAAAAACATGCAAATTATTTTGATGGAAAAAGTCGTTAATCTCGGCGCCCTCGGTGATGTTGTTAACGTCAAAAACGGTTATGCCCGTAACTTTCTGATTCCGCAAGGCAAAGCCAAGCGCGCAACTGTTGCCGCCAAGGCCGAGTTCGAAGCCAAGCGCGCCGAATTGGAAAAGAAGGCCCACGAGATTCATGCTGCTGCTGTTGCACGCGGCGAAAAGCTCGAAGGCTACATGGTACAAGTCACGCAAAAGTCTGGTGTCGATGGACGTTTGTTTGGTTCGGTGACGAACTCTGACATCTCCGAAGCGTTGACCAAGCAGGGCTTTGATGTCAAGAAGGGCGAAGTTGTTATGCCAAACGGTCCGTTGAAGACCATTGGTGACTTCCCTCTGACGTTGGATTTACACACTGATGTCAAAGTGCACATCACCGTGTCTGTTTTGGGCGAGCACGTTTAAGGCGTGATACGTCCGGGCTGTTCCACCTGCCGAGTCATTGGCGGGTTGGTGAAACAAAAGTAACGAAGAGTCGCCGCCTGAATCAGGCGGCGATTTTTTTTGTCTCGTTACGTTGAACTTCAATTTGAATGCACATTGAATCACTTCTGCCAGCCGCGGTCAGACCGCAACAGGAATAGAATAGAAGTCGGGGCGCAATCGACTTATCCACAGGTTTTCAGCAGCAAACACACCGACTTGTGCATTGAATGTGGATACCTCTCGGCGCAGAATATGCAGTTCGATTGAAACCGTCATCCTGCCTGGAATAGATAAAAAATAACAATGTCCGCAGTATTCTCCAACTCATCCAATTTTTCAAATCCGCCGCAATACGCCACGGACCACGCGGTTTCATCGCTGAAACTGCCGCCGCATTCCATCGAAGCCGAACAATCGGTATTGGGCGGCCTGCTGCTCAATAACGAAGCATGGGATCGGATCGGTGACATGGTCGCGGATATCGATTTTTATCGTGATGACCACCGCAAAATTTACCGGCATATCTCCAAGCTGATCGAACACAACAAACCGGCCGACGTGTTGACGCTGGCCGAGTCGTTGCAGTTGTCCGGTGAGTTGCAAAATATCGGCGGCATCAACTATTTGCAAAATCTCGCCGAAGGCACCCCGTCGGCGGCCAACATCCGTTTATATGCAGAGATTGTGCGCGAACGTTCGATCATGCGCTCCCTTGCCCGTGCCGGTGAAGAAATCGCCGATGCCTCGTACGCGCCGAATGGCCGAGAAGCGCGTCAATTGCTCGACGAGGCGGAGAAACGAGTTTTTGATATTGCCGAGATGGGCCGGCGTGATTCCAACGGTTTTCAGTCGATGGAAACATTGCTCAGCGAAGTCATGACACGATTGGATGAGCTGTCCAAAAATCCCAGCGCGGTGGTCGGCAAAGAAACCGGTTTTGTTGATCTCGACAATATGACCTGTGGTATGCAGGACGGTGATTTGATTATTGTTGCCGGCAGGCCGTCGATGGGAAAGACTGCATTCAGTCTGAATCTGGCCGAACACGTCGCGGTTAATCTTGGATTGCCAGTACTGATCTACTCGATGGAGATGGGCGGCACACAAATCGCCAATCGTTTTCTGTCGTCCATTTCCAAGGTTGATCAACAACGGTTGCGCACCGGTCAACTTGAGCCGCGTGATTGGGATCGACTGAACCAAGCGATGGTCAAACTCAACGCCGCACCGATTCACATTGACGAGTCACCTGCGTTGAATGCGCTTGAGTTGCGCGCCCGCGCGCGGCGCATGTGGCGCATGTATGAAGGCCTCGGCTTGATCGTTGTCGACTATTTACAGTTGATGTCATCCACCGGCTCCGGTGAAAACCGCGCAACTGAAATTTCCGAAATTTCCCGTTCGCTGAAAGCGCTCGCCAAAGAATTAAAAGTGCCGGTGGTGGCGTTGTCACAGTTGAATAGATCACTCGAACAACGCCCCAACAAACGCCCGGTCATGTCGGATTTACGTGAGTCGGGTGCGATCGAGCAAGACGCGGACGTGATTATTTTTATTTACCGTGATGAAGTTTATAACCCGGAGTCGCCAGACAAAGGCACGGCGGAAATCATTATTGGTAAACAACGTAACGGACCGATCGGGACGGTGCGATTGACCTTTATCGGGCAGAACACCCGATTCGAAAACCATGTGCATGGTGGTGGGGGCGGATATTAAGCCGGGCGCAATTTATTGGTTGGCAATCTAAGCGCTGCGCGCCATGACCCGTCCGATCCGCGCTGAAATTTCGCTGTCTGCCCTCGCCCACAACTACGCGGTGGCAAAATCGACCGCGCCAAAATCAAAAGTATTTGCAGTCGTCAAAGCCAACGCCTACGGCCACGGTCTGACGCGTGTGGCTACCGCGTTGAAACACGCCGATGCCTTTGCGACGCTCGAGCTGGACTCCGCCATTCACCTGCGCAAACTCGGGGTCACCGCGCCGATATTGATGCTCGAAGGTTTTTTTGGTGTGGATGAGTTGCAAATATTTTCCAACTACGGCCTGACCACCACTCTGCGTGATCTTGAGACCGTCAAGCAGTTGGCGGATCTGAATCTAAAAGCGCCACTCGATGTTTTTTTGAAATTCAATACCGGCATGAATCGGTTGGGTCTCGCCGGGCCGATGTCGGGTTTTGCACTCGAGCTGGCGGCCGCGCATAAAAATTTTGGCAATGTTACGTTGATGACGCACTTCGCCACCGCGGATGGCGTGCAGGGTGTCGCGCCACAAATGAAACGCTTTGAAGAAATTGTTACGCAGGCTAAAACCATCTTCAGGAAAAAGGGCTTCACACAAAGTGTCGCCAACTCGGCAGCGTTATTGCGATTTCAAAAAACCCATCTTGACTGGGTGCGGCCCGGCATCATGTTGTACGGCTCATCCCCGTTTGCTGACCGCACTGCCGAAGAGATCGGCCTGAAACCGGTGATGACCTTGCGATCCGAAATTATCGGTACACAAATGTTGGAGAAGGGCGATACCGTTGGCTATGGCGCCACCTACACCGCCCATAAAAAAATGCGTATTGGTGTGGTGGCGTGTGGGTATGCCGATGGCTACCCGCGCCACGCGCCCGGCAGCAACGAACGCGGCACGCCGGTGATTGTTAGTGGCAAACGCACCCGCACCATAGGCCGTGTATCCATGGATATGTTGGTGGTCGACCTCACCGATATTCCCCACGCAAAAGTGGGGGCACCGGTATGTTTGTGGGGGGAGGGTTTACCCGCCGATGAAGTCGCGCATTTCTCGGGCACAGTGGCGTATGAATTATTTTGTGCGCTGGCGGCGCGGGTGCCGGTGGTGGAGGTTGAGTGACATATGGCGGTTAATCTGCAATACTGTATGAATTAACAGTATTTTAAATCCAGCCAATTCGTTGATTCCAAACCCGCTGATTCCAAACCCGCTGACTCCAAACATATGGCTAAACCAAAAACCATCTACACCTGCACCGAGTGTGGCGGCCAATCGCTGAAGTGGCAGGGGCAGTGCCCGCATTGCCAGGCGTGGAATACGCTGCTTGAAGGCATTGCCGAATCAACCACACCCAGCGCCAACCGATTTGCCACACTCGCGGGAGTGAATGCCGAGCGCGGCCAGGTGCTGCAGTTGAGCAAAGTCAAAACCCAGGACATTCCGCGCCAGCCCACCGGCATCGGCGAATTCGATCGGGTGCTGGGCGGCGGCCTGGTGAGCGGCGGGGTGGTGCTGATCGGCGGCGACCCTGGCATCGGCAAATCGACCATGCTGTTGCAGGCGCTGTGTGCAATCTCGGCGTCATCGAGTGTGCTGTATGTGAGCGGCGAGGAAAGCCCGCAGCAAATCGCCATGCGCGCCAACCGCTTGGCGCTCGACACCCACGATGTCAAGCTGCTCGCCGAAATCGAATTGGAAAAAATCCTCGCCACCCTCGCGCACGAAAAACCACAATTCGCGGTGATCGATTCCATCCAGACCGTGTACTCGGCGGCGCTCACCTCCGCCCCCGGCTCGGTGGCGCAGGTGCGCGAATGTGCGGCGCACCTGACACGCTTCGCCAAATCCACCGGCACCACCATCGTGCTGGTCGGCCACGTCACCAAGGAAGGTGCGCTGGCCGGCCCGCGTGTGCTGGAGCACATGGTCGATACCGTGCTCTATTTCGAGGGCGACACCCATTCGAGTTTTCGCCTGATCCGCGCCGTTAAAAATCGTTTTGGTGCGGTCAACGAAATCGGCGTTTTCGCCATGACCGAAAAAGGCCTGCGCGAAGTCACCAACCCGTCGGCGATGTTTCTCTCCACCCACAGCGCCAATGTGCCCGGCAGTTGTGTGATGGTCACGCAGGAAGGCACCCGCCCGCTGCTGGTCGAGATTCAGGCGTTGGTCGATGAAGCACACATGAATCCGAAACGCCTCTCAGTCGGCCTCGAGCAAAATCGTCTCGCGATGTTGTTGGCTGTGTTACATCGCCACGCCGGCATCGCCTGTTTTGATCAGGATGTATTCATCAATGCCGTTGGCGGCGTGAAGATTGACGAGCCGGGCGCCGACCTGGCGGTGCTGCTGGCCATTGTGTCGAGCCTGAAAAACAAACCGTTGCCGGCCAAACATGTGGTATTTGGCGAGGTTGGGTTGGCAGGCGAAGTGCGGCCGGTGCAGCGCGGGCAGGAGCGGCTGCGAGAGGCGGCGAAGCTGGGTTTCACCCACGCCATCATCCCCAAGGGCAACAAGCCGAAGCAGAAGATTGAGGGCATGGAGATAATCGCTGTTGATCGTATTGACGACGCAGTGCAATACGTGCGCGACGGACACGGTAGCAATTGAGGGTGGGCGGGTGGATGAGCGCGCTCCAAGAACATGCCCTGCGGCATGTTCTGCGGCTCGCGAATCCGAGCGCGATGCAGCGAGCGAGGTGGGGGAGGCGATGCGGGGTGGATAGCGCGCTAAGCTTGAAATAATATACCTTTTATGGAATAATTTATGGCGGGCGTTATAGAAAAACGGCTAGAGTGGGTTGGTAGCAGCAAACGTGATCTGCTCGCGCTGCCCACTGAGGTACGGAGGTTTTTCGGCCACGCATTGGGTTATGCATAGCAAGGGCTAAAGCACAAAGACGCAACGGTATTGAAGGGATTTGGCAGTGCAGGCGTCCTTGAAATTGTTGAAGACGATGAAGGCGGAACTTATCGTGCTGTCTATACCGTCAAATTCAAAGAAGCCGTTTTTGTACTCCACGTTTTTCAGAAGAAAATTAAAGCGGGTATTGCAACACCGAAGCCTGATATGGACATGATTCGTAGCCGACTAAAGGCAGCCGAAGCAATGGCAAAGGAAATGGAAAATGAAAAAACGAATTTTTGAAAGCATTGAAATCACCGAGAGCAGCGGGAATGTTTTTGCGGACTTGCGGTTGCCAAACGCTGAAAAGCTAAAAATAAAATCAGGGTTGGTTATCAAAATTAGCGAAGCGATTGATCAACTGGGCCTCACGCAATCTGATGCTGGTGAGCGTATGGGGCTTCCCCAAGCCAAAGTCTCGCTGATGTTGCGCGGTCAGTTTCAGAACATCTCCGAACGCAAACTCATGGATTGTTTGAACCGTTTGGGCTACGACATTGAGATTAAGGTTAAGCCTGCTAAAAAAGCAGTGGGACATTTGTTGTTGGCGGCGTGATGCATTTAGTCATAGGCGGGTGTGGAAAACAATGGTGGTCTGTCCCCGGTTGTTCACGCCCGAAGAAGGCGGCGTAGGCGCGATGGAGAGGAAACTGTTCGATGAACTTGTGCGCAGTCTGAAGGAAGCGGCTTTGATTTCTAACGCTTTTGCTAACGGTGGTGCGTCGCGCAACGTAGGGCACGTAGAGCAAACACTCTCAGGTTCATCACCTATGAAATTACTTGACCTAAAAAATCGTATCGAGGCTGTAGGCTGGAACACCAACGCCCTTGAGTACGCACCCGCTCTACTTGAAAAGATCAATCGACTAAAGTCGACAAACAAGTATTCAGCACTGCTAAGGCAGTTATCCTCTGCAAATGAGGAAGGCGATTTACTAGGCAGGGTGCTTGAAGTGAATTTTGCAGATTGCTTCGAGAGCAAAGGTATTAATCTTCAATATGGCGCAAAGCAAGGTGGGAACGGCGATGTTGATTTTATGTGGCAGCTTGATTGCCTACAAATCTATATTGAGCTGAAACAGATTGGGCAGGACCGAGATACCCGCAACAGCATTCATACGCAGCTGTGTGCGAGCAATATCTATGAGATATCTCTCGGAGATGGGTTAAAGGACATCGTGCGTTTGCAACGCGATTTGATTCAGAAGGCTTCTACCAAGAAATTTAGCGCGTCTCTATCCAACAATACCATCAACCTTGTCGCCATTGATGTTTCTGCTCTTCAGCTTGGTGGAGTTGATGTCGACGATTGCCTGCTTGCGGCAGGTGGGAACGCATTGGTCAGCGGGTATGGTCATGAACTCGTTGGTGTTTTTGAAGACCCCACTCAAATGGCGCTAAATAGCCAACAGTGCAACTGGATGAAAGATGTCAATTCTGTGGCGGTCGGCGAGCCACACCCTAGATCGTATATTCACGGCGCGCTGTTTTTGTTCAGAGAACCTCGCGATACTCGCGCGCTCAGCTTCAATTTACAGCAAGTGATTGTGTGGAACCCGGCGCTTGGGACTGATCGGCAGAGAAGGGAAATTTGCTCTTCGCTGAAGACAGTCATTCCTTTCAAGTCCAAACCAATGAAACCAAGGACAATCGGGAACGACTAAATGATCGGGGGTAATATGTCATTTTCACGGTTCATACAGACCACCAATGTCGTCGGCCATTTTCCGGGATCGCGGCAAGATCAAAGCAGGCCGACATGGGGACCGAGTTCGAGAAAGTCGTCGCGCAGGCCAAGGATATTGCGGAGCAGAACACCAGTCTAAGCTGGGGGCTCTGATCTATAACATCGTGGTAATACCATTCGCAGAATTAAAGCAGAATTAAAGGGGCCGGGGTCGATTATTTCAATGAATTAAAGGCAATGAATTAAAGGGGTCGGGTTCGATTATTTTGACAAACCCACCAATCCACGGCCACTTTCAGCCTAAAGCGCTCGAAAACGCCCGCCTACGATTGAGTTTCTCTCTATCAATCGCGACATCACGCAATAGTCAAGGCCTGACCCTGTCGTTCTGCTGTCGTTCTGCGGAATTTTGAAACCAGAGTTATTGTAGGGAAACAGCGTTCAATCCACTCTTTGCCATGCCTGACGTAAACTTATTCGACCGAAGGAGACTAACAATGACAACCAACACTATTGAAGATGCCGCCTTGCACTTACCTGAAACGCAGCGCGCGGAACTGGCGCACAAGCTGTTATTGAGTCTGGAAACCCAGGGTGAAGCCGAAATCGCACAACTGTGGAGAAAGGAATCTGTTCGACGCGCTGAAGATATCGACAGCGGCGCGGTGAACACACTTTCAGCTGACGATGTTCGTGCGGCAGCAAAGAATTTGTTGAAATGACCTATCGGCTTCACCCTGCGGCGGCAGCGGAACATCTCGACAGCGTTACGTTTTATGAAAGCCGCACGCCGGGTTTGGGGCCGATTACCTTATAGAGTTTGAAGACGTTATGCGCAGAGTCGTCGAGTCGCCACTCCTTTCCCCTATTGAAGTACCACCAGAAATCCGCATCGCATACATGCAACGCTTTCCGTTCAGCATCATTTTCAGGGTTAGTCAAAATGAGATTCAAGTCTTGGCGATTGCGCATCAGCGAAGAAGACCTCGATATTGGCTGGGGCGGAAATGATGTTCAAGATTGAGTTTGCAGGATTCGACTTTGATTTCTGTGCTAGAGGCAATAGGCAAGACCTGATAATCATCTAGCCGCCCTCCCTCCGGCGCAAGCCGGAGTGGTTAAAGTAAAGGTGCGAACCAACTTTAACCACGGAGGACGACATGAAATATTGTGGCATAGATTTACACAGCAATAACAGTGTTGTGGTGATTAGC
>CAMTWK010000048.1:0-15849 GCA_947085425.1 uncultured Burkholderiales bacterium | reverse complement strand
GCCTTGGCTTCGCCGCCAAATTTCTTCGCCAATACGGTCGTGATCGCCGCCGTCAGCGTCGTCTTGCCGTGATCTACGTGACCAATCGTGCCTACGTTAACGTGTGGCTTGGTTCGTTCAAACTTGCCTTTTGCCATTTTCCTGTTCCTCGCTAAATACTCAAGTTAACTAAAAACCTGTTGCCGCTTTGCCGCCTTTGTCTCAAGGCATTGATATCTACCATACATTGATATCTACCATATCTACGCAGCTACCGATTACTTTGCTATCCGCCAAAAAAGCCAATCCGCAAATGGCTTAACTTTTTTGCGGCTTCATTCATGGTGCTCTTGATGCGGATTGAACGCACGACCTCTCCCTTACCAAGGGAGTGCTCTACCACTGAGCTACAAGAGCAAAAACTGGAGCGGGAGAACGGGATCGAACCGTCGTATGCAGCTTGGAAGGCTGCCGTTCTACCATTGAACTACTCCCGCACTTCCCGCACTTCTAATACTTTTAACAACCCTGCAAAATTCTTGGTGGAGAGGGCTGGATTCGAACCAGCGTACTCGTAAGAGGGCAGATTTACAGTCTGCTGCCATTAACCACTCGGCCACCTCTCCACGGAACCAAACATTATCCAAGGTTTCAGTCCAAACGTCAACGAAGTTTAGATTTTTACGTTGATGACCTGCGCATTTGACTTTGGAGGTGACGTTGCAAGGCGTTCAAATGGTCGTGCGGGATAAAATTATGATGCCAACGATGCTGAAAAATTCTGCGGCGTTTTGAATAAATTCCTTGGCGACCCCTTACATATGTCCATTCCTGCATCCAACCACACCCCGCTACGCGTTGCCGTTGTTTCCATTGGCCGCAGCGGCACCTCGCTTATTGCGCGCATTTTGGACGAGGTGCTCGGCGTCGATTTTGGCGACGAAGCCGACCACATTCCGCGCAACCACAACAATCCAGACGGTTATTTTGAAAACGCGGAATTCTTAGCCTTTAACGACCGCGTGCTTCAGGCTGCAGGCGGCTGGGTCTTATCACCGCCGCCCTTGGATTACATGCAAAAAATGGCTGATCCGACCCGTGACGCCCTCGTCAGCGCGGCGACCGGCCTGCTCGATAAGTACGCCAAAAACAAACCGACTTTTGGCTGGAAGGACCCGCGCCTGTCGTTCACGCTGCCCATTTGGCAGGCGGCTTGCCCAACCATGACGCCGATTATTGCCTTCCGAAAGCCTATATCGGTGCTGTCATCCATCGCCGCCCAACTCGATCGACCAATCGAATCGTTGACTGATTTGTGGTTTGCGTATTACCAAAGAGTATTTGCTTACACCGACGGAATGCCGCGACACATATTGAGTTTTGATGATTTGCTTTGTGAACCGCTACCCGTTGTGCTGGGTTTGGCGCGACACTTGGGGATTGCCGTCGATACAACCCAGGTTCAAAATCAACTGGCGCAAATTATCAAACCCAAGCAATCACGCCATAGTTCAGCCACAATCGCCCCAAACGGCGCATTCACATTGGATGTAAACACGTTAGAACTTTTTGATTATTTGCGCACTTCCACCGCCAATGGCGGCCAGCCGAATATGCGGCATTTGAAAAAACTGTTGCGCCAGACGTAACGCCATCAATTCAACCGCGCCACAAACGCTTCCAGCGTCAACGCCTTGCACCCCGGTGCCAGCGCACTTGACGCCACCGCACCCCGCGCGGCGCGATGCACCAACAGCGAATCGGTGAGAATCTGGCGATGCGTCTGTTGTGCCCACGCCAGGGCGAGCGCGCGCATGGGTCGCGCCATGGCGGCGGTCGGGCTGTGGGTGGCTTTGGCTTCCACCAGGGTGTACGCCCCACCCTTGGCTGGCATGATGAAATCCACTTCGAGACCCTGTTGGTCGCGGAAGTAATACAACTCCCGCCGCCGCCCGGCGTTGATCTGCGACTTGACGATTTCACTGGCCACCATGCCCTCGAAAATCGCGCCGAGAAACGGCGAGCGCGCCAACTCGGCTTCAGTCTGGATGCCCAGCAAATAACAGGCCAGCCCCGAATCGAGCCAATATACCTTGGGCGATTTGATGAGCCGTTTGCCGAGATTTTCAAAAAACGGCGGCACCCGCAACACCATGCCGGTGGCTTCCAGAATATCCAGCCAGCGCGCGATGCTCGGCACACTCACCCCGAGCGGTGCCGCCAGTTCGCTCATGTTCAGCACCGCGCCGTGGCGGGTGGCCAACAACGACATGAAACGGCGAAACGTGGGCAGGCTCTGCACCGCGCTCACGCCGCGCACATCACGCTCCAGATAGGTTTGTGTGTAGGAGGCAAACCACAGGCCGGCATCGCGCGAGCGCGCCAGCACCTCAGGGTAGCCGCCCTGCAACAGGCCAACACGGGATGATTCCGCCATCGAAAACGGCAGCAACTGCAATATCGCCGCACGGCCGGCCATCGATTCGCTGACGTTTTGCATCAACGCCGACTCCTGCGAGCCGGTCATCAGCCATTGGCCTTTTTTGTCGGGCGCGGCATCGATGCGACTGCGGATGAAATTGAACACCTCGGGGACGTTCTGGATTTCATCAAGAATCACCGGCGGGACGATTTGATCCAAAAACCCCTGCGGATCGGCGCGGAAACGGCTGATGACATCCGGGTCCTCAAACAAAAAATATTGCGCCTTGGGGAAAAGCTGCCTGAGCAGCCAGATCTTGCCGCTGCGGCGCGGGCCGGTGAGCACCACCGCGCCGAACGCGCGTGTGGCTTTTTTGACCTGCTTTTCGAGGATTCTGGCGGCGGACTTCATTTGAGTATTTTAATATGCCAAATTAAAATACTCAACATCCTATTGATACATTCCCGACAAAATGTCAGCGCCCCGGATTCAACCCCGTGATCGCCATCATGATGGCGATCATAATGACCGCGATGATTGCGCCGATGGTCAAAATAGCCAATGGCTCAATCAGCAGCAAAAAACGTTTCATGCGATTGCGCCCGGCCTCCATCGACAATTCCCCCAGCGTCGCCACCGTTTGCGGTAGTTCGCCGGATTTTTCACCCACCCGAATTAAATTGACACCGGTTGCGCCAACCAGCCCATATTTGGCGGCAGATTCGGCCAGCGTTGCGCCACCACGCACGTCGCGGATGACAAAATTCACCCGTTCACGCATTTTTGGGAAACGCAATCCGCCGGCAGACAGCTCCAGCGCAGCCAATATCGGCACGCGATTGCCCAATAACGCCCCCAGCGTCGTTGCCCAGCGGCCGATTTCCGCCTCGGTCAGCCACTCACCGACCAGCGGCATTTTTGATAGGCGGGTTAACCAACGAGTACGACCTGCGGCATCTCGAATACTGATGTAAAACAGCCCGGCCCCTGCCAGTGCCACCAAAAACAGGGCCAGCCAGTGTGTCTGCAAAAACACGCCGATCTTGATGACAATCAGCGAAATTTCCGGAATATCCGCGCCACGGCTGCCCTTGACCAAATTGGCAAAACGCGGCACCACCGCCAGAAAAATCATCAACACCGCGGCAATGCCCGCGACCACCAAAATAACCGGGTAAGTCAGCGAATTGCGCATTTCCTGGGCAACACGTTCGTCGTACTCCATTTGTTTGGCGGCGTCCGCCAATGCCGGCGCCAATTTCCCGGTCATTTCACCGGTGGCGGCCAACTGCGCAACGTATTGCGGAAATTCAATTTTTGATTCGGCAAGGGCTTTGACAAACGGATTGCCGGCATTCAGGCTGCGGTGGGTGCGCCTTAGCCCCGTCCCCGCCGGTTGTCCGGCACGCGCCAACGCAATCGAGTCGATTGCGTCAACCAAGGTAATGCCGGCGCGTAACAGGGTGGCCAATTCCCGAATGATCATTATCTTTTCGGTGGTGGCGACCTTGGTGCTTTTGGCAAAACCCAGCACGGACGTCGATTTTGCGACATTTTCGGCTGGAACACCGCCCTCTTGTTCGAGTTTTATTGGCGTTAGCCCCTGCTCAGCAAGGCGAAGCAGTGCTTCTTGCTGGTTAGCGGCATCCATCTTTCCCTCGACGGTGGCGCCCTGCGAATTAATCGCTTCGAATCGAAATTGTGGCATGGGTTATTTTGTTTCCATTTCAATCATTTGCAAATGCAGCGTCGTTGATGCACGATTCGCGGATCGGATTTTATTTCATCCAAGCAGGTAATACCGACGCCGCCGCCTTGCCACCACCTTGCCGCTGCCTTACTACGCCGCCAGCTTTGCGCTGGCAAGGCGATTGAGACTAACGCCCTGCTCGGCAGCTTGCATGGCCAGCGCCCGATGGGTCTCAGGCGGGACCCGTACACGAAACTCACCGCTGTAATGCTTTTCAGCCAATGGCGCAGGCACAATTTCGCCGCTTGCCTGCAAATCCGCGACCGTGTCGGCGACGATCTGTCGTATGCCCTTTAGTGCGGCTTCAGGGGTCTTGGCTAGCCAGGACAGAGACGGGAATTCGGCGCATAAGCCGACATGTTCGCCATCCTCAGATGACCAAGTGACCCGATAGGTGTAGTGATCAACGCTCATTCTTCATTCCCTCCAGTTTGTCGATAGCCAAGAGCACTTGTCGAACCTGATACGCCTTGGCATTGCCTTTGTCGTCCTGTATGTTGATCCGCGGGTCGCCCAACCATGGCGTCTTGAAGATCAAATGACTGGTTCCCTTTTGTCGAGGCTTCCCGAAAAATGTTTCACAGACCCGCTTGAGTTCAACGAACCGTACATTTGTCGGCTCCCGGCGCATCTGATCGAGGATTTTCCTGGCGGCAACCATGGGTGAATGGTATCAATAGTGGAACCACTTTTCAATAGTTTCTGGCGTAATGTGCATGCCACCCAATATCGAATTCGTCCCAGTCAAGTATGCAGCGCGTAGCGTGGGCAGGATTCATCTGCCCACGTTTACGGCAAACCGTGATTCCAGGCGAGTTCGTGGGCACGGCGAAGGACTGCCTTTGCCCACCCTACCGGCGAGGCGACTTTCGTAAGGTGGGCAGGATTCATCTGCCCACGCGTTGATGATGTGTCCATGACACCGCGCCCTGGACAATCTCACCCAATGCCGCCGGATGGGATTCCTCACCAAAAGCCGTTCGGAATGACAAGCCCGAAAGAAGCACCGCGTATTCCGGGGCAGCAAGTTCAAATTCACCGCGCCGACTCTTCGGCAAGCATGGCGTCGTCCGCGCCCATGCCCTGGCTTTGTGAGCCGGCCACCCGCAACACCTCCTCCACACTGGTCATGCCGTGCGCAGCCTTGATCAAGCCATCCTCACGTAACGTGCGAAATTTCCAGCCGCTGGTGGCGTGGCGGGCGATATTGGCCAACTCCATCGACGATGCCCTGGCGACAATGGCGTCCTGAATTTCCGGAGTGACCGTTAATAACTCGTGAATGCCCGAGCGGCCCCGATAGGCGCTGGCATCGTCTTTTCCGGATATGGGCGCGGACAATTGTGGATTTTTCAGCATGGCCGACGGGTAAGCCGCTGACAGCGTCGCAAATTCTTGTTTTAACCATTGTGGCGTGACAACCGGTGCCGCCTTGGCCGGGTCGAGCTTGCGAATCAGCCGCTGCGCCAACACCGCCCGCACCGACGTCGCCAATAAGAACGGCTCAATGCCCATTTCCAGCAAACGCGTAAACGCCGATGGTGCGTCGTTGGTATGGATGGTTGCCAGCACCAAATGCCCGGTGAGCGCGGATTGGATGGCAATTTCGGCGGTTTCGGCGTCGCGTATCTCACCAATCATGATCACATCCGGGTCGTGACGCAGAATCGAGCGCAGCGCACGGGCAAAGGTATAGCCAATCTCCGAGTGCGTTTGAATTTGCGTGATACCCGACATGCGGTATTCGACCGGGTCTTCAACCGTAACAATTTTCAGGCTACGGTCGTTAATGGCAGATAACGCCGAATACAACGTCGTACTCTTGCCAGAACCCGTTGGGCCCGTCACCAGCACAATGCCATTGGGCTGCTGCAATATCGCTTCAAACGCCTGAAGAATGTCCGGAGACATACCCAACGACGCCAGCGACAAATCAGCGCGCTCTTTCGGCAACAACCGCAAAACCAGCGACTCACCATGCACACCAGGGATCGCCGACACACGAATGTCCATTTCCACACCCGACACCCGCGTGGTAATACGACCATCCTGCGGCAAACGCCGCTCGGCGATATCGAGGCCGGAAATCAGCTTCACCCGCGATGCAATGGCGTCAAAACCATCACGCGGGCGCGCCATGCGTGTCTGCAACACCCCATCCACCCGCAGCCGAACCTCAAAATCACGCTCGCCCGGCTCAATATGGATGTCGGATGCCCGCTCATCCACCGCCTGCGCCAGCACATTGTTCACAAACTCGATCACCGGCGCTTCTTCGGCGAGCTCTCTGAGGTAATTCGCGTCGCCAAGATTGCCGGATCGCACCTTCGTGTCGCCGTCGCGTAATAATTGCCCCGCACGCGCTAAATCCTGGCTGCGCACCCAGCAATATTCGACATTTTTGACGCCCGCAATATGGGCCGCACTGCCAACCAGCTCATTCAGTTCACGATCCAACGGGTCTTTTGCCATTACATATAGCGTGTTGTTGTGCATAAATGGCACCGCATCACGCGATTGCCACCAGCTCCGCGTCAAGCCCAATAACGCAACGGCCTCGTTGACCTCTGATGATCCTGGCAAGCTGGACGGAGTTGTTGATGCCGCCAACAGGTTCAATCCGGTCTGCTCACTTAAATGTGGCAGCAATGCATCCTCGGATAACGCCCCCATGCGCACCAATACCGCGCCCAACCGGTTACCCGCCGCGCGCATGGCACCCGTGGCGGAGCTGACTTCATTTTGAAACGCCAATGCCTTTTCCACATCATGCATGGAGACTTTTCCGGTGGCGACCAAGCGGGCACCGATTAAGTCGGGATGGGTATCGTGGACTGTATTCAAGGATGATCCATTTTAATTGTGAAGAATCAAGCCACAGCTAGCCGCACAGGAGGCATAAATACGATAGAAACGATATTCAGTTTAGATGTGTATTCGACAATGGTTTCCCGCAATGGCCGCGCGCGCATAAACAAATGGCATAAAAACAGTAAGAAGTTCGCCCACAAGCCCGATAACCTTCACACCCCGTCCATAAATGTAAGTGATAGCGCAAAGTACAAGCAAAAAACCGAAATATATTCATTTCGTACGTGCGGTACTTCACTTGCTTTCGTTTTTAGTTCAAAATATTCTCGCACATGTCAGTGAGTCGCGAAGTCAGCAGGCAAAGTTAAAGTGTCTTCTCAACATTCAGGTTATGTTGTAATATTGCAACATAACCGGCGCAAAACACGCGTAAACACGGGTGAATTTGCAAAGTGGTGAAGATTTCTTTACCATTGTCGGGACGTCGTAATAAACTCATGACGTCAGCAAGGCGGATTACGATTCTTTGAAGGCAATTCCATCGCGCCGGCGCGATAAAAAAAAGAACGAGCTGCCTCGCTAAACCGTTATGAAAATTTTTGTTAGTACTAACACAATCCTTCAAAGGAGACAGTAATGAGAGTTTCAATGAACAAAGTAACCCTGTTAAGTGCAGCTGTAGCGGCATTGTTCGCATCGGCAGCACAAGCGGCAGTCAACCTGAATACTGGTGCGACAGCCCCGATTTATGCATCAGAAGCAGCAGTTGCGGTTACCGGGTTATCGCTGGCGAACACTGCCGCTGCATTAACCAGCACCGTGACTCTTGGCTTTTCCATCTCTGGCTCACAAACCAGATTTATCCGTTTTGACTTGGCCAACGGCAATTTTGGCACACAAGTTGCTCCAGCAGACCTTACCATCAGCGGTTTACCTTTTGCCAACCGTGTGGTTACTGGTGGTGCAGCGACCGATACCTACGTTATTTTCCAAGTAACAACGGATCCAGCTGGTAACGCGCAGTCTGAAATTGTATCGTTTGCACCCGCACAGGTTCGCGCCTTAACGGCGGCAAACGTCAGCATCACATACAGCTTGCACGATACAGCCTTTTCCGCTTCGAATGCCACAACCTCTCCTGCTGTTGCGCAAAACAACGCACGCTTGATTAACACCGGCCCGACAGTGCTGGCGCGTTTCTCGCCTGCCGTTACCATGACCGCCCTCCCGGTTGCTGCAGAGACTGTCGCCGCAACAACAAACTTTGTCAAATTTTGCACGGGTGCTGGCGGTTTGCCCGGCACAGCAGGTTGCGCCTCGACAGCCACCGACTTCCAGGGTTTGATGGGCACCATTGCCACCTATGCATTGGTGTCGGGTGTGCTTAATCCAATAACAGGCGCTGCGGTTGTTGACGTGGCCACCATCGTTAGCACAGGCGCTAACGTGGTTGTCACCGGTGACTTCAGTGCTGCCGCTGGCACCACGAATGGCGCGTCGCACACGCCAGCTACCGTTCCTGGAACTGCTGGCGTTTGCGCGGCCGGCACCGCTGTAACGTCAACCGCCACTATTGCGACTTTCCCAGTCAGCAACGTTGCATACGCTGGCGGCAGCATCAACCCGCTTTGTATGACTGTTGGCGGCACCGCAGGTATTGCAGCACAGTCGTTTACAGCGGTGTTTAACCGTGTGGCGTCGGGTGCAGCGTGGACAACCGGCACGATTAACCTGGGTACCGTCGGTCAGTTCGTGCGTGACGGCGCTGAGTTGCAAACCCCATGGTTCTCGTTCGGTGGTACACGTTACATCAGCCGCTTCTTCTTCATGAATACCGGCAGCGTTGCTGCGAATTGTACAGCGGTGATTTTGGCTGAAACTGGCAATACTGTTACTGGCGGCTCTGCTACCACGACAGGTTTTGTTGTCCCAGCCGGTGGTCAAGTTGCCGTGTTGGGTACAGATGTTGCCTCTGCCGCGACCGTTTCTGGCCGTGCAGCAGCTCGCTTCACTTGCTTGGCACCTAGTGCAAATATCCAGGGTCGTTATGTGATCACTGACTCAGTCAGTGGCGCACTTGATTCTGGCACGATGCTTCGTCCAGGCACGAACTAAACTCCGGTTTAGTAGTAACAAAAAAATGGGACGCTTAGGCGTCCCATTTTTTTGTTCAAACCACTTGGCTTGTGGCGAAATTCCCCCTCCTGATTTATATCTTCCCTCAAGATCAAATCGAATCGAATGTCCAACTTTCAATTTCCAAATCCGAAAAATAGCGATATTAGTCAGCAATTTACAATTGCTGAGAAATTAATTGTTGATGGCAACCCCAGCGGAGCGATAACCACTCTACAAAAAATTAGCATGGATGGACAACCGCCAGAAATGACTGTGATGTGGGACTTTTTGATTGGCAGGGCGTATTTAGACGCAAAACAACCTGAAAGTGCTCTCCCTCCCCTCACTCGCGCAGTACAAACTCAAAAACGCAACGCAAATTTCCGCCTTGCCTACGGTGCCGCGTTACATCAGACTGGCAACCTTGAGGCTGCAGAAAAGAACTACCGTGAAGCGGCGCGCCTCGCCCCAACAGCCGAAAATCCGCATTTTAATCTCGCCAAAGTTCTAACCGATCGTGGCGACATAACTGCCGCTATCCGCGCATATCGTGCCGCCTTATCGAGAAAACCAAATTATCCAAACGCGATGGCAGAGCTAGCAGATTTGCTCGGAACTTCTGAGCATTCCAAGGAGGCACTTGATTTGCTTAATCAGGCGCTTAATATCAATCCGAAACATGCCTTATCATGGGTTACCTATGGCAAACTTTTGGAGCGCGTAGGGGAGTTTGCCGAGGCTTCCGAAAGTTATCAGAAGGCAGTAGACGGGGATCCATCGTTTGCTGATGGTTGGTATCACTTGGCACAAATGGCCCTACATTCATCCAATATCGAGCGTGCCACAGAGTGTATTGGACGAGCCGTGGCTATTCAACCATTGAACGAAAAGTATCTTTTCCTCCAAAGAACCATTGAATCAACACCAGTTACTGGCCTTTAAGCTCTGATCCCACGGAAAATATTGGCTTTCCTAGGGGCGGCTAGCATTGTAGCCTTCGACCCCATTGCGAACGTGTTGTAGTGGCAACGGCCGACGATTCAATCATGAATACCTTTAACATCAAAAATTTAGAATGAGTCAGAACCAACCAACCATCCTTCAGCAATTACAGCATGCAATACAGCTCCATCAAACTGGCCAACTCTCGCTTGCTGAGGCAATTTATCGGGATGTGCTTGCCATCGATTCTAAACAGGCTGATGCGCTGCATTATTTGGGAATGCTCCTAAACCAAACAGGCAATACGGAAAGAGCCATTGCATACATTCAACAATCAATTTTGATTTCACCCGAAAATGCAGTCTATCAAAGTAATCTGGGAACCATATTCACTAGGCTATGCGATCATGAAAAAGCCGCCGCGTACTTTCGCAACGCAATAGCACTCAATCCGAACTTCATTACCGCCATCATCAATCTTGGATGCGCTCTTAAAGATTTGAAGAAGTATGACGACGCCATTTCGTCCTTCAGGCGCGCATTGGCAATCAATGCCAACCTTCCAGACGTTCAAAATCATATCGGCGAAATTCAAGTCATGCTCAGAAAATTTGACGATGCAGAACAATCATTCCAGCACGCATTGAAAATTTCAGTTCAACACGTGCCGGCAATAATTAACTTGAGTACATCATTAAAGCGAAAAAATCAATTTGAGCAGGCGGCGTCATTATGCAGGCAAGCGCTCCTGATTAAGCCCGATGCCTGGGGCGCATTGGTTAATTTGGGAACAATTTGTTTTGAGACCGACCAATACAGGGAAGCGGAACAGCACTACAGAAATGCGTTGAAATTGCTCACAACCGCCGCCCTAACTCAGCATGGCGACATCATCCATACCCATTTAGGCCTAGTTGCCATGAAAATAGGCCGCCTAGATGATGCAGAGCGAGAATTCAAGGAATCAATCATTTTAAATCCCGGTAATTATCAGTCATATGTAAATCTCGCCCTTGCACACAAGGCGTTGGGAAAGCTTGAAGAGGCATTGGATTGTCTTCGGAATGCAATTGCAATTGACGCTGATCAACCGACGACTTTTAGCAATTACTTAATAACAATGCTGTATGACACGCGCTTTAAGCGCGAGGAAATTTATGCCGAACACAAACGATACGGTGAGCTGTTTGAACGTCCTTTAGGGTCGCTGACTAGTCCGCCATTGAACAACAAAAACCCGACGCGGAAACTCCGAATTGGCTATGTTTCTGCCGACTTTTGGACTCACGTCGTCAATTTCTTTTTCGAGCCTATTTTGGCGGAGCACGACAAAACAAAGTTTCACGTGACTTGTTTTTCAAATAACAATAAGGTAGATAGTTCAACCAGCCGACTGATGAAACTTGCCGACAATTGGGTAATGTGCAAGGACCTAACAGATTCGGAGCTGACGGCGCGGATACAAAAAGAAAAAATAGATATCTTGATTGACCTATCTGGCCACACCGGCGATAACCGCCTTCCGGTATTTGCGAGTCGCGCCGCCCCTGTACAAATGACGTGGATTGGCTACGCCAGCACGACGGGGCTTTCAAACATGGACTATCGCATTTCTGATGAGCATCTTGATCCGCTCGGCGTAACGGATGACATCCATTCTGAAGTGGTCTTGCGGTTGCCGGGAACAGGCGCAGCGTTCAACGCCGACCCCAATAGCCCCGAGATAAATATCCTACCAAGTTTAAATTCCCCTAAATTTATATTTGCCTGCTTGAATGGCATATACAAAATTAATAGGGATGTTGTAAGCCTTTGGGCGGAAATTTTGCATGATGTACCCAACGGCATGCTCATGCTCGGCAATGCGAGCGATACAACTGCCACGACCAGAATGGAGAAACTATTTGTCGACGCGGGCATAGACCCATCCAGACTGATTTTTAAACCCCGATTAGCGCAAATTGACTACTTGCGGCTGCATCATGAAATTGACCTTGCATTAGATACATTTCCCTATTGTGGGGGTACAACCACATGGCATTCGGTATGGATGGGTGTTCCGGTCGTTACCCTTGCGGGGGACACGCCAGTTTCCCGTTGCGGTGTTGCTGTGCTGCGGCCAATTGGCCTTGTCGAATACATTGCATCATCAAAAAAACAATATGTTGAAATCGCCATTGCCGCCGCAAAAAACCCATCCATGCTAGCAAAGACTCGTACTGACCTGCGCAATAGGATCCGTGCTAATTCAGCGCAAAACCCATTAGTGATCACGAAAAATGTTGAGGGATTTTATCGTGCTGCTTGGGAAGCATGGTGTAACGGTCGCAAGCTATCAGGCGATTTTTCACTTTCTAACTAGCTTTGAAAATGAAACCTTCTGAATCAATGACTCACCATTTTTCGTTGGCCGACGCAATTCGCGCCCAGCAATCTGGCAATGCAGCTCTTGCCGAAAAGATATTTCGGGGGCATTGCATGCGTACGCCGAACGATGCCGAGGCGCATCATTGTTTTGGCATGTTGTTGTTGCAACTTGGAAGACCGGAAGACGCGCTGCATTCTTTGAAACAGGCAGTCCAAATTGCCCCGAAAAACGCTGTTTATCGCAATAATCTTGGGCTTGCCTATCCGGCACTTGATCGACTTGATTTGGCAATTGACTGCTTCCGAAAAGCGATAACTCTCGACCCAACATTGGCCGCCGCACACAATAGCCTTGGTAACGCTTTACGCCTAACAGGAAAACACCAAGACGCAGCAGAAAGTTGCAGAACGGCACTCAAGTTGGCTCCGAATTTTGCAGAAGCGCACAGCAATCTTGGCAATGCATTGTTGGCGCTGGATAGACCCGCAGAAGCACACGCTTGTTACGAACGTGCGCTGGAAATTAACCCAAACTATGTTCGGGCACGCAATAATCTTGGCAGTGCACTTCGCTATCTTTTTCGACTTGACGAATCAGTTGCCCAGGTTCGTCAGGCAATTGCGCAAGCGCCTACTTTTGTAGAGGCGCATAAAAATCTTGCCGGAATATTATTAGTAGGTGGCGACACTGAAACAGCCATATCACACCTTCGCCTTGCGATCGCGGCGGACCCCAACCAAACTGAGCTGCGAACTACATTACTGTTTAGCCTTCAGTATTCGAACGCCATCGATGAGCAGGCACTGCTCGCGGAATACCAAGAATTTTTCAAATTCAGAGCGAAATTTGAAAATCAATTTCGCGAAACTTGGTCACGCCACAAGAACATTCGAGATTTCAACAGGAAAATTCGTGTTGGATATGTCTCTGCCGATTTTCGGGAACATGCGGTTAGTTTTTTCATTGAACCGATTTTACAATACCACGACAAGTCATCTTTCGAAATTTTCTGTTATTCCAACTCGATTAAGAACGATGCGTGGACTAAACGATTAAGTGCGCATGCCAGCAGCTGGATTGACGTGTCGGCGCTTTCCGACGGCGAAATGGCACAAAGAATTGAGGCAGATCATATAGATATTCTTGTTGATCTGTCTGGCCATACATCTGGCAATCGACTTGACGTATTTGCCCGGAAGCCCGCCCCGATACAAATGACTTGGATCGGGACGGCAGGCACGACCGGGCTCACCTCAATCGACTATCGTATCTCCGACGCATTGCTTGATCCGCCGGGAATGACCGAGGCGTTTCATACTGAAAAGATCATTCGACTCAACAAAGGCGGGGTATTCATTCCGCATCCACTGAGCCCGGAAATAAACCGGTTGCCCGCGCTAAGACAAGGCTATGTCACGTTTTGCAGCTTAAATACGCCTCGCAAGCTAAATCCAACCATTATTGGCATTTGGGGGCAACTAATGCGCGCCCTCCCAACAGCAAAACTGATATTGGCCGCGACGCCTCTTCTCGAGTTCCAGCGAAAATTAGAGGTTTGGTTCAGCCAAGCTGGCATCACCGCAAATAGAATTCAATGGCAGCCGCCTGTCCAGACCACTGAATTTCTAAAGCTTCACCAGAATATTGATGTCGCACTTGATACATTTCCATATAACGGCGGGACCACATCAAGCCATGCATTGTGGATGGGTGTACCAGTTGTCACCCTTGCAGGTACACGAACGGTTTCGCGAGTTGGCGCGACGGTGTTGTCGGGCGCAGGGTTGGACGACTTGGTCACTCATAACACGCAGGAATTTGTTCAACGCGCAGTTGAACTGGCTAGCGATCTTGAAAGCCTCGACAATCTTCGACAAACAATGCGGGATCGAATTATCGGCCGAGAGTCGTCATCACCCAAGGGGGTCACGCTCGACCTGGAAACTCACTACCGGTCAGCATTGAAAATTTGGTGTGCGTCTGGCTAGTGTAGTGCTTCATTCTGTTTGGAACTTAAGTTTCGATTGGCGCGGATGACCTTGGCGAGTATGTCATTTGCGCAGGCGGTCCACACGAAAGGCTTAGCGCACCAAAGGGGTCCGCACCAAAGGGGTCAAGTCTAGCTAAGTAGCATTCCTCATGCTATATTGACCGCATCATGTCCCAATACTGTTCGGCTAAGCAATTTTTCGCGCGGAACAAGCATGTTAACTTGTTGATTTATATTTGGTGTTCTCATCTAACCGAACAGCATTGAGACTTGATAATCATCTAGCCGCCCTCCCTCCGGCGCAAGCCGGAGTGGTTAAAGTAAAGGTGCGAACCAACTTTAACCACGGAGGACGACATGAAATATTGTGGCATAGATTTACACAGCAATAACAGTGTTGTGGTGATTAGCGACGAGGCCGATAGCATGCTGTATTCGAAGCGGTTGCCGAATGATTTGGCGCAAATACTCGCGGCGCTGGAAATTCACCGCGTCGAATTGTCTGGCGTGGTGGTTGAATCCACCTACAACTGGTACTGGCTGGTCGATGGCCTGCAAGAGGCAGGCTACCGCGTTCACCTGGCCAACACCACCGCCATCAAGCAGTACGACGGGCTCAAACACCGCGGTGACGAGTCCGATGCGCGGCATCTCGCACACCTGTTGCGGCTGGGACTGTTGCCGGAGGGCCACATCATGCCGAAGGACGTGCGCGCGGTACGCGACCTGGTCAGAAAGCGCATGCAACTGGTGCAGCAACGCACCGCACAGATTCTCAGCATCGAAAGCAGCCTGTCGCGGCACACGGGCGGGCGCATCAGCAGCAACAGCATCAAACAGTTGCAAGCAACGGACTTGACGGCAATGCGCCTGGGGGACATGCCAACCCTGGGACTCAAGGCCAACGTCGCCGTGATGCAGGCTTTGCAAGGCGAAATTGACCATCTGGAAAAGGTTCTTGCCAAATACTGCCGCGCCGCGCCCGGCCACCGATTGCTCAAAACCGTGGACGGCATCGGTGACGCGCTGGCCACCGTCATATTGCTCGAGACCGGCGACATCGCCCGCTTCGCTGACGTTGGCAACTACGCCTCGTACTGCCGCTGCGTGGGCAGCAAACACGAATCGAACGGCAAGAAAAAAGGCGAAGGCAACACCAAGAACGGCAATCGTTACCTGGCATGGGCGTTTGTCGAAGCGGCGAATTTCGCCGTGCGTTACTGTGAGCCGGCGCGGCGCTTCTATCAGAAGAAAAAGGCCAAGCGCAACAGCACGGTGGCGATCAAGGCAGTGGCGCACAAGCTGGCGCGTGCGTGTTATCACATACTCAGGAACAAGGAGGCGTTTTCAGTGGAAAGGTGCTTTGCATAGAATTGGCAACGGCCGGCGAGCCAGCCACGGGGTTGGTCCTGGAACCACCAGACTTGATTGGACGCCGCGCCGTCTGCCAACGCCAAATGTTTTGCAGG
>CAMTWK010000047.1:0-3200 GCA_947085425.1 uncultured Burkholderiales bacterium | reverse complement strand
GAAGGCCGGGATCCAAGTTGCGTTATCGAAGAATTCGACAAACTTAGGCCCCGGCCCGGCGCAACCCGTGTGGTTGTTTGCCGGGGAGACAAGCGGAAGAGTGGCGCTACGAATCACGAATTCTGATGCGGAGACCGAATTAATCCATAAGTAAGTGCCATTCACGCCTGGCACCTTAAACATCGAACCTCAACCCGGCCCCGCCAATTCTGGGTAGCTTGCCTTCAGCCAAACCTTTACTTCCTTCAGCAGGCGTTTTGCCTCGGCGCTGCAGTGCGCAGCACTGGAGTCATCAATATCATCGCCGGTGTAGTCAGATAGATTGCGTTGACGGCGAAACGTATCCAGCACCGTCACGCGCGCCGACTCAAGGCCAATGGAGTGGGCGAGACCATGCACCACCGTCACATGATGGCCCGGCTTGTTGGTATCCGGGGCGATAGCCATTGGCCATCATGGCCGCCAACGCGCTCTGCATGATGGCCTTGTAGGCGGCGTCGAAACGCAACTCCGCGCTAATAGTCATCACACTCGAATCATGCAGATTGCGCTCAGCGGCCGCGATCAGCCGCTGAATTTCGCCTGCGTCCGCAGGGTGAGTTTTAAGCTGCCCGATCTTCAGCAAATTTTGCAAGGTCACTTGCGTCCCCTTTCAGGAATATTTTTGGCTCTTTCACCACGCGCGAAACAAAGCGGTCCCCCTCGCGCAACTTCATTGTGAATGCTGCTTTTGTCATCACCACCGGGTTGACGGCGCGTCGCAGGTGCTCGCCCGCAGGCGTTAGCGCCCCCACCACCGCGGCAAACGTTGCCGAGCCCACCACCAGCACATCCACGTCACTGGTTGCACGCTCCTTGCCTGCCGCGACAGAGCCAAAAACAAATGCCAGCGACGTTTTATTGGTTAGCGGCGCCAAGGCTTCGCGCAACACATCCGCCAGCCCGGCGGTCTTACGAAAAATGCCTGCGAGCTCCTCTTGGATCACGCAAGTCTGGTCTAACTGATAGCGCACTTGGTTTCCAGACTCGGATCGTGTGAGCAACCCTGCATCAGCCAAAAGCTTGAGCTCGCGGTGGAGCGACCCGGCAGGGACACCAGTCAGCCGCGCAATTTCGCGCACATAAAGACTCTCTTCCGGTCGTAACAGCAGCAACGCCAATATCTGGCGGCGATATGCGCCAAACAGCACCTCGACCAGCGGGGGATGTGAAGGTGGGGTAACGGAGGATGACGCAGATGTTCTCATATTGAGAACAAGTGTAGCGGATTTGAGAACGGTTTGGCAAGCCCAGCCGGTGCGGTAATTTTCAGATGCCGTGCGCCGTAGATCACCTTAGTGATTGGCAAACCATTTTTTGCAGACGTAGCCGAGCGCCTCGAACCATTCGAGGGTGGCAGCCTCGACGACAGACGCGTTCAAGTTAATCATGACTTTGTACGTTGCTTTCGAGCATGCCCAAGTGGGGCCTCAACGAATCGACGCACATCCTCGACAACCTCGTCCAACGTCAGCTCTCCTAGACGGTTCTTGTTGAGAAACCCTTTCCACTGGGCGCGTTTGGTGGCATCGCGCGCGAACTCATCACTCAGGCCAAGCGGCGTTCCCTCGGGCAAGGTTGTATCGCGGCGCGCAAACGTGGCCGCAATCGCATCGCCCAGTTGGGCCACGTCTGGTTCGCCCTCGCGGGCCAAAGCCCGTAGGTCATAGAAATCCTTCATTCGGCTGTTGGTCATGCCGAGGCTCACAATCGCTTCCAGCTTTTCGGCGATCACGGTCGCGCGCGGGTACACCAACAGCCGCGGCGCTGGCAGATCAGCCAGCATCACTGGATAAACGGCCTCTACAGGGCCCGGTGTAATGGCATCGCCATAGCCGATATCTAGTTGGACCGTGCTGCGCGCTTTGCCCAGCATGCCAACCAGGCGCACACGCAAACCGCCATATCGTGCCTCTTCCCGGATCTCATCGATCGTGATGGAGGTCGTGTCGAAAACCATCCCATCCTCAACGGCAACACCACATGTTTCGTGAATTGTGCGGGTCAGCGCATCGGCATCCTGTGAACCGAAACCTAAGAAGTCTGCGTCATGGGTAGGGCGATGCGCATCATCGAACCACAAATCAAACAGCAGCGCTCCCTTCAAGCAAAAGTTCTTGCATGCTGGCAACGTCGACAAGCGATACAGAAAGCGTTCGACCGCGTAGCGCGTCAACACCAAATTGAACTCATCGCCGCGCACCTTAGCCTGATTGAGCAAGCGCGCGTGAATTGATGCGGCGAGATTGCCGCTCACGCCACCGCTTCCAGATAGGGCCGCATCACATTCGTCACCCGGTTCACCTTCGCATAACGCCACAGCTCCTCTGCGCTCGCCTTTTTTGCGCGCCGGGCCTCTCGGAGCGCCTCCAGCGCCACATCCAGACCAATCTTGTTGCGAAACTTGAAGCAATCCGCCACCGTTTTCGCCACGCTCGTCACGCGCACCGTCACACCATCGATTTTGCGTGTCTCCACGCCGGCCGCAAGTGAACTATCTGAGAAACGCATCGTGCGCAGCGTTGGATAGTCCATCCGCGGCGCGTGCGCCTTGTTGCCGATGGCAATCCATACTTCAAATGGCGCCTGTGTCGTGAGTTCATGAATGCGCAGTGCAGTGAGCAAGCAAAACACCACATTCGATGCGCGCTGCGCCACAGTCACCAGCGCGCCGTGCTCACCCAGTTGAAAATCCGGGAGCGCATACAAGCCACGCGCCACGCGCACGAGCTGCGTGGCCGCCACCATGCGCGAAAGCTCGCTACGCGTGGCACCTACGGAAACCAGCTCGCACGACCTTGCCGTGCCAGCGCGGCGCAATAGCCTATCGATTTTTTTGTTAGTCGAAATCATTGCCGCATTGTTCCATACTTTCGGTAATTGTGCATAATTACCGAGCTATTGGAACGGATGAGCACATGGGGACTAAATACAAAAGTCATTCATTGGCGCAGGTTGTCGGGCAAAAAGTGCTGAAACAGCCCGCCAAATCACGAATCTTGGAAAATGGTGCCCGACCCGAATGGCACTTACTTAAGCCTGTCGCCCCGGCGGAGGCCGGGGTCCAAGGTTGATTGAATTACGGGAAACATTGAAATTGGGTCCCGGACTCCACCGGGGCGACACAAGTTAGGTTATCGACGTGCAGCGATGATGGCTGG
>CAMTWK010000046.1:0-4496 GCA_947085425.1 uncultured Burkholderiales bacterium | reverse complement strand
TTTTGCTCGACTGACCGAGTAATATCAAGATATTACGAGGGAAGAGAGCGGAAAAGCGCTGCTCAGCCGCCCGCTATCGAGTACGTAGGCCATCAACCTTACGAAGTACAGTTTGGATTCGCAGAATTTATAGTTCGCCAAGAATGAAAAGCGTATATAAGGCGGGCCGACCCGTGAAATATGCAGGTTAGGCAGCGTTCACCATATTTAATTGCCTATTCTAAAAATGCCGTCATCCCGGCGCATGCCGGGATCCAGCAGTCGCTAAATGTTTGAAAAACAAAAGGACTGGATGCCGGTGCAGGTTCCGCCGCCATGACGGAATTTGTGGGTTGTGCTTTAAAAGTTGCACCGTGATTATTGCTGTTCGTTTTATCACATGCCTGAACGGCGATCGGACCAAAACCCATGGTCGGATTGTGTCAGGGGGTCGGATTGGAAAACTGCAAGGCCACCGGCCATTGATACCGGCCGGGGGTCACACCGGCCGCCAGATGCAGGCGATAACGGATCGGCACGGGTTGGTTGTTGCTGCGCTCGGCAACCACCCGCATATTGCCCGTGCCGCCGCGCACTGAAAGTTGTTGGCCGGACAATTCGATGTCCACGCCGGACAACAAATGCTGGTCGTGCCGCGCCGTCAGTTGATAACCACGGCGACTGTTGCTGGTCAGCAGCAGCCCATTGTCCGATGCAATATCGATGAATCCCTGGTTGATATGCTGCGCCTCAATGGTCAGGCGCTCCTGCGGCTGAACCCGAGTCACACGCACCACAACCGGAATGATGACGCGAAAATCTATGCTGGCGCTGGTGCGCTTGCCCGCCGAGCTCTCTTCGGCCAATCCGGGCACCGACAACGCACACAAACCAGCCATCAACACGATCAGCCGCGGCTGCGCCATCCAATGCGCGGCCAAACATGACCGGTCGTGGGACCGAGCGGCGGGCTGATTATTCACAAACTTTGCGCTCCCGTAAATGTGCACAGGTTGGCCGTTGGACAGGCGTATGTCTTCCACCTGCGATCAACACCAACCGCGATGAGGCTCTAGGCACTCAACTTGATTACGGCAACTCCACGTCAAACATGAGCCACTTGGGTCACAATTGACATTGTTTTTTGCGAATGCGTGGGCAAACCAGTCCTTGCCCACGGCTTTGGATTACCGTTAAGTCGCCGCCTTGCTGCAATTAACAAATGCTACGCCTGACGACGCGACAATGCACCCCCCTGATTGCGGCACGGCACGCTTTTTTGCGTGTCAAGTCGTATTTTTCGATACTGATTTGCGTTTTTTTATTCTTTTTAACCCGCCCGCCAGGGATTTTTCGCTGTGCCCGGATGTTGTTATCCCGGACGTTGATGTGTGGACAAGAACAGCAAATAACGGCGTTTGGCGTTTGGCGTTTGGCGTTTGGCGTGACGATGCCACGCGCATGTGAATTTTTCTTGCCGACGTATCGATCATAGACAATTAAAAAAAGTTGCATCCTGGCGTGTGATTAGCATTGCCGCAATGGCGCTGCATCGTTGTCCTAGCCTGCACACTGTGGCGATGAATACCGCACATCAAAATCAAGCCCGCTACCCCAGTCGCTGCTGCCCTGCCGCCAGGTTCGCCACCGCCTGCAACTGCTGCGCGCTGGTGTTGAGTGCCGCATTGGCCAACAGCGCCTGTGCCGCGTCGATACCGATGTTGGCCAAATTGCCGACGGTGCCATATTGGTAGGCAAAGTCTCCGCCCAGGGCCGCATCGTCTGCACCACCCAAATGGGCATTGAGTGCGCCATTCATCAGACTCCAGCGGTTCAATCGCGGATTGGCGACACGCGCCTGGTCAAACCCATTCACCAGATTGACAAAACTGAAGGTTTCAATCTTGTTGTCGCGCAGGGAATTGCCGCCGCCGGGGTTGTAGGTGCCGCTCGCCTCCTGGACCATCTGCAGATTGACAAAACTGCGGCTGGTCGGGTCGCTGTACCAATTGTTGAACAGCAGTGAATCGCCGTTTCCGGTCAGCAATTGCAGATCGTCGCCTCTTTTCCTGAAAGCAAGGTCGTCGAAATTGATGCCCCCACCCAGAGAGAGTGTGTCGGTGCCGCCGCCCTGGCTGTTGATGATGTCATCACCGTCGCCGCGGTTGAACGCCAACAGATCATTGCCCGCGCCGAGGTTGAACGTGTCGCGTCCGGTGCCGCCGATCACAACATTGTTGCCGGAGGAGACGTTGATCGTATCGCTGCCATTTTGGCCATTGGCGAGGGTATTGCCACTGGCATCCGTCAGGACATCAGCCCCGGCACCCCCTTCGAGCAGGTCATTGCCGGTGCCACCGTTGATGTTGTCGGCACCATTGCCGCCGTTGACAAAGTCATTCCCATCATTGCCGTTGATGGTGTCGCTACCATTGCCACCGAGCAAGGTGTCGTTGCCGGCGTTGCCGTTGATGGTATCGTTGCCGCCTAAACCGTTGATGGTGTCGTTGCCATTGGTGCCACTCACAAAGTTGGCCAATGCGGGGTTGTCAATAATGACCGTATTGGTGGTTTGGGCTTGATTGGGCTCGTCAATTGCGTCCAGATTGAGGACGAAGGTGTCGGCAGCCTCGCTGGTATCACTGCCGTCTGCTGAAATGTAGCCACTGGTGAGGGTGATGGCGCTACTGGTATCAACATCGCTGTCGTTGAGGATGGCCAGATAGACCTGGGTTTGGCCGGCATTGAGGGTGATTTCAATGGCGACATCGGCAAAGGCGTGGCGGTCGTTGCCGGTCACGGCACTGATCTTGTCGGCACCATTGCCGCTGGCGGCGAGGGTGATTCTGTCGCCAGCTTTGGCTTCTTGGTTAACGTTGACCACAATGGTCTTGCCACCCGACTCTTTGAGGCTGGCGCTGTTGAGGATGGCTTTGTTGTACCCAGCGGATTCGAAGTCGTTGGTGGCGGTGCCTTTGTTGAGGGAGGTTTTGATTTTGGTGTCAAGCTCGATGCCAAGGTTGAGATTCTTGAAGTCGTCGAGTGTGAGCTTGCCGCTGCCGAGGCCGCTACCGGTAATTTCAAGTTTGCCGCCAGCATCCAGGGCGCCGCGCAGCAGCTTCATGGTGTATTTGCCGTCGGTGGTTTTCCAGGTGTCTTTGCGGCCGGCGCCAGAGGCTTTGTCCAGCGCGGCGGGGCCGACGTAGATGCGCCCGCCGGTGTCATTGCTGTCGATGATGGTGTCGTTGCCCTCATTGGCGAGGATGTAGTAGTTGTCGCTGCCTTGACCACCGTACAGGCGGTCGTCACCCGTGCCGCCGGTGAGGGCGTCGGTGGCACCGCCGCCCAGGATGATGTCGTTGCCGCCGCCACCTTTGAGTGTGTCGGAACCGGTGCCACCGATGATGATTTCGTCTTTGGCGTTGCCGTTGGCGGTCATGGTGCCTGACCCGCTTTGGATGGCGTAGCGGGTGGTCGTCAACGGGATAATTGGCGCGGTGGCGGTGCCACTGGCGGTTTTGATGAGTGTGCGCACCACGGCGTCGAGGCGCGGCTTAGCTTTGTTGGCGTTGGCTGTGGTGCGCATCGCGTCATTAACATCGAAGGCGAATGCGTTGCCGGATGTTTCAAACAAGCGTGCGGTTGCGGCGGGGGCGGCATAGCTGATGACAATCTCGCTGCCGTTGGTGTAGGCGCGGGATTCGAAGCCGGTGGATGCAGTTGTTACTTCAAAAACTTGGCCATTAGCAGAATATTCTCGCCAACCTTGTGGAATACCTACGAGATTTTTTGCGTTTGTTGAGGTACGATATACGTTTGCTGACAACTGAGCATATTCAGGTTTAGTAGCCATAATGAATCTCCATTTAGTTAACTATTTACTTTTTTATTCCATATTTTTTGGTAATCGGCTTCGCATTTCCGCTTTGAATTCGATGATGTCGATTGCAGATAACTTCCCTTCCACATTACACTGGTACTCAATCTTTCCGTTGCTCGGCTTGGGGATTGAGTCCGCTAAAGTTTCCGCATACTTGCCGACTACACGTTTACCAATTGTTTTATTCCACTCGTTGACCTGCTGCGCGGTTGCCGACTTTCCCGCTTTTGCATTCTCCATGGCAAGATTTGAGAACAGCGCAAGATTCATGTCGTTTAGTGTTGATGGTAGCGCCCTTAACTCCGCACGCTTCCATTTGCCGTTGTCATAACGGTGAATGATCAGCGGGGGCTCTGGGCAGTCATAAAATTTCTTCGCATCACCACGCGAAACTTCCCCCACCACAAACGGCACCCCACCCACAAACGCAATCGCCGCCGGCGCCAACCCGCCTATGCTGCGATATTCATACTTGATCTTCGAGTCGGTCGGCGATGCAAAGCGCAGGATGTATTCGCTTTGCAGACGCTCTGTTTCCCAAGGAAGGCGCGCACCACCAAAGATAACTTCACGATCCACGAGTATTGTTTTACCGTCGTCGAGCCTGGCTTCCTCTTGCCATTTCCAGACTTCTGGG
>CAMTWK010000045.1:0-16586 GCA_947085425.1 uncultured Burkholderiales bacterium | reverse complement strand
GGCTGGCACCGAGATGGTGATGCCTGGTGACAACGTCAAGATTGTGGTGCAGTTGATTGCGCCGATTGCGATGGAAGACGGGCTGCGTTTCGCGATTCGCGAAGGTGGCCGTACCGTTGGCGCCGGCGTGGTTTCAAAGGTATTGAAGTAAAGAAAGACAAGTGAACCGGTGAATGAATGAGTGCGTGGACAAGGGCGGCGGCAGTACAATGCATCCGTGTTTGTTCGCCTGTTCACAAATTCACGTGTTCACTAAGAAATAGGCCAGTAGCTCAATTGGCAGAGTAACGGTCTCCAAAACCGTAGGTTGGGGGTTCGATGCCCTCCTGGCCTGCCAAAATTGTCATGTCGTAAAAAACATGTTGTAAAACCGGTGTCGCGTTGACAGTCATTTTGATTGGAAATCAGCGCGATGCCCCAAAGTGGTCCGGATGAAAGACAAAATTCAAATTGTTGTTGCGGTATTAATTCTAATCGGCGGTTTGGCGGCGTTCTATTTGCTCGCCGAAAGACCAATGATTGTGAGAATTGGTGCCATGCTGGGTATTTTTATTGTTGCCGGCGTGGTCGGTTGGTTTAGTGCGCCCGGTCGTGAATTTGCCTCCTTTAGCAAAGAGTCGGTTGAAGAGTTGAAGAAGGTGGTGTGGCCGACCCGCAAGGAAGCCATGCAATCGACTGGCATTATTTTTATATTTGTTTTTATCATGGCCGTATTCCTGTGGGTGGTTGACTGGAGCCTGACTTTTGGAATTTCCAAAATAATCGGGCATGGTGCTTAGATGACAATGCGCTGGTATATCGTTCATGCCTATTCCGGCCAGGAAAAAAGTATTCAGGCCGCGCTGATGGAGCGCATCCGTCGCTCCGGTATGGCGGATAAGTTTGGCGAAGTGTTGGTGCCGACCGAAGAAGTGGTCGAAATGAAAAAAGGCGCCAAGGCAACATCGGAGCGCCGTTTTTTCCCGGGCTACATTCTGGTGCAAATGGAAATGACCGATGAGTCGTGGCATTTGGTGAAGTCGACGCCAAAGATCACCGGATTCGTCGGCGGAGTTGGCAATAAACCTACGCCGGTTCCACAAAAAGAAATTGACCTGATCATCAATCAGGTTAAAGAGCGGGTCGAGAAGCCGCGGCCAAAAGTTTTGTTCGAAGTTGGAGAATTGGTGCGCGTGAAAGACGGCCCATTTACCGATTTCAATGGCAATGTCGAAGATGTGAATTACGACAAGTCAAAAATTCGCGTTTCAGTGGTTATTTTCGGTCGGCCTACCCCGGTTGAATTGGATTTTGGTCAGGTTGAAAAGCAGTAACAGCACAGTTTAAGTATTGGTTTTGGATCGGTAGGTTTTGGCTTGTCGATCACGAAGATCGGGCGTTACCCGATCGTTAGCGGGGAGAAATCGTAAAGTCGGTTTCGTTTGCACCCAAGGAGAGAAGTATGGCAAAGAAGATTGTTGGCTACATCAAGCTACAAGTGCCGGCTGGTAAGGCGAATCCATCGCCGCCAATTGGTCCCGCGCTGGGTCAGCGTGGTTTGAACATCATGGAATTCTGTAAAGCGTTTAACGCGGCGACTCAAAAAATTGAGCCGGGTTTGCCGATTCCAGTGGTGATTACCGCCTTTGCGGATAAGTCGTTTACCTTCATCATGAAGACGCCACCTGCGTCGATCCTGATCAAGAAAGCGGCAAAAATTGAAAAAGGCTCAAAGACGCCGCATACCGACAAAGTCGGCAAATTGACGCGCGCACAAGCCGAAGAAATTGCAAAAACAAAAATGCCTGACCTGACGGCGGCAGATATGGATGCGGCGGTTCGCACCATCGCTGGTTCAGCACGTTCGATGGGTATTGATGTTGAGGGAGTCCGGTAATGGCAAATTCAGAGAAAAAAGTTAAGTTGACCAAGCGCGTACAAAAATTCGCCGGTTTAATCGACCGCGACAAAAACTACACAGTGAGCGATGCAATCGAATTGGTGAAAAAAACCGCGACTGCAAAGTTTGACGAATCCGTGGACGTTGCCATTAATTTGGGCATTGACGCCAAAAAATCAGATCAATCCGTTCGCGGTTCGGTCGTGTTGCCGCGTGGTACCGGTAAGTCGGTGCGTGTGGCGGTGTTTGCGCAGGGCGCCAATGCTGACAAGGCAACCGCTGCAGGTGCCGATATTGTTGGTTTTGAGGATCTCGCCGAGCGAATCAAGGGTGGCTTCATGGATTTTGACGTGGTGATTGCCACACCGGACGCCATGAAAATTGTCGGTACCCTCGGTCAAGTGTTGGGCCCGCGTGGCTTGATGCCTAACCCGAAAGTCGGCACGGTTACACCAAACGTTGAGCAGGCGGTCAAAAACGCCAAGGCCGGCCAGGTGCAGTACCGCGCAGACAAAGCCGGAATTGTGCAATGTACGATTGGTCGCGCTTCGTTTGCAAGTGAGGCGCTGACCGAAAACTTGAATGCATTGGTTGCGGCTGTCAATAAAGCAAAACCTGCGTCGTCGAAAGGCATTTATCTGAAAAAGATTTCACTTTCTTCGACGATGGGTGTGGGTGTTCGCCTGGAAACAGGCACGTTTATGACACAAGGTCAGCAGTCACAGTAAAAATATGACCCCTTGTTTTTAGGGGGGGTGGTTCAGGCAAAGTTTGAACCATGGTTTGGGTCTCGTTGCCCCGGATGATTGGGGCGGCGAGGTTATCCAAGACCGTAGGGTTGAAACGAAAGTTTCAATTAATTGACGCAAGTTTCCCTACGCAGATGGCGTAACCCGCAACGATTTCATGCGGTTGAATTTTCAACCACAAGATCTCCAAGCGAATATCGCTATGAGTATGGGTGCAGGCACTCACGCAGGCATTCATTTTTCAACGAAAGGAGATCAAACGTGAGTTTGAATCTGGAAGGCAAGAAAGAAGTCGTCACCGAAGTGATCGCGAATATCGCGAAAGCGCAGACGATGGTGTTGGCTGAGTATCGTGGTACGGGTGTGGTGAATATGACCAACCTGCGCGCTGATGCGCGTGCAAAGGGCGTTTACCTGCGTGTGATCAAAAACACGTTGGCGCGCCGTGCAGTCGAGGGAACTTCGTTTGAAGTGCTCAAAGACCAGATGGTTGGCCCGTTGATTTACAGCTTCTCGGAAGATGCGGTTGCCGCGGCAAAAGTCGTCAATGACTTCGCCAAAGGCAATGAAAAATTTGTCATCAAGGCAGGTGTGTATAACGGCAAGGCTCTCGATGAGACCGCCGTCAAAGCGCTCGCCAATATCCCAAGCAAAGAAGTGCTGCTTGCACAGTTGGTGGGCTTGTTGCAATCGCCTATCTCCCGTGTGGCACGCGTACTTGCGGCGGTGGCAGAGCAAAAAACCGTGGCAGCGCCCGCGGCCTAATGATTGGCAATTTGTAATTTGCAAATCAAGCGGCAACCCATTAGTCAGCAAACAATTAATTCAACAGTATTCGTAAAGGAAACACATCATGGCATTTGATAAAGACGCATTTTTGGCATCCCTCGACACCATGTCGGTTATGGATTTGAACGACCTGGTCAAAGCGATCGAAGAAAAATTCGGCGTGTCGGCAGCAGCAATGTCCGCACCGGCCGCTGGTGGTGGTGGCGCAGCTGTTGCTGAAGAGAAAACCGAATTCAACGTAATGTTGGTTGATTTTGGTGCAAACAAGATCGGCGTGATCAAGGCGGTACGCGAGATCACCGGTCTGGGTCTGGCTGAAGCCAAGGCGCTGGTTGAAGGCGTGCCAAAAGCAGTTAAAGAAGGCGCAAACAAGGCAGATTCCGAAGCAATGAAGAAGAAGCTGGAAGAAGCTGGCGCAAAAGTCGAACTCAAATAAATTTTGTTCGCTTGCTGGCTGCGCGGGGCGCTTTTCCTCTTCCAGTGCTCGCCGTATACGACATACGGCTGCGCGCTTCGGAGAAAAATCATCCCCGCTCGCTAGCGCAATCGAATCAAAAATTGTCTTTGAGTTTCGTTGAAGTAATTGCGTTAGCGACGTAAAGGCTGGGATTTCGATCTCAGCCTTTGCTGTCTCAATGGCTGTGATTTTTGTAAGTGCAATACCGGTGTGGAGTTTCAGCCAAAAATCGTTGAAATCGCGCGCCAGTACTGGAGTTTGATTGCTTTTCCACAAGATGGCAAAACAAAGTGGTTGTAGTTTCAAACACTTTGTTTTGTTTTCTGACACGACTGCAGAAGACGTTTGGTCCGGGTGACGTCAGTCACTGTCCGCCAGCGAAGGGTAGCGGCCCTTCACCAAATGACGCCGACATCACAATGTCTGCGCCAGTCGAAGAACCTTGACGCAGCGAGCCTCGCTACGTTTCACAACGTTCGGAGATTAGTAAATGCCCCAAACAGCAACTTCCCCAGCAGCTTCCCGATATACCTACACCGAGAAAAAGCGTATTCGCAAATCATTTGCCAAACGCGCCAGTGTTCTCGATGTGCCGTTCTTATTGGCCACCCAGTTAAATTCGTATGCTGAATTCCTGCAGGCCGACGTCGCCGTTGCCACCCGCAAATTGCAGGGTTTACAGGCCGCGTTTGATTCGGTATTTCCGATTGTTTCGCACAACCAGTTTGCGCGTCTGGAATTCCAAAGTTACACACTCAGCCAGCCACCATTTGACGTGTTGGAATGCCAGCAGCGCGGATTGACCTATGCGTCGCCGCTGCGCGCAAAGGTGCGCTTGGTCATCATGGATCGTGAAGCCTCCAAGCCGACCGTCAAGGAAATGAAAGAGCAGGAAGTTTACATGGGCGAAATTCCGCTCATGACGCAAAATGGCTCGTTTGTCATCAATGGTACCGAGCGGGTCATCGTTTCGCAGTTACATCGTTCGCCGGGCGTATTTTTTGAGCACGATCGCGGCAAAACCCACTCCTCCGGCAAGCTGTTGTTTTCGGCACGCGTGATTCCTTACCGTGGTTCATGGCTCGATTTTGAGTTCGACCCAAAGGACTATTTATATTTCCGCGTCGATCGCCGCCGCAAAATGCCGGTGACCATTTTGCTCAAGGCATTGGGCTATACGCCGGATCAAATCCTGCGTGAATTCTTCGAATTTGATCAATTCCAGATCACCAAAAAAGGTGAAATAGAATTAGAGCTGGTACTCGATCGCCTCAAGGGTGAGACGGCCAAGTTTGACATCTTGTCGAAAGACGGCAAGGTCATTGTCCAGAAAGACAAGCGTATTACCGCCAAACATCTTCGCGATATGGAAGCGGCCAAGATGAAAACGCTGCCGGTCAACGAGGAGTACATGATTGGTCGTGTGCTGGCCACCAATATCGTCAATACTGAAACCGGTGAAGTGGTAGCCAATGCCAATGAAGAACTGACGGAAGTCAGCCTGCGTAAATTAATCGACGCCGGTGTCGAGTCCATTTACACGCTCTACACCAACGATCTTGACCAGGGGGCCTATATTTCGTCGACGCTTCGTATTGACGAAACGGTTGATGTGCTGAATGCAAAAGTCGCGATTTATCGCATGATGCGTCCAGGCGAGCCACCAACAGAAGACTCGGTTAACACCTTGTTTAATGCGCTGTTTTTCTCACCGGACCGTTATGACTTGTCAGCGGTCGGTCGCATGAAATTCAACCGTCGCGTCGGCCGTGATGAGCTCACCGGTGCGATGACCCTGTCGACCGAAGACATCGTCGCCGTGATCAAAATTCTCGTCGAGTTGCGCAATGGTCGCGGCGAAGTCGACGATATTGATCATCTGGGCAATCGTCGCGTTCGTTCAGTTGGCGAATTGGCGGAGAATCAATTCCGTTCCGGTCTGGTGCGTGTTGAGCGCGCCGTGCGTGAACGCCTGTCGCAGGCCGAATCAGAAAATTTGATGCCGCACGATTTGATTAATGCCAAGCCGGTATCGGCTGCCATTAAAGAATTTTTCGGTTCGTCGCAGTTGTCGCAATTTATGGATCAGACCAATCCGCTATCAGAGATCACCCACAAGCGCCGTGTTTCGGCGTTGGGCCCGGGTGGTTTGACACGTGAACGTGCCGGCTTTGAAGTGCGTGACGTGCATCCAACCCACTATGGTCGTGTTTGCCCGATTGAAACACCGGAAGGTCCGAACATTGGTCTGATTAACTCGTTGGCGCTGTATGCGCAGGTCAACGATTACGGATTTATTGAAACGGCGTATCGCAAGGTGGTCAACAATAAAATCACCAACGAGATCGAGTATTTGTCAGCAATCGAGGAAAGTAAATACACCATCGCCCAGGCCAACGCCGAGATCGACAAGGCCGGACATTTTGTAAATGAGCTGGTCAGCTGTCGTCAGCACAACGAATTTATGTTGGCGCGTCCGGAAACGATCGATTACATTGACGTTGCGCCGGCGCAGATTGTGTCGGTTGCCGCCTCGCTGATTCCGTTTCTTGAGCACGATGACGCAAACCGTGCATTGATGGGTTCCAACATGCAACGCCAGGCCGTACCTTGTTTGCGCGCCGAAAAATCTCTGGTCGGTACCGGTATCGAGCGCACCGTGGCAATGGATTCGGGCACCGCTGTATTGGCACGACGTGGCGGACGGGTTGATTTTGTTGACGCGGGACGGGTTGTAATCCGTGTGAATGACAACGAAACCAATGCGGGTGAAGCCGGCGTTGATATTTATAACCTCACGAAATACGTGCGCTCAAACCAGAACACCAACATCAACCAGCGTCCACTGGTCAAGGTTGGCGACATCCTGGCGAAAAACGACGTAATCGCAGACGGTGCCTCCACCGACATGGGCGAGTTGGCGCTTGGCCAGAATTTGTTGGTCGCGTTTATGCCGTGGAACGGTTATAACTTTGAGGATTCAATCCTCATTTCGGAGCGCATTGTCGCCGAAGACCGTTATACCTCGATTCACATCGAGGAATTGACCGCGGTTGCGCGTGACACCAAGCTTGGCCCGGAAGAAATTACCCGCGACATTTCCAACCTGTCGGAGCGCATGCTTGGTCGTTTGGACGAGTCCGGCATTGTTTACATCGGCGCGGAAGTTGAAGCGGGCGACGTGTTGGTCGGCAAGGTCACGCCAAAAGGCGAGACCCAGCTGACACCGGAAGAAAAATTGCTGCGCGCAATTTTCGGTGAAAAAGCGTCAGACGTAAAAGACACATCACTGCGTGTGCAATCCGGCATTTCCGGAATTGTCATCGATGTGCAGGTGTTTACGCGCGAAGGCATTGTTCGCGATAAACGTGCGCAACAAATCGTCGACGACCAGCTCAAGGATTACAAGAAAGATTTGGCTGATCAATTGCGCATTGTTGAAGATGACGCCTTCCAGCGCATCGAAAAAATGCTGATTGGCAAAGTCGCCAAGGGCGGACCGAAAAAGCTGGAAAAGGGCGCCAAGTTGACCAAGGCATATCTGGCGGATTTGCCGCGTCACGATTGGTTTGATATTCGTCTGACCGACGACGACGACGCACGTCAACTTGAAACCCTCAAAGAAGCGCTTGATTTAACGCGCAAAGAATTTGACAAAGCATTTGACGAAAAGAAACGCAAATTGACACAAGGCGACGAATTGCCGCCGGGTGTGCAAAAAATGGTCAAAGTTTATGTTGCTGTTAAACGTCGCCTGCAACCGGGTGACAAGATGGCCGGCCGCCACGGCAACAAGGGTGTGATCTCGAAGATTGTGCCGGTTGAAGACATGCCATTCATGGCTGATGGCACACCAATGGATATCGTCTTGAATCCGCTGGGCGTGCCTTCACGGATGAACGTCGGTCAAATTTTGGAAACCCATTTGGGCTGGGCAGCTAAGGGCTTGGGTCATAAAATTGGTGCTTTGCTGAAATCCGGCGCGGACGAAACAAAGGTTCGCGGCTTCCTCGACAAGGTCTACAACACCAGCGGTAAAAAAGAAGCGTTGAGTGAGCTGACGTCGGTCGAAATTTCCGATCTGGCAAAAAATCTGACCAACGGCGTACCGTTTGCCACGCCGGTTTTTGACGGTGCGGCGGAATCGGAAATTCGCGGCATGCTCGATTTGGCGTATGACGACGAGACCGCAAAACGGTTGGGTCTCAATGCAACCAAAACCCAGGCAACCCTGTATGACGGTCGCACCGGTGAGGCTTTTGAGCGCACCGTTACAGTTGGATTTATGCACATCCTGAAGCTGCACCATTTGGTTGATGACAAGATGCACGCACGCTCGACCGGCCCGTACTCATTGGTTACGCAACAGCCATTGGGTGGCAAGGCACAGTTTGGTGGTCAGCGTTTTGGTGAGATGGAAGTCTGGGCGTTGGAAGCCTACGGTGCGGCGTACACGCTGCAGGAAATGCTCACCGTTAAATCGGATGACACCAATGGTCGTACCAAAGTGTACGAGTCCATCGTCAAGGGTGAGCACAAGATCGAGGCGGGCATGCCGGAATCGTTCAACGTTTTGGTCAAGGAAATCCGTTCACTTGCCATTGATATTGATTTGGAGCGGCATTAACGACGTAAGCGCAGCCAGACGGTGGGCCGAGCCGGTAATGCCGGCACAACCCACCGCCTGCTCTTTCGACTGATCCCGCAACTGTCCAGCCAAATACTTGGAGTAATAAATGAAAGCTCTACTAGACCTATTCAAGCAAGTGACGCAAGAAGAAGAATTTGATGCCATCAAGATTGGCTTGGCATCACCTGAAAAAATCCGTTCTTGGTCCTACGGCGAAGTCAAAAAGCCGGAAACCATCAACTACCGTACATTCAAACCCGAGCGTGATGGTTTGTTTTGCGCGAAAATTTTCGGGCCGATCAAAGACTACGAATGTTTGTGCGGAAAGTACAAGCGCCTCAAACATCGTGGGGTGATTTGTGAAAAGTGCGGCGTTGAAGTCACGCTTTCCAAAGTCCGTCGCGAGCGCATGGGGCACATCGAATTGGCCTCGCCGACCGCACACATCTGGTTTTTAAAGTCGTTGCCGTCCCGTTTGGGAATGGTGCTCGACATGACCTTGCGTGATATCGAGCGGGTGTTGTATTTCGAAGCATTCGTGGTGGTTGATCCCGGTATGACACCGCTGAACAAATGCCAGCTTCTGACCGAAGACGACTATTTGGCCAAGGTCGAAGAGTACGGTGATGATTTTGTCGCGTTAATGGGCGCCGAAGGTGTGCGTGAATTGTTGCGCAAACTCGACATCAAGTCGGAAATGGAACAGCTCCGCAAGGACTTGGGCAATACCGGCTCGGAAGCGAAGATCAAAAAAATTGCCAAACGCACCAAAGTGCTCGAAGCGTTCCAGAAGTCCGGTATCAAGCCGGATTGGATGGTGATGGAAGTGTTGCCTGTGTTGCCACCGGATTTGCGTCCGTTGGTGCCACTCGATGGCGGTCGTTTTGCCACCTCGGATTTGAACGACCTCTATCGCCGCGTCATCAACCGTAACAACCGTCTCAAGCGCTTGCTCGAGTTAAAGGCGCCGGAAATTATTGTTCGCAACGAAAAGCGTATGTTGCAGGAGTCGGTTGACTCATTGCTCGACAACGGTCGCCGTGGCAAAGCCATGACCGGCGCCAACAAGCGTGCATTGAAGTCGCTCGCTGACATGATCAAAGGAAAGTCAGGCCGTTTCCGTCAGAACTTGCTCGGCAAACGTGTGGACTACTCGGGTCGCTCGGTAATTGTGGTCGGTCCAACACTCAAGTTGCATCAGTGTGGTCTGCCGAAAAAGATGGCGCTGGAATTGTTCAAGCCGTTCATTTTCCACAAGCTTGAAGTGCTCGGCGCCGCCACCACGATCAAGGCCGCAAAAAAAATGGTCGAAGCCGAAGAGCCGTTGGTCTGGGATATTCTTGAGGACGTGATTCGCGAGCATCCGGTGATGCTGAACCGTGCGCCAACCTTGCATCGTTTGGGCATCCAGGCGTTCGAACCAGTTTTGATCGAAGGTAAAGCGATCCAATTGCACCCACTGGTCTGTGCGGCGTTTAACGCCGACTTTGACGGTGACCAAATGGCGGTTCACGTGCCAATTTCGCTGGAAGCACAGATGGAGTGCCGCACACTGATGCTGGCATCAAACAACATTTTGTTCCCGGCGTCCGGCGAACCATCGATTGTGCCATCGCAGGATATCGTGTTGGGTCTGTATTACATGACCCGCGAACGTGTTGCGGCGAAAGGTGAGGGTTCGATGTTTATTAACGTCGCCGAAGCGCAACGTGCTTACGAAACTGGCGAAGTGTCGTTGAACGCAAAAATTATCGTGCGTATCGCCGAAACCGACAAAGATGAAAAGGGTGAAATCTTTAATCGTGTGCAGCGCTATGAAACCACCGTTGGCCGGGCAATTTTGTCGGAGATATTGCCGCCAGGATTGCCGTTCACACACATCAACAAGGCGCTGAAGAAAAAAGAAATTTCCAAAATTATTAATGCCGCATTCCGTCGTTGTGGCATTCGTGAAACGGTTATTTTCACCGATCAATTGATGTATACGGGATTCACCTACGCCACGCGCGCCGGATTGTCGATTTCGATTGACGATATGTTGGTGCCGCCGCAAAAGAAAGAAATCATTGCTACGGCCGAGCAAGAGGTCAAAGAAATTGAAGCCCAATACACCTCCGGTTTGGTCACGCAGGGTGAACGTTATAACAAGGTCGTTGATATTTGGGGCCGCGCCGGTGACCAGGTGGCGAAAGCCATGATGGAGCAGTTGGGTTCCGAGCCGGTCACAACGCTTGACGGCAAACAAACCACCCAGGAATCATTCAACTCGATTTACATGATGGCTGATTCCGGTGCGCGCGGGTCGGTTGCGCAGATTCGTCAGTTGGCGGGTATGCGTGGATTGATGGCGAAGCCGGATGGTTCGATTATCGAGACGCCAATCACAGCGAACTTCCGCGAAGGTTTGAATGTGTTGCAGTACTTTATTTCGACCCACGGTGCCCGTAAAGGTCTGGCCGATACAGCGTTGAAAACGGCCAACTCCGGATATTTGACCCGGCGTTTGGTCGACGTCACGCAGGATTTGGTTGTGACCGAAGATGATTGCAAAACCGAAAACGGTCTGGTGGTAAAAGCCTTGGTCGAGGGTGGCGAAGTGATTGAAGCACTGCGCGAACGAATTCTTGGCCGGGTGTTGCAAGGTGATGTCGTTCATCCAGAAACCGGCAAGATCATGCTTGCAACCGGAACCTTGCTGGATGAAGATATGGTCGAAGCAATTGACGAGGCCGCAATCGATGAAGTCAAGGTGCGTACACCGCTGACTTGCGACACCCGTTATGGGTTGTGCGCAAAGTGTTACGGTCGCGATCTTGGCCGTGGCTCGATGATCAATCTCGGCGAGGCGGTGGGTGTGATTGCGGCTCAGTCGATTGGCGAGCCGGGCACCCAGTTGACCATGCGTACATTCCACATTGGTGGCGCGGCGTCGCGTACGGCCGCTTCGAGCAGCATCGAGGCAAAATCGGCCGGCACGTTGAAATTTATCAACACGATGCGTCATGTAAATAATGTGCGCGGCGAGGTGATTGTCATTTCACGCAGCGGTGAGGCCATTATTGCCGACGACGCCGGTCGTGAGCGTGAGCGCCATAAAGTGCCGTACGGCGCGATGATGTCGTCTAAAGATGGCGACAAAATCAAGGCCGGTCAAACGCTGGCAACCTGGGATCCACATACCCGTCCGATTATTACCGAGTATGCCGGTGAAGTCCGCTTCGACAACGTCGAAGAGGGCGTCACCGTGGCCAAACAAATCGATGAGACCACCGGTCTGTCAAGTTTGGTTGTGATCGACCCAAAGCGTCGCGGCTCAGCTGCGTCCAAAGGATTGCGTCCAGCGGTAAAGTTGCTCGGCGCGGGCGGCAAGGAAATGAAGCAAAACAATTCCGATGCGCCGGTTGCCTATACCTTCCAGATTGGCTCCATTATCACGGTCAAGAACGGTCAGCAGGTCGGTGTGGGTGAAGTGATGGCGCGTATTCCGCAAGAATCATCAAAAACGCGCGACATCACCGGCGGTCTGCCGCGTGTTGCCGAGTTGTTTGAGGCGCGTTCACCAAAAGACGCCGGTGTATTGGCTGAGGTCACGGGAACCGTTTCGTTCGGCAAGGAAACCAAAGGCAAGCAAAGGTTGGTAATCACTGACTTCGACGGTTCGCCGCATGAATATTTGATCCCTAAGGACAAACACGTAACCGCGCACGATGGTCAAGTGGTCAATAAGGGGGAAACGATTGTCGACGGCCCGGCCGACCCGCATGATATTTTGCGTTTGCAGGGTATGGAAGCATTGGCGCGATACATTACCGACGAGGTGCAGGACGTTTATCGACTGCAGGGCGTAAAGATCAACGATAAACATATTGAAGTGATCGTGCGTCAAATGTTGCGTCGTGTTTCGATTGTCGATCCGGGCGAGAGCCGCTTTATTCTTGGCGAGCAGTTGGAGCGTGCCGAGGTATTGGGTGAAAACGACAAGATGATCAAGGAAGGCAAGAAGCCGGCGCAATACAATTACAACTTGCTCGGTATTACCAAGGCATCGTTGTCGACCGACTCGTTCATTTCTGCTGCGTCCTTCCAGGAAACAACCCGCGTGCTGACGGAAGCGGCAATCATGGGCAAAAAAGACGATCTACGTGGACTCAAGGAAAACGTTATTGTCGGTCGATTGATCCCGGCAGGTACCGGGTTGGCATATCACCGTGCGCGCAAGCGTGTCGGGCCGCGTGCGTCTACCTCGTCGGCAGACTTCGGTTTTGTGATTGATGAAACTGAAGAAAAGTCGACTGAAGAAGCCGCGTAAGTAGTCGCGCTCTTGGCTGCCGATAGATGGGAATACCCATCTATCGGCAGCCAAGAATGAAGATTCGGAAAGCCCGCCTTAGGTGGGCTTTCCTTTTCTGCGGGTTGCCGACGAAGTTGCCGCTGACGAAGTTACTATTTGCGGGAAATAAAGTATTTTTTAAAAGAACCAGCAAATTCAACAATAAACGTATTAGATGTTTGACATCGCCCTACACTTCGCCTTAAAATACAAGGCTCTTCGAAAAGTACTGCCCTCCGATTTGATCGCGGGCATTTTTCAAAGAGCCCTGTATTAGAACCCGAGGCTTCCCGTACCATTTTCTGGGCTAAGTTTCGAGCAGGAAAAAATTTAGCCATTGACCACTATTCGATTTATATCGAGCGGATTTACCTATGCCAACCATTAATCAGTTGCTGCGCAAGCCGCGCATCAAAGTTACCGTGAAAAGCAAGTCGCCAGCCTTGCAAAACAGCCCGCAAAAACGCGGCGTTTGCACACGCGTCTATACCACGACCCCAAAGAAGCCGAACTCGGCTTTGCGTAAGGTCGCCAAGGTGCGCCTCGTCAATGGCTACGAAGTCATTTCATACATTGGTGGCGAAGGCCACAACCTCCAAGAACACTCAGTTGTGTTGATTCGTGGCGGCCGTGTAAAGGATTTACCGGGCGTTCGTTATCACATGGTGCGTGGTTCTTTGGATACGGCTGGCGTGAAAGACCGCAAGCAGTCGCGTTCCAAGTACGGTACCAAGCGGCCAAAGGCCGGCGGCGCAAAGTAAGCGTCCCCCCATCATTTTATTCAGCAATTTGTAAGAGGAAACAATCATGCCTCGTCGTCGCGAAGTCCCCAAACGCGAGATCCTTCCGGATCCGAAATTCAAAAATGTCGAACTTTCAAAGTTCGTCAATGTGCTTATGACTGCCGGTAAAAAGTCAGTTGCCGAGCGCATTATTTATGGTGCCTTGGATCAAATCCAGAAAAAATCCGGAAAGGATCCAATCGAGGTGTTTAGTACGGCCATCAACGCTGTAAAGCCGATGGTTGAAGTTAAATCGCGTCGCGTCGGTGGCGCAAATTATCAGGTGCCGGTTGAAGTTCGTCCGGTGCGGCGTTTGGCTCTGTCTATGCGCTGGATTCGTGAGGCGGCGCGCAAGCGTGGCGAAAAATCAATGGGCGCGCGTCTTGCGGGCGAATTGATTGACGCAGCCGAAGGTCGTGGCGCGGCGATTAAAAAGCGCGAAGAAGTTCACCGTATGGCTGAGGCAAACAAGGCCTTTGCACATTACCGGTTCTAGTCGCAAATTGATTTAACGCGCGTTGAGTGGTGTGGGGCGAGGTGGCCGTTCAGTTCTGGCAACCGATTCCACAGTAAATCCAGTTGCACGTGTGTTTCAATTTGTCAGTTAGTCGCGCAAGCGGCAAATAAATAAAAGTAGCGGCTTGTGGCTTGGCCGCTTCGTTTGAAAGATATTGAAGGTTAGTTTAATGGCACGCAAAACCCCAATCGAACGTTATCGCAACATCGGAATTTCGGCGCACATTGACGCGGGTAAAACCACGACTACAGAGCGCATTTTGTTTTACACGGGTGTAAATCACAAAATCGGCGAAGTGCACGATGGCGCAGCGACTATGGATTGGATGGAGCAGGAGCAGGAGCGTGGCATCACCATTACCTCTGCCGCGACCACGTGTTTTTGGAGCGGTATGGCCAAAAACTACCAGCAACATCGCATTAACATTATCGACACCCCGGGTCACGTAGACTTCACCATCGAAGTTGAGCGCTCCATGCGTGTGCTTGACGGCGCGTGTATGGTCTATTGCGCGGTTGGTGGTGTGCAGCCGCAGTCGGAGACCGTCTGGCGTCAGGCCAACAAATACAAGGTGCCGCGTCTGGCATTTGTCAATAAGATGGACCGTACCGGTGCCAATTTCTTCAAGGTCTATGACCAGATGAAGGCGCGTCTAAAGGCAAATCCTGTTCCTTTGCAGGTGCCAATTGGTGCCGAAGAGAACTTCAAGGGTTTGGTTGACCTCGTCAAGATGAAAGCCATTATCTGGAGTGAAGAAGATAAAGGCGTTACGTTCACTTATGGTGACATCCCGGCGGATATGATTGATGTTTGCAACGAGTGGCATAACAAGATGGTTGAATCGGCCGCTGAGGCCAATGAAGAATTGATGAATAAGTACTTGGAGGGTGGCAAACTCACCGAGGAAGAGATCAAAGCCGGCATCCGCGAGCGCACCATCAAGAGCGAAATCGTGCCCATGCTATGTGGCTCAGCATTCAAAAACAAGGGCGTTCAAGCCATGCTTGATGCCGTGATTGAGTATATGCCCGCGCCGACCGATATTCCGCCTGTTAAGGGTATGGATGAGAGCGAAAATCCGGTTACCCGGATGGCTGATGACAAAGAAAAATTCTCCGCGCTTGCATTTAAATTGATGACCGACCCATTTGTGGGGCAGTTGACGTTTGTGCGTGTTTACTCGGGTATTTTGTCCAAAGGTGACACGGTTTACAACCCTGTTCGCGGCAAAAAAGAGCGTATTGGTCGTATTGTGCAGATGCATGCAAATAACCGCGAAGAGATTGATGAAATTTGCGCGGGAGATATTGCGGCCTGTATCGGTATGAAGGACGTTACAACTGGTGAAACGCTGTGTGATCCGAATGCGATTTTGACGTTGGAGCGCATGATATTCCCTGAGCCGGTTATTTCTCAGGCGGTTGAGCCGAAGACCAAAGCGGACCAGGAAAAGATGGGCATTGCGCTCAGTCGTTTGGCTGCGGAAGACCCATCGTTTCGTGTGCGCACCGATGAAGAGTCCGGCCAGACGATTATTTCCGGCATGGGTGAACTTCACCTCGAAATTATTGTTGATCGCATGCGGCGCGAATTCGGCGTGGAAGCATCAGTGGGCAAACCGCAGGTCGCCTATCGTGAAACTATCCGTGGCACGGTAGAGAATGCCGAAGGAAAATTCGTTAAGCAGTCAGGCGGACGCGGCCAGTATGGCCACGTGGTTTTGAAAGTAGAGCCACAAGAGGCGGGCAAGGGTTTTGAGTTCGTCGACGCAATTAAAGGTGGTGTGGTTCCGCGCGAATTTATCCCCGCGGTTGAAAAGGGTTTGCTCGAAACGTTGCCCAATGGCGTGTTGGCGGGTTACCCGGTGGTTGACGTCAAGGTGACCCTGCATTTCGGTTCATACCACGATGTTGACTCAAACGAAAATGCCTTCAAGATGGCCGCGTCGATGGGCTTCAAAGACGGTATGCGCAAAGCAAACCCGGTGTTGCTTGAGCCGATGATGGCCGTTGAGGTGGAGACGCCAGAAGATTATGCTGGCACAGTGATGGGCGATTTGTCCTCACGTCGTGGCATGGTGCAAGGCATGGAAGATATTTCCGGGGGTGGCGGCAAGGTGATTAAGGCCGAAGTGCCCCTTTCAGAAATGTTTGGATATTCAACATCGTTGCGTTCGGCGACCCAGGGTCGTGCGACGTACACAATGGAATTCAAGCATTATTCGGAAGCGCCGAAAAATGTGGCTGAAGCCATCATTAACAGCAAAAAATAGATTTTTTGAATTTTTGAATTAGATTCTTTTGACGAGGACAGAAAATGGCAAAAGGCAAGTTTGAACGAACCAAGCCACACGTTAACGTAGGCACGATTGGTCACGTAGATCACGGCAAGACGACGCTGACGGCGGCGATCACGACCGTATTGGCGAAGAAATTTGGCGGCGAAGCCAAGGC
>CAMTWK010000044.1:0-43162 GCA_947085425.1 uncultured Burkholderiales bacterium | reverse complement strand
CGATCACGGACTGCGCTTCTTTTACATTCTTTGCACGTGCATGGATGGCGGCGGATTGGTCGAGCAGGCTGTTGGCGAGTTCAATATCGCTGCTGCTGGGGGCGCTGCCTGTGTTGAGCTTGGCCTTGAGTTGGTTGTAGATGTTGCTGACAACCGAATCGGTAAAGGTTGCGCCGTTATTTCTGTAGGCCTCAAATTGATTGATGACGTCGGTGAGTTTTTTGTTGTTTTGTACTTCACCCACCCCTGCGCCGTTGAAGGTATAGGTGCCCATCACTTTGGTGGAGAGTTCGCCTGCTTCGCGGCGTAGGATGTTGAAGGCAGTGGCGAGATGGCCGCCTAGGCTGTAGCCGGTTACGCTGATTTTATCGGTGGCACTGATCTTGGCAACTTCATCGCCATTGGCGGTGCGCAGGCTTTTATACCAGGCCTCCATGTCGGCGATCTGGCCAAAGGCAAAGCCGTGTTTGCGGATCTCCAGTTGGTTGGTGGCGAGGTTGTCTCGAACAGCGTCGTCGGCAAATTCGGTGGAGCGGAAGGAGAGGACGAGTTCGCCTTCCCTTATTCCTTGCGTGTCGTCGTTGGAAATAGCTTTGAAGAGCGTGCCGGAGAAGCCGGATTTGGTGTTGGCGAGGTGTTCGACGAGTTGCCAGTTTTTAAGGAAATCAGTGGCGAGGGTGGGGGTGAATTTGGAGGAGCGCCGATTGCCGTCAGTGAGCATGCCTGTCAGATCTTCAGGCGTTATGTTTTGGCGTGTATCCCCGACCACCCAATCAGCAGCAGCCCTACCGAAGTAGGATTCAGCTGCCATTTGTACATTCGCGAACTTCAGGTACTTGGTTACGTTGCTTGTGGTCATGATTAGTTTCCTTGTTTTGCTTTGAGAATCGAGTCGACGAAGAGATGCCCAGCGTCATATCCGCTTCTGATTCCAGGACATAGACGGGCTGTGAGCCACGGCGATCGGCTACCGCCCGTATTACCAAAGCCTGTGTCCCAGTTCCACCAAGTCTGTTCTCCTATCACTTCATTAGTTGCGGTATCAATCACGCGAAACGTCGTGCCTGCAATCCAATGCTTGCGCAATCTAGGGTCAACGTTGTCGATGAGATCGACGGCGTAACGTGCCGGTTTCCCGTTGAGGGGCGTGCGCACAAGCTGGATATCTGGGTTACCGACGTTGCCGGGAATACGGACAGACGTTGCAGTGATGCGGGTAAGTTCACCTGTTGTTACATCGCGTATATCGACGAACCTGAAGCCGCGCAGCGTTTTTTTTGCGCCGAGCGTCCCTTCGATCTTGATGCCAAACTTGCCATCATCTCGGCGGTCGATGAGGTAGTTCAACAAGTACGAATTGCCGCCACTCATGTACGCCAAGCCCGCCCCCGCCCACATCTGGTCAGCAACATCTTTGTGGCGCGTTTCAAAGGATCCCTCTCTCCGCTTCAACAACAAAATCCCCTCCACATCCTCCACCGTCCGTTTGATGATCGGCTGTGATTGTTCTTTACAAAGCTTCTCAAACAGCGCCTTGGCCGGCTCGTAGCGCGCTTCGAAATCAGCCTGCTCGTCTATTGCCTTTAGCTGCGCTGGCGATTTTTGAACAAACAACCAATACGGCAATAGCGCAAACGCACCCACCGTGACAATCCCGCCAATCAGCTTTGCTTTGGTCGTCTTGTTCAAGACCAACACCAAAGCCAGCACAATCAAAAAGACAATCACATAACCAATCGATACGCTCTGCGCCAGCGTATCAAGCCCGAGTGCTTTTGCTTTGGCGGCTACCATGTTGACCTCGTTGGGTAAGTTGTTCGTAGCTGATGAGGATCGTTCATGCGACGTGCGTTTCTATTAGGTCGTTTGCTGCGGCACCGTCTGTTTGTGTCCGTTGTCTGGCGTGTAGGCTGTCTTTTGAGGGGAATAGCAACATCAGGGGTCAGAGTCAAATTGTTTTTCATTGCATTCACTCCGTTACTTTTTGTTGCCGCATTTGCGGCGCGGTATTTGTTGGCGAACTGAATTGTGTTGTAGTGAGATGAAGTGGGAGGACTCAGATCAAATAGTTGTCGGCTGAAAACAATTTGACTCTGACCCCTAGTGTTAGTACTCCGCTTATGAGTAAAAAATGATTCGAATTTGATTAGCAACCTGTAGTCCACTCTGAAACAATTTTTTTGTATTCTTTTGCAATTCGACCATCGACCATGCGTTCGCGCTTAGCGTTCAGATCAAGTAAAGGTGGCTCGCCGCCAGATCTAACGCCCGTCTCCATATTGGCGTCGCGCCCGATGAGCGATGGCGATAACGCAACCTGCTGCCACGCGCCATTCTTCAAGCGGTACTCGGTATAGGGCAGCTTGGGACGTCTGAGCTCGTACCAGCTCTCGCAGCTAACAAAAGTGGCAACGATGAACCACTCGTTGGTAATAGCATCACGGTCAAAGACGACGGGGACAAACTTGGCGTCCCATAGCGGCGGGTTGTCGGCGTTGTTGGGCGTGGCTATTTGCAAGGTCATGCCTTCGTTTTCCCAGCCACCGGAGCCGCCCCATTCACCGAAGGATTTTGATTTGGCGGTGCGATTGACCCGGATGATTTCGCCGCTCTTGAGTTCGACGTCCTCCTGCCATTTGATGAGCTTCGGGCCAAAGTCACAAGCACCAAGCAGCACCGCTGACAGTACGACAAGGACAAGGGTGGTAGCGCGCAATGGCCGGTGATGTTTCATGCTGCCCTCGCATGTTGAATGTCATTGGCTGCAGAGAGAAATCCATTGAGACGCATCTTCTGCGCATGAATTCGCAAAGTGCAATCCCCGCTTGCCGTTCCGGCCACTTTTGCCTGAAACACCCCACCAACCGGCGCGTTTATATATTTACACTGCATCATCATTTTTCTCCTGTCCATCATCCCTACCGCTCCCGCCCCGCCTCACTCACCGTCTTTTGCACCGGCGAGAGCAAATATTCGAGCACCGAGCGCGATCCCAAATGAATTTCAGCCACAACCTGCATGCCAGGCAACAAACGAAATGTTTTATCGTCGCGCATGAGGTGCTGGTGTTTGAGTTTGATCTGCGCCTTGTAGTTTGCGGTGACGGCAAGCCGGCCTTCCTGGTTGATTTCCTCGGGTCGGCCACCGACGATGTCGGATGCGTCCGCACTGAAGTGGGTGACTTCACCGTCGAGCAATCCGTATTTCTGAAACGGAAAGCTCGCGACTTTTATTTTGGCGGGGGTGGTGCGGGTGATGAAGCCGGCATCGCTATTTTTGATTTGCACTTCGGCCATCAGCGGTTCATTAATAAATGGGGTCAGACACCAATTTATTCGGCATCAGCAAAGCTGAAGGTCGCGTTCTGGTTGCCGGTGATGGTGCGGTAGGCAGTGTCAAGCGCGGTCTGGGCGGCGGCGTTATTGGCGAATATTCGATTGCCATCAGCGCGAGTTGAATCGCTCACGGCTGCGGTCAGAGTGTCTACCTGCGTCCCGCTTGGTGCAACTCCGAGCAAAGTTCTCAGAATTTCGTTGACGTTGGCACGCACAAGAAATCCCGCGCCAATCGTCGCAAGCCCAACAGAGTCGCGGTAGGGCGTAGTGCTAATGACACCGCCCGGCTCTTCTAAATTGCGAATGATCGGATAACGGCGAGCCGCGTAATCGGCAAGGACTGGGCTGAAGGTAAGTTGAATTGTCATGATGATGTCCTTTGTAATCGCGTTATTTGGTTAAGATCGGCTTATTGGATATGGGCTTTGCTGACTTGGCTGGCGTTGCTTTTTTTAGTAGGCCCTCAGGTACCCAGCTAATATTGCAGACTTGAACCGACCCAACGTGAGGCGCGGTGGAGATCAGTACATGCAACGTTCCTGTTAGCCCTTTGGGCGGCCGATCCATATATATATCTGGAATTTCTAACCAGTCCAACGTATATGACGTGACGGAATCCAACTCGCTCACAATGTCGGAGCCGCGTAGCATCTCGTTGAAGTGATCCTGCCGTTCTTTGCTACCACCCTTCACCATCCATAGCCCACTATCCGTAATCGGGCAGGTTCGTTCTGCAATAGGACGGTCTAGTGCTGGATGCGCCCGATCCACCCGCGCGATCGTATCCACGACACCATCGTTATCAATATCGACTTCCGTCAGCCACATCTTGATTTGACCGTTAGCGCGTAATGTCTCAGTTTCCTTAAGCCACTTTTGCCAGCGCACCGTTGCCGCAGGTTCACCGTTAGGCGCGAATAACGAAAAGCCCTTAAACGCCTTCTCCGCAATCTCCAAATCCAGCGGCACTTCTTTCCAATCTGGGTATTTGAATTGTGGGTATTTCTTCGACACGCGCGGAATGCATTCCTTAAAGTCGTGCCTTCTGAATTCATTTAGGTTTTTGACCAGCGGAATACACACTGGGTCTTCGGTTCGGGTAACAACAAATTCGCCTTTGAAGGGGCTTGCTGGTTTTGATTTCGGTTTTGGCTCGACTGCATTTGCGTTTACAGCGACCAAGAGCAATACGGTTATGACGAGATAAGCAAAGAAATGTGTTGTTCGTTTCATGCTGCACTCGCATATAGAAGATTATTGGCAGCAATGCGCGCTTCATGCTTTTGGCTTATTTTTGCGCTGATTGGCAAAGTGCAATCAGGGCGTGCCGATTGAGTCTCTTTTGCTTGAAGTTGCCCGTGGAATGGCGACTTTTCTGTTTTGATCAGAAAAACGTCGAGGCTGTTAAAAGCATTAATAAAAACCCCTGAAGTCAGGGTTGCCATTCGCGTCCCTTGCAGGTCGCGTGTTTCGCTGCATCGAAACACCGTTACGTCGGCGTGCGACATGTCGCGCGAATTCCCGACTCCACCTTGCAGACCATCGCGAATGCCCCCGGATCGAGTCCGGGGCAGGCTCGCGCAAGCGCGCGGCAGGCGTTTGGCAGAAGCAGTTCTGTCAAACGAAACCCCTGCCTCTCTGTCACCGTGCCCGCCGTATAAAAAGTCGTTGCCGTCTTCGCCATCAGCAAGGTCATTTGCGGCGCCACCGTAGATTTCATCGTTGCCGGTGCCACCGCTGAGCTGTGTCGTTTCCGTATCGCTGCCAAACAGGATGTCGTCGCCCTCTGCCCCGCTCAGGATATCGTTGGTGCCATGGCTGTAGAGCGTATCGTTGCCACGTCCGCCATCCAGCATGTTGCCTGTACCTGTGCCACCATCCAACTCATCATCACCGTCGCCGCCGGCGACAATTTCTCCCTCGCTGTTATCGGCACCAAAAGTTACCCGACCGGTCGGACGATTGGCACCATCGGCATTGAGCGCGGTGCGCACGCTGCTGCCGTCAGCATTGCGCTGGCTGCGGTCGTCTATCACCCACGATTGATTGCCGGTGATGGCAATGGCACTGGCACCGCCGGATGCCAGCCGCGCGGCAAACAATTGTGATCGATCCCCCAGCCATTCTTCGCTGATGAGTGTTGCGCCGGTGGCCGGATCAAATCGTGTCAGGCTGCCGTCTTGATTGTGGCGCGCATAAACATCAGTCGCACCTATGATGGCGAAAGGGATACCAGTGCCGAGACTGAATCGTACGCCCATATGGCTCGCGGCCAGGGTTGCCACCTGCTGGCCGGTCTGCCCGACCAGGCTCACCATGCGGCCGGTGAATGCGCCGGTGTCGAGCGCTGTTGTCAGTCGGTCAAGCGCGGCCTGTTGTGCGGCATCCGCGCCCTCCCCGGAAGTCGGCAACGCCGACGTATCGCCGAGTATGATTCGTCGCAGCATGTTGAACAAACTGAAACTCGCCTGGGCTTCATCCGCACCAGATACACGATAGAGATCAGCGAGGTTTGTTATCGAAAAATTGCGGTCGATTTTGGCGAACAGGCCGGACAGGACGGTTGCGGACAAAATCGGTGTGGCGGGGGTTGGCGGGTCGATGACAGGCATGAGGGCTCCATGAGATGTGTGGTGAGTTTTTTCGATTGCGGAAAATAGGCCGGGCAGACGAGCAGACGAGCAGATGAAATCCCAATTTTCCTGTCCACGCTTTTTTTGAAAATAATTGTGGATATTTGACAGCCGAGACGACGACTTAACCATACCTTTCATGCCAAAAGTATATTAGTTGATATTAATTTATTAACTACTGTTGTATTTTTGCGACCCATTGCGGGCGACTTGGATCGAACCTAGAATTTTCTGGGCAGTGCGATAAAACTGCTGTTACCCTGCCTGGCTCGCGTTGGCGATGGTATCAAGCTGAATCAGTTGGTCGAACTTCAATGTCGCGGGCAATTGATGAGTGATAAACACCAGCGTGATTTTTCCCAGCAGAGTGCTGACGGTTTTGGCGAATTGTGCCGCCGTGTTGGCGTCAAGATTGCTGGTCGATTCATCAAACACCAACACTTTCGGGCGTTTGATCAGCGCCCGCGCAATCGCCAGGCGCTGCTTTTGCCCGCCGGACAAGCCGACACCACGTTCGCCGATTTCGGTCTGGTAACCTTGCGGCAGACGCTCAATGACATCGTGGATTTCGGCGAATTTGCAGGCGGAAACCACCATTTCAAAATTGGCGTGGGGGTTCGCCAATATAAGATTGTCGTAAATGGTGCCGGCAAACAAAGTGGTGTCCTGCGGCACCACCCCAAAATAATTGCGCAATTCGTTTGCCGACAGATTGCGGATGTCCTTGCCATCAACGGAAATCAACCCTGAGGTTGGCAAATAAAACCCCTGCAGCAACTTGGCCAGGGTGCTTTTCCCGCAGCCGGAAGGCCCCATGATCGCCACACATTGGCCAGGCAATATGGCCAGGTTGAGCCCTTGATACAAATAGGGCAATTCTTCACGATAACGAAAACTGACTTCCCTGAATTCGATTTTTCCGGCACCATCGAATTGGCCTTGCGGCACCACCGAATATGGCTCGGAAGGCGCATTCATGATGTCTGCCAGTCGCAAAATTGCGATCTTCGCCTGCTGAAATTGCTGCCATAGTCCGACGATGCGCAGGATCGGCTGCGACACCCGCCCGGCAAACATTTGGAAGGCGACCAGCATGCCGATCGAGAACGCCGGGTTGGTCATCACCGTGTAGGCACCAACGAGCAGGATACCGGTTGTCATGATCTGCTCAAGGGCGTTGGCAATGGTGTTGTAGGTATTGCCGAGTTGTTTGGTCTTGAAGCTGGCGTCGAGATAGGTTTTCAAATAGCCGCCGTATTTGGCAATGAGCTGCGGCTCCATTTGCAATGACTTGACGGTCTCCATGCCGCCGATGTATTCGGTGACAAACGCCTGATTGCGCGCGCCCAATAAAAATTGCTCGTTCAATCGCGCTTGGAATACCGGGGCAATCAACACGCTCAAAACGGCGATGACACTAAGAATGCCAACAGCAATTAGGGTCAGTGCGACGCTGTAATAAAACATGATCGCCAAAAAAATAAGCAGGAATGGCAGATCAAGAATCAACGTCACCGCCGCACCAGTGACAAATTCACGTATGGTTTCAACCGCATGCAGCCGCGCGGCAATGACACCGGTTGGCCGGTGCTCAAAATAGCGATGCGGAAGCCGGAACAGTTTTTCAAACACTGCCGCACCCAACGCGGCATCAATGCGGTTGCCGGTATGGATCACGAGGTATTGGCGTATCCATGACATGATGGCCGTGAAAATCAGAAACACGATCAGCGCAAAACCAATCACAATCAACGTGTTCATAGTCTGGTTGACGATGACCTTGTCAATGATGGCCTGGGTGAAAAGCGGGGTCGCCAGCGCCACCAGTTGTATCGCCAGCGAAGCCAGCAACACGTCACGCCAAATTTTTTTGTGGCGGACAATCTCCGGCAGAAACCACTTGATGCCAAACGCCAGGCTTTCAACAGGCGCGTCTTCGTCATTGACCTGTTTGTTTTTTGTGAACGCCAAAAGTGTAGTTATCTCGAAGTCGCGGGTGAATTCCTGTTTGGTCAGGGTGGTGGGGGTGGTCGCTCCAGACATGAACAACAGGATTTTTTCCTGATCCGCCCGGACGACAAGCGCAAGCTCTGTCAATGCCTGAGCTTCCCCGTTATCTTCCTGAATTTGCGGCACAACAAGCGCGCCTTTCTTCATTGCGATGAAAGGGGTTGGAAGTTTTTCGAGTGGTGCACGCTCGTCGATGACCTGCTGAATCAGCTCAATTCCCAGCTTCTCTCCGGCAGCCGTCAGCGATAGTCCATTGTATGGGGGCGGAAACTGGCTGAGCAACAACCTCGCTAAATGGCAGTCGGTGGATATTGCACAGACTGCCAAGCGCCCAAAGAAAGGTGTCTTTTGAGAGATTCATTTTTTTGCTGGAAAGTTCATCCGGTCCGGTTGACCTAAGCCGCATTTTTGTAGCGTGAGTTTAGCCGACTGTCATGAGTTTTTCCGCACTATTATTTTGCCCCTCCGCCAAAGCTGTCACTCTGACGCAAACCCGATTTTAAGCGCAGAAGACTCAGCTCATATCATCACGGCGCAAACGGATGGGATTCCGCACATGAATCTGTTCGGAATTACTAGCCTGTATATTTCACGGGGACGCATTTGAGAGTGGGCGGCTGAGCAGCGCTTTTTCGTTCTCTTGCCGTGCTCATTTGCCAGACACGGCTCGCTATGCCATGGCCTGTCGAACGAAAAATCACACGCCCATCGACTCACTCTCGAACGCAACCCCGTGAAATATGCGGGCTAGTTTGAAGAGCGGTGTATTTTGTTATTGCAAGCGGACGAATCCAACCGCTCAACAGGAAAATTTCAAAGCTTGGTACGCCCGACAGGACTCGAACCTGTTACCCCCGGCTTAGAAGGCCGGTGCTCTATCCAGATGAGCTACGGGCGCGTGGGATTTTGGCTGGTCAACTGTTTGCCGCGCAACAAGAGTATGCACGCGTCTGGCAAGGTCGGACAAGGGGGATAAAAAACTGGTCGGAGTGATAGGATTCGAACCTACGACATCTTGCTCCCAAAGCAAGCGCGCTACCGGGCTGCGCCACACTCCGAATACTGCAAAAACAAGCCGGAATTATACCTGTTGCCAAGCCGTTCAGCAACGACAACACAAACAAAAAGGCACCGCTTGCGGTGCCTTTTTTGAAACCACGCCAAAAATTACTGCGGCTGGGAATCGGTTGGTGGCGTGCCATCCACCGGGGCATCCGCACGAGGTGCGCGTGGTGCCGCTGGCGGCGCTTCAATCAGCGCTTTCATCGACAGGCGAACACGGCCCTTGTCATCAGCTTCCATGACTTTGACTTTGACAATCTGACCTTCTTTCAGGTGATCCGCCACGGCATTAACACGCTCGTGGGCGATCTGAGAAATATGCAACAAACCATCTTTGCCTGGCAACAATTGCACAATGGCGCCGAAGTCGAGCAAACGGACCACCGGGCCTTCGTACACACGACCGACTTCGATCTCGGCGGCAATCGCTTCAATACGCAATCTTGCCGCTTCCCCGGCTTCACCTGACAGACAGGCAATCGAAATGGTGCCGTCGTCTTGGATGTCAATTTCCGTACCGGTTTCGCGGGTGATGGCCTGGATGACGCTGCCACCCTTGCCAATCACTTCGCGAATCTTGTCCGGATGAATCTTGATCTTGATGATGCGTGGTGCAAATTGTGAAAGCTCCGAACGGGCGGTGGGCACGGCCTGTTTCATCAAGCTCAAAATGTGCATACGACCATCTTTGGCCTGCGTCAATGCAACATCCATGATCTCTTTGGTGATGCCCATGATCTTGATGTCCATTTGCAACGCGGTAATACCTTGATCGGTACCGGCAACTTTAAAGTCCATATCGCCCAAATGATCTTCGTCACCAAGGATATCGGTGAGCACGGCAAATTTTCCGCCGTCCTTGATGAGACCCATGGCGACACCAGCAACGTGCGCTTTCATTGGCACACCTGCGTCCATCAATGCCAGACATCCGCCACAAACCGAGGCCATCGATGAAGAACCATTGGATTCGGTAATTTCCGACACCACGCGCATCGCATAACCAAATTCGGCTTCGGTCGGCAATACCGCTGCCAACGCGCGTTTGGCCAAACGACCGTGGCCGATTTCGCGGCGCTTTGGTGTACCAACACGGCCGGTTTCACCGGTCGAATATGGCGGGAAGTTGTAATGGAACATATAACGATCTTTGTACTCGCCCTGCAGCGCATCGATCATTTGTGAATCTTTTAACGAGCCCAGGGTGGCAACCACCATCGCCTGGGTTTCACCGCGCGTAAACAACACCGAGCCGTGGGTGCGCGGCAATACGGAGGTACGGATCGAAATTGGACGAACAGTGCGGGTATCACGGCCGTCAATACGTGGCTCGCCATTCAAAATCTGGCTGCGAACAATTTTTGACTCGATTGCGAACAATAGCGACGACACGGTATTTTTGTCCGGCGCGCCTTCTACACCCGTACAAAGTGCGCTGACAACACGTTTGTTGATCGCCGACAGCTGTTCCGAGCGAAGTCCTTTGGTCTTGATGCGGAATGCGTCGTCCAAGTCTTTGGCGGCCATGGTGTTGATTTGCTCAATCAACGCTTGTGGTGGCACCGGTGCGGTCCATGCCCATGGATCTTTACCGGCTTCGTCGGCCAGATCCAGAATGGCATTGATAACGGCCTGCTGTTGTTCGTGACCATAAACAATACCGCCCAACATAATCGCTTCCGACAATTCCAACGCCTCTGATTCAACCATCAGCACAGCCGATTCGGTACCGGCAACCACCAAATTCATTTGTGAGGTTTCGAGTTCGGTCTTGGTCGGGTTCAGGACATATTGCCCTTCGAGGTAACCAACACGGGCGGCACCAATCGGGCCTTCAAATGGCACACCGGCCAACGTGACGGCAGCCGAGGCGCCAATCATGGCAACGATGTCGGAATCAATTTCCGGATCGGACGACAATACGGTGGCGATGATTTGCACTTCGTTGTAAAAACCGTCCGGAAATAACGGACGCAACGGACGATCAATCAATCGGCTGGTCAAAATTTCTTTTTCCGATGGACGACCTTCACGCTTGAAGAATCCGCCCGGGATCTTGCCGCCGGCAAAGGTTTTTTCCTGGTAGTCGACGGTCAACGGGAAAAAATCCTGGCCTTCTTTGGCGTCGCGTCGTGCCACACAGGTCACGAGTACAACGGTGTCGTCGAGCGAGACCAATACCGCGCCATCAGCTTGGCGCGCGATCTCCCCGGTTTCGAGCGTCAACGTATGACGCCCATACTGCAATGTTTTTTTGATGGCTTTCATTCGGGAATTCCCTTGGCTTTGAGTAAAAAACGGTTGGCGTTACCACCAAAAAACAGGTGCTGGCAACGATAAATCTTTAACGCTAAAAATATTGCAAAAAATAATGCAAAAGCCCCGCTGCCGTTAATCGGAACAGAGGGGCTTTTTGAAATTCGATTGCTATCGCTTAACTGGCGTTGGATTCGATTACTTGCGCAGGCCGAGTTTGTCGATCAATGAACGATAGGTATCGAGTTTGGTGCGCTTTAGGTAATCAAGCAGGCTGCGGCGCTTCGAAACCATACGGAGCAAGCCACGGCGACCATGATGGTCCTTAACGTGTTTCTTAAAATGGCTGGTCAGCTCGTTAATACGATTGGTCAACAATGCGACCTGAACTTCAGGAGAGCCGGTGTCGCCTTTGGCGCGGCCATATTCTGAGACAACTTCTGCTGTTCTTGCGGTGGTGGTCATGGTGATTCCTTTTCTCGGATCTAACGCCTTGTCGCAGGCGATTGCGGCTTTCGGAACGTCCCTACTTGCGAGGCCGAAATTATAGCGCAAAATCGACGCCTTGTCATCACCAATCCGGCAAATTACACAACAAAATCATGGGCTTTGGTGAATCAGCCGACTCAGCTGGCATTTATACCGGTCGCCATCAGTCGCATCGGCACCAGACGCGCTTTGCCATGGGTTAGCTCGTTCAAAACCACCTCGCCAACACCGAGGAAACGCCCGTCATCAGCGTAAACCGCAAATGGAGCGGTTTCGGTCGCAGCGGCTGATGGCGCGGCAATCCAGCCACCGTTACAAAAAATATGCGCGTCTTCAATATGCAGATTTATTTTTGCCAAATGCATGCACAGGCTTTGCGCCGGCAGGAGGCATTGTTCGCGCTCAAGCTCTGTCATGCCTGTGAGCGTTTCGATACTTACCGATTGGGCAATATCAAAACCACCCGTTGCGGTTCTCCGCAGTGCGGTCAGGTGGGCACCACAGCCAAGTGTTTCGCCGATATTTTCCGCCAACACGCGAATATAGGTGCCTTTGCTGACGCGGGTGTCAATGATCAATTCCGGCTCGTTAATTGCAATCAAAGAAAGGCTGAAGATCGTGATCTGGCGCGGCTCGCGAGGCACTTCCAAGCCCTGGCGGGCAAGTTTATAAAGTGGCACGCCGTTTTGTTTTAGTGCGGAATGCATCGGCGGTGTTTGCAATTGTGGGCCGACGAATTTGCGCAAGGCGGCGTCGATCTCTGCGGGTGCGACGGCCACGTCGCGCCGCGCGATAATTTCCCCCTCCGTGTCACCGGTACGGCTCACCTCGCCTAATTTCAGCGTGGCACGATAGGACTTTTCGGCATCAAGTAAAAAGCGGGAAAATTTTGCGGCCTCACCAAAACATACCGGCAAAAGTCCGGTCGCGAAAGGATCCAGCGTGCCGGTGTGCCCGGCTTTTTCGGCGCGAAATAAACGTTTTGCCGCGGCCATGGCCTGGGTCGATGACAGTCCGACCGGTTTATCCAGTAACAACACGCCGTCAAGCCGACGACGGACAATGCGTGGTTTTGGCGAATCAGCGTTCAACATTGCACCGGCATCAGGATGAAAACCCGCCTCGGTCACACCTCGTTGCCATCGTGCGGATGCTTGGCATCCTCGGCGACGGCATCGTTAATCAATTTGGACAGGTGCGCACCACGCTCAATCGACTCGTCAATCTCAAAATGCAAGGCGGGCACCACCCGTATGGTCAGGCGTTTGGCAAGCTGCATGCGCAAAAAACCCGCCGCACTATTGAGCCCGTTTTTGCACGATTGAACCTGCTCTTCGCTGCCCAAGTGTGTGAAAAAAATCTTGGCGTGAGAAACATCGCGCGCCACTTCAACATCGGTGAGTGTCACCATGGTCACACGCGGGTCGCGCAACTCCAGACGAATCATCTCTGATAATTCGCGCTGAATTTGATCGGCAATTTTACGGTTGCGTGCGTCGGACAAAATAGCTCCAGTTTTCCGAGGTTATTCGAGCGTACGTGCCACTTCGGTGGTTTCGTATGCTTCGAGTTGGTCGCCCTCTTTGATGTCGTGATAGTTCTTGAGCGACAGTCCGCACTCGAACCCCGATTTGACTTCTTTGACGTCATCCTTAAAGCGTTTCAGCGAATCAAGTTCGCCGGTGAAAATCACCACGCCGTCACGCAGCAGGCGGACAGACGAAGTGCGCTTAATGACACCATCGAGTACAAAACATCCGGCGACTGAACCGATTTTCGATATCTTGAATACGCTGCGAATCTCGACCATTCCCAACACCGACTCTTTAATTTCCGGCGACAACAGCCCGCCCAAGGCGGCTTTAACATCATCAACCGCTTCGTAAATAATGTTGTAGTAACGAACCTGAACACCGGCATTTTCGGTCAGTTTGCGTGCACCGGCATCGGCACGAACGTTAAAGCCGATCACCACCGCTTTTGAAGCAATGGCCAGATTGACGTCGGATTCGGTAATGGCACCCACACCAGAATGCACCACGTTTACGCGAACTTCGGGAGTGGATAATTTTGCGAGTGCGTGGGTCAAACCTTCGTAGGAGCCCTGCACGTCGGCCTTGATAATAATAGCCAGCGACTTGGTGGCACCTTCGCCCATTTGCTCAAATGCATTTTCAAGTTTTGCCGAATGTTGTTTGGCCAGCTTCACATCGCGGTACTTGCCCTGACGGAACTGGGCGATTTCACGCGCTTTACGCTCGTCGTTCAGCACCATCATGTCTTCACCGGCACCCGGTACATCGGTTAATCCCTGTACCTCTACCGGTATTGACGGACCGGCCTCATCAACACTCTTGCCGTCCTCGTCGATCAATGCCCGCACGCGGCCAAATACACCGCCAGCAAGCAACATATCGCCTTTTTTCAGCGTGCCGGATTGCACCAACACAGTCGCCACAGGTCCGCGGCCTTTATCCAGTCGCGCCTCAATCACAACACCTTTGGCGGGCGCATTGCGAACCGCCTTTAACTCGGCGACTTCCGCCACCAGCAGGATCGCATCGAGCAAATTGTCGAGGCCGGCACCGGTCTTTGCAGACACGGGAACAAACATGACGTCACCACCGTACTCTTCAGGCAACACATCATTGGCAACCAGATCCTGCCTGACACGCTCGAGGTTTGCTTCGGGTTTGTCGATCTTGTTCACCGCCACGATCATCGGCACATTGGCCGCTTTTGCGTGGGCAATTGCTTCCTTGGTCTGTGGCATCACACCATCGTCGGCGGCGACCACCAAAATAACAATGTCGGTAATTTGTGAACCGCGTGCACGCATCGCCGTAAAGGCTTCGTGACCCGGAGTATCCAGAAAAGTAATCACACCTTTTGGCGTTTCGACGTGATACGCGCCAATGTGTTGGGTAATGCCACCGGCTTCACCCGACGCCACCCGCGCACTGCGGATTTTATCGAGCAACGACGTTTTACCGTGATCAACGTGACCCATGATGGTCACTACCGGCGGACGGACGATCATATCCTCGGGGCTATGGACAACGGCTTCTTCCAAATAGGCCTCTGGGTCGTCGGCTTTGGCAGCAATGGCGGTATGACCTAATTCTTCAACCAACAATATTGCCGTCTCTTGGTCGATCACCTGATTAATAGTTGCCATCGAGCCCATTTTCATCATGATCTTGATCACTTCGGCAGCTTTCACCGCCATCTTTTGTGCCAACTCACCAACAGTGATGGTTTCCGGAACCATTACTTCATAAATAATGGCCTCTGTTGGCGCTTGGAAATTGGTTTCTGCGCCCGGATCATCATGATGCGCTTTTGCGCGACGACCCCGCCAGCCTTCGCGGCCGCCACTGGCGTCACCACGTGTCTTGATACCACGACGTTTATTGGCGTCGTCATTCCATGTTGAAGTCGTCTTAACCGGCTTTTTAGCGGTTTTTTTATCTGTTTTGACCTGTCCGTCTGCATCTTTAATGACCGGGCGATGCAAGGTGCCCGCCGGCGCGGCAGCCGCGGGTGGCGGGTCTTTTTTCAGAACAACCCGTTCACCAATACGCGGGCCGCCGGCCGCATCATTGGCCGGGACAAACGCCCGAGTCGCAGGGGGTGGCTTGTTTGCCAACGCTTCGGCGCTTGGCGCCCCGAGCACGCCCGGTTTGGTCTTGGTTTCCAACTTCGGCTCTACATCAACCACTGCCTTCGCATCAGCAGCAGTTTTCGCCGCCTCTTCTGCCGCAGCGGCCGCATCGGCTTCGATTTCTTTTTTGGTGCGGCGCTTTGGTGGCGCTTTCGCCTTTTGCTCGGCTTGTTTGGCCAGTAATGCCGTCTGGCGCTCTTCTTCCGCGCGCCGTTTGGCCATTTCTTCGTCATCGATAATTGGCTGCGGCGGTTCTACCGGCACTTCGATAATCGGCTCAACCACCGCCTCAACTTTAAGAAACGTGCGTTTTTTGCGGACTTCAACCTGAATGGTTCGCGCCTTACCGGTTGCGTCCGACTTCTTGATTTCCGACGTCTGTTTGCGCATCAAGGTGATTTTCTTCTTTTCGTCCTTATGACCGTGTGACTCCTGCAAAAATACCAACAGGCGTGCTTTGTCATCCTCAGTCAACGTGTCTCCTGAGTCGGCTTTCACCACGCCCGACGACTTGAGCTGCTCGATGAGCAGATCAGGGGTGAGCTTAAGTTCTTTGGCGAATTGTTCAACGGTGGTCTGAGCCATGCGTTACCTTGTCTTTACGATACGTTTTATTGCGATTCCAACCAAACAGGCTGAACGGATTTTATCCGCAGTCAATTGGTCCATTTTGCTTCAGCTTCATTTCGAATTGATTAGGCGGTTTCGGCCTGATCCGAGTTTTCAGCTGCAAACCACGGCGCTCGCGCGGTCATGATGAGGGTCTTGGCACGCTCGGCATCCATGCCGGTCATTTCCGTCAACTCATCAATCGCAAGATCAGCCAAATCTTCCATTGTTTGTACACCATTGGTTGCCAAGGTATGCGCAGTTTCCGCATCCATGCCCGCCATGTCGAGCAAATCATCCGCGCCGGTTTCCATGGTCTCTTCAGACTTGATGGCGGCGGTGACAATGGCATCGCGCGCACGGCGGCGCAACTCATTTACCGTATCCTCGTCAAAAGACTCGATTTCAAGCATCTCGTTGAGCGGAACGTAGGCAACCTCTTCAAGATTGCTGAAGCCTTCGGCAATCAAAATTTGCGCGACTTCTTCGTCAACGTCAAGTTTCTCAATGAACAACTGCTGAATCGACTGTTGTTCTGTTGAGCGTCGTTCGTTGGCGGTTTCCTCGGTCATGATGTTTAATTGCCAACCAGTCAACTCGGATGCCAAACGAACGTTTTGACCACCCCGGCCAATCGCCTGGGCGAGTTGCTCTTCATCGACCACCACGTCCATGGCGTGTTTCTCTTCGTCAACAATAATCGACGAGACTTCAGCCGGCGCCAGCGCGTTGATGACAAACTGCGCCGGATCCGCCGACCACAAAATAATATCGACGCGCTCACCGGCCAATTCGCCGGTGACGGCCTGCACGCGGGAACCGCGCATGCCAACACAAGTCCCGATCGGATCCACGCGTGGATCGTTTGACTTGACGGCGATTTTGGCGCGCATACCCGGATCACGGGCGGCGGATTTAATTTCCAGCAGCCCCTCCTCAATTTCCGGAACTTCCAACTCAAAAAGTACCCGGATAAAATCCGGTGAAATTCTTGACAGCACCAGTTGCGGGCCGCGCAAATTGCGATCTATTTTGAGCAAATGCGCGCGGACACGGTCACCGACACGCAAATTTTCTTTTGGAATCAATTCTGATTTCGGCAGGATCGCTTCGATTCGACCCGACTCGACAATCACATTGCCGCGTTCGACCCGTTTAATCGTACCTGTAACCAATTGCTCGTCGCGCGCCAAAAAGTCTTGGAGGATCTGTTCGCGCTCGGCATCGCGAATTTTTTGCAGGATGACCTGTTTGGCCGTTTGCGCGCCGATGCGGCCAAAATCGACCGCCTCAAGCGGCTCTTCGACAACATCACCCAGTTGCAGGTTTTCACCACGCTCAGGTGCGTCGGTGATGGCAATTTGACGCGCCGGCTCTTCATGCTCTTCATCTGGCACCACAGTCCAGCGCCGGAAGGCGGCGTATTCACCGGTCAATCGATCAATCTCGACGCGAACGTCACCCTCCTCCTGAAGAATCTTATCGGAAAATTTTCGCTTGGTCGCCGACGCGAGCGCCATTTCCAAGGCAATAAACACAGTTTCGCGAGGCACACTTTTTTCGCGCGCCAAAGCATCCACCAGCAACAAAATTTCACGACTCATTTTTTAATCTCCACCGGATTCCTGAAGGCGCGTGGAATATCTATCCGCGCACCACCTAATTCAATCAATTATTCGAAGCTCAATTTGCCTACAACTGCGGAATTAACCGCGCTTTTTCAATTTGCCCCAACTCAACCGTGATCATTCTTCCCTCAACGGCTGGTGTGACGGTCGATTTAGGCGATGCCTTAGATTTGGCGTTATCGCGCTTCTTCTGCACCGCGGACCCGGACCGAACTCCGGCTGAAATTTCATCCACATCAACAATCTCAAACAAAATTTTATTGGCGTGAATTGATTGCACCACCGCCACAAAACGTTTACGCCCGTCTACAGCGGTGTTGAGCCGCACCCGGACTGGTTGTCCTTGGAAGCGGACAAAATCTGCGACTGTTTTAAGCACACGATCCAAACCGGGTGACGAAACTTCCAGGCGCTCATAATCCACATTCTCAACCGTGAACAGGTGAGACAAGTGATTACTAACTGTCGAACAATCATCGACCGTTACAGAGCCACCGCCACTTGGTCGGTCAATAAAAACACGCAGCAGTCCGTTCGCTGCCCGCTCGATTTCGACGAGCTCCAGACCAAGTGAAGAAACGGCAATGCCAACAGTGGTTTCTAAATTCGCCAACCTAATCCTCTGCTCCAGCGCTCGCTCGAGACACTAGAGTTGGACGACGGCTTGACCGAAGCACCACGAGCGCGCTATGAAAATAACGCTTTTGCACAAACACAACACAGGACAAACCCGCATCGGCGCGCAAATTGAAAACGAAAAATGGGCGAGTGCCCATTTCGAGAAATTATAGCACTACCCTTGCAAAGTGTCCTAATTTGACTTGAATTCCACAATCAGCCTGCAAGATGTCGTTGCCCGCCTATAAAGCCAACGCATTGCCGCCGCCGTGTTGTATAAAAGACACAATGCGACATATTAACCTATCCGCCCCCCAGTGAACCGATAAAATTCGCAGGTTATCGTCTGCACGTTATCGGTCGCAACACTTTTTGTCATCAACGTATCTTTAGAAAGGTCTTTTATGAATAACATCAAGCAACGGGCATTGGTTGCCGCGTTAGCAGCAATTGGTGTCGCAACGGTCGGCCTGGCCCAAGCGCAACAGGCGCCAGTTAAGGTCGAAAAAATTGAAGTGACCGGCTCCAACATTAAGCGGGTTGATGCTGAAACCGCATCCCCCATCCAAATCATTTCGCAGGAAGAAATTCGTCGGTCCGGCAAACAAACCGTGACCGAATTGTTGCGTGAATTGCCAATTAACGCAGCCGGCGGCTTAACAGAGATGACCGGTTCGGGCAGCTTCTCAGCGGGCGCGGCAACTGCATCTTTGCGTGGCTTGGGATCCACCGCCACTTTGGTATTGCTGAATGGCCGTCGCATCGCGCCTTACGGCTTGGCTGATCCAAACTTCGGACAATCCGGCGTGGTCAACCTGAATTCCATCCCGGTTGATGTTATTGAGCGGATCGAAATTCTGAAAGACGGCGCATCGGCCATTTATGGCTCCGAAGCGGTTGCCGGTGTGATTAACATCATTCTGCGCAAAGACTACAAGGGTGGCCAGGTCGGTGCCAATGCAACCAGCAATAACAAGGGCTTCTACAAAACCAGATCGGCTGTTGCATCGGTTGGTTTTGGTGACCTCGCCAAAGACCGTTACAACTTTTTTGCAAATTTCGAAGGCTACAAACAGGATCCTGTTCGCTTTGTTGACGTTCAGGACTTCTTGAACCGCCAGCAATTTCGCGACGTGTATCTAACCGGTGTGCAAAATTCGGCATTTAGCCCGTTCCTGACCTACATCACCAACGCAGCCGGCGTCACTGGACCATCAGCCGGTGCAGCGTGCCCGGCTTCTAACAACATCAGCTCACAAACATTCCTTGGCGTTCCGGGTACGATGTGTTTGTATGACAACGTTTCGCCAAGCCAGATTGTCCCGAAAGTGGAACGGACCAGCGTATTCGCCCGCGGCACAATCGACATGACCGCGACCACCCAATTGTACGGCGAAGCCAGTTATGTCAAAAACTCCGCATTTTTCAACGGCTTTCCACAAGCGGTTGGACAAGGCACGGGCGCGACATTTAACCCAAGTACCGGCCGCTTGAACCCGGCACCGACACAGCTTGCCATTGGTCACCCAAACAATCCATTTCCACGGCTGACTTCCACACGTGGCCGTTTGGACGCGGTTGGTGCACAGGACAACGAAGTCGTCAGCGTAACCAAACGCGCAGTTATTGGCGTCAAAACCACAATGGGTCGCTTTGATTTTGAATCCGGCCTGCTGTTTAACCGCAACGAGCAGGATTCTTTTAACCACAATGCGATTCGTTACGACCGTTTGGTACAAGCCTTTGGCTTTACGGTAGTACCCAACGCGGTTGGCAATCCAACCTTGGTTGCCAATCCAGCCGGCGGCTTCTATAACTGGGCTGCGCCAAACTCAGGCGCAATCACGGCTGATTCGCTTCGCCACAACGCAAAAGATGAAGCGACCTCCAAATTCACCGTTTGGGATGCCAAAATTTCTGGTGAAGTCGGACAAATGGCCGGTGGCGCGGTTGGCATGGCAGCGGGTGTTGAGTACCGCAAGGAAAGCCGTATTGTTGTCGCCGATACACAAAAAACCCAGGGTAATATTTTTGGCCGTGGCGTCGCTTCGGTAAATGGCGAACGTAATGTGCAAACCGTTTTTGGCGAATTGGTCATGCCTGTGCTCAAAAACGTCGAAGTACAAGCAGCAGTACGTTATGACCGCTACTCCGACTATGGCAGCTCATTGACACCAAAATTGGCCGCGTCATGGGCACCAATGTCCAACCTGAAAGTGCGCGGCAGCTTTGCACGTGGTTTCCGTGCACCGTCACTGACAGAAATCACCCGCTCGGCAACTTCCGGGTTCTTTAATGGTATAGACGATCCACGCCGTTGTAATCGTGCGGTCGGCATGACTGTTGGTTGCGGCCTGTCTATCCCTGGTTTGATCGTTGCTTTCCCTGGCGTACAACCGGAAAAAGCTGAAACCTATACCGGTGGTATTGTTTGGGAAGTATCAACCGATACAAACGTCAGCGTTGACTATTTCAACATCGCTCGTAGAAACGAAATCAGCTTCCTGTCGTTGAACGAAATTCTGTTGAATGAGGGCTCAACCAACCCGCTGTACGCCAATCGCGTGGTTCGTGATCCGGCCAACGTCAGCACTCAGGTGCCGAATGATCCGGGCGCGATTCTGTTTGTCAGCACCTCGTTTGCAAACCTTGGCGAAACCCGGGTTCGTGGTATCGACTTTGACGTTCGTCATCGGATCTCGCTTGGACAGCATGGCCGTCTGACACTGAATGGTATTGCCACCCTGTACACGGATCAGCGTGGATCAGGTGTGGCCGGCCAGCCTTTGGTCAGCTACAGCGGCTTCCGCAACGCGCCTGAATGGCGTGGTCAGTTCCGCGCCACCTGGGAAACCGGCAGCTGGACCAGCACAGGTGTGGTTAACTTTGTTGGCCCGTTCAAGGCTTTCAGCAATCCTGAAAGCCTGAGCGCAGGCGCAGCAGCAGTCGCCCGTGATTGCGGCAATCCAAACAACAGCTATCTGGGCATTTGTACTGTTGCCACCTATGTCACAGTTGATGCAGGAACGGAATACCGTGGCTTCAAGAACTGGCGCTTGAATTTCACAGTACGCAACTTGGCCAATGCCAGGCCGTCGATGGATCCACTTGCCCGTCCGTTCAACTTAAACTGGTATCAGCCGCAGGGCATGAATTTTGTTCTGGGTGCGCGTTACGCTTGGAAATAAGTTGGTTTAAGCAAGATCGCAAAAAAAGGGGCTTCGGCCCCTTTTTTGTTGGTGCGCAAGGAAAAGTTGTTGTAAATGGATAATCCACCCGCAATCTGTTGCATTTTGGCAACATTCATGACAATCGCGTGGTCATGCCCATCGTGCACCGTTATCCTTGCAATGTTTTCCATTTCGTGACCATTACGTTCCAAATTTGCGACTTTTTGTTGGGATTTGTGGCGGGTGGTTGTTTCATTTGTTGGATCTATATCACGGAGGTTATGCAATGAAGTTAAAGCTAAGAATATTACCCGCAGCCGTTGCGGGCGCACTTGCTGCGAGCATGTTTGGGCCAGCATTTGCCCAACAGGCACCGGCAGTTGCTGCAGACAAAGTTGATCGTATTGAAGTCACTGGCACACGTATCCCGTCTGCCAACCTTGATAGCACCAGCCCGATCACCACCATCGATGCAACCGCCATCAAAGCTGACGGCCTGCGTTCGGTGGAAAACTTGTTGAACAACCTGCCGCAAGTATTTGCCGCGCAAGGTGCCAACGTCTCCAACGGCGCAACAGGAACCGCCACCGTCAACTTGCGCGGCCTTGGTGCCAGCCGCACATTGGTGTTGGTGAATGGTCGCCGTTTGCCTGCTGGCAGCCCACGCACCTTTGCTGCGGACTTGAATCAAATCCCAGCCCCTTTAATCAAACGAGTTGAACTGCTGACCGGTGGTGCCGGTGCCATTTATGGTTCCGACGCGGTTGCTGGTGTGGTCAATTTCATCATGAATGACAAGTTTGAAGGCGCTCAAGTTGAGTTAAACACCAGCTTTTACCAGCACGAGCAGCATGATTCAACCGGCACCGCTGATATGATCCGCGCCCGCGGCATTTCAAACCCGGGAAACTTTAAAGTTCCTGGCAACGTCAGCGCCGACGGCAAAATCAACGACTTCAATCTTTTATTTGGCTCTAACTTTGCCAACGGCAAAGGTAATGCCACAGTGTTCTTCAATTTCAAAAAAGAAGACGCACTGCTGCAGTCCGAGCGTGATTTCAGCTCCTGCTCGACCGGCAATGCAACCACCAACAACACCAGCACCATTAACGGTATCGTTTTTGGCGGCGGTTTCCGTTGCGGCGGATCCGGCACCAGCTTCCCGGGACAGTTTATTGTCGCAGCGGGCGCACGTACGGTTGCCAACTCAGCCGGCGGAACACGTGCCTACGTCGGTGCCAACGACCAATACAATTTTGGTCCGCTCAACTATTTCCAGCGCCCATCTGAACGATATGGCTTTAATGCATTTGCCAATTACGAAGTAAATCCTCAAGCCAAGCTTTACACTGAGTTTTCATTCCACGACGATGCCACCGTTGCCCAGATTGCACCGTCCGGTTTGTTCGGATTTGATGCCTCAGGTGCCAATGCGGTTCGTTGTAACAACCCCCTGCTGTCGGCAGATTGGCGTCGCGATCTTGGATGCGTCGGCACAACCGGCACGGCTGATGCGTTTATTCTTCGCCGCAACGTAGAAGGTGGTGGTCGTCAGGACGATATCCGCCACACCTCGTTCCGTATGGTAATGGGCGTCAAGGGTGAGTTCGCTAAATATTGGAATTACGACATTTTTGCGCAAGAAGCAAAAGTTGTATTCCAGGAAACTTACAAGAACGACTTCTCCATTCGCCGTGCAACACTGGCAATGGACGCCGTTTTGGATGCTTCCGGCAATGTTGTCTGCCGTTCTGGTGCACCATGCGTGCCGTATAACATTTGGTCACTTGGTGGCGTCACACCAGCTGCATTAAATTATTTGCAGACCCCGGGTTTCCAAAAAGGTTATACATCACAAAAAGTTTACGGTGCCACAGTCAACGCTGATCTCGGCGAATACGGCTGGAAACTGCCGGCTGCCAAGAACGGCATTGGTGTTGCGTTTGGTGTAGAAACACGTCAAGAACGCCTCAGCCTCGATACTGATAGCGCCTTTTCCACCGGCGACTTGTTTGGTCAAGGCGGACCGACCATTGGTCTGAGCGGCGGTTACAACGTCAAGGAAGTCTACGGCGAGTTCCGTGCACCTCTGATCGAAGGCAAACAAATGGCTGAACTTCTGTCTGTAAACGGCAGTATTCGTAACGCCGACTACAGCACCGGTCCAAACACCACGTCCTTTGGTATTGGTGCAGAATGGTCACCGGTCAAAGAAGTCCGCACCCGTGCCAGCTATCAGGAGGCGGTTCGTGCGCCAAACGTGATTGAGTTGTTCACAGCGCGCGGTCTTGGCTTGTATGACTTGGCTGTGGATCCTTGCGGTCCATCGCGTACCGCCACACTGGCGCAATGTCAGTTGACTGGTTTGCCTACCGCCTTATACGGCAACGCGTTCCTGAACAGCCCGGCTGGTCAGTACAACGCATTGTTTGGTGGCAATCCCTCCTTGAAGCCTGAAGAGTCCAAGAGCTATACGTTTGGAGCAGTATTTGCAATTGGCCGCAACTTCAACGCCTCGATCGACTATTTCGACATCCAAGTCGAAAAAGTGATCGGCAATGCGCCACCTGGAACCATTCTGGCGCAATGTCTTGCAACCGGTTCAGCATCATTTTGCGGCTTAATCACACGTGACCGTTTGGGTACTTTGTGGGCATTACCTGCAGGGCAAATCCTTGCGACCAACCTGAACTTGGGCAAACTCAAGACCTCTGGTTACGACTTCACGGCAGATTACTTCTACAAATTGCCAGCCTATGGCAACCTGAAGTTCAATTTCACCGGTACGTTGTTAAAGACCAACATCCAAGAGCCACTGCCTGGTCTGGGTGAGTTTGATTGTAAAGGACTGCATGGCGCGACGTGTGGTGTGCCTTCACCAGAATGGCGTCACAAGCTTCGCACAACTTGGGAAACACCGTGGAATCTCGATCTGGCGCTCACATGGCGTTACATTTCGTCAGTAGATCAGCAGGGCACGAGCAGCAGCCCACAATTGCGTAACGCCGCCCTTGCAGCAGCGGATCGCACTTTGGGTGAGCGCAACTACGTCGATATCGCAGCTACCTATGCGGTAACGAAGAAGATTACGCTGCGCGGTGGTATCAACAACCTGTTTGATCGCGATCCACCATTGAGTGGTCTGGTCGGAGCCGGCTTCGGTAACGGCAATACCTATCCTCAGGTTTATGATGCATTGGGTCGTCGCATCTTCCTGAACGCAACCATGAAGTTCTAAGCAAGCGTTAGTGCAATAAAAAACGGCGAGCTTCGGCTCGCCGTTTTGTTTTGGTGCGGCGGATTTTACCGCCGGGCACCGGTCATTCAGCTACGCTTAAAGATCGAATCCACCGCCGTCCTGATTAAACGCGATGACGCCTCCTGCCATGGCCGTCACCATGTCGCGTTCAGCCTGGCTCAGATGTGGATGCCAAATATCAAATATAAATACCACGCGTAATTGGTCGCTGTTATTCCACGCCTCATGCTCAATCGTATCGTCAAACACCCATGCCTTTCCCGGCACCCATTCGCGAATTTCATTGCCGACTCTAAATCCACAATCTGGCGGAACAATCAGCGGCACATGCGTGACCAAACGCACGTTGGATACACCGGTGTGTGGTGGGATATGCGTTTTTGGCTTCAACAATGAAAACATTGCCGCCGGGGTTCTGCCCGGTTGTTGCGGTTGTGGTGCTCCGGCCAACAATGCCATTGTTTTTGGGCACTTTGCGGCATTGGCAGGCACCTGAGCGCCATTTTTCCAAAGGTGGAACGCGCTCCAATTCGGTGAATTATTCAGTTGCGCCCATTGATTCAATGGAACGTCGTCCGGATAGGTAATGTAAGGCACAAAGTCTTTGTCGTCCGCCAGCACCGCCAAAAATTCTTCGCGTATGGCATCTGTAGACTGCTCAAATGCATCCAGCCACGGGAAGTCTTGACGCTCAAAAAATTCAGCCGCTACCAGCCCCGGGTAATGGTGCATCATAGATTGCGACTCATACCGCCGTTTACGACCCACCATGATATCGATGGAGTCACGAAAGCGCTTCAGGTCTTCACCACGATGGGTGTCAAAGTGCGGACGCATATATTGGTCTAAAAAGGCACCAAAATCGGCGTCATATTTATTTTTGAAACCAATCGCATATTGCACTGCCGGGCGCAGATCCGGGTGTAAACGCTCCATCGGGGGCGCGACCGATGCGGCCGCGCCAAATGCCGACGCGGCTTTGTGCTGTTTTCCCTGCCGTTCCAACAGGGTTGCCCGCATCAGTAAGGCGAGCAAATCCATTGGGTCAATGGTAAGCGCCGCCATCAACGCCTTTTCTTCGCCACTTTCGTCTTTTAGGCCCTGACACGCCAATGCCAGATTGACCCATTGCTGGGGGTCACGGCCGTCCAGATCCACCACCCGTTGATAGGCGCGTTTGGCCGATACCAAGTCACCGGTCAAGAGCGAAAACTTGCCGACGCTCACCAACGTTGGCACGTGGGTTGGATCAATGGCAAGAATGCGCTCCCACGCCCTGACCGCCGCCTCATTTTGGCCGGCCCCCATGGCTTTTTTCGCCTGAATTTCCAAATTTGCAATCTCGTTACTGGCATTACTCATACAAGACGTCCCTCATTAGATTTCCCACTCGGGACGTTGACCCGAGTGGCGATCGATCGCATCAAAAATTTCCCTTACCAATGCCTGCTCGTCTGCCGTGACATCCGGCCGATCAATTTCAAACAATAAAATGACCCGCGTCTGATCGGAATCATTCCATGCTTCGTGCTCGATGGTGTCATCAAACACCCATACCTTGCCCGCTTGCCACTCGCGCGTGTCATTGCCCACACGCAATCGGCACTTGCCGGGCACAATCAGCGGCAAGTGGGCGATCAGACGGGTATTAATCAAGCCGTTATGCGGTGGTATATGCGCTCCCGGTCGCAATAATGAAAACAGCACAGACGGGGAGCGATTGGCGATTCGCGTCAACGGCACATCGGCCATGGCGCGGGTGGTAAACGGACAACGCGCCGCATTCTGGTCAACGAGTTGGCCGTTTTTCCACAGATAAAAGGCGCTCCAGTCGGGATTGTTTACCATGCCATCCTGCCCGTCGCCTGGGCGATCATCGCGGCTTTCAACATAGGGCCGAAACGCATTGTGGTCTGTCAATAAATTCTCCAGCTCAACCCTAATCTGCTCAGTTTGCGCTTCCAATCGCGCAATCCAGTTGAACTGGGTTGGATCGAAAAATTGAATCGGTGCCAACCCTGGAAAATTAAAATATCGCGGCCGTTGTGGAAATATTTGTTTGCGCCCAAACAATATTTCCAGAGCCTCGCCGACCCTGGGCGCAGTTGATAAATTCCCGCGCCCGCTGGCAGAGCCCAAATTTGCCAGATGCGACAAAATCAGCTCTTCCAATTCGGCAGCGTAATGCGCACACATTTTCTGCGCCCGCGCCATTTCGGGCTGAAGGGCGACCGGCAAATTCACCATTTCTGCCGATACCCGCACAGCGGAAAGATAAAATGCCGCGGCACGGCGATGTTGCCCGGTGTCGGCAAGCAAGTCCGCTTTCAACAACAAATATTGGAAATTTGTCGCCTCTCGCTCCAAGGCGACACTTATGGATGTTAGCGCACACTCTTTGTCTCTTAAGCGCTGGCAGGCAATGGCCAAGGCAAAATAAATCGACGCATCGGCGTTGCCGGTGGAGACTAGTTGCTCAAGTATTTTTCGCGCAGCCAGATTGTCGCCCCGCTTAAGGGCGTCCATTGCCACCTGCGCGCGCGCGCGCGGGTCATTTTGCATAGCCAACGCGACCGGCAACCGGCAATTTTATAGCCCGACTAATTTGCGTGCGCGGGTGCGCCATTGCTCGGCAATCTTGGTGCCGTTGGAGGCGGATATCGACTGGGTGTTTTCTTCAATAAAACCCTCAAGCTCGGCGCGAGTTTTGACACTTTCAAGTTGTGCTGCCAAAAACATTGCCCGCATACCCATGGTTTCGGTCAACATTCCCGTCATTCGCTTTTTCGATAAGTCAATCGGCTCGGCAGCGAGGGCGGCACGAGCAGCCGCTGCGGCAAGCGTGGCGGCATCCGGGGGGGACGGGGCAACACTTGGCTTTGCAACGCCCGCCACGTTTCCGGCATTCGCCCCGACGGCAGGCGCGGCTTCCTCGACATATTCGACTGGCACCTCAACCACGATCGCCTCGATAAATTCCTGCGCGGCCAGCTCACCCAACTGTACTTCCAATTGCTCGGCCATATTGCCTGCCTGCTCCAGCAGCTGACCAAGCGTGCGCTGGCCATCAACCATAAATAATATGGCGCGTAATCGACCGGCAAGCTTATAGGTGCGTTTTTCTATTTCCTCAAGACCTTTGGGAGTTTTGACCAAAACTGACGTTGGCTGCATGGCATATTTCATATCAATTCAATTCTTGAGGATGTTAAATATTGTCGGTTAGTTTAGCGCCGAATAGATAAAGATTATTCCAGACCGGGTTTTTATGTGCACAACCAACCAATCGGTTACGGTCTCACAGCATTTGACGTCAATAAAATTTCTATTCAGTCTAATTCTGGCTGCCGGTTATTGTATTGCAAGCCAGCGACCTGCTGTTGCCTCAAGTGCAATGCAGTTGCAACCCGTCTCAAACAAATTTTTGTCTTAATATGCGTACTGATTTCCTGAAATTCGGGAATTTCCAAAAAATAATTCAATGGTTTATACTGTGCACCGGTTTAGTACGTCGTACCATTCCCCCCCTGTAGTTCGATCGGCCGCTCACTCCGGCAATTTTTGTTCTATCGCTTGCAGCCGCCCATGCACGGCTAAATTGGAGATTCTATGCACATGATTCTTGCCCGTTTAATGGTTTGTGTCGCCTTTGCTGGATTAGGCGCAACAAGCACAATGATTTCAGCCCAAACACCTGCCGTACCAGTAGCGGATGCCAAAGCCGCCGATGCCACATCCACACCAACGCCAACCACGCCGGCTGCGCCCGCACCAGCAAGAAAACTGACTGCGGCCGAAGAAAATCCATTTGGCATCCAGGCGATGATTGAGCATGGTGACGTCGTGATGATGGTGACATTGACTATTTTGGTCATTATGTCGATGGGTAGTTGGTACATCATTTTCACCAAGCTTTATGAGGGCACCAAAATCTCACGCGAAGCGAAGGCTGCTGAAGAATTATTTTGGGCGGCGGGCAGTGTTCGTGCCGGTGCAGATGCGCTCAAGGAAGACAGTCCATTCCGATTTGTCGCCGAAAAAGGCGTCGAAGCGACACAAAAACATACCGGGCTTCATGGTCAAATCGACTTATCGACCTGGGTGACCATGGCGATTGGCCGCGCAGTGGACAATGTCCAAAGCCGCATGGGTGATGGCATGGCTTTCCTCGCAACCGTTGGTTCGACCGCGCCGTTTGTTGGATTGTTTGGAACCGTTTGGGGTATTTACAACGCCTTGGTCAAAATTGGTGTCACCGGTCAGGCGTCCATCGACAAGGTTGCCGGTCCTGTCGGCGAAGCACTGATCATGACCGCGATCGGCCTGGCTGTTGCGGTGCCAGCGGTGCTTGGTTATAACTTTATCGTTCGCAAAAATAAAACCAGCATGGATCTGGTGCGTGCATTTGGCGCCGACGTTCATGCAGTACTGGTCGCCTCCGCAAACGTCAAGAAGTAAGGCGCCACTATGGGCATGCAAATTGGCTCTTCTGAAGGTGATGAGGACCTGAATTCAACGATCAACACCACGCCCCTTGTGGACGTGATGTTGGTTTTGTTGATCATATTCCTGATCACCATTCCGGTGGTGACGACGTCGGTCAAGGTTCAGCTTCCGCTGGAAAAGAATGCCTTGCGCGAAACCAAGCCTGAAAATATTATTCTTTCAGTCGGCGTGGCGGGTAAGCTGTATTACTACGACTCGCTGATTATCGATTCGCAAGACTTAAAGACGCGCTTACGTCGTGCCCGTGATGATGCAAAAAAAGCTGACAAGCCGCCGCCGGAGATTCATATTCGCGGCGACGCGAGTGCAGCCTACGAGCCGATTGGCCGGGCGATTCTGGCGATCCAAGAGGTTGGCTTGACCAAAGTTTCTTTTGTCACCGATCCGACCACCAAATAATCACGCAGGGCTGGCGCGGGTTGCCGGCTTTGCAATGACTCCCGGAGAATCATCATGGGTATGAATTTAGGCACAGGTAGCAGCGGCTCGGCCGATGCGGAACCGATTATGGATATCAACACCACGCCACTCATTGACGTGATGTTGGTGTTGATCATTATGTTGATCATCACGATTCCAGTTCAGTTACATTCGGTCAACATGGAAATGCCGGTGGCAACACCGTTTACCGGTGAAAAGCCACCCGAAGTCCGGGTTGACATCGACAGGAACGGCTCGATCTACTGGAATGGAACGATCGTAGACCGCGAAACATTGGACGTCAACATGGTGGATACGGCGAAACTTTCCCCGCAACCAAACATGTTGATTCGTCCAGACAAAGATGCCAAATACGACAACGTCGCTTTTGTGCTCGCCAATTCCCAGCGTCGCGGGTTAACCCGGCTGGCAATTATCGGCAGCGAACAATACCGCTAGGTTGGTTTGGATAACATAGAATTTTTGACGGTCCAGTGCGCAAAAGCGCCAGGATCGCGGAATAAAGGAATACCGGTGGAGACTAGTTCATGAGTTCGACAGAAACAGAAGGTTTAATTGTCATGTCGGGCTGGGCGCAAAAGCAGCGCAGCCCGCGCAAGCATTTGGTCGGTTTGACCGCCGTGCTGGGTATCCACGGTATTGTGCTGTGGCTCATCTTGTCGACTGCGGGCCAGCAATTTGTCAAAAAAGTGGTGCCGGTATCGATCGCCGAGATCATTCTGCCGCCACCGCCGCCACCACCTCCTCCTCCGCCTAAACCGCAGCCGAAACCGGATATTCCACCGCCTCCACCGGAGCCGTTTATTCCACCTCCGGAAGTGGCACCGGCCGTCACCTCTTCGCAAATTGCGATTCCTGCGGTGATTGTGCCGCCGCCGGTGCAGCAAGTGTATGTACCTGCGCCACCGCAGCCGGTTGCAAGACCGGTCGGACCACGCGGATTCGGCTCGATTACCAATCGCAAGGCGTGCGTCGCCGCGTTCCAGGCGTCCTTCCCGCGTGATGCCCGGCGTAACGGTACCGAGGGATCGGTTACGTTGGCGGTGACGGTTGGACCGGATGGTAAAGCGCGCAGCGTTGAAGTTGTCAATTCCAATCCACGCCGGGTGTTTGACCGTGCGGCAATGGGTGTGATCAACGACGGTTCATGTACATTCGAAACCGACACCGCTGGTTATACGGCGCAATTGGTGGTTTCGTACAAACTATCCGGTGAGGAGTAAAACCAGATAGGACGCGAATATAAAAACCCCGCTTCGGCGGGGTTTTTTGTTGCAATGAGTGAATAACTGAACATGTGAACATCTGAACATGTGAATATGTAAACCTGCAAACGATGCCGCCCCATCAATTTTCATCCATCCGACCCTGCCCGCAAAACCACCAGCCGAACCATGTCACGTACCCAACCAACGATTGATCAGCCAGGCGTCTGTTTCTTTTTCACCGGTTTGTCCGGTTCCGGCAAAACCTCCATTGCCAGTGCGCTGGACCTCGCCCTGCGTCACCAACACGGTCGCAAAACCACCCTGCTCGATGGCGACGTGGTGCGAACCCATTTATCCAGCGATTTGGGCTTTTCAAGGGCGCATCGAGACATCAACATCGGTCGCATCGGTTTTGTCGCCGCTGAGGTTGTTAAACACGGCGGAATCGCCATTTCTGCGGCCATAGCACCCTATGATTCGGCGCGGCGTGCCGCGCGACAGTTGGTTGCGCCACACGGCTGTTTTATTTTGGTGCATCTGGCCACCCCGCTCGCCGTTTGTGAGCAACGTGACGTGAAGGGCCTTTATGCCAAGGCACGTAGTGGTGAGATCAAGGCCTTCACCGGCATATCCGATCCCTACGAGCCACCAACCGACGCCGACGTCACTATCAATACATCGCAAGTCGCCATTGCCGACGCCGTGCAACTTTTGCTGAAGCAGATGAATGATATGGCTGCGGTCAATAACAAACGCTAATTTGCCGTGCCAGCCCTCACCCCCGACTCCATGGCGCATTCATCCCGATTTGATGTTTTTAACGGCGATGCCGACGGCATCATCGCCCGCCACCAATATCGGCTGGTTCACCCTGCGCAAACAACCGCAATCACCGGCGTAAAACGCGATGTTGCATTGCTTGATCAACTGGCAGGCAACGCCTCGGTGACTGCGGGTGATCAAATTTTTGTCTTCGATATTTCGTATGACGCCAATTATGCCGCTGCCACCAAGCTATTGGAGCGCGGCGTAATGATCCATTGGTTTGATCATCACCGTGCCGATCATTTGACACCCCACACCAACCTCGTCGCCCATATCGACACGTCCGCCGACACCTGTACCAGCCTGATCGTCGACAAGCTCATCAATGGTGGACATCGTCATTGGGCGATTGCCGCCGCTTTTGGCGACAACCTGATCGAACAGGCTGAAATGTTGGCAAATCTGCAAAAATTGTCGCCCGACCAAAACCGGGCATTGCGGCAGTTGGGCGAAGTCATCAATTACAACGCCTACGGCGACACGGTTGAAGATCTGTTGGTTGCTCCAGCCGCATTGGCGGACTACTTACAGTCCTATGCCAACCCGTTTGATTTTATCAATCAGTCACCTTTGTTCCGCACACTGGCCGATGGGTTTGCGGATGACATGGCGGTATGTGCAACACTTGAAGCCAGCGTTGCCGATGACACCATCGCCGCCTATGTGCTGCCCGACAGTGCCCGCTCCCGCCGCGTTTCCGGAACCTTTGCCAATCACTGTGCCCGGATTTTTCCCAAGCGCGCGCATATTATTGCCACCACCAACACATCCGGCATCTATACCGTCAGCCTGCGCGCACCACTCAATCAACCCGTCGGGGCGGATTTGATCGCCGCCCGGTTCGGCGGCGGTGGCCGTAAAATTGCGGCGGGCATCAATGCCTTGCCCATTGCAAGGCTAGACGAACTCATTGCCATCACACGTGCAACCTATGCGCGGCGGCAAGCCGAATAACGACATCAAAGCCGATAATCGACCCACTATCCACGTCTTGCGCCACGCTACAATAGCCGCTGTTATTCATTCGGACATTTTTTGCGCGACATTTTCTCCAGCCCCAATATGACCACCCCTCCAGTAAACGCCGCTGACCATAGTTATCTGCAATTAATGCGGCACGTGCTAGATCACGGCGCCCATAAATCCGATCGCACCGGTACCGGCACCCGCTCGGTATTTGGCTACCAAATGCGCTTTGACCTACAGCAGGGGTTCCCGTTGCTGACGACCAAAAAGTTGCACCTGCGCTCGATCATTCACGAGTTGTTATGGTTTTTGCAGGGCGACACCAACATTGCCTACTTAAAAGAGCATAACGTCAGCATTTGGGACGAGTGGGCCGACGCCAACGGCGACCTGGGCCCGGTGTATGGTTATCAATGGCGCAGCTGGCCGACGCCGGATGGCAAACACGTCGATCAAATCAGCGATGTGATCCATCAAATCAAAACCAACCCGGATTCGCGCCGGCTGATTGTTTCGGCTTGGAATGTCGCCGACATCCCACAAATGGCACTGGCACCCTGCCACGCTTTTTTCCAGTTTTACGTGGCCAACGGCACCCTTTCCTGCCAACTGTATCAACGCAGCGCCGATATTTTTCTGGGCGTGCCGTTTAATATCGCCTCGTACGCCCTGCTGACCATGATGGTGGCGCAGGCCTGTGGTTTAAAGGCCGGCGACTTCATACATACACTCGGTGATGCCCATTTATATTCCAATCATATTGATCAGGCCAACGCGCAGCTGAGTCGTACCCCACACGCCATGCCAACCATGCGTTTGAACCCGGCGATCACGTCTGTGTTTGATTTTAAGTTTGACGATTTCACGCTGGAAAATTATCAATCACATCCCGCCATCAAAGCGCCGATTGCCGTATGAAAAAAGCCGGCCGTCTGTGTCTAATCGTTGCGGTCGCAAACAACAATGTCATTGGCTTGGCCGGAAAAATGCCCTGGCATCTGCCCGCAGAGTTGGGTTATTTCAAGCGTATTACCATGGGGCACCCGATCATCATGGGGCGCAAGACGTTTGAATCGATTGGCCGGGTGTTGCCCGGTCGTCGCAACATTGTCGTGACTGGCAATCAAACATGGCAATACGCCGGGGGAGGGGTAGAGGTCGCGCAAACCATCCATCAGGCGTTATCGATGGTGGCCGATGGCACCGCGTTTGTGATTGGTGGTGCCACGCTTTATAACCACGCCTTGCCATTGGCGGATGAAATTTATTTGACCGCGATTGACGCCGACCTGCCTGGTGATACGTTTTTTCCGACGCTCGATCCTGAGGCATGGCAGGAAATCAACCGTGAACACCGCCCGAAGGACGCACAAAATCCCTACGATGTCGATTACTTGGTGTTAACCAAGCGCAGCGGCTAGCCTGCATATTTCACGGGGACGCACTCGAGAGTGTGTGGATAAGCGAGTGATTTTTTGCTCGACTGACCGAGTAATATCAAGATATTACGAGGGAAGAGAGCGGAAAAGCGTTGTTCAGACGCCCGCTATCGAGTGCGTAGGCCATCAACCTTACGAAGTACAGTCTGGATTCGCAGAATTTATAGGTCGCCAAGAATGAAAAGCGTATATAAGGCGGGCCGACCCGTGAAATATGCAGGCTAGCGTAGTGCGTGAGTCTGTTTGGAACCAATACAAGTACACGTAACCACAGATAAACCCGGATGAACACGGATAAAACCAGACGATCTAACTGTGTTCATCTGTGTTTATCTGTGGTGAATGCCTTTTTTCACACCGTTATTACGTCGCATTCATTACGAAACACCACACTCGCGACAAACAAAAAGTAAAAGTCTTTTATTGACGCGCAGTTTGCGGCATTTTTGCCTGGAAGTGCGCGCCCACAGGCGCTCTTCATTTTCCTACACCATCAACTCAATATTCACCGGCACCGGAAAATTGCGGCTGATAGTTATCACGCCAGCCGCGTGGTGGTGGCGGTGGCATCATGTTTGATGCATCGTAGTCAAACGCAATGTTATCCGGTGACAACCATTCCGCCAACGCGTCCACCATGGTTTGGGTGACACGCACCCGCCATTGGTCCGGCAACACCACCGGAACTTCGGCATCGCCATTGTTATAAATAATTCTCACCGCGGCGGCATCGCGTTCGTTGGCGGCGACATGCGGCGCCAACAACCCGCGCAATTTTGCACTGTCGACTTCGCCTTGTATCGTCAGGGTCATTTGACGGACAAATTTACGCGCCTCATCCAGAGAAATCACGTCGTCGGCAATCACCCGGTTGCCGCCGGAAAATTCGTCGTGTGAAACGCGGCCTCGCACGATCAACGGCTGGTCATCACAAATCAACTGACGGCGTTTATCAAAAATTTCGCTATACGCCACCACCTCGGCACGGGCGCTGCCGTCGTCTAGGGTCATGACACACATACGCCCGCGTTTGCCGTTGCGCACCCGCTGCTCGTACAAAATTCCGGACATTAGAATAGATTCATTTTTGGGCTGCAAGTCAGCCAGCAGATTCTTTGCAAACTGCCTGATTTCCCTTGCATAAGTGGTAAACGGATGCCCCGACAAATAAAATCCAAGGGAAATTTTTTCGTTGTTTAATCGTTCGCGTTCCGACCACATCGGCACCGCAACCAACGTCAACACACCGCCCGACTCTGGTGTGGATTCACCAAACAAACTCACTTGTTGTACGTCGCGCGCCGCCATGTCCGCCAGCTCCACCGCCTGTGGCAACGACGCCAATACGGACGCGCGATTGGCTGACAACTGATCAAAAGCACCGGCACGGATCAACGCTTCCATGGCGCGCCGATTGACCCGGCTGCGATCGATGCGTTTAACAAAGTCCAGCAGGTCCTTAAATGCACCCCCCTCTTGCCGTGCCGCTTCAATGGCTTCAATGGCCGCGCGACCGGTACCCTTCACCGCGCCCAAACCATAACGGATGGTATGTCTGTCAATCGGGAAAAAACGATAGGTGCCCAGATTAATATCCGGTGCCAACAAACTCAAACCAATGGCACGTGCATCGTCGGCGATTTGTTGCACCTTGTCGGTGAAATCCATGATGCAACTCATATTCGCCGCCATGAACGCCGCGGGAAAATGCGCTTTCAGGTAGGCGGTATGAAACGCCAGCAACGAATAGGCCGCGGAGTGTGATTTGTTGAATCCGTAGCCGGCAAACTTCTCCATAAAATCGAACAGCTCATTGGCGACACTCGCCTTGACGCCGTTTTTTTGCGCGCCCTCGCTGAAAATTCCACGATGCTGCGCCATTTCCTCGGGCTTCTTCTTGCCCATCGCCCGTCGCAATAAATCCGCGCCGCCGAGTGAATAACCGCCAATCACCTGGGCGATTTTCATCACCTGTTCCTGATAAACCATGATGCCGCAGGTGGGTGACAACACCGGTTCAACACGCGGATCAAGATAACTCACCACCTCCTTGCCGGTCTTGCGATTCAGATAATCCGGAATCAGATCCATCGGACCGGGACGATACAAAGCGTTCAACGCCGTTAAATCCTCAACCGATCTGGGTTTGGCGCGCATGATCAGATCACGCATGCCGCGACTTTCAAACTGGAAAATGGCGGTGGTGCTGCCGCGCGAAAAAATATCGTAAGACGGTTTATCGTCGAGTGGAATGGTTTGCAAATTAAATTCGCGGTGCTCCGGCTCAAGCGTGTTGCCACGAATCAGATTCAGCGTTTCTTCGATAATAGTCAAGGTGGTCAGACCCAAAAAGTCAAACTTCACCAGTCCCACGGCCTCGACGTCATCTTTGTCATATTGGCTGACAAACGATGACGAACCGTCGGCCACATACAGCGGCGTAAATTCCGTCAATGGCCCGGGTGCGATCAACACACCACCGGCGTGCATACCGACGTTACGGGTAATGCCTTCCAGCTTCAACGCCAGCCGCATCAGCTCGGCGACTTCCTCTTCCGCCTCGATACGCTCTTTAAATTGCGCCTCTTGTTTCATCGCTTCCGCGAGCGTGATGCCGAGTTGATTCGGAATCAGTTTCGCCACCCCATCAACGTGGTTGTAACCCATGCCAAGCACGCGCCCGACGTCGCGGATCACCGCTTTGGCGGCCATGGTGCCAAAGGTGGCGATTTGTGAAACCGAATCGTGACCATATTTATTTTTTACATATTCGATGACGCGGTCACGCCCCTCCTGACAAAAGTCGATATCAAAGTCGGGCATCGATACCCGCTCCGGATTCAGGAAACGCTCAAATAGCAGGTCGTATTGCAAGGGATCCAAATCGGTAATGTCGAGTGAATATGCCACCAGCGAACCGGCACCCGAGCCGCGACCGGGGCCGACCGGCACACCGTTGTTTTTTGCCCAGCCGATAAAATCGGCAACAATCAGGAAATAACCGGGAAACCCCATGTGAATAATGGTCTCGACTTCAAATTCCAGGCGAGCCATGTACTCCGGTCGACGCGCATCACGTTGGGCGGTGTCTGGATACAACATCAACAGGCGTTTTTCCAAACCGGCCGTCGATGTTTCAAGCAAATAGGCGTCAACCGATTCACCATTGGGCGTTGGGAAATTCGGCAGGCGTGACTTACCCAGCACAAACTCAAAATGGCAGCGTTTGGCAATTTCAATCGTGTTGGCAAGTGCCTCGGGTAAATCGGCAAACAGCGCCGCCATTTCTGCCGAGCTTTTAAAATATTGTTCCTCGGTGAAATCGTTGCTGCGACGTTTGTCACCGAGCACTTCACCCCGGGCGATACAAACGCGGGCATCGTGTGCCTTAAAGTCATCGCGGCCGGTAAATTGCACCGGATGGGTTGCCACCACCGGCAGATCGCTGACACCCGCCAAATTGAGCGCCGCAGAAATATAGGCTTCGTCGCTATCGCGACCGGCGCGCTGCAACTCGATATAAAACGCATCCTTAAAATCGCGCGCCCAGCCGTTGGCCAGCACCAAGGCACGTTTGCTGTCGGCCTGAAACAACGCCTGCCCAATATCGCCGGATGCCCCGCCGGACAAGGCGATTAAGCCGGTGGTGGTGCCGGCATTCAACCATTCGCGGCGAATTTCGGCGCGGCCACGCCACATGTTTTGCCGATATGCGCGGGTGATCAACTGGCAAAGGTTGAGATAACCCGCCTCGTTGCGGCACAACAACAACAAGCGTGATGCCTGATCACGATTTTTTTCGTTCTCTATGACCACTTCACAACCGATGATCGGCTGCACACCACCACTGCGCGCACGCTGAAAAAATTTCACTGCACCAAATAAGTTGCCATTGTCGGTAATCGCCAACGCCGGCATCTTGTCCGCCGTGGCAAACGTGACTGCATCGTCAATCCGCACAATGCCGTCGGTAATGGAATATTCGCTGTGCAGCCGCAGATGTACAAACGGCGCCGGCAAGGGTGCGGCGGATGTGGCAGGTGTGGCGGAGAAATTAGATGAGCTCATTGACGCCTTGCGAATACGAGGCCCAATTTTATCATCGACCTGCCTGCGGTCCCCTTCACCGTGTCCTCACCGTGACCTCGACGCATGATCAACTTGTGTTAATCGATCAAACGATTTATGGATTTGCGGCGGCGTGCCGGGCAATTTCGTCGGCCAGCTTTGACCAGAAAATCTCCGGCAAGTCGTGGCCCATTCCTTCAAGTATCAATGTCGTGGCGGTGCCGCCGCCTTCACGAATGGCACGCGCCGTTTCCAAACCGGCTGCGTATGGGATCAACTCGTCTTCATCGCCGTGAATCACCAACGTCGGCACCCTGATCTGACGGACGATGGCAGTACGATCGGCACTGGCGGCAATCGCCATCAGTTGGCGCGCGGCGCCCGCCGGATTATTGGCGCGCAACACATGGCGGGAACAAAATTCCCGCAATCTTGTTTCATCCATCGGGTGGGAGCGACTGCCAATGACGCGGATAATTTTTGCCATACGGCGAATGGCTCCTTCATTGTCGCCCATTTTGGCCGGCGGGGTCATCAATGCCTTCATTGCCCGCCACGACGCCTTGGGTAAACTGCGCCGACCGGTGGTGGACATGATCGAGGTCAGGCTGGCTATGCGCTGTGGCAGCGAGGCGGCCAGATTTTGCGCGATCATGCCGCCCATGCTGGCACCCACCAGGTGAACCCGCGGTAGTTTAAGGACCGCAATCAGTGCCGCCGTATCGGCAGCCATGTCGTCAATCCGGTAGTTCGCCCTGATCGGCATACCCAGCATGAACTTCATATAGGCAATGGCAATATTGGGCGTGCCCAGATGATTCAATTGTGTCGACAACCCGACATCGCGATTGTCAAAACGAATCACGCGAAAACCCTTGTCGGCCAGCATTTTACAAAAATCATCCGGCCACAAAATCATTTGCACGGCCAATCCCATCACCAGCACGATCGGTGGATCGGTCTCGCGGCCGATGGCTTCGTAGTGCAGGCTGATGCCGTTGGCAATGATGTCAGGCATGATACGTTGGTCGGAATAAGATCAAATACCGCACGCCGCCTGGGTGAATTTGCCCGTGTTTATCCATGTTCATCTGTGGTTGCAAAAAAATTCCTTCGCCTTTTCGGCACCTGCCGCCGACTCACAAATACTTAAAACCATTTGTCATCACCGCGCTCCGTGTCGCGAAAAAAATATTGGCGCCAACCTTCGCGGTCAAATTTTTTCCACTTGCCTTCAGCTTGTGCGAGCCGGTCGGCAACCGCATACAACGCCGCCGGGTTCATGCCAATTCCAACATGACTGGCGATCACTTCGATATTTTCGGCGCGGGCCGATACCTTTTGATGGGATAACTGCCACGCCACCACGCCGTCGCTGCGCGAATAAATAGATGTGGTCGGCACCGGTGGCGCCTGTTTGACGCGCGCCAAGATGGCCGGATCGGTCAATTTATGGCCACTCGCATACTGGTAAAATCGCCAGGCATTGGTGGCTTTTGGGTCACCTGCAAAGGGTGTGCCCAGGGTGGTTACCGAACGCACCAACGATGGCAACTCCTTGGCAAACTCGCGGGCGTAAATGCCACCCAGACTCCAGCCGATCAAACTGACTTTGCCGCCACTGGATTTAAAAACGTCACCGATTCGCTCAATACTCTTTTGCAACACACCCTTACGCGGCCCCATATTCGGCCCCAGGTCCCAGCCGTAGGTTTCATAGCCGAGTGACGACAAGAAGTTTCGCAACGGCGCGGTAGATATGTCGCCGGCACCCAAGCCCGGAAAAACAATCACCGCATGACCATCACCTTGCGGCACGTTTTTTAATAATGGCCATGCCGCCAGTGTCGCCCCCAACTCCCACGGCGCGCGTGACTCCAACGCCAACAAAAACGCATTTGGTGCTTTTAATTGTCGCTCCACCAGCAGAATTTCTTCACCGAAGGGGGAGTCGGATGGTGCCGCCGACGGTAATCGTTTATTGGTTATCAATCCACTATGTCCTTTTGGTTGTGACCCGTTTTACCTTGGTTGTTTTGGTCATGACACGTTTTTGTTTTGCCGCAATCGACACCCGTTTCGCGGGCTTTTTTGCGAACTTTTTTGTCGTCGTTTTTGTTGCTGGTGACACTGCTGCCATGACCATCATCAACTCCTGATGCGCATCATGCATGGCCTTCACAAGTTTCTCAAGTTTTGGCACTTCTTTTTTCGCGGCGATCAAGCCATAGTCGAGTTGTCCGGCATAACTGTGGATGGTGATATTCAGCGCCAGACCATGTGTGACAATGGAGACCGGGTAATAGGCTTTTAATAGTGCACCTGCCAAATACAACGGTACCGAGGGCCCCGGCACATTGGAAATCACCACATTGGCCACAACAGGAATACGGTTACTGGCCACCGCCGTTTTGTAAAGCGGCGTAATGAGACTCATCAACCAGGGAATACCAAGAGTGGGCAATTCGGAAGTGGCAGTGGACATCACGCCTTTCATGGCACCGGTCATCATTTTCGCCGACGCACTCGATTCGCGTATCACCTTGATACGTTTAACCGGGTCGGCGATATTGGTTGCCAAATTAATCAACATCATCGTCACTTGATTGTTTTGCCGGGTGTCACCGGGCGTCCGCAAACTGGCCGGGACCGCACCCACCATCGACTTGGCCAATGCCGTCTGGTTGCCGGCAAAATAGCGTCGCAACGCGCCGGCACAGGTGGCGAGAATAATATCGTTCACTTTGACGTCAAAGTATTTTGCCAGCGCCTTGGTTTCATCGAGCGGCAGGCGCGCCGTCATAAACGCACGTTTGCCGGTGATGGCCACATTCAGTGGTGTGCGTGGTCCGAGCCGTATCCCGGGCGGTAGCATTTTTTTCGCCGCCTGCAACGGCGTATCGGTTGATCTTAATGCCGCCAGCTTGGCCAGTTCTGCCATGTTGGCGACACCTGACAACTGCTCGGATGGCGCCCCCATTTTTTTGGCCTGTGTCGACGATAACGCAGACACACCGTATGCACCGGCACTTTTGATTGCGCCCGGCACTGCTTTCAATATTTTCCCGTACTGGGCAACACTGGTTCGTAATGCCGCCGAAATCATGCGCGCGGCCGACGGTGGCAACGATGGCGGCAACGACCGTGATGTTGATGCGGCCGACGACTCCGCACCCGTTGTGGCCGTTTTTGGATTCGCCTCAATATCCAGTACCGCCTGCGCCAGCGCGACCCCACCCTGACCATCCAGTCCGGCATGATGAATTTTTGCGTAAAAACCCACATCACCCGACGCCAACCCTTCGATGATGGTGAATTGCCATAGCGGACGATCACGATCGAGCATGCCCTCGTGCAAGGACGCAATGGCCGCCTCAAGCTGGGCGCGACTGCCGGGTTTGGGCAAGGTCAGCGCGCCGATATGCCAGTCCATATCAATATCATCGCGATCTACCTCCAACCAAATCGGATTGGCCAGATCAAATGGCATAAAGGCGAGTTTGCGCGAAAACAACGGCGCCAGATGCATTCTCGATTCGACGTGGCGGCGAATCCGTGACAGGTAACTTTGGCGTTGTTGTTTGGGTTTTTCCAACAACATAAAACTACCGACATGCATTGGCGTTGCCGGCGTCTCTAAATATAAAAACAAAGCGTCGAGTGCCGACAAATGATTCATTGTTCCGTAGACTCCCCGTTGGTACGTCGTTGTCGAAAGAATGACTGCAATATGGCACGACTTTGGTCCGCCAGCACGCCACCGACAAATTCGGCGTGATGATTGAGTTTTGGCTCTGCCGGCAAATTGACAACCGAACCACACGCGCCGCCTTTCGGCTCCGCCGCACCCCACACCACTCTGGCCACGCGGGCGTGCAACAGTGCGCCCACACACATTGCGCATGGCTCAAGCGTGACATAAAGCGTGCAATCGGTTAGCCGGTAGTTGCCGAGTTTTTTGGCGGCATCCCGCAAGGCCATGATTTCAGCGTGGGAGGTCGGATCATGGTTGCCAATGGGTTGGTTAAATCCGCGACCGATGACTTCGTTATCTTTGACCACCACCGCACCCACCGGCACCTCACCCAATTCTGCGGCGTCAGCCGCCAGGCGTAAGGCTTCGCGCATGAACTTGTCGTCGGTGATTTCATTCATGGGCATTGGTCACAAAAATAAAACCCCAATAGGGGCGCAGATTTACAGCCAAAAATTGCCTAAAACGCGCGTCACATATAGAGTTTCTCTGATTCATGTTGAACTACCTGCGCCGTCACGTTCATTGGGATGGGTGACAAATGCATCTACCTCTATTTCAACCAAGTGATCGGGGTCAATCAGCTTGGCGACCTCCACCATGGTGGCAGCCGGTCGAATGTCGCCAAAAAATTCGCCATGCACCTTGCCAATGATTTGCCAATCGGTAATGTTGGTGACATACATCCGCGTTCGCACCACGTCCGCCAGGGTCGCTCCTGCATCGGCTAAGGCCCGCTCAATTTTTTCGAGTACAAAACGAGTTTGCGCGGCCGCGTCACCTGCACCCACCACGCCGCCCTCGGCATCCGAAGCCGTGGTGCCCGCCACCCAGATATGACCACCGATGCGCACCGCGCGGGAGTAGCCAACGATGAATTCCCAGGGTGTGTTGGAGGAAATATTTTTGCGCATATTGTGAAGTATTTCTAAAATTCGGCTGGCGACAGCCGCCACAGGCGTTCATCTAAAATCTCACTTCGCCCGCTTACGCCGACTCGTCCTGTCGCACCCCCATAAATGGGGCCCCTGCTCTTACTCCTCGCGTCTGCGGACAGCAGCCACCCGAACCATTTAGCGAAGACTGTTGCTTCGCCCGCTTACGCCGACTCGTCCTATCGCACCCCCATAAATGGGGCCCCTGCTCTTACTCCTCGCGTCTGCGGACAGCAGCCACCCGAACCATTTAGCGACGACTGTTGCTTCGCCCGCTTACGCCGACT
>CAMTWK010000043.1:0-8948 GCA_947085425.1 uncultured Burkholderiales bacterium | reverse complement strand
TATAAATTCTGCAAATCCAAACTGTACTTCGTAAGGTTGATGGCCTATGTACTCGATAGCGGGCGGCTGAGCAGCGCTTTTCCGCTCTCTTCCCTCTTAATATCTCGATATTACTCGGTCAGTCGAGCAAAAAATCACTCGCTTATCCACACACTCTCGAGTGCGTCCCCGTGAAATATGCAGGCTAGTTTCCAAAGCCGTTGCCACGTTTTGATATTTTTCTCACGAGCTATGGCGGAGTCCATTGTTTCGTGAACCTCATACCAAACTAGCAGATGCACTTGATGCTCTTTGGTAAAACCATCAGCGGGATCGTTTTTATGTTGCCAAACACGTTTGACGAGATCAGACGTAACGCCAACATATAGGGTGCCGTTTTTTTGACTGGCCAAAATATAAACGCAGGGGTTTTTCAAAGTGATGGTGGCACTTCACGTCCACGCGCGTCACTACTGACGCATTTGCCGCTGGCGTTTGCCAAAATTAAGCGCACGTCCGGCGAGCAGGGTCTCGACCAAGAAACACAATAACGCGAATACAAAACAGGTCACACCAATCATGAATGTCCATGGTACAAAACGATTGGTACGCACGGCGGTAGTTTCCCCAAGAAACAAGGTGATGACAGTGGCGGCGATCAGTGTCGCGGCGAGTATCTGCAACGTGATGGCGGCGTTGATCAGAATGGCGCGTTTGTGCAACAGCTCCAGTTCACGACGCACTTGGCCTGCATGCACCAGCACCTTACCGAGTGGCACCGCGTCAAGCCGCTCTTCGAGAATACGACCTCGATCAACAATTCGCGCCAAGCGCGCTGCGAGTGCGGCCAGCATGGCGGAGATGGCGGTGAGCATAAACACCGGTGCAACGGCAAGCTGAATGCTATAGGCGACGGTATCTTGCATGATTATTTTCGATCCCGGCGCTTAGCGCAAATGTTTGTCGAAAAAAATATGCGTGCGATCCCATGCCAATTTTGCCGCGGCGGAATCATATACCTCGGCACGCGCGTCATTAAAAAATGCGTGATCGGCATCATAGCGATGAATTTCGATGTCGTCGTGTAATTCCTTTGCGGCCGCAACCAAGCCATCAACCGCAGCCGGGGTGCACCAGTCATCACGATTGGCGAAGTGCCCTTGAAACGGCGCTTTGATGTCGGCCGGCGCAGCGAAGTCTGCCGGTGGAATGCCGTAAAAACACACGGCGGCATCAACACCCGGCACATGCACCGCCGCGGCAATGGTCAACGCGCCGCCCATACAAAATCCGACCACGCCCACTTTGGAAACCGCACCATTGGCGGTGCGGCTGCCAAGTACATGCAGGTAATACACCGCGCCTTGAATATCCTGATGGGTGGCATCAGGAAAATTGAGCGCGCCCATCATATGGCTGGCTTCGTCGGCGTCGGTCGCGACGCGACCATTATATAAATCCACCGCGAGCGCGTTGTAGCCCCTGGCCGCGAATCGATCGGCAACCGATTTGATGTGGTCGTTTAATCCCCACCACTCTTGAATAATCACCACACCCGGCAGGCCTTCACCGGCGCGCGCCAGGTAACCGTTGGTCTGGCCGCCGTCCGGCCGTGCAAATTTTATGATGTCGCCCATTATTGCCCCTTCATTTGAGTTTCTGATCACGATGTGTCGACCCATACTTTACGGCAGGTAAATGCAATCGTGGCGCCGGACACACAAATAAAACACGCCATCTACAGCGCGCCTTCAGGCAGTATTGGCTGAAAGTGCACGCCAGATGGCGCATTTGAAACAAACAATGGTGCCGAATTATTTGGCTGTTTGCGTTTTCAGTTGCTGATATTTTTGCTCGTATTTTTGATTGAGCTTGGTTTGTTTGTCTTCGAGCGGAATATCACGACCACCAACAAATATTCGTTCTACTTTGCTGCGGATGTCAAGCGGGTCACCGTCGCTGACAAAAAAGTTGGCGAGTTTACCGGCTTCAAGTGAGCCGAGTTTGTCGGCCGCACCCAGAATTTGCGCCGGATAAAGGGTGATGGCTTTGATGGCCTCAACACGCGGCAAGCCGTGTGCCATCGCGGTGGCGGCTTCATAAGGCAGGCTGCGTTCCATGGCGGCGTCAAATGTGCTGCCTGATCTGGCAATGGCGAAGGTCACCCCGGCCGCGTGGAGTTGAGCGGCCAGACGAAACGGCGTGTCGGTATCTTCGCCGCGCCGAATCGGCAGGCGATGCACACCACCAATAATCACCGGCACATTACGCGCCTTTAACAGCGGCGCAATCCGCCACGCATCGGCACCACCCACAATCACCAGTTTCAAATCAAACCGCTCGGCAAAATTCAAAGCGTAACGAATCTGTGGCAGCTCTTCGGCGTGAATAAATACCTGCCGAGATGATTTATTTTTGCTGCCGCCCAGCACCGGCAACATCGCTTCCCAGCGTACATCTTTGGCCAGACCGGCTTCAGCGGCGTGCGCTCTGGCGTAGGCTGCAGCCGATTCAAATGCGTCCTCCAATGACTTCAATCGTTGCGTGGTCAGACGTTGCATTTCTTCGATTCGATTGGCGGGCAAAGTCGGAAACAGGGCCGCACTGATACGCATGGTCGGCAAATTAATATGCAGGCCCACTTCCGGGACCACACCCATGTCTTCCCAGGTCCAGCCATCGAGTTGCACCAAGGCGGAGGTGCCGGTGATCAACCCCGCCGCACCCGGCTTCGGCACCGACAGAGCCGCCAGTACGCCATTGGCGCGCGCCACCGGAAACAATTCGCTGTCGGCGTTGATGGCCACCAACGCGCGTGCGTTGGGATTAATCGCACCAACCTCGGCGCTATCCAGCGTTGATCGCACGGCTTGCACCTCGACCAAACCCAGTGACGTGTTGGCGGCAATCAAGCCCGGATAAATGTGTTTGCCGGCGAAATGTATGATGAGTGCGCCCGCCTGATCTGGTATCGCATTGGCGGCACCGACGGCGACGATGCGGCCTTTATCGACCAACATCCGGCCATTCACAATGGTTTCACCACTGACGGTATGCAAGGTTGCGCCGGTAATCAGAATGGCTTGTTTTTGCGGCGGCGGGGGAATGTTGGGCGTCGCGATCGCGGCCGACTGAACGGAACCGAACATCAATACGACTGCCGCCGTTTTTGACAGCATTTTTGAAGACATGGCGCGCACCCTGGTGAAAACAGTTGAGATGGAGTTTTTCATTTTGCGTCCTCGGTGCACTCGTGCCAGCTGCCGCCGTCCCAATAACTGTGGCGGAATTGTTTGGCCTCGTGTAACCAGCGCTGCAACGCCAGAAAGTCGAGGGTTTCGCGCACGGTTGCGGCCATAACGGTGCTCGACACGGGCGCGGGCTCATTGGCCGCACCCGCACCCCCGGGGCCAGCCGATCCACCTGATGCCCGCGAGGCTGCGGCGGTGAGCCGCGCCAATCGAATCGGCATGGCCTTGGCAATCAAACGTTGCCGCTCTTTTTCTGCGTCAGCGCGCAACACGCTGTCGGTGGCAATATCAAAATACTTGCGGCCTTCAATCCACGTCTGTTCGGCTTTCACCAACGTCGACAACGGGCTGGCATTCCAGATCACAAAGTCGGCGTCTTTGCCCACTTCGAGGGACCCGACTTTGTCGTCAATGCGTAATTGTTTGGCGGCATTAAGGGTCACAAACTGCAACGCTTCGGCTTCCGCCATGTCACCGTAACGCACCGTTTTGGTGGCTTCAGTATTTAAACGCCGCGCCAATTCATTGCTGTCCGAGTTGAGTGTGGTGACCACGCCGGCCCGATGCATGATCGCGGCGTTGGTCGGAATGGCGTCATACACTTCCATTTTGTATGCCCACCAATCGGAGAAGGTCGAGCCGCCGGCACCGATCGAGGCAATCGCATCGGCGACTTTATAACCTTCCAGCACGTGCTGAAACGTTCCCACTTTGAAATCAAACTTTTGTGCCAAACGCACAAACATCAAAATTTCATCGGCGCGATACGAGTGGATATGCACCAGACGTTTTTTGTCGAGAATCTCCACCAAGGTATCGAGCTGCAAATCGCGGCGCGGTTCGGCCACTGTTTTTGGATTGGCGCGGTGTTCGTTCCAACGACGGCGGTAATCCTGTGCCGCCTGAAAACCGTCGCGTAAGATTTGCTCCACACCCATGCGGGTTTGCGGGTAACGCGTGTTGGCGCTTTCCCAGTTGGATTGTTTGACGTTTTCGCCGAGCGCGAATTTAATGCCCGGCATGGCGCCGACATACTTCAGCCCTTCGGCATCATTGCCCCAGCGAAATTTAATCACCTGGTTTTGTCCGCCAATGGTGTTGGCCGATCCATGCAACACATTGGCGGCGGTCACCCCCCCCGCCAATTGCCGATAAATATTGATGTCGGTGGCGTCGATCACATCACCAATGCGCACTTCGGCGGTAATCGAGCTGGTGGATTCATTGACGTTGCCGATCACCGCGGTGTGTGAGTGGGCATCAATAATGCCGGCGGTGACGTGTTTGCCTTTGGCATCGATGGTCAACGCGCCATTGGGTGCGGCCAAATTCTCACCAATCGCCGCGATCTTGCCGTCACGCACCAACATATCGGCACGATTAAGGTTGCCCGCTTTGCCACCGGTCCAGATGGTGGCGTTTTTAATCAACACCGTCTGTGACGCCGGCGGCGTAATGCCAAACTGTCCAGCCGGATAAACGTTGGACAAAGGCGCAGCGGTACGCAACGCCAACTCTTCCGGTTTGGGTTTGGTCGGCGGCTCGACAAACGCGGCCGTACGGGTGGCGGTCCAGGCCACAATGCCGCGGCTAGATTGCGACGTGCCGCGCAACCCCTCAGATGCGGTTTGATCCGCCACCACGATCTGTTTTTCTCCGACCGGCGATTTACCACACGGCAAACTCACCACCAGTTGGCGACCGCGCAAATTCAGCTCACAAGCACCGCCCTCCAGACTCAAAGTGGGCCGCTGCCGACTGCCGGTAATTATCCATTCAACCGCTTTGTTGTCGGCCGCTTGGTTGTCCGCACCTATGCGCCACGTCCCGCGTACATCAAAACGATCGTGCACGGCGGTGGTGTGGGGGTTGCCGTCGATAAACAACATGTCAATTTCTGCTTGGTCCGAACCAAACAGGTCGCCAGTGGCGACAACTATATTGGCGAGTTTGCCAACTTCGAGTGTGCCGAGTTGGTTGGCACCAATGGTTTTTGCCGGAATGGTGGTGACTGCTGCCAGCGCGTGATCAGCCGACAGGCCACGTCTGACCGCGAGGCGCATTTGTGGCCAAAACTCTTTGATGTCACGCAATCCATGGGGGCTGACTGAAAACTCCACACCGGCTTTGTTTAAAATTGCCAAATTTGACGGTGCCTGTTCCCAATGTTGCAAGGCCTCAAGCGAAACATCAATTTCCAGATCAGGGTTTTCAATTTCTGGTGCCTGCGGAAAATTCAACGGCACCAGCAACGGCATGGCCAAGGATTTGAGCTGCGCGGCGCGACGATACTCGTGGCCGTTGCCTTGCAACACCACCCGCAAATTAAATTCATCGCGTAATTTGGCAATGCGAAGGTAATCTTGTTCGCTGTCCGCCGCATAAAAAGCGGCTTGTTTGCCACTCACCAACGGCAGCAACGCTTCCAGCGTTGTATTGGTTTCGCTGCGCTCTTTATCTGCCGCCGTTTTGTTTGCATACCAGCGCGCGTCATAAAGCGTTTGTCTGGCCAGCGCTATCGCACCCATGGTCGAATTTGGATAACTGCTGCCTCCAGGTCCGCCACCCCGCTCCGCTTCATTGGCCATGTGTTGCGCAACACGCGCCTGCAACACTGCGGTTTTTTTATCGGTGTGATCGGCCAAACTCAGCAAAATACTTTGGCCACGAAATACACCGACGGCGGGGGCGGCCAGCACGGCGGTGAATCCCTGCTCACGTGCGGCTTTGACATCATCGGCGCGCCAGTCCAACTGATCGGCGACATTCAGATCGGCGCGCACCGAACGATTTTGCGCGGCCATACTGCCACGCGGGGTCGCGCTGGCGGCAGCGACAGCAGCAGCCAGGGTTGCAGCAGTGGAAGGTGCACCGCCGGGTGTGGCACCACCCGCACCCCGCATCCACGGCGCGCTTGCCGCTTGCGCAGGTCGCATCGCGGTCGGCACACCCACCTGACTGGCCAGATCTATAAAGCCGGGATAAATTGTTTGGCCATCGAGTTTCCATATGCGCGCACCGGCCGGCACGGGCAAGTCCGCGCCAACGGCGACAATACGGCCATCACGCATTACCAACGTGCCGCGTTCGATCACCCTGCCCGGTGCGACGATAATTTTTGCGCCGGTGAGGACGTGCCAACGTGGTGATTGATCGCGCAATCCTTCGACGCGGTTGCTGCTGACCTGCGCGATGGTCGTTGCCGGCAGCGCCAAACCAAACATCACTCCGGCCAGCGCGGACACGAACGGGCCGGTCAAACGTGCGGCCAAATTACGGCGAGGGGATACATCGCAACGATGATCAGTTGGTCCGGTGACAGGTCGATTAAACATGCAGGTTCCTTGGTTGCGCCCAAAGGCGCGCGGCAGCGACGATAAAAGGGGGGGGATTGGGGTACGAAGTAATTCGTGGAAGTTGGGCGCAAAATTTGACGCGGTTGACTCTAGCACGGTCGGCAAAACTGTTGGCTCAAAAAAAGTTGTGCGCGATCAATTGTGCGGAAAGTTATGCTTGAAACGCGCGAAATCGACTGTCAAAACCAGCGGGCGATCGTCGCAAAACGACCGGGATGCTACGGCATGACACCAAGAAACTCCGCCATCCTCAGGCGCTCTTCGTTAAGCGCGCCTTTAAAAGCCCTGTCTGTTGGTGCGCGTCCATTGACAAAACCAAATTCCGTTTCAAGCCTGCCATTCACGACGGCAACATTTGCCCAACCGATGATCTGTTCGCGCCACAACATCGGCAGCGCGTAATAACCGAGTTTGCGTTTGGCGGCGGGCGTGTAGGCTTCAAACCGATATGCCCAACCCCAAAACAATTCGAACCGTTTGCGATCCCAGACAATCGGATCAAACGGTGCCAAGAGGCGCACCTGATCATCCACCATATGTCGGCCCGCTGCCACCTTTGCGTCCGGCGGCCAGTACCAATCCACACCGTCAATACGAGTGTGATGCAAACGCTGTTTGGCGCGTTTGATGGCGGCGGCCAACTCGCCACGCCACTGCGGCACACCAAACTGCAAACGATTCACCAGCCCGGCAAAACCACCGCTCGGAATCGGTGCGTATTTTTTGATCACCACATCAATCAAGTCGTCGAGGTTGGCTGCGATGTCATGGCTGGCGATTGCCTGATGGTTGCTGTTCGCGTCGTGCCGCGCGGGCGCATACAGGCGAATGCCTTTTTCACGTTTGGCGACACGAATCAAACCGCGATAGTGCATGGCGTCCAACAAATGGGTGGTGGCGTTGGAGGACCCACCCCAGTTGTTGGTCGATACACCGTGCTGAAAATGAGCCTCGACCTGACGCGGATGCACCGGCCCGTTTTCGCTGACAAAATTCAGAATGGCGGCGGCGCGTTTTTTGGTTGCCGCATCCCATGGCGTGCGCGCGGTACGGGGATGCATGCGGACGTGAACAGCGCACGATACAAAACCGTAATTCACAAAAAAATCCTCTTCGATCGGCAGTTTCGAATAGCGTTTTTCCAGGTCGCCCGCCAAATAGTTTTTTACGCGGTGCCGCAAGATGAGGTCTTGCGCACGTGCGGGTGCACGAATCGGATCGGCCTGCACAAACCCCAGGCGCTCGATGGCGCGCGCCAAAGTGGTCGGCGTAAATAATGTATTGGCGATGGCATAACGGCGCAGATCATCGAGTTTTGGATTTGATGTGGTCATGATGAATGATCAAATAAAAAATGCGGCTTTTTGATCCTTGGGTAATTTTTTCACCGCCGCCTCGGCGCGCGACGCGGCGCTGCGATCAGCAAACAGTTTGATGGCGATGACCCGCATTGGCGGATTGGCGCGGGTATAACGCGCACCGACACCGGCGCAATGCTCGTTAAAGCGCCGCTCCAGATCAGTGGTGATGCCGGTGTAGACCGCGCCACTTTCACACTCCAGCAAATAGAGAATCCACATGGGCTTAAGAATGAATATTGACGTGAAAAATTATTAAAACACTAGCAAGGGAGAGGTGTTTCAGACAAAAATAACCGGAACCGCGCGCGTACAAACGAATTTTCAAATCATTATCCGCGCGGCAGTTCCTACATTCATTCTCTGGCTGTTGTCGCTCTAACAAACGTCTTGAATTAAAACAGACTCCGTCGGCCCAGAGAAGGCTGATTCAAAATCGCTGCTCTCGCCATCCTTCAACGGACGTCTCCCCAGCGCAGCGCAGGGCCTGCTCCAACATGCTTAAAGGTGGGGCTGAGCTCCAGTCCTTTGCTTAACTGATTAATGGATGGGCTGGATCCCTGCCTTCGCAGGGATGACGGCGAGGGTTGTGATTTACGCCTTAAACATCGCGTTTATATTTCAACGGGAAGCGCTGCAGTTGACCCAAAGCGGTCCTACGTTTTTCCCGAAAGCGGACATCGCGGATAGTCTAATCGCCGTTACTTAAGGACTACCTTCGTGAATTTTGAGCCCTTTGATTGAAGGTAGTGTCTTGAGCAATGCTCGGCAACGTCACAGGCTTTGATCGCAGAAAATGGTGTTTGCTTCGGTGATTCAATCCCCACTCGGAACGTCTTTAGCTTAGAGATTGGGTAACGTTTCAGCATCTGCCACGTTTGCTTGTTTGTGGCGTCATAGGTCAGCGCGAAAAGAGAAAATTCCGTCTTGTCGTCTTTGACAAGCACGAACGCACCGCCAATCAAACCGTTCCCCTGAAGGTCGGCGGGATAGCAGCATGGCTG
>CAMTWK010000042.1:0-12368 GCA_947085425.1 uncultured Burkholderiales bacterium | reverse complement strand
GTTGAAATTCGTCGCGAGCGAAGGTCAGGCAAGGCGGAAAGCGGCGAAAAACCGGAATGTATGCGGTATACATGAGAATTTTGAGCCGCTTACCAACGCCGCATCACCGAGCGCAGCAGAATTTCAACAAACTGCTAGCCAGAGTACGGCGGCGTTAGTGTTATCTCGTAGTGCTAATTCACTTTTAAGTTGCGCCACGAAATCGTAGAAGCCAAGTTTTTTTGCTTCAGAAAAATCGACGTCGACCCCTTTAATTTGGGGAAACGCCCATTCGCATCGTAGTTGGTCGATTCGACGGCAGGGAAATGTTGGCGAGACGCCGGACAGTCCAGTCCGGCGCCTAATATGTCAATCAGCGTCCAATTCTTTCCACCTGTCAGCGTCCAATATTTTCCACTTTTTCAACTTTCTGAGGCCGGGATTTGCGCTGCTTGAAGCGGTAGGATTCATTCCCGGTTTCAAGGATTTCGCAGTGATGGGTGACGCGATCCAACAGTGCGGTGGTCATTTTTGCATCGCCAAATACCTGCACCCACTCCCCGAATGACAGATTGGTGGTGATGATCAGGGACGTTTTTTCATAAAGCTGGCTGATGAGATGAAACAGCAGCGCGCCGCTGGACGCCGGAAATGGCAAATAGCCCAGCTCATCTAAAATCACCGCGTCCACCAGACTGAGCTGCCTGGCCAGATTACCGACTTTGCCCAGCGTCTTTTCCCGTTCCAGCAAATTGACCAGATCAACCGCATTGAAGAAACGGATGCGTTTGGATTGATGGATCGCAGCCACCCCGATCGCCGTGGCCAAGTGGGTTTTCCCCGTCCCGGTTCCGCCAACCAGAATCAGGTTGTGCGCGGTTTCCATAAAGGCCGCGCTCGCCAGTTGGGCAACCACGGCTTCTGACAGCGGTGTTTCCGCCCAATTGATGCCGAGCAGATCACGATGGATCGGGAAACGCGCGGCTTTGAGCTGGTAGCGCAAGCTTTTGAGCTGCCGATCCGTTTGTTCAGCCGCGATCAGCCGTTCCATCCAGGTCTCTGGACGATGCGCCTGCCTGGGTTTTTCAGCCTGAAGTTCGCTCCATGCCGCCGCCATGCCATAGAGGTGCAGTGTTTTCAAACCGGTCACATGGTCAGTGGACATTGTCGGCCCCCAGCAGATGGTCGTAGCGGTTGCAATTGGCCAGCGGCTCCATGGTCAAGGCAATCACATCCGGAACATGTATCGCGGCTGCGGGCAAATGCGGGGCGATGAGTCGGCGCAATTCATTCATTACGATGGGCGCGCTGACGATGCCGCCGGCCAGCACCCGCTCGCAGGCCTCGGTCAAGGCATCCAGCCCGGCTGCGCCGGCCAGCATCAATAATTCAACAAAGGCGCGATCCCCTTTAGGCTGCTTCAGAATCCGGTCGCGCACGAGCTGTATCGGCATGGGCAAGTCCCACGCAACAAAGGGCGCACCATTGCGCAGCGCACCGGGTTTTTTCTCCAACACCGGCAGATAGTGCCACGGGTCACAGATCAATTGGTCGCGGCCAAACAGCCGCGGATGCGCGGCGATGACTTCACCATGGGCCACAACACGAATTTGGTCGGCCGTTCTGCGCACCGAGACGGCGCAACCGGCGGCAGAGGCTGGCACGCTGTAGCGATTCCGGTCCACGCGCACCAGACAGGTGGACGAGACCCGCATCATTTCCTCAACATAGCCGTCAAAGTCGGCGCTGATCGGACGCAGCAGCGGCTGTTCGTCGGCAAAGCACGCGGCGATGGTGCGCAGGCTTTGTGTGGGATGGAGCCGCTGTGCCAATTCCCGGCAGCGGCTCGCCAGCCAGTCATTGAGATCATCAAACGAGTCGAATCGTGCCAGCGGGGTGAACAACCATTCGCGGACATTGCCGACCTGATTCTCAACCTGTCCCTTCTCCCAGCCCGAGGCCGGCGTGCAGGCGACCGGTTCAAACAGGTAGTGATTGGCCAGGCACAGGAAGCGCCGGTTGAATTTACGTTCCTTGCCCGCAAAGACGGTTTCCACGACGGTCTTGAGATTGTCATAGATGAGCCGCGCGGGCACACCGCCAAAGAACGCGAAGGCGCGATTGTGCGCCTCCAGCACCATCTCCTGCGCCTCTCTCGGATAGGCGATGACAAACATCTGTCGGCTGTAGGCCAGCCGGAAATGCGCCACCTTGATGGTTTGCACAACGCCTGCCAGTTCCACCTGCTCGTGGCTCCAGTCAAACTGGCAGGCATCACCCGCCGCAAACAGCAGCGGCACAAACGCCTCCGTTACCTTGGGCCCATGATGCGCGGCCTTCCAGCGTTTCACAAAACGCTGGACACTGTCATAAGCGCCGCCGTAACCAGCTTCTTGCAAGCCTTCAAACAGCCGACAGGCGGTGCGGCGGCGCGAACGCGCCAACTTGGCCTCTTCCTCCAACCACTGGGTCAACACCGCTTCAAACTCGCCAAGTTTCGGCGATGGCGGCTGATCCCGTTCGTATTTGGGCTCCACAACCGTGTTGAGATGTTTGCGCACCGTCGGTCGGGATAGTCCCATCTGCCTGGCAATGGCGGAAATCGACTGCTTCTGCACCAAACGGCGTCGGCGTATTTCGTAAATCACGTCCATGTAAATCACTCCAGATACCTCCGGCAAAATGCCGGATGGTTACATACCGGGGTGGAAACTATTGGACGCTGTTTCCACCCCTAAACTGGAAAGTTTTGCACGCTGATTGACAATGTTGAATCCCTTACTCCGTGTAGTTCGCACCCATCGCCTGAACGGCTACTGATATTTCCTTGCGTAAGTTTGCGGGTGACAATACTTCGCAATCGGGCCCGTACTTGAGGATATCCATCATTAATTCTCGGCTGTTCGAGTAGGGCACCTCGAGCAGATAGTTGCCATCCACATCTTCACGCGAGCGCTGGTCCTTGTGCCACTGTTCAGCTGACACCCACCGCGCCACCGTTGGCGAAAATCGCAGTTTTGCCCACGCGACCTTTTCACCACCAAAAATTCCATAACCGCTGGCAAGCGCCTTATTAAGTAGAGTGTCGCTGATTTCCTTGGCGGATTCATCCATCATGGTGGCGTTGCGAATGGCATCCAGGGAGAAGCTTCGAATTTCCTTTCGAAGGTGACACCAGCTGTCGACGTACCAATTGCGCCGGTAGTGGATGAGACGCTGGGGGGAAATCACCCGCTCGGTGACCTCGTTCCGTCCCCGATTGTAATGTTGAATGGATAGCTGCTTTCGTTTCAGCAAGCCGGAGGCAACAATCTCGAAATGTGCCGGATTGTAAGTGCGTGCGCCAGATCGAAGGATGCGAATCCTCTTTCCGACTTCGTCCATTGACGTATCTTCCGACTCCAAAATGAGCTTTAGACGACTAAGGAGCGGGTCAACATGTCGCGCAAGCAGGCCGGGTTCTAAATTCTGCAATAGCTGCTGCATGGTTAACAGCGCATGGACTTCGCCGGCATTGAACCAGAGTCCAGGTAGTTCAAATTGGGGGGCGTTTGGATTGGGGTTGTCGTATCGGTATCCGCCTAAATCGCGGTCAAAAATAATGGGCGCATGCAGTCGGTCGCGCATGTATTCGAGGTCTCGTTTGAAAGTGGCGAGGGAAATGCCCAACTCACCCGTCATGGTGTGGACGTCGACCGAAGAGTGATGCCGAAGTAGCTGATCGATCTTATAAAAACGTTCGGTTCGATCCATTTGCGGCCTTGATTGGGAAATTTGATGGGTAGCTCATTCTATGAGCTTTTGGTCCTGAATAATGGCTTCACTTCCACTTTTCAGGGGTGTTTGACATGAATGAGCTCATCATGACGTCGCATGCCAAGGTCCGTTCCCAGCAACGCGGCATCCCGCCAAGCGCCATTGAAGTCTTAATGGATTACGGTGCGGTCAAACACGACCATCAAGGCGCTGAAATTCTATATTTCAATAAACAGGCAAAAGCGCGGGTTCGGCGTGAGTGCACAGATATTCCCGCACCCAAGATTGAGCAGTATCTCGGCATTTATGCGGTGGTGGACGCAGCCGGCGCGGTAGTGACGATCGGTCACCGCACCCGCCGCCTGCCGGCCTGAATGGCTGCAGAAAACTACTTTTAGCCAAAGGACAACGCCCGAGATGACCAACACCAAGAAACGCCAGCCCGCAGAGGCGATGTTCTTTTGCTACAGCAAATACCCGCCTAACTACTACCATCAGTCTTATTCGCCTAGAGGGCCGATTTTTCAGATGGGCGAGATGTTTTTGTCGCATATCGGGTTATGGAATCTCGCGTGGACGGCAAACCCGTCGATGTTCAATGATTGCGAAAACGAATTGCTTCCACCCGATATGCGGCCAATCTGGATGGGAGAGGGCATTCAGGAGGTGCTTAGACTAGGCTTGACTCATGTCGACGGCCACCTGCTACGCGATCTCGCTGCAGGAAACAAAGCTAAAAAGTTAATCAAGATAATCCTGGCAGCCAAGGTGGTCAAACCGGTTTGCAGCGATGATTTTTGGAAGCGCTGGCTGGCCTTTGCCAAAGGCCGTGTAATGGCCAGTGCCGATATGCCCTGTGGGCTGGAAATACTCAGGAAATTTGAACAAATTGATGCTATTCCGGAGGGCGAAAATGCGCGCCCGGTGTTTGCAGTTCGATTGCCCGACGGACAAGTTGATCTAAGCATGCTTGCAAAGTCGCTTCGACAAGGCTCGACAGTTCATTAATGAGACGATATCCATGTTAGATATACCTGCAGTCATCGTTCCTACGCAACAGTCCCGTTACCGGGGTTGTCTGCTCGGTGGTGCCATTGGTGATGCATTAGGCGCACCGATTGAATTCATGCGCCTGCCCGAAATCGAAGCGCGCTTTGGGCCATCCGGCGTGACTGACTTTTTGCCATGTTATGGCGGAGTCGGACGCATCACCGACGATACACAAATGACGCTGTTTACCGCAGAAGGGTTATTGCGCGGGTATGTTCGCGGTTGTTATAAAGGCATTTCAAGTCTCACTGGTACCACGGCACATGCGTATGTGCGTTGGTTAAAAACCCAGGGTGAGGCAACAACCTTACCGTTGTTGCCAGCTCGGGAACCACAGGGGTGGTTGTTTTCACAACAGGCGTTACATGAACGGCGAGCGCCAGGGCTGACCTGCTTGGCATCCATTCGCGCAATGACTAGTTTTGGTGAGCCGGCACAAAATGACAGTAAAGGCTGCGGCGCGGTCATGCGTGTTGCGCCGGTTGGGTTATTTGCGGCAAGCCTCAGGAAACCCCCTGATTTTGAAGACACCTTTACGTTGGCCGCCGAGATCGGGGCAATTACCCATGGTCATCCAACCGGGTTTTTGACTGCGGGTGTTTTTACCGTTTTGATCGAGGCTCTGGTGCGCGGGAAATCCCTGGTTGAAGCCATTGGATTGGCAAAGGCTTGCCTAATTCGAAGGCCCAATCACGAAGAAACATTGAATGCCATGAATACCGCAGAAAAATTGGCTGTGTCAAAACCTCCAAAGAAGTTGGCCATCTCAAAATTGGGAGTGGGGTGGGTCGCCGAGGAGGCATTGGCTATTTCCATCTACTGTGCCTTGATCGCGTTGGACTTTGAGGACGGTGTCCTGCACGCTATTAATCACGACGGCGATTCTGATTCAACAGGTGCCATGACTGGAAACCTGCTTGGGGCAGCAATGGGTATTGAGGCGATTCCCATGCGATGGCAGGAAGAGGTTGAGCTTCGCGACGTGATTAATTCGATGTCTGATGACTTGCTCGAATTTCCGACTTGGGAAATAGGTGAGTATTCGCCACCGACTAAGATCTCCGACGCAATTTGGGAGAAATATCCCGGATCCTGATTGGCACCAAGCGACAAAATTAATCGAGCGATATTGTCCTTGATTGTTTATATTCGTATCAATAACGAAAGGTCTTATGCAAAAGCGCAATGGGAAGGTTGTGTACTCGGCATCAGACTTGATGGCCTTTTTGGAGTGTCAGCACTTAACATCACTCAATCTAATTAATCTAGAAACTCCGTTGCAAAGGAGTCCGCCAGACGAGCAAAACGAGCTGATTCGTGACAAAGGTTTTGCGCATGAAGCTGATTTTCTTAAAGGCTTGCAAGCAAAAAATATAACGATTGTGGAATTGTCGGCAGGCCATGATTTGGTGGCCAATATTATTGCGACCACTGATGCAATGAAAACAGGCGCAGACGTTATCTTCCAAGCGGCGCTGTCTGACGGCGAGTTCACTGGGCATGCTGATTTTCTACAGCGGGTTGAAACGCCATCGTTGCTGGGTGCATGGAGTTATGAAGTCGCCGATACGAAGCTCGCGCGCCGCGCAAAGCCTAAATTCATGATCCAGTTGGCGCATTATTCAAAACTGCTGACGGAAATGCAAGGCATTGCACCGCAATCCATGCACCTCATTCTAGGAGATCGATCTGAAGTAAGTTTTCGCGTAGACGACTACCGATACTATTATGAAAAAGTGCGTCAGAGATTTGAACAATTTCTATCAAAGTCTCCGAAAACAACCCCAGAAAAGTGTGATCACTGCAGCGTCTGCGATTGGCGAGATCGGTGTGCCGAGGAGTGGGAAGCAAACGACCACCTCAATCGCGTCGCCAATATTTCAAAGATTCAAATCGTGAGACTAAACCAGCATGGCATCAAGACGTTGGCGCAGCTCGGCGAACTTCCTAGTGGAAGCGTAGTCCCAAAAATGCATCCTGACACTCTGGGCCGCTTGAGGGCCCAAGCCTCGTTGCAGCTTAAAAAGCGGCTGACAGGTGAAAACCAACTGGAGTTATTACCGCGCAGTTCAGATACGGCAGTCGGATTTGACAGGTTACCTGGCGCTTGTGATGGCGACATCTATTTTGATATGGAGGGTGATCCCCTTTATGAGGACGGCTTGGAATACCTGTTTGGGGTCTATTTGTTTGAGAAGGGCGAATGGGTGTTTCGCGATTTCTGGGCGCACGATCGCAAAGAAGAAAAACTTACGTTTTCCTCATTTATAGAATTTGTGACCGCGCGAATAAAGGCTCATCCAAACGCCCACATTTATCACTACGCGCATTACGAGCCCGTTGCCTTGAAGCGTCTAATGTCTTTGCATGGTATCCGTGAGGCCGAGATTGATCAATTACTTCGTGACGCGCGCTTTGTCGACCTTTATCAAGTTGTGCGCGAAGCGATTCGCGTATCAGAGCCTCGATATTCAATCAAAAACCTTGAAACCTTCTATATGCCACCCCGTGATGGCGAGGTAACTAGTGCTGGGGCGAGTATTGTTTACTATGAAAAATGGCGTCAATCTCAAGATGACTCATTGTTAGAAAAAATTCGTGCATACAACGAAGACGATTGTGTTTCGACCAAACTTCTACATGACTGGCTGATGAAATTGTCGGCGTCAGATCATACGGCGCATAGGAGTTCGACTACTGCTGTACGAGTTTCGGAAAAATCCGAGAAAGTCGTCGCGCACGAGGCGCGATTGGTCGAATACGAAGCTAAGTTGCTGGGCGGATTCGACCGCGATAGCGATTGCCTAACGGACGATCAACGATTGCGCATATTGCTATTTCAGTTGCTTGACTTCCATCGCCGTGCAGAAAAGCCCATTTGGTGGGCGCTATTTGCACGGCAGGACATGTCAATAGAGGATTTGATTGACGATCCAGAGTGCATTGCCAGTCTAACCTTGCTTACTGTGACACCGGCTCAAAATGGTAAAGGGCCAAACGTGGCTCGATACCGCTACCCTGAGCAGGACTTTAAGTTGCGAGCGGGATCGCCATGTTTGCGTACTGACAATACTGAAGGACTTGGCGTTATCGAGGCCATTGATGAAATTGAACGAATTGTGACGATTAAGATTTCATCAAAGAAAGAGATTCCTGAAACAGTTTCCATTTCATCCGGAGGTCCACTGTCGTCAAACAAAATGCGCGAGGCGCTATTCCGACTTGCGGATGGATTTTTGGCGAATGAAAAATATAGCGCTGCCTTGATGTTTTTGATGCGACAGGCGCCGCGCTTGCGCGAGCATAGCCAAGGTGCGCCAATTATTGACCATGACACTGCTGCGCTGCCGCAAATAATTTGTACTGTCCAAAAGCTGGATGATAGCCATCTATTTATTCAAGGCCCGCCAGGCGCTGGAAAGACGTTTACGGGATCGCACCTCATTCTGGAGCTTGTTTCAAAGGGATTCAAAGTCGGCATAACTTCAAATAGTCATAAAGCCATTCACAATCTACTTCACGCGGTCGAAAAGCGTGCTCACGAAAGCGGAAGGTCGTTCCAGGGATGTTACAAGGCATCATCCCAAACCTCGGGGTCAGAATTTGTCGGCAAGTACATTGAAAGTGTTGATAGTAACGATGAAGTTTTTGAGGCCATCACCACGCCGACTGTTAAGTTGATTGCAGGTACCGCATGGCTATTTAGTGATGAATCATTTGACGAAATTCTTGATTACTTGTTTGTCGATGAAGCGGGGCAGGTTGCCACCGCTAATCTTGTTGCAATGGCAACAAGCGCAAAAAACATTGTTCTTCTCGGCGATCAAATGCAGTTGGGCCAGCCAATTCAAGGCGTCCACCCCGGTGATTCTGGTTTGTCTAGCCTAGACTTTTTGTTGCAAGGACAGGCGACCATTTCTCCGGACCGTGGCATTTTTCTTGGAACAAGTTGGCGGATGCATCCCGGTGTCTGTGGGTTCATTTCGGATGCCGTCTACGACGGGCGCCTCAAGGCTGAAACAAAAAATGCGACGCAACGACTAATTCTCAATGCAAAAGCACACTCAAAATTGTCTCCTACCGGGTTGATTTATTTTCCGGCAATCCATGAGGGGTGTTCCCAGAAAAGTGAAGAAGAGGCGCAAATCGTAAACGAGTTATATTTGAGTCTATTGGGACAGCGATTTGCTGATCGTGACGGCCTGGAGCATGCAATGACTTTGGAGAATATTTTGGTTGTCGCCCCCTATAACGTTCAGGTCAATTTTTTGCGAGCAACCCTGCCCGAGGGCGCGCGAGTTGGCACTGTTGATAAGTTTCAGGGCCAGGAAGCTGAGGCGGTGATTGTTTCAATGACGACATCTAATGCTGAGACCATGCCTCGTTTCATGGATTTTCTATTTAGTAAGAATCGATTAAATGTTGCCATATCGCGTGCGAGGTGTCTCTCGATGATTGTGATGAGCCCGGCACTTCTTGAGGTGAAGTGTCAATCTGTAGATAGTATGGCGCTCGTCAATACCCTCTGCTGGGCAAGCGAATACGTAGCTATGGATGGCTGTGTTAGCTGAAAACTATTAACGGTGAAAATGAGGTGTTAAATTCTGCATCATCAGCATACGGTGATAGTACTTTCGAATTGGATTGGGTGACTTAACCTGTTGCTTCAAGAAATCTTGTTGGATTTGATTTGGTGTGGATTATATGATTCGTAGTATGCAGCCCTATTGAGCGTGCCAGAGGGGGCCTGCTCCCCGCCTTGCGTATCAGCATAAATTGGGGAAGTCCGCCATCTCTTTTACAGAACCTGCAACTTCCTTTCGCAAATCCCCGGCTGTCAAACACATCACGCAATACGATTGCGCAGCTGTGTTTGGTGAATACTCTTTGTCATGCAATCGCGTTCCAATCGGCTTCTCCAAATAAACATTCATTATCATGAAAGATAAAGTGCACAATCAATTCGAAGCAGCAGAAAAAATTCTTGTCGCTGAATTTGGGGCGAAACTTACAAAGTCTACTAGCCGCGTTGACAAACCCAACAATCACATCTTTAGTTTCCCGAATTTTGGAAACTATCAGTTATCCATGAGAAATAATAAAAAAACGCTATCAATTTATGTCAACGCGAAAACCAGATTGGGTGACTCATTTGAAAGTAAGTTTATAGGCAAAGCGACTGTGGTTAAACGCTACCCGCAAGATGGTAATCCTTCAAGTCTTTTGCTGAGTGCGCAAGATGCACCGTTTCTAACGCCTACCAAAAATGATCTGTTGCTAATTGAAGTTGAAAAATTTGATTCTCTTGTTGAGTTGGTAGGCTTGTACCTTGATGTTGCGCCGTCCTCCGCCATCACAAATGCCGTGCAGGAAGAATTTGAGCGGGACACCGAGCGTTGTACGACTGGAGAGCGGGATGCGTTAGTAAAAGTGCGATTTGGTCAGGGAATCTTTCGTGATGCGTTAATTAGAAAGCGAGGCGCAAATTGTTGGATGTCAAACATTGAAGGAAAACCGCTGCTGATTGCGTCCCACATTAAACCGTGGTCAAAATGCAAAACTGATACTGAGGCGCGTGGAAATTTGGACAATGGACTCCTGTTGTCAGCGTTATGGGATGCTGCGTTTGATGCCGGTTTAATATCCTTTGGAGAAGACTGGAAAATAATTTGTTCTGAGAGACTTTCTGAGTCGGCCAAAAATAGTCTGGGCATCAATATCACCACATCCTTGCCGGATGAATTTAGAAATGACGCGAGGAAAAATTTTCTCACGTTCCATCGTGAGAATTGTTTCCTAGACTAATATATCTATCGGCCCCTTAGTTCGAATGGCGACTTCAGTTGACAGTCCACTGTTTCGAAGCCGCACGTACCAATCGCTACTCGCCATCGTATCTGCTTCGGGTACGCTACGAGGGGGGGCAGGTCACAACAGCTGGCGCGGATGATTAAAAAAAACGACTATTTAAGAATTTATTGCAACATGAAGTATTGGTGCAGATCGAATTTGAATAATTGTCATTCGGTAGTAAGGATCCTTTAGGTAATCAGGCAAATTTTTATCTTTAATTCCAAGGGACTCATACGTAAACGGTTTGAACGCCTGCTCAAGCAAATGCTCAATCACATCAATGCTGGAAAATCTAAGCACAATGCTCTCATTTGGTATTTGATTGTGCCAGTCCGGCCCAACATTTACAACAGTGGTTCCTCTAGGGCTGTAGTGAATTTCAATTTTGCATGACCCGTGTCCGTGGATATTTAAGGTAAGAATAATGTTTCGACGACGACATCCGGTTTCTGGAAATGATACGGTCCCGTCACACGTAAAATCGTCAAATTTGAGCCCGTTTCGGCGAACGGTATCGCGAAAATACGTAATACCTGTCTTGCCAATTCGTACAAATGCAAACCGCTTGGTGTCCGATAGATACGCTGGATAGAATCCCAATCGAGTCAAGGAAATTCGCGTCCTAGAGTTGTCACTGTCGAGCCCAACCCAGTCTGTTAAGTTGCCATCAGAGTAACGATCTAGACGAGCATACGGCTTCTGCGAATACGGTTCAAGGTGACTCTTAACCTCCAATAATGCCTCACCATGTTCGAGCTGAATTTGCGATTCGAGGGCCATTTTTTCCAATTGAATTTCGTCGGCCTGATCGTCGTCCTCGTGAGAGTGGTGAGTGAATTTGCTATTTTGTTTTTTCGACTGTTCCCATTCGCTTTTGCATTGGTTTATGACTTCAGTCGTTTTTTCGGTAAGTATTTCTTGTTCGCGCAAGAGCGGTTCCAGAAGATCAATCAACGAATTGATATAGTCCAATTCAATTGGCTTGCCTGATGTGCGCCATTCAATGAGAGTGGCAGCGAAAGGCGAGCTAAAAAGAGGAACCGACGGCAGACTTGTGCACTCCTTATTTTTCCTTCCTCGTTTAGTAAAATTTTGCGAACCAACCGTTGCGAAGCAATCATCGATTAGCAATACTTATGCGTGAATGTCTACAGCATCCAAAACTGTATATTTTGCATTGACTAAATTTCTCAGCTCAAAGAGTTGCCAAGGGGAGGATAGTAGCGCATCAGCATTTATGGTCGTTACAATTGTGACCTGTGCGGGCTTTAAATGGGCGGCGTTTTTTAAAACCAAGGTCGCAGTTTTATCTAAATAGGGCGAAAAAATTGTCACGCTCGCTTTTGCCGCCTTAGTACGCCTTTTCCACTCGGTAAAAACATCCTCTGCAGCAAACTCTCCCAGCTTTCCCGCCTTCATGAATTATCTTTGTTCATGATTTACCTTATTTTTTTATCCGGAATATTGTAGTTGATTAGGAATCAAAAATAATCGGCTCCATTTTTTACAAATTTCAAGCCCTTGTGTGTGGTGCGTAAGTGACCTGTCTCCCGCCTTGCGAACCAGCTTAAATTAAAGAAGTCCGCCTTGTGGGTATTCCGGAGCAACGTGACCGGTGATTCCGGACGAACGTGACCGGTGATTCCGATTCAAGGTGACCGGTCATTCCGGGCGAACGTGACCGAATTTCCGGACTTTCCGGAATCGTCGGTCACGATAGCGGAATGATG
>CAMTWK010000041.1:0-5686 GCA_947085425.1 uncultured Burkholderiales bacterium | reverse complement strand
GAAGGCCGGGATCCAAGTTGCGTTATCGAAGAATTCGACAAACTTAGGCCCCGGCCCGGCGCAACCCGTGTGGTTGTTTGCCGGGGAGACAAGCGGAAGAGTGGCGCTACGAATCACGAATTCTGATGCGGAGACCGAATTTATCCATAAGTAAGTGCCATTCGGGTCGGGCACCATTTTCCAAGATTCGTGATTTGGCGGGCTGTTTCAGCACTTTTTGCCCGACAACCTGCGCCAATGAATGACTTTTGTATTTAGTCCCCATGCTGTCAATCAGCGTGCAAAACTTTCCAGTTTAGGGGTGGAAACAGCGTCCAATAGTTTCCACCCCTAAACTGGAAAGTTTTGCACGCTGATTGACAAGGTAGCATTTAACCGCCTACCGCGTGTACGGACTCGTACTTGAATTAGCGTTTTTGCTCCGAAACACCGGCCAATAAAGGACTTTTGGTGCTCATAGATTGCCCGCCGGCTGCAGTTGTTCATTTTTTCGCCATGTTCTATTTTTGTGAACATAGATAAAACTTGAACATTTAGCCAAAATCGTTCAAAATTTGCATCCGTTCACAATAAATGAACAAGCAAGGAATATGAACAAATGAACGAAACTACGCTCATTACTGATGCGTTTGCGGCTTTAACGCCGCTGGGCTTTAAGGCGACCTTGCAAAAGGGAAACGTCCGCGCGAATGCGCGGGAGGTGGATGCCTTTGCGCGCATCGCGAAAGACAAAGTCCAAATCGATGTCGCCATCGAAGCCAAACGTACCGTCACGCCAGCCACGCTCGGCGCAATTCTTGCGCAGACCAAAGCGCAGGCGTTAGAACATGGCAAGCCTGTCATTCTCGTTACAGACCACATAACGCCGCCAGTCGCGGATCGGCTCCGTGAAGCCGGGCAGCAGTTCATTGATACCGCGGGCAACGCATATCTGGAAGCGCCAGACTGGCTGATCTATGTGGTTGGCCGTAAAGCAGTGCAAACCGGTGCGCCTCCGCATGCAGCGAAGGGCGGCACACCGGCGGGATTGAAGGTCTTGTTTGCCCTGCTGTGCGACCCGGCGTTGATTGATCGACCGCAACGCGAGATTGCACTAGAAGCAAATGTTGCGCTGGGGGCGATCCCTGGCGTCCTGAATGATTTGCGCGACCAAGGCCATGTGTTGGTCATGCCCGGTATCAGACGGATGAATGCGAACAAGCGCCTGCTTGACGAGTGGGCAATGGCCTACGCAAGAACAATGCGGCCTAAGACGCTGACTGCGGCGTACAACGCGCCGACGATCGCCGATTGGAAAGAGTGGGCGATGGAGCCGGGCGCGATGTGGTGGGGCGGCGAGCCAGCAGCTGCAATCATGACGGAGTACCTGCGACCGGGTGTGCTGACGATCTACACCGAAAGGCTACCCGCAAAGTTCATCCATGAGCATCGCCTGACCAAGGTGCCGAACGATAACCGAGGGAGATTGGAAGCGACTGTCGAAGTGAGAAAGCCGTTCTGGGGTACGGCACTGCAACAACACTACGATGAACTTGGCCTACCAAATACGCTTGGCCAGCCAAAGCGTACAGTGCCGCCCGTGTTGGTGTACGCCGACCTGCTTGCGACCGGTGACGCGCGATGCATCGAAACAGCAGAAATCTTATATGACAAAACCATCACTCCCATACTCACACCTCGCTGATCTCGCTGACCTTGCGCTGCACGCAAAAGCAATCGGCGAAGTCCAGCGCGCCGCTGACGGGCTGGATGTAGATCTGCTTATCGTCGGGGCCTTCGCGCGGGACTTGCATTTGCGCTATGGGTACAACCTGGCGCCCCTGCGACAGACAGAGGACATTGATATCGCGCTTGCCGTCTCTGGGTGGGAAGCGTTTGCGGCCCTGCGCGAAAGGTTGATTACCGACTTTGGCTTTACCGCAGTTCCGGGCATTCAACATCAACTGCGGTATCGGCAACTAAATCTAACGTTGCCCATCGACATCGTCCCTTTCGGTGGGCTCGAAAGGTCTGATCGCACGATTGCTTGGCCGCCGTCCGGTGATGAAGTGATGGATGTATTTGGCTTTCGTGAGGCGCGGGCGAGCGCCATCATGATGACGCTGCCGGAAAGTGTATCTATCAACGTTGTGTCGCTCGCAGCATTGGCTACTCTTAAACTGATTGCGTGGCAGGCTCGTCATTACGATGAGCCGCTCAAAGACGCTTATGACTTGCAGTTCATCACCAAGCACTATCTCGATGCCGGTAATCATGACCGGCTATGGGAGGAGTTCTCAGCGTGGGCCGACTCGGAGAACTTTGATTACGAAATTGCCGGTGCTCGAATGCTTGGCAACGACGCAGGCGCGTTGCTTGACGCCGCAGGGCGTGATCGAATCGCGGCGATGTTACTGAGCCAGACGAGCGAGGATACCGATGGATTGCTGGCGCTTGAAATGAATCGAAATGACCCAGAACGCGCGATGGAAACTTTGCGCGCCTTGTGTGTGGGTATCTTAGAAAGCAAAACGAAATGAATTCTGCAACGATCGTCCAAAAACTCTGGAACTACTGCAACGTCTTACGTGACGACGGCATGAGTTATGGTGACTACGTCGAGCAGCTCACTTATTTGCTGTTTCTCAAAATGGCGGATGAGCGCAGCAGGCCGCCATTCAGCCAAGATGCGAGCCAACCGAACATGATTCCGAAGGCCTACGCATGGCCGACGCTGTTGGAGAAAGATGGCGACGAGTTGTTTGACCACTATCGCCACACACTGGAAAAGCTCGGCACCGAGAAGGGCGTGCTTGGGCTGATCTTCACCAAGGCGCAAAACAAATTTCAAGACCCCGCGAAGTTGCGCCGGCTTGTTGTTGATTTGATTGGCGCTGAGAATTGGTCCGCGATGGGTGCGGATGTAAAAGGCGACGCGTACGAGGGCTTGCTAGAAAAGAATGCGCAAGACACAAAATCCGGTGCGGGACAATACTTCACGCCGCGTGCATTGATCAAAGCAATGGTTGATGCCATTGCGCCAAAGCCCGGCGAGACCATCTGCGACCCTGCGTGCGGCACCGCTGGGTTCTTGTTAGCCGCACATGATTTTTTGGTGGCGAACAATACCACCCTGACCAAAGCTGAAAAGAAGCACCTAAAAGAACACGCCATGCGTGGCTGGGAGCTGGTGCAGAGCACCGCACGTCTAGCCGCCATGAATTTGATGTTGCACGGCATTGGGTCAGACGCCAATGTGCCGGTGTTGGTGTCGGATGCGCTCGCGAGCGACCCTGGCGACAGGTTCGACATCGTGCTCGCGAACCCGCCATTCGGCAAAAAGAGCAGCACGATGATCGTTGGTGACGACGGTAAAACGACAAGCGAAAAAGACATCATTGAACGAGACGATTTTTGGGCAACAACGTCGAACAAGCAGCTCAACTTCGTACAGCACATCAAGACGCTACTCAAAATCAACGGCCGCGCGGCGGTAGTGTTGCCAGATAACGTGCTGTTCGAAGGCGGTGCGGGCGAGACTATTCGCAAGAAGTTACTGCATGAGTGCGACGTGCACACGTTGCTCCGGCTGCCGACCGGGCTTTTTTATGCGCAGGGGGTTAAGGCGAATGTGGTTTTCTTTGACCGCAAGCCGGCATCTGAAACCCCATGGACCAAGAAGCTGTGGATTTACGACCTGCGGACCAACAAACATTTCACGCTCAAGACCAATCCGCTGAAGCGCGAAGATCTCGATGAATTTATCTCGCTCTATAACCCGTCGAACCGGTATCAACGAACCGAGACGTGGAATGAGGCAAATCCCGAAGGACGTTGGCGTGCCTACAGCTACGACGAGTTGATTGCGCGAGACAAAGCAAGCCTCGATATTTTCTGGCTAAAGGACGATAGCCTCGCTGATTCAGACAATCTGCCTCCGCCTGATGTGATCGCGCAGGAGATCGTTGAGGATTTAGAGGCGGCGCTAGAGCAATTCAGGCTGATTGCGGGGGATTTGGGCGCGGATGTGATTGAGGAGAGTGCAACATGAGTGAAGCCACGCCTAGAGAGTTGCAAGACGCAAGAACGCATGCAAACATTTTTTCGACCGCATACAAGTAGCCGAACTCCTACTGCCTAGCTGCAAAAACGCCTTCTCTTCCGCCTCCGAACCTAAACCTTCTACGTTAACTATGTCGATCAAACACGCCATCTGGAAAGTCGGTGCTCAACCTGTTCAACTCGCGGCAGGACTCCTCCCCAGCGAACAACTGTTGGAAGACATGATCGTTCGTGACCCGAACATTCTTTCCAGCGCATGGATGCTGATCGGGCGACAGGAGGTAACCGCCTTCGGCGGGCGAGTAGATCTACTGGCGATCACGCCGGATGGCTCGCTCGTAGTGATCGAACTCAAACGTGACAAAACGCCGCGTGAAATCGCTGCGCAGGCAATCGACTACGCATCGTGGGTCGCCACGCTACGCGCTGATAAGATTGCCCAAATATACAAACGCTTTTCGAGTGGCGGGGACCTCAACGCGGACTTTAAGAGACGATTCGGTCGCGAGCTTGACGATGACGAGCTCAATCAGTCCCATGAGATCACCATTGTCGCGGCCGAGCTTGACGATGCAACTGAGCGCATCGTCCGGTATTTGAACGAACGCGACATCGCGATCAATGTGCTTTTCTTCCAAGTCTTTCAGAACGAAACTGAACTGCTGCTAAGCCGCGCCTGGCTCCTTGATCCGACCGAAACACAGGTAAATGTCGCGTTGACGAGCAAAGCCGGCGGGGCCAAAGAGCCGTGGAACGGTGAGTATTACGTTTCATTCGGCGGCGACACCAATCGCGATTGGGATGAGGCGATGAAGTACGGTTTCATTTCTGGCGGTGGCGGAAACTGGTACAGCAATACGTTGAAGCTGCTGGATGCGGGAGATCGAGTGTGGGTGAATATCCCCGGTACGGGCTATGTCGGCGTCGGCAAGGTTACAGGCCCGCGTGTCGCTATTGATGACTTCCTCGTCGTAAATGCTAGTGGTGAATCCGTTCCCATAGGTTCGTTACCCCTAAAAATTGCCAACGCAACCAAATCTATTGACTCGCCGGAAGAGGCTGAGTACTTGGTACCGGTAGAGTGGATCAAGAAAGTCCCTGTCAACCAAGCGGCGAAGGAGTCGGGCTTCTTTGGAAACCAGAACACTGTGGCGCGACCAGTAGCAACATCTTGGGCGTTCACAGTTGGGCGGTTGAAGGAACGTTGGGGGATTCAATAGGGATTAAATTTGATTCTTGGAGTCGATGAAAGGATTTGGGAGGTCGGGTGCGCGTTTTCAATACTCCCGCCCCGCTTGCCGTTCCAGCCAAAAATACCTGAAAACCCCCGCCAATAGGCGTGTTTCTCTTTTCACTATCCGCCACATTCGTCCAGCGCGATAATAAAACGTCGAGTCGTCTCACCCCTCAGGAGGTCCGCCATGGCGATTTATGATCAGGGTCTGGAAAAGAACCCGGCCAATTTCACCGCGCTCACGCCGTTGTCGTTTTTGCCGAAGGCGGCGGCGGTGTATCCCAATCGCACCGCGGTGATCTACGGCACGCGGCGGCTGACCTGGCGTGAATTTTATGTGCGCACCCGGCGGCTGGCCTCGGCGCTGGCGGCGCGTGGTGTCGGCCGCGGCACCACGGTGGCGGTGATGTT
>CAMTWK010000040.1:0-26522 GCA_947085425.1 uncultured Burkholderiales bacterium | reverse complement strand
TTTTGCTCGACTGACCGAGTAATATCAAGATATTACGAGGGAAGAGAGCGGAAAAGCGCTGCTCAGCCGCCCGCTATCGAGTACGTAGGCCATCAACCTTACGAAGTACAGTTTGGATTCGCAGAATTTATAGTTCGCCAAAAATGAAAAGCGTATATAAGGCGGGCCGACCCGTGAAATATGCAGGCTAGGGTCTGGGGCACGATAACCACACTTCGAGCCTACCCGATCGACCCGCGCCAGCAGTTCCGCTTAGTCACCGACCTCACGGTTCGAGGGCGTGAGGTTTTGTCGGGTGTTGGTGCATGCCCCCTGCTGCCACCAGCGCCATTCAACAATACAACCCATGGGAATCGTCAATGACACTGGAGATCGCGCTGGTATTGGGAATCCTTGCTGTGGCGCTGGTGCTGTTCGTCACCGAGTGTATCCGCATGGACCTGGTGGCGCTGCTCGTGCTGTCCAGCTTGGCGGTGCTGGGTCTGGTGTCGCCGGCGGACGCGGTGGGCGGCTTCGCCAACCCGGCGGTCGTCACGGTCTGGGCGATGTTCATCATCAGCGAGGGCCTGACGCGGGCCGGCATCTCCAACCAAATTGGGGTGCAGGTCGCGCGCGTGGCCGGTCGCAGCGTACTGCGCATGATTTCGATCTTCATGCTCGTCGGTGGCGCAATATCGGCGTTCATGAACAACATCGGCGTGGCCGCGCTGCTGCCGGTGGCCATCACGGTTTCAAAGCGTCTGGATCTCACGCCAAGGCAGATGCTGATGCCGCGCCGAGAAATTGTGTTCGACGCGCGCCCCGCTGTTCGTGCCATAGCCAAGGCTCAAACTGACGCGCTTGGGGGCTCTCGGCCAAGCAACCGGCGGCGAGAATACGCGGCATGCAATCAGGCGTGTGGATCAGCGACGTTCTCCCGCCTTGCTGCACGGGTAAAGGCGATCTTGTCCGGCGCATTGGCGCCGCCGGTCATGATGAAGCTCATCGCCTGTTCGATGGTCCAGTCGGTCTGCACCACCTCGTCGAGGGGCACGATCTCTATGTAGCCCGACGTCGGATTGGGCGCGGTCGGCACATAGACGGCGGCGAGTTCGCATCCGGTTACTTCGTTGTGCATGATCTTGGTGGCCAGGCCTACAGCCCTCATTTCCGGGGTTGGAAAACTGATCAGCACCACACGCTGACCGGAGACCGGCGGCTTGCTCAGCGTCTGGAGAAAACGTTTGGCACCGCCATGGACGGACTGCACCAGCGGCAGACGGGTGAGCAACCCGTTCGACAGGGTTTCAGATATTGGCGCGACCAACCGGGCGGTGTGCCCATGCTGGTGAGGATGCAAACAGGAAGTCGAAGATCAGCCAGGTCAGCCACAACGGCGCGACGGTAAAGAAGCCGATCAGGACAGTGCGGCCGACATGGGCCGCGCGTCCGTGATCAGTGGATGTGTCTTTCCTTGCAATCATGATGTTTCCTGTTGTGAAGAGCTTGCCGGCGTTTTCCCGGTACCGGACGCCAACAGGTTTGCCGCCTTGACCGCCTGCACTAGCGCGCGGCGCAGCGCGCTGGCGGCGCGTAGTCGAGCATCCATTGCTTTGACTGGCAGACGGCCTTGCGCGCCGGCTGTCAGCAGATAGGCCTTGAGCGCCTGGTAGGCGCTTTCCATGTCACCCGCGGCCACCTCGAGGTCGGCGCTGACGCCGGTGCCGGCGGGATCAGACCGCGCGAGCAAGGCCAGCGCGGTATCGGCGAAGGCCGTGGCTTCCGAGCTGGATTCGCCGTCGGCTATTTCACCCATGGCGGCAGAAGCTTCAACCGCCAGTTCCGTCGCCGTCTCGTAATAGCGCGCCACGCGCAGGATCTCCGGCAGGCGGTGCGCGCTGTCGGCGGCCATGCCGGTGCCATGCAAGCGGGTGACAAAATCCGCGATGGCCAGGTTGAGCCGGGCCACCACCAGCTTGTGGCGTGCCAGCGCCGGACCTGCGGGCGCTTCGATCGCGGCACGCACCGTGTTCAACGCAATACCCCCGAGGCGGCGGACTTCGCGCTGGAGTGCATCGAGCGCCAGCGTCGGCACCGCCAGCACGGTCTTGTCGAGATGACGCGGGCGGGCTTCGTCGTCCTCGGCGATCGTGAAGCGGGCTTCGAGAAATGTTGTCAGACGCGCGACGACAGGCCAGATCAACACCACGCCGAGTACATTGAACACGGTGTGGAACAGCGCCAGTTTGGCCGCGGGTGCTCCGTCGAGTCCCAGCCATTCGCGCAGTACGGAGAGGAAACCGACCAACCAGGGCAACAGCAACAGGGCGACGACGCCAGTGAGCAGGTTGAAAATGATATGGGCCGCGGCAGCGCGCTTGGCGTTTGGCGTGGCGCCAATGGCGGCGATCAGCGCGGTCACGGTGGTACCGATGTTGGCGCCGATGACCACCGCGGCCGCGCCCTGTATCGTCAACAGGCCGCCTTGCGCCGCGGTCAGCGCTATCACCAGCGCGGCGCTGGAGCTTTGCATCAGTACCGTGAGCATGATGCCGATGCCCACCTGCAGCACGATGTCGCTGACGCCGTCGCCAGATGGCAACTGGAAATCCGTCGACAATCCGGAGAAGCTCTCCTTCAGCATGTCGATGCCGAGAAAGAGCACGCCGAAGCCGGCCAGCGCCGTGCCCAGCGCGCCGCGCCGCGCGCCTTCGCCGGAGAGGCGCAGGATCATGCCGACGCCGATCAGCGGCAAAGCCAGCGCCTCGATCTTTAACTTGAGCCCGACCAGCGCCACCAGCCAGCCGGTCATGGTAGTGCCGACATTGGCACCGAACAACACCCACAATGCCTGCGACAGGTTGAGCAGGCCGGCATTGACAAAGCCGATGGTGGCGACCGTCACCGCGCTCGACGACTGCACCATCGCGGTCACCATGAGCCCGGACGCCAGACCGCGCAGCCGCGTCTTCGTCGAACGGGCGAGAATACGCTCCAACGCGGGCCCGGCGGCAAGCTTCATGCCGTCGGTCATCATCCCCATGCCGAGCAGAAACAGACCGACGCCGCCGGCGAGGCCGCCGATCAGGGCGAGGCTGCTCATCACGCCACCTCGTCCGAGACGTGTTGCAGAATGCGGTCACGGTCGGCTTCCTTGGCTTCGTACATGAGCAGGTCGGCCTTGTTGAACAGCAACTCCAGATCATCCGGTGCCCGGCGACAGCTGACGACACCCATGCTGAAGGCCACCGGCCAACCCTTGTCGCGTATCGTGCCGCCCAGGCGGTCGATGCTGTCGCCGGCGCGGATACGGCTGCGGAAAACCGCCGTGACACGGCGCAGCAGGCTATCACCCGTGTCGTGGCCCTGTTCGTTGTTGACCTGCTTGAACTTTTCGAGATCGATGAACACGGCAGTAGGAGCGAGGTCTGATTTAGTGGACGGGCAAGTTGCATGATTATGCGGCATGTTATCGATCGCAAAGGCCCGATGTTGAGCGAGCCGTGGGCTTTTTTATGAGTTGTGCGCGCGTTTGACCGCTTGACGATCATTGGATACATTCATGTTTCTTAAAAAAGTGCATTTTAAATTCCTATACCCCACCGTCCATTCCTTCTTACAACTCTCGTGTGCATTGACGAATTTGTCAGTGTGCTTGCCGGAGATTTCCACTCACTTTCCCCCTTCCGAGGTTCTCAAATAATACCGACTACGGTAAAATTATTTTGTATCTTCAACCCATCTGTGGCTACGCGCAAGTGTGTCTCCAGGTTCTGGCGGTCACAAGCACACAGGTTAACCAATGCAAAATTCGAAGTCCGACGAATTTCAAGCCGTGTGGCATAACCGATCCACAGAGATTGTTTGCACGCATCTGAAGGCCGCTGTTACCGGCCTTGATCAGAACGAAGCGCAAGAGCGACTCACAAGATATGGGCCCAATCGTTTGCCGCAAGCCGCGCAACGATCTGCTCTCATTCGTTTTCTGCACCATTTTCACAACATCCTGATCTACGTATTGATAGGCGCGGCATCGATCACGGCCTTTTTGGGGCACTGGGTTGATACCGGTGTCATTCTGGCTGTGGTGTTTGCAAACGCCGTGATCGGCTTCGTGCAGGAAGGCAAGGCCGAACACGCCATGGATGCGATTCGCCACATGCTGGCTCCCCGCGCCAATGTCATTCGCAATGGCGGGCGCATCAGCATCGCCGGGGAGCACCTTGTCCCGGGCGACATCGTCCTGCTCGAAGCAGGTGACAAGGTGGCCGCCGATCTGCGCCTGATCACCGCGCATGGCCTGTCTGTGCAAGAGGCAATTCTGACCGGGGAATCCGTGCCCGTCGAAAAACACACCGACGCGGTGGCTGCGGGGGCTGCAATTGGCGACCGCACCTGCATGGCATTTTCCGGCACGCTGGTCACCAGCGGGCAGGGAAAAGGCGTGGTGGTGGCAACCGGTGCAAACACCGAGATCGGGCATATCAGCGGCCTGCTCTCCGAGGTGCAAACCCTCACCACCCCTTTGGTGAAACAGATGGGTGCGTTTGCCCAATGGCTGACCATTTTTATCCTGCTCATTTCGGTACTCTTGATTGCCTATGGTTATTTCGTAGGTCATCACGAGTTTTCTGAGATGTTCATGGCGGTGGTAGGGCTGGCGGTGGCAGCCATCCCCGCAGGGCTTCCTGCAGTGCTGACCATCACGCTCGCCATAGGGGTGCAAGCCATGGCGCGGCGCAACGCCATTGTGCGCCGCTTGCCTGCCATTGAGACCCTGGGTTCGGTGTCGGTCATCTGCACCGACAAGACCGGCACCCTGACACGCAACGAGATGATGGTGGCATCCGTGCTGACCCACCAACATCGCTTTGTGCTGGACGGGGTTGGTTACGCCCCTGCCGGCACACTCCGGCTTGAAGATGTGCAGGTGTCTGCGCTTGAGCACGGTGTGTTAGACGACTTGGCCCGTGCGGCCGCGCTGTGCAACGACGCGGCATTGCACCAGAAAGATGGCGTTTGGCATGTGGAGGGCGACCCGATGGAAGGTGCCCTGCTGGCCTTTGCCGGGAAAATGGACGTGGATCCACGCAGCCAGCAAGCGCTTTGGACGCGAACTGATGCCATTCCCTTTGATGCAAAGCACCGTTTCATGGCAACGCTCAACCACGATCACGAACGCCATGCCTTCGTGTTTGTCAAAGGTGCGCCAGAGCGGATATTGGCAATGTGCAATTATCAGCGCGCCGATGACGGCAAGACCGAGCCACTGGACGCCGGGTACTGGAACACAAATGCGGAGGCGATTGCGGCGCAGGGGCAACGTGTATTGGCTTTTGCGGTGCGTTCTGCGGCCTCCACCCAAACCGTGCTGAAAGACGCCGACGTAGATGGCACCCTCACTTTGTTGGGCATGGTGGGGATGATCGACCCCCCGCGTTCTGAGGCCGCTGCTGCGGTTCGCGAGTGCCACGGCGCGGGTATACGCGTAAAAATGATCACCGGCGACCATGCCAAAACCGCCGCTGCCATCGGCAAACAAATCGGACTGCAAAACCCCGACACCGTACTGACCGGGGCAGACCTGGATACAATGGATGATGCTGTGCTGCGGCAAGCAGCACTGAACTGCGACATCTTTGCCCGCACCAGCCCGGAGCACAAGTTGCGGCTGGTCATGGCGCTGCAATCCCATGACTTGACCGTCGCCATGACCGGCGATGGCGTCAACGATGCGCCCTCGCTCAAACGCGCCGATGCCGGCATTGCCATGGGCAAAAAAGGCTCGGAAGCCGCCAAGGAAGCTGCTGAACTGGTTTTGGCGGACGACAACTTTGCATCCATCGTCGCTGCTGTGCGTGAAGGTCGCACGGTCTACGACAACATCAGAAAAGTCATCAGCTGGACATTGCCGACCAATGCCGGTGAAGCCATGACGATCATAGTGGCATTGTTTCTGGGTTTGAACTTGCCCATTACCCCCGTCCAAATATTGTGGGTGAACCTGATCACTGCCATCACGCTGGGCATCGCGTTGGCTTTCGAGCCCACAGAAGATGGCACCATGCGGCGCCCACCACGCCCCCGAAATGAACCGCTACTCAGCGGGGCTCTGGTGTGGCATATCATTCTGGTGTCTATTTTGTTCCTATGCGGGGTCTACGGGATTTACGCTTACGCGATCGACCAGGGTTACTCCGTGGAGCTGGCTCGCACGCTGGCACTGAACACACTGGTGGTGATGGAAATATTCCACCTATTTTTTATTCGCAACCTCTACAGTACCTCGCTAACCTGGAAAGCGGTGCGTGGCACCAAGGTGGTTTGGGTGGTGGTGGTTGCCATCACCGCTGCGCAGTTTGCTATTACTTACGTGCCTGTGCTGCAAACTGTATTCGCAACCGAATCCGTGCCTTTTTGGGACGGCCTGCTGGTGATAGCCATTGGCGTCTCCCTGTTTGCTATTGTCGAGACTGAAAAACAGATTCGGCTCCACCTTCGGGTCATCAACGCGCAAGCCTCCAACCACTAAAATCCAAGAGCTGACCGATGCACGTATTTTTCGCTGAATTTTCAATGCTGGTGCTATAACCTGCATATTTCACGAGGTTGCGTTCGAGAGTGGGTTGATGGGCGTGTGATTTTTCTTTCGACTGAGCACGGCGTAGCTGGCCATGTTTGGCAAATGAGCACGGCAAGAGAACGCAAAAGCGCATGTTCAGCGGCATGTTTTCGGGCGCAAATGTCCTGTGTTCAATAAAAACCAAATTGGATTACAAAGTGCGGTAAATCCTATTTAGCGAGCCCCCAAGCGGAGTGGGACCGGCCCGTGAAATATGCAGGTTAGTCATTAATGATTATTTGAAAGCCGCCATAAATCATGCGCTTGCCGTCAAACGGCATCGGGATTGTGTTGTTTTTCATACGCGGATCGACCATGATTTTTTCCCAGCCGTCATCCCGCACTTGTTTGTTCGGCCATTCAATCCATGAAAACACCACCGATTCAAGCGGCTCGCATTTGACCGCCATGGGGAACGAGGTGAGTTTTCCATCCGGAACATCGTCGCCCCAACATTCGACGAGTTTTATCGCGCCATATTCTTTAAAAATTTCGCCAGTTTCGCGGGCGTGTTTGATATACAGCTGTTTGTTGGCATTGGGTACGGCAATCACAAAACCATCGACGTAATTCATGATCGGCTCCTTGTTCAATTGATGCCCGCACGACGAGATTGAAAATCCTTGCCGCGTGCATGGCGGTTATAGGGAAACTACCGGCACAATCCAACTATTGATCAGCGACCGAATAATCCGCGAAGTTTGTTCACCGCATCCTTGGCTTCTTTTGACTTGTCGGTTGCCGACGCAGTCGGCGGGGTTGTTGTTGCCGCGGGTTTTTCCACCTTGGTTTGGGTGCCTGCGGGGGCGCTGGCGGACGCCTCGGCTTCGTAATTGGCCGTTGCCGGTGACTTAATGTCCGCGCCTGCGGCAGCGGCCTCTCGTTTGGCAATGTGGGCGGCTTCTTCCGCACGGCGCTCTTCATTGGCGGCCGCGCGTTCGAATTCTCGCGCTTGTTTTTCCCGCAGGGCGATGGCTTCGTTTTGGCTGGCGATCTGCACCTGTAATTCTTCCCGCGTCGGCATTGCGCCACCAACCATCGCTTTGAGTCTGGCCATATCAATCAGGCCTTTGACAATCGCAATGTGCTCGGGCTTGGCTACCTTGCGGCCATCAATGACAAGCTCTATCCGCACAATTTTATCGGTCGCTTGATTGGTTGGCGCATTCGAACCGATCAATTGTCCCTCGGCACCCGCCTGACGGCGAATTGCGCCATTTGCCTCCAATGAAACGGCGATTACAATGTCACGGTTGAGCGCCATTTGTGGTTCGTATTTTTCATAAATGGCCCGCTCCTTGGCCAGAATGGTTGTTGTGAAATCGCTGCGCACTTGGTACGATTTTCTTGAAAAATCCTGCGCCTCGCTGTATTTAAGTTTGGCGCGACTTTGGTCCTTCACCCGCTCCGCCTCGCGTGCCTCTTTTCTGGCGCTGGTGGATTGGGCATCCAGTGCGTCGACTTTTTCCTGCACGTCGGCGGGTAAGGTACGCAAGGATTCAAGTTCACGTTTTGATGCAATTTGCGCCGCGCGATATTGACGTAAATTTTCTGCGGTCGGTTTGACAAAGTAGTTCACCGAGCTGCCAAACGCGACTGGATCGTTTTTAAAGTCAGGACAAAACTTGCCACTGCGACTACGCACATTGGGCATGGACATGGTCCAACCTTCCGGCGGCGGTTGCAATGCCGTGCGCATGGCGGCCGCACCCAACTCAAACATTTCCTTTTGTTTGGCTGTGGCTTCGCGTTCTTTGGCCGAGCAAATCCAATCCGCCCGCGCCAGTGAAGAAAAGCCCGCCAATACAGTTGCAGCAACCAACAACGCCGCCCTCGTGACCAGGCCGGAATGATGGCGGGATGGGCGGAAGGTGACACTTGCTGGGGAGGGATTCATCGCTGCTCCAATAAAATGATCGATTGCGTCCGGCCATCATACTCCAGCGCATTGGCCGCTTTTCATGCCCTACCATCCCCTGATCAGGCGATGTCCTGATTGGCGGTGCATTGCCACAAGCGAGTCGTCGGCTGCTCACGAAATCTGACAATCTGGGCAGTGGCCTGCTGCACTAACAGCGGGTAATCATGGCAGAATGCCCCATCAGTTGTCCGGGAGGACGTGCACCACTGCTTCATTTTGGCGCACGCTGGACACCCATCTTCAGACCGAGGCCCCAATGGAAAAACTAAAGGCACTGTGGAAGTACTATTTTTCGTCGATTAATGCGGTAATTCGCGCCAGCATTGGTCTGGCAATCGTGATGTTATTTGCCGGCTACTATATCGTTGAAGAGCCGGTCAAATTTCTGCGCAATCTCGAATGGCAGTCGTATGACACGCGCCTGCGTGCCACCATGCCGGAAAAAATCGATCCGCGCATTGTCATTATTGACATTGACGAAAGAACACTTGCGACTGAAGGCCGCTGGCCGCTGGCACGCGACAAATGGGTGTCGCTGCTGACCAATAGCTTCGACAAATACAAGATCAAAGTCATGGGCTTTGACGTACTGTTTACCGAGCCCGACACCAGCTCGGGCCTGTCAACCTTGGAGTTACTTGCCAAGGGGCCGCTCAAAAACAGCGCCGAATTCCAATCCAAATTGGCAGAACTGCGGCCACGCCTTGATTACGACCAACTGTTTGCCGAGACCGTCAAAAAATATCCGGTGGTGTTTGCTTTTGCCGGCAGCAATGAACGCAAAGGCTTGGAATCTCTCAAGCTGGGCGTGCTGCCCGAGCCGAGTTTTACGCAGACCACATTTGGAGGTCGCGCGTTTCGCTCCCTGACAATTGATGGTTACAGCGGAAATTTGGAAATTTTCCAAAAAAATGCCACCGCAACCGGACACATTTTGCCGGCCATTGACTTCGACGGGCTGTTACGCCGCGTGCCGATGTTTATTCAATACAAAGACGGTTATTACGATTCATTGTCCGTCGCGATTTTCAGGACCTTCCTCGACAACGAAGCGCTGCGCGTCACCTTGCGCGAGGACGAGGGCGATGGCATCAATCGTTTTAAAGAAATATTAATCGGTCCAAAGGCAAGAATTCCGCTGGATAAAGACGGTACGGCGCTCATCCCATATTTGGGCAAAAGCCCGATGTATCGATACATTTCGGCTACCGACATCATGCAGGGCAATCTCACTGCGGGCGAACTCGAAGGCAAAATCGCCATTGTCGGCTCGTCGGCACAAGGGCTGTTCGATCTGCGCGCCTCACCCGTTGGTGAGGTCTACCCCGGTGTCGAGGCACACGCCAACATGATTTCCGGCTACCTCGACAACACCATCAAAAGTAAACCGCATTTTGAATTGATGTTTAGTGCCATGATCGTGTTGTTTGTCGGCATTCCACTCGCGCTGGCTTTGGTCAAACTCAATCCATTTTTATCGACGGTGCTAGTCGGCGTCACGGCGATATTGATGATTTTGATCAACTTCTATTTTTGGGGACAAAACGTAGTTTTGCCGATCGCCGTGCCGTTGCTGATGGTGGTATCGCTGTTCCTGCTCAATATGGCCTACGGCTTTTTTATCGAGGCGCGCAGTAAAAAGGCCATCACCGGAATTTTCGGCACCTACGTGCCAAAAGAACTGGTGGAAGAAATGGCAAAAAATCCGGAGGCTTATTCGACCAAGGGTGAAACCCGCGAAATGACCGTGTTGTTTTCGGATGTGCGTAACTTCACCTCGATTTCCGAGGGGCTGTCGGCCACCGAACTCACCGCCATGATGAACGCCTACCTCACGCACATGACCGAGACCGTTCAAAACGATCGCGGCACCATCGACAAATACATCGGTGACGCCATCATGGCGTTTTGGGGCGCGCCGTTGCGCGACGAAAATCACGCGGCGCATGCCTTGAATTCGGCACTGGCCATGCAAAAGCAAATCGTCGCCATTGGCCCCGACTTTATTAAACGTGGCTGGCCGCAGCTTGAAATTGGTGTCGGCTTAAATTGTGGATCAATGAACGTCGGCGACATGGGCTCCGCGTTCCGCCGTGCCTATACGGTCATGGGCGACGCGGTGAATCTGGCCTCACGCCTGGAATCCCTCACCAAGGAATACGGCGTGGGTATTCTGGTGTCGGAAAATATTGTCACCGCCGTGCCGACTGTTCTGTACCGTGAAATGGACCGGGTGCGGGTCAAAGGCAAACTCGAGCCGATCAGCATTTACGAACCGCTTGGCTACAAGGACCAGATCGAACAACAACTCGTCGAGGACACCGACCGCTTTCATCGTGCGCTGGATCGTTATCGCGAGCAGCGCTGGGATGATGCCGAGCAAATATTGCTCGGTCTATTGCAAGCCGATCCGGGCCGCAAGGTTTACAAGCTGTATCTTGAGCGGGTCGCCAATTTGCGCATCAAATCACCGGGCGATAACTGGGATGGTGTATTTACGTTCACCACAAAATAATTGAAAGTCGTTTATAGGCGAGCGTTTCCGTTGGAAAAGGACTGAAAACGCTCGTTAACATTGGACTTTTACAATTGAATCATCACCGTTGCCAGCCGCGATAATGGTGGCATGACCGCCCCCTCTCCATCTGCCGATTCCGCAACACCGCCCATTTTTTATCCGCACGAAACGCCGCCCGCACCGGGTGAAGCCATCGAAGTGGCCGACGGCGTATTCTGGATTCGAATGCCGCTGCCGTTTGCGCTCAATCATATTAATTTATGGCTGCTACGCGATAATGACAACGACGGCGACGGCTGGACGATTGTTGACACCGGTTATGGTGTCGCCGAAACCCACGCCCTTTGGCAGCGTCATTTTGCCGGGACCATGCAGGGCGGCAACGTCAAACGTATTGTTGTCACCCATTTTCATCCGGATCATGTCGGCTGCGCGGCATGGTTACACGAACAAACCGGTGCGGGCGTTTGGATGACTAACGGCGAATTTTTATCGGCGCACGCCGCCGCCGGAGACTTTGCCGGTTTTGACATTCACAATTCAGCAGAATTGTTTGTGTCCCACGGCTTGGCCCAGGCACGGCCCGATTTTGCCGCCGCCCAACAAGCGCGCAGCCAGTCGTTTAAACGCGGCGTACCAACTGTGCCGACCCGATTTAACCGCATGATGGAGCACGATGAATTGGTGATCGGCAAACGCAGCTGGCGCATCATCACCGCCTATGGCCACGCGCCGGAACACGCCTGTTTGTATTCGGCTGCGGATCACATTTTGATATCCGGCGATCAAGTATTGCCGCGCATCACCACCAACGTCGGCGTGTGGGGCAATCAGCCGGACGCCAATCCACTCAAGTTATTTTTGGAAAGCATGCAAAAATTCCGCCCGCTGCCGGCCGACACGCTGATCCTGCCGTCACATGACCGGGTGTTTACCGGCTTACATACACGGCTGGATCAACTCGACGAGCATCATCAGCTCAGGTTGGGGGAATTGGTCGCGGCACTGGATCAGCCAAAAACGGCTGCTGAAATCTTGCCGGTATTGTTTCACCGGCCGTTGGATTTACATCAATTGGTATTTGCCATCGGCGAGGCGATTGCCCACCTGAATTACCTATGGGCTCAGGGCCGTGTCAGCCGCCACCAAGATGCGGACAGCCTGTGGCGTTTCCAACGCCTGAACGAATAACCGTTATTTGGGTGCCGTCGTGTGCACCGGGCGCACCCGGCAATGCATCCGGCCATTTATTCGCCGCTGCTGACCCGTTCCAGACGGTAGCCGAAATTGTAAATCGGCGTCAGCCTAAAACCCCGCGTTATGGTGAGGTCAAGTTTTTTGCGTAAACGACTGACGTGGGTGTCGACCGTGCGCGATTGCACTTCGGCCGAGTGTCCCCAAACGGACTCGGTGATATGCCCGCGCGACAACAACTGATCGATGTTGCGGAACAAAAATACCGTTAACTCAAACTCTTTGTCGGTCATCTCGATGGCCTGTCCATCGAGTTTGACGACACGGTTGGCCATATCAATAAAAAAAGGCGCGACATCAATATTTTCAACATTGTTGACTTGCGGGTGTGAACGTCGGAACAGCGCCGACACCCGCGCCAGCAACTCCATCCGCCGAATCGGCTTGACCATATAGTCGTCGGCACCGGCATTGAGTGCAGCAACAATGTCTTCTTCGGCGTCGCGGCTGGTGATAAACAGCACCGGCGCAACAATTTTTTGCTTTTCGCGCAACCATTGCAACACTTCCGGCCCGGACAGGTCCGGCACATGCCAGTCGAGCAAATACAAATCAAAACTCTCGCGATTGGCTTCGCGAATAATCGCTTTGCCTGCCGTGTAATGGTGGACGATATGGCCGCCTGCCTCCATCCATTGCTTTAATGCGGCACCCACATCCACATCATCTTCCAACATTGCGATTCTCATGCAAAATCCTTTTTGTTGTCCATTTTGTAACGACGACGCAACAAACAGCCGGCAAATTGTTGTTTTTTGGGAAATTCCCACCCCAAACAGGGGGCGAAATGGTTCGCTGTTTGTGTCTAATTGTCACATTAAATCGGTGGTTATGCACAGAACTGCACTTTTTTCAGATCAAACGCTTCATTGCCCGATCTAATCCCTCAACGGTCATCGGGTACATTCGGTCTTCCATCAATTCTCGGGTGATTTTGACCGACTGCGTCCACGGCCAATGTTGCTCCGGCGTGGGGTTGATCCACGCCGCATGTTTATAAAATTCCGTCAGCCGCGCCAGCCACACCGCCCCCGCCTCTTCGTTCCAATGCTCGACACTGCCGCCGGGCTGGACAATTTCGTATGGACTCATGGTGGCGTCGCCGACAATAATCAGTTTGTAGTCCTTGCCGTATTTGTTGAGGACATCGACGGTGGCGATTTTTTCGCTATGACGCATTCGATTGTTGCGCCACACCGACTCATAAAAAAAATTATGAAAGTAAAAATACTCGAGGTGTTTGAATTCCGTTTTGGCCGCTGAAAATAACTCCTCGCAACGATGCACATAGTCATCCATCGAGCCGCCGACATCCAAAAACAACAAAACTTTCACATTGTTATGCCGCTCCGGCACCATTTTGATATCCAGATAACCGGCATTGCTGGCGGTGGCACGAATGGTCTGATCCAGATCCAGCTCATCCTCGGCGCCGGTGCGGGCAAACTTACGCAGCCGCCGCAACGCCAATTGGATATTACGAATACCCAATTCAACATGATCGTCATAGTCCCGATACGCGCGCTGATCCCACACCTTGACCGCACTGCGATTGCGGCTCTTGTCCTGGCCGATGCGCACCCCTTCCGGGTTGTAGCCATAGGCACCAAACGACGAGGTGCCAGCCGTGCCGATCCATTTTGAGCCACCTTGATGGCGTTCCTTTTGTTCGGCCAGGCGTTGTTTTAACGTTTCCATCAACTTTTCCCAGCCACCGAGTGCTTCGATCCGGGCTTTTTCTTCCGCCGACAATACTTTTTCGGCGAGTTTTTTCAGCCACTCTTCGGGAATGTCCTGCGGCAACAATTTTTCCAGCGCGGCGTTGAGATTCTCCACGCCTTTGAAATACACGCCAAAGGCACGATCGAAGCGGTCGAAATGACTTTCATCTTTCACCAAACAGGCACGCGCCACGTAATAAAAATCATCGATGCTGCCATAGTTGTCCAGATGAGTCGCGCCCTTTGCCATCGCTTCGCAAAGCGTCAAATACTCCTTAACCGACACCGGCAGGCCGACTTGTTTGAGGCCGAGAAAAAATTCGATCAACATGTATTGCCGAGCCAAACGTTAACGGGCGCGCTTCGACAAAAAAATCAGCCGCTCAAACAAATGCACATCCTGCTCATTTTTGACGAGCGCGCCATACAGCGGCGGAATGAGTTTATTGGTGTCGTTTGATTTCAGCGCTTCCGGCGGAATGTCCTCGGCCACCAGCAGCTTGATCCAATCGAGCAACTCAGAGGTGGACGGTTTCTTTTTTAAACCGGGCATCTCACGGATGTCAAAAAACACTTCCATCGCCTCCTTGAGCAGGTTTTTTTTCAGACCGGGGAAATGTACATCGGCAATCTGCCGCATGGTTTCTTTGTCGGGGAAACGAATGTAATGAAAAAAGCAGCGCCGCAGAAAGGCATCCGGCAATTCTTTTTCATTGTTGCTGGTGATGAAAATAATCGGTCGGTGTTTGGCCTTGATGGTCTCGCGCGTCTCGTAGCAAAAAAACTCCATGCGATCAAGCTCACGCAACAAGTCATTGGGAAACTCAATATCGGCCTTGTCTATTTCATCAATCAGCAACACCACCTGCTCATCGGCCGTGAAGGCTTGCCACAAGGTGCCCTGATGAATGTAATTCTTGATGTCCTTGACACGCTCGTCACCCAACTGAGAATCACGCAGCCGTGACACCGCATCGTATTCATATAAACCCTGCTGGGCCTTGGTGGTCGACTTGATATGCCATTGCAGCAATGGTTTACCGAGTGCCGCCGCCACTTCTTCAGCGAGCATGGTTTTGCCGGTGCCCGGCTCCCCTTTAATAAGCAGTGGACGCTCAAGCGTGATGGCTGCATTCACGGCCAACATCAGATCTTGTGTCGTAATATAGTTTTGGCTGCCGGTAAACTTCATGGTCGTGGTGTCCGTTGATCAACGTGTGTTGGTTAAACAGTGTTCATTATAGGAGCGTTCAATGTCTATTCACTCTTGCAGTCAGGCCGTGTTGCTGGTGTTGGCCGCAGCGGCAAGTCCCCTGCTCCTTCACGCTGCGGATGCAACGGCACAAACCAGCGTGACCATTTATTCCAGCGCCCAGCCCGGCAGCCTGTCGTCGGCCAATTTCCGTTCGGGGGGTGAATACGGCAATGTGCCCGGTTACGCCGTCGTTCGGCAGGAAAAATCATTTGACCTGGGCCGTGGCCGCACCATTATTCGTGTTTCCGATGTTCCCGCATTAATTGACCCCACCACCGTATCGTTTGAATCATTAACCGACAACGCCAATACCCGTGTGGTCGAACAAAGTTTTGAGTTCGACTTGACAAGCACCCGAAAATTGCTGGAAAAATATCTCGACCGCGAAGTGACTGTCGAGCAAATACGCGGCACCGCCGTCGAGTCGGTGTCAGGCACATTGTTGTCGTCCAAAGACGGCATTGTTCTTCGTGCCGCCGATGGCAGCATTCGCACCCTGACCAATTACGCCGGCATACGGCTGGCATCGCTGCCCGGAGGTTTGATCAGCAAACCCACCTTGGTGTGGGACATCGCCGCCGATCGCGCTGGCACCCACAAGACCAGATACGCCTATCAAACCCAGGGTATCACCTGGTGGACCGACTACAACCTGACCTTGAACGAGGACAATGACCGCTGCAAACTCGATGTCGGCGCGTGGGTGACGATTGTCAATCAAACCGGTGCCAGTTTTGACGACGCCAAATTAAAATTGGTGGCGGGCGATGTGCAACGCGCCCAGACCAGACCGGCCGCATCGGATCAGGTTTATGCCACCGCCGAGCGCCGCGCGAAATCCGACGTGGCCGGATTTCAGGAAAAATCATTTTTCGAATATCACCTGTACACACTCGGCCGCCCGACTTCGTTGGCCAACAACAGCACCAAACAAATCGAACTTTTCCCGACTGCCCACGGCGCTGCCTGCGAAAAAACGCTAGTTTACAACGGCCAGGCCGGTTGGTTTTCCGGCTACTACGGCAGCCCGATGATGGATCGCAACTTTGGCAACCAATCGAATAAAAAAGTCGACGTGTTTTTGCGCTTCAAAAATCGCGAAGACAATAAATTAGGCATCCCCCTTCCCGCCGGAAAAATCCGCGTTGCCAAACTCGACAATGCGGATCAATCACTCGAATTTATTGGCGAGGACCTGATTGATCACACCCCGCGCAATGAAACCATCCAAATCAAACTCGGCAGCGCTTTTGATGTGCTCGGCGAACGCCGTCAGGTGGATTATCGGATCGACAGCAAAGCCCAATGGATTGAAGAAGACATTGAGATCAAGATTCGCAATCAAAAAGAAACGTCCGCGACCGTGATCGTCAAAGAAAACCTGTACCGTTGGAGCAACTGGACCATCAAAAGCAAAAGCACCGGATTTGAAAAATTCGATTCACGCACCATTCACTTTCCACTCAAACTCGCCAAGGGTGCCGAAGCGGTGGTACGTTATACGGTGCGGTACACCTGGTAAATTAAACTCATTTATCGGCGCTCTCTTTCAGACATTTTTATCCTGAACAGCGCGCGGATGAGGCACTTTTGCATTGATGGCCTGCACCACCAGCCCGATCACCTTGGTGGAAAACAACAAACCAATATGGCCCAGACCGTCAACGGCAATATTGTCGGCCCACGTTAATCGTGATGACTCTGGCGGATAGACCAAGTCGTCGTTGACGGTGTAAATCGAGGTGGTGGGTGGCAGCGATTGGCCGTCCATTTCCTGCGCTGCGAGCGTTTTAAACCAGTTGCCGGCGGCGCGCATTTGTCGGCCGCTGGCACCCAAGCCGTATTTGCCCAATTGCGTGCCGTGGTGCGGCGTGCCGAGTGTGATCAGTTGCTGAATCCGTGCCCTGCCATATCGTGCCAGATAGGCACGCGCCACCAAACCACCCATACTGTGGCCGAATAAAATCAATTGAGACTGCCCGGTCTCGGCACAAATCGACTCGATGCGCGTGTGCAGTTGTTCCGCCAAAATTTCAATCGCCGTAAACGATGTGTGCAGCGTGACGGTGTAAATCGGCCCAATGGCGATTTCACCACTCGCCGCGCGCCCAAGCATTTGTTTGCGAAACATCACCCACATGCCGCGATTCGAAAAATAACCGTGCACCAACAACAGTGGCGGGGTATTGGGCTGTGTGTTGTTGGCCGAGTTGGCCGAGTTGGCCGATGCGGGCTCATCCGGCATCACCCATTGCTCAAACGGTTGGCTCAAATTAAAACTGATCAGGCGTGCCAGAAACTCTCCCCATAACGCCTGCAAACCCCGGCGATCTTGACGACCATCACGCCAACGCAATGCCTGGCAAAGCAGGAAGGTGCTGAGTGCATGGGAGACCCGCCAAATCAGGGCCATCGCAAAAATCATCGCCAGCGTCACCCACACGCCCCAACCACTTCGAACCAAAACAGTGGCGATCAACAGGTAAACAATGGTCTCGACCGCCAATAAAAACACCAGCCAACGTCGCAACATTTAGCCTCCCAGCCATTTTAAAAGCCACAGCGCCAGCATGCCCGCGATCAGGGTGGCAAATATACTTTTGGTACGCCACGCCACCAGCCCCGCCACCATCGCCGCCATCACCCGAAAATAATTCACCCACTCACCACTTGCCAATTCGCGAAACAACACGTCCGGCACAATCAGTGCGGGCAACACCGCCGCTGCGACAAATTTTAAGGCGCGAGTCAGCCATGCCGGCACCGGCGTTTCTGCCGGCAGCACTATAAACGACGCCCGCACCATCAGCGTCACCACACCGGCGGCGACAATGGTCACCACACTCACCCAGTCTGCGGCGATACTCATGGCGCACCATCCTTGGCACGGTCAATTTGCCGATCACGGCGCATATCCAGCCAGCAGCCGACCGCCACCCCCACTCCGGCTGCGGCGATCAAACCCAATTTCATCGGCATGGCCGCGGTGAAAAACGCCGCGACCGCCGCCACCCCTCCGGTCCACCAATGTGCACGCGAGGTGAAGGCAGGAAACACCAAAGCCATAAATACCAGTGGTATGGCGAAATCAAGCGACCATTCCCTGGGCACCAAGGTGCCGGCAAAAATGCCGATGGCCACCATCACATTCCACGCCGTCCACGTCACCACCGCGGCGGCACCGTAATAGGCGGTAATCGCGGCTTGTGGATCGGTAGGCTGAAACCGCCGGGTCAACAAGGCAAATAAGTGATCCGTCAAGGCATAGGCAAGCAGCCATTTTTTCCCGGTTGGCTCCCCCCGAAAATACGGTGCCAATGCCGCCGAATACATCATGAACCTGAGATTGACCACCACCACGGTGACAATCACAATCAACATCGGCGCGTTTTGCAACATCAGCGCAATGGCGGCCAATTGTGATGCGCCCGCAAACACGATAATCGACATGGCCAATGCCAGCCAGGGATCCAGACCGGCGGCGGTGGACGCCGCACCGACAATCAAACCAAACGGCATCAAGCCAAACGCCGACGGCACCGCATCCCTGATGCCGCGGCGACGCGCCTGCCGGACCAGCAGGATTGGGTCGGCATCAATTTCAGTCGAAGGGAGCGAATCAGGCTTCACGGGCAATCATTGGCGGGATCGAATCGACATTTTAGCGGTGGCTGCGCCCTTATCCCGATATAGACGGCTTATCAGAAATAGTCGGGAGTGGTGGCCGGAAAATATCCCGTGTTTCCCGTGCGAAAATGCCGCTTGCTGTGCCCGTCGTGGCAATCCATCCTTACCCTGCCGCCCGTCAACCAGAAAGCCCGCATGATTCTTTACGCCGCGACTATATTTGTTTCCGCCTTTTTGTTGTTTCTGGTGCAACCGGTCATTGCCAAACAAATTCTGCCTTGGTTCGGTGGCACGGCGGCAGTGTGGACCACCTGCCTGGTGTTTTTTCAGAGTGCGTTATTGCTCGGCTATTTCTATTCAGACTGGACCACCCGCCGCATCAAACCCAAAACCCAGGCCATCATTCACGTTGTTTTAATTTTGATTGCCTTGTTGCTGCTGCCGATTATTCCCGGTTCCGACTGGAAACCGCGCGGCGACGAAGAACCAACCTTGCGAATTATTTTGTTGTTGACCGTCACCATCGGCCTGCCGTACTTTTTATTGTCCACGACCAGCCCGTTGATTCAGGCGTGGTTTTCACGCAGCTTTCCGGGTCAAAGCCCCTATCGATTGTTCGCCTTATCCAATCTGGCGTCGATGATTGCCTTGTTGGGTTATCCGTTTTTGTTTGAGCCGAATATCGCCACGCAAAACCAAGCCATCGGTTGGTCGGTTGGGTTTGGCATGTTTGCCGTGCTGATTATCGGCTCGGCATGGTACGCCCTAAAAACCCAACAGGAAGTCGCACCGATTGCGGTCGCATTTAATGCGGAAGCCGTGAAACCCACCCGCGCAGAAAAATTGACCTGGATCCTTTTGGCCGGGCTGGGATCTGTGTTGTTGCTGGCGATTTCAAACCACCTCACCCAAAACATCGCCTCCATTCCCTTGCTGTGGGTGGTGCCACTGGCGTTGTATTTGCTGACATTTATTCTCACCTTTGATGTGCGTGACGGTGGCTCACCATGGTATCAACGCACCTTGGTGATCCCAATGTTGGCTGCCGCACTCATCGCCATGGGCTGGACGCTGGCCGATACTTCCTTACATTTTGAATTGAAGTGGCAGATTGGCATTTTTTCGTTTGGCCTGTTTATCGCCTGTATGTTTTGCCACGGCGAGTTGGTCGAGCGTAAACCCCACCCCAAATACCTGACACAGTTTTATTTGATGATCTCGATTGGTGGCGCCAGTGGCGCGGCCCTGGTGGGTATTATTGCGCCGCTGACCCTTCCCGCCTATTTTGAAATGGAATTTGCGTTGGTGGCGGTGGCGTGTTTGGCGACCTGGTTGGTGTGGGGCATGTTTCCACGTGACTCCAAACGCTGGCCGTTTTATTTGTCGGTTGGGGTGGGTGCACTGGTCAGTATTTTTACTGTCGGTGCCACCGTGTTTACGATCCAACAATACCGCGACGACGTACTCAATATGAGCCGCAATTTCTACGGTACGCTGAGAGTCAAGGAATACAACCCACCGGCGGTTGAACACCGTCGCCGCTCGTTGGTGCATGGCGCCATTTTGCATGGCGACCAATACATGGATCCGCCCTACAACCGCTCCGCCACCACCTATTACAAAACCAAATCCGGCATCGGTTTAACACTGCTGGCCAAAGAACAACTGAACGGCGGCCAGCACCGCCGGGTCGGTTTGATCGGCCTCGGCGCGGGTACACTCGCTGCCTACGGCAACAAAGGCGACGTGTTTCGTTTTTATGAAATCAACCAAACCGTGGTCGATATTGCCAAACGCGACTTTCGGTTTTTAAGTGACACCGAAGCCAGCATCGAAATCGCCCTCGGCGACGCCAGGCTGAATCTGGAACGGGAACCACCACAAAGTTTCGACGTGCTCGCCATTGATGCGTTTTCTTCCGACTCGATTCCGGTGCATTTGATCACACTCGAAGCGTTGGATATTTACGCCAAACACATGAAGCCGGACGGCGTCATGGCCTTTCATGTTTCCAACCGGTTTCTGGATTTAAAACCGGTGGTGCAAATGCTCGCCGAAAAACGCGGCTTTCATGTGGCGTGGGTACGTGACCAATACGAAGACGGTACCACCACCAGCGACTGGGTGTTGCTCTCCAAGGACAAATCATTTTTGTTGCGCAAGGAAATTGTTGATGGCAGTTACGTCATCATGCCGCAACCCGGCTGGCGCATCTGGACGGACGATTTCAACAACCTCTTGCAAGTTTTGAAGTGAAACCAGTCGCAACACAATCGAAACGCGCTTGTCAGCCGTGCACCGCCTGTTGTGACGGTTGGGTGCGGATTAATGTCTTTGATACCCCGGTGTTGCCCGGCAAACCCTGCCCGCATTCCGCCGGATCGTTAACAACGGGTGGCGGCGGCTGCAAGATTTACGCCGAACGCCCACTCGACCCCTGTGTGAATTTTTCATGCGGCTGGGTGCGTGAACAAAGTGTGTTGCCGGAATGGATGCAACCACATTTGGCCAAGGTGATTGTGTTGCCGGCATGGACCGACTGGCGCACTTTTCCAGTGGATTTGGCATTGCCAGTTGGGGCGCGTATCCCTGAAAAATCACTGAAATGGTTAAAGACCTATTCAAACAAAACCTTTCGGCCATTGATCTATACCGAACAAGTGATGGATCGTTTTGGCCAATTTAACGGCCAACAAAAAGTCCATGGTTATGGCCCGCCGACCTTTCAGCAGGAAATGATGGCGCTGATTGGTAATCGCAAGTTGGGTTAAATTTTGAAACCAACCACCGATTTATTGCCCACCGCGCTCGCCAGTGATGCCACCTGGTCACACGTCGCGCCACACACGCAGCTGTGGCTGGCCATCAACATTGTCGCCGTCATCACCCTTGGCCTGTTGCTGGATATTCGTTTTGGCTGGACCGGCCAGCACCTCGCCACCTTGTGGACGCTGGCGGTATGGGCGTGGTTATACAAACTCGGTGACCGCGACGAACGCCACATTCTGATCATTGCCACCATCGTATCCGGCATCGGCGAAGTTTTTTTATCGCTGGTGTGGGGTTTGTACGATTATCAATTTCACAACGTGCCGTTGTTTGTGCCGCCGGGTCACGCGTTGTTGATGACGCTCGGGCTGCTGGTGTCACGCCATATCCGACCCAATATGGTGTGGGTGATTTCGATTGTTGCGGCAGTGTGGGGCGTGTATGTGTTGGTAATCGACTTTGATCGATTTGGCGCGGCGCTATTTTTGATGTACGCCGCCTGCGTGATTTTTGGAAAAGCCCGCGCGTTGTACGCCACCATGTTTGTACTGGCCTTGCTTATGGAGTTATACGGCACCGCGCTCGGCAACTGGTTTTGGCATTCGCCGGCGCCCTGGGTGCAGTTGTCAGCCGCCAACCCACCCTTCTCCGCCGGCGCGTTTTATTGTGTGTTGGACTTGTTGGTGCTGTGGATATTGCGCGCGAATTTGTTTGCCGCGGCTGCGACAAAAACGCAGCCGGAAAAATAACGGCGCAGTCCATCGTCCATCACTAAAGCTGTTAACCTGCATATTTCACGGTGACGCACTCGAGAGTGGGTGGATAAGCGAGTGATTTTTTGCTCGACTGACCGGGTAATATCAAGATATTACGAGGGAAGAGAGCGGAAAAGCGCTGCTCAGCCGCCCGCTATCGAGTACGTAGGCCATCAACCTTACGAAGTACAGTCTGGATTCGCAGAATTTATAGTTCGCCAAGAATGAAAAGCGTATATAAGGCGGGCCGACCCGTGAAATATGCAGGTTAACTCTTCGGCTGATTGGCCCGATTCAACTCAAGCCGCGAATCCACCAACAAAACAATCTCGTCGATCACCGCGTTTTTCATGCCCTTTTGTGCGGCGACACTTTGCACCAGACGATCAACGCGCTCGATGTTGGGCGCGCCACCAAACAGCGCCCGCGCGGCAGACGACGGATTCGCCAGCCCGACAGCGGCGTTGGCATATTTTTCAAACGGCACCAGGTCATTCGCATCCGCACCGAGTGAGACACACAAATCAAACACCCATTGGTAAACCGCGCGTGACTCGTCGATATTGCCGTGCACCGCATCCTTGATCGGCCGCATGCCATCCTTTTGAATGCAGCGGTAGTTGCCGCACATCAGCATGCTCCATTTGGCCAATGGCACAAACACCGAGTCATGCACTTTCAGCTTCACCGGCAGCTCAATCATCTTGCCGTTGTCGTTAAACCGCACCGCCTCGACATCAGCCGAAATCTTGCGCAACATGTCGGTGTGTTTATCCGAAACAAACCGTGCCGCCTTAAAATTGGTTGGCAGCCGCACCTGCAGCACGTTTACTTTCTCGTCAGGCGGGCGAAACGCCTGCGGGTCCGGGCTGCATAAGGTCATCAAGGCCGGATCAAAATCCGCCCACACCGCCGACTCGGTAAAACTTGACTGGCAGGCAGCCATCGACACGCCGGGAATACGCGCCATATAAGGCAGCGGCGGCATATTCATGATCGACATACACGGCACGCCCGACTTCGCCACCCGCGACAACAGGGTGCGCACACCGGGTGCGCTGTATTGCGGCTCCTGCATGGCCAGCGCCACCAGATCAAATTTGGCGGGGTCAACTTCATCCGGCCCGGCCGCCCTCAACTTGCCGGGCGCATTGCGCGTGTCAATTTCCACCAGCCCCTCGCGGCCTTTGATCGGCAATCGCACGCGCGCGCCTTCGCTGTTGAACACCGCCACTTCCGCCGGCAGACAAACCAGCGTGACGTTGTGACCGGCAAGCACAAATTTTGCGCCGAGCAACGAGCCATACGACGCGCCCAAAATCAGAATATTAAAAGCCATGACGGTTTTTCCTCTTCGTTATTTTTTGCCGCAGCGTGGCACCAAAGGTGCACCTCCAGGATGTTCGCCGCGTTTGTATGAATGATGCTATGCGCATCATCACCACAGGACAATCAGGACAGAGAAGAAAGCGGCTGATACTTTGTTGCAGCGCGAAGTGGCTGCTGCTCAATGGCGCTGCGAAGGGGGCACTGTGCACAGACGAGTGGTGCGGATGGCCTTGTCCCGTCGCCCCAGAGAAGAGCCTGCCCCAGATCAATGTCAAATTCGTCGATCAGTTTGCCATCGGGCAAGCCAACGGCAACACGGTGTCGTTTGCTGCCAACATCAATGCCAACACGTATCGTGTGCAATTCATTTGTGACTCCTGAGAAAAGCGCGCCAAGTATGATGTTTTGGGAAACCACATCAGCTGTGGCACGCCAGCCCTGAGTGGCTTTGACATCAGCCAGCGCGGCTACACCGGGCATGAATGCTTCATCCTGTTTCCCCTCCATTACCAGGAATGAGTGTCACATACAGATATACGCGCCGGGCACCGCTATATTACCTCTGCTTGTCCTGCACCTGCTCCTCTTCGAGCACGGGTTTGTAGCCCCAATCCCGCACGCCCTGGACTACCAGATCGATATCGTCGGTCGGGACACGAAGTATCTGCAGGGCTGTCGCGCCGAGACGCAGACTCGCTTCAATGGCTTCCGGATACGCGTGGGTTGCACCGGCGTCAAGAAGTCGTGAACTCGCTTCAAGATCGCGCGCACGTGCGATGACGGGTACGTGAGGACACATGTTGCGCAGAAAAGATACTGACCGTAACGCCGTATCGGACTTGTCGATCGTAATCACGACCAGAGAAGCTCGTTCCACATGAATGGCAGCCAGCAACCCCGGATCGGAGATGTCGCCATAGAGTACAGGGTGGCCGTCGGCCCGCCCTTGCGCCACCCGCTTCGAATCGGTGTCAAGGGCCACAAATGGTATTCCGCTCGAACGCAGCAGCACGGCGACGGTGTGTCCCACTCGTCCATAGCCGCCGATTACGACCTGCTTCTCCGGTGCGCTTGATAACTCCTCAGGCATACCCTGGACCTCACCGCGCCGGGCTCCGGCCAGCCGGGCCGCAATGGCATGGTTGAATCGAATCAGTAACGATCCCGCGATCATCGAGAAAAGGACCGATGTCAGCGCGATCTGACCCAGTTGCACGTCGATCGCATTGGAATCGAGTGCAATGGCAAGCAGGGCAAGTCCGAATTCCCCACCCACGGCCAGCAGCAATCCGGTGCGCCACGCCGTCAAAGCGTCGATTCCGCTCTTGCGCACCATCGCCATAACAATCAGCGTCTTGCTCGCCAAGATGAGAAATGTGCCGAGCAAGGTCCAGTGCCATATGCGGGGTATGACGGACGGATCGATCAGCATGCCGATGCCGACGAAGAAGAGTCCGAGCAGGACATCGCGGAAAGGCCGAATGCTGGATTCCACCTGGTGACGGAACTCGGTCTCGCCCAGCATCATGCCGGCAAGAAACGCGCCGAATGCCAGAGACAGGCCGAGGCTGTTGGTGGACCAGGCCGCCAGCAATGCAACCAGCAGCACCGCCAGGGTAAACACCTCGGCGGAACGCCGCTTGGCAACAAGGTGAAAAAGCGGACGCAGCAACCAACGACCTGCAAAGAACACGAGTGCAAAAGCAGCCACGGCTTTCAGGATTGCCCACCCGAGATTGCCTGCCAACACATCGGCGCTGGCCGCCATGCCCAGCACGGGTATGACCACCAGAAAGGGAACCGCCGTGACGTCCTGGAAAACAGACATCGCGAGCCCGAGCCGACCGTGCGGGGTGTTGTCTTCACCTTGCTCGGTCAATTGGCTGCCGATGATGGTGGTGGATGACTGAGCAAAGACCGCCCCGATCACGAACGCGGCGGCGGCGGGCAGTCCGGCCAGCCACACGACTACGCCTACTACAGCGGTCGTGAACACCACTTGCGCTGTTCCCAGCCCGAGGACCTGGTGCCGCAGTGCATGCAACCGGGGTAAGGAGTAATTGAGACCGATCGTGAACAACAGAAAGACCACGCCGAACTCAGCCAGCGCCTTGAACTCCGGCACTTGGACTGTAGGTCCAATCGTATGTGGTCCAAGGATCACGCCCACCAGCAAATACCCAAGGCTGGTTGGGATATGCAGGCGCTGAAACGTGACCACGACCGCTACCGCCACGCCCAGAAGCATGAGGATTTGTGCGAGATGCTCCATCATGGCAGGTGCATTCTGCATAGCGCACGGTGGTCATGGCACACGTAGCACACATAGCGCATGGCGCATGGGGTCATGGCGCATGGGGTCAGGTCTTTCATCATGGCGCATGGGGTCAGGTCTTTCATTATCACATCGTCTCTCACGTTTCACTCTCGTACCCTTTTATCAAACGGCTCACTGTCGTGTAATGCCGTCCAAAATATTCCGCAATCGACGCCATCGTATGATGGCCGGAAAGATAAGCCAGCGCAATGGCTTCATTGCGCGTGTACGACTTCGCATAATCAGCCAGATCGCGCGCTTTTGCGCGGCGTTGCGCACGTGGAATCTCCAGAGTTTGCGCATGGGGTCAGGTCTTTCATTATCATGCGCATGGGGTCAGGTCTTTCATTATCACATCGTCTCTCACGTTTCACTCTCGTACCCTTTTATCAAACGGCTCACTGTCGTGTAATGCCGTCCAAAATATTCCGCAATCGACGCCATCGTATGATGGC
>CAMTWK010000039.1:0-55063 GCA_947085425.1 uncultured Burkholderiales bacterium | reverse complement strand
AGCGGAAAAGCGCTGTTCAGCCGCCCGCTATCGAGTGCGTAGGCCATCAACCTTACGAAGTACAGTTTGGATTCGCAGAATTTATAGGTCGCCAAGAATGAAAAGCGTATATAAGGCGGGCCGACCCGTGAAATATGCAGGTTAAACCTGCGAAGAATGTGTGAAATACAAATGGCATAACGCCAAAAGCGCGCAGCAAGGGACAAACGCTGCGCCCGACATCATCATTAACTCAACAAATTGAGGCGTACTTTGCAGATGGCGTCAATAAAATCCATGAAAAGCGCCGCAAAAAGTTTCTGCCGCGCAGACTCCTAGTCCTTGTCGTCGTGGCGCGCTTGAAACACCGGCTCGGCACCCCCACCAACCGGCACCATCGGCTGCGGTGTCGGGTTGCGGAAGAATCCTGCGCCCCATTTGCCCAGCGTATCCATGTAGGTGTAGAGCACCGGCACCACCACCAGCGTCATAATGGTCGAGGTGATGATGCCGCCGATGACGGCGTGCGCCATGGGGGATTGTTGTTCGGAACCGGCACCAAATGCCAGCGCCAATGGCAACATACCAAAAATCATTGCGGTGGTGGTCATCAAAATCGGTCGCAAACGAACTTGGCCGGCGTTGAGAATGGCTTCCTCGGTTGCCATGCCTTCACGCACACCATGATTGGTAAAGTCGACCAGCAGAATGGCGTTTTTGGTCACCAAACCCATCAGCATAATAAAACCGATGATCGAAAATAGGTTTAATGTCGAGCCGAATATCAGCAGCGACAAAAACACACCGATCAACGACAGTGGCAGCGAGGCCATGATCGCCAAGGGTTGTAAGAAGCTGCCGAATTGTGATGCCAGAATAAAGTAGATAAAAATCACGCCCAGTGCCAATGCGGCGACGGCGTAACCAAGTGACTCATCCATGTCTTGTGATGAGCCGCCGTACTGAATCCGATAACCCGGTGGCAATTCAATCTTGTTGGCGATTTTTTTCACTTCGGTAGACATTTCACCGACGTTCACATTGTTGGCCACACCCGAGAAAATTCGGATTTGACGTTGCAAATTACGACGGTCGATACGACGCTCAGACACGCTCGGGTTAAATTCGGATACCTGTCTGAGCGGCACCATACGTGGCAAGCCGTCGGCGTTGGTGCCGCTGGCGCGAACATACAGTTTGTCCAAATCTCCAATGCCGGTGCGTTGATCTCTAGGCAAACGCACCATGACCTGATGGTTCTCGCCGTCCGGACCTTCCCATTGGCCGACTGGTTCGCCGGCAATCAATGCACGGGTGGTGACACCAATTTCATTCATTGACACACCCAAATCAGAGGCCAGCTCGCGATTGACAACGATGTCTAGCGAGGGGCTGGTTGGTTTGTAGGTGGATTCAATATCAACCAATCCTTTGATGGTGCGCATTTTGACCATCAGGTCTTGTGAGATGCGATCGAGTTCCTTGATGTCCGGACCCATCACATAAACCTGTATTGGACGGTTAAAACCAATGTTGATTTCCAGTCCGGCGATACGATTCAATCGTGTCCGAACGGCATCGTCCAATTGCTTTTGGGTGCGCTTGCGGGTTTCTTTGTCGGTGAGTTGTAATTCAAACCAGGCATTGTTTTTATTGACAGATTTCGAAACGCGTTTAATTTCCGGAAAATCCTTTAACGCCGCTTCCACCTGCTCGGCCTTGGTGTTGGTATACGTTAACGACGAACCAATCGGCGTTTGAATCTGCACACTGGTCCAGTTGTTGTCCTCCTGTGGCACAAACTCGGAACCAATAAAGGGCACCAATAAAAAGCTGCCAAAAAATGTTGCGGCGGCAATCGCCAGTGTGGTCTTGCGGCGCGCCAATGACCAGCGCAGCCAAATATCGTATTTGAGGTGCAACCAATCCATGCCCGCCTGTTGTTTATCGAGCAGGAATTTGAGTGGTTTCCAATCCATCCATTTTGATTTTGGGTCGTGCCAGATCGACGACAACATCGGGTCCAGGGTGAACGAAACAAACAATGACACCATCACCGCAACCACCACGGTAATACCAAATTGCAGGAAAAACTTCCCAATGATGCCGCCCATAAACGCCACCGGCAGGAATACGGCGACAATGGTGAACGTGGTCGCCATCACGGCGATACCGATTTCGTTGGTTGCATCAAACGCCGCCTGCATGTGGGTTTTGCCCATGCCAAGATGGCGGACAATATTCTCACGCACCACAATTGCGTCATCGATTAACACACCTATTGATAACGACATGGCCAGCAGGGTCATAAAGTTAATGGTGAAGCCCATCGCGTACAAGACAATAAACGTGGCGAATATCGAGATCGGCAACGTCAGGCCGGTGATCACCGTCGAGCGCCACGAGTGCAGGAACAAAAAAACGATCAACACCGTCAGCAACGCACCTTCGAGGATGGTGGTTTTGACGTTATCGACGCCGTCCTTGATGAACTTGGAGCGATCAAAGGTAATCTCGAGAATAATGTCGGCCGGCAGTTGCTTTTTGAGTTGCTCCACCTGTTTCTTCACGCCATCGGCCATTTCAATGGTGTTGGCACCGCGGGTTTTGCGAATTTGAATGGAAATGGCGCGCTTGCCGTCGGTGGTCGAAATGGAGGTCTCTTCACGTTGTGCGTCGGCTACGTCAGCAATTTGGCCGAGGGTCACGGCGGTAGTGCCGCCGACACCACGACGGGCGACAATAATGCGTGAGAAGTCGTCGGCATTGCGGATTTTGCCCTGCACCTGCACCAATCGTTCACTGACGTTTGAGACCAGCGCACCGGCGGAAATATTTTGATTCTCGGCGCGAATCGCGGCAATGACATCACTCACACCGATACCAAACGACGCCATCTTTTCCGGACGAAGATTCACCGCCAACTCGCGACCAACGTCGCCCGACAAGGAGATATTGCCGACACCAGGCGCACCTTGCAGACGTTTCACCACCAATTGATCGGCCAAGTCGGAAATCTCACGCAGGCTGCGTGAATTCGAGCGCATCGACAGATACAACAGCGGTTGATCGTCGTCCATGCTGGCGCGGGTGACGGTGGGTTCACCAACATCGCGGTTAAATCCACGCCGCGCCTCGGCAACTTTGTCACGCACATCCTGAATGGCCACACGTGGGTCGGTGGTCAATTCAAATTCCACCACCACCCAGCCATAACCGATTTGTGATGATGACCGAATAGTTTTGACACCATTGATGGTGTTGACCGACTGTTCGATTTGTTTCACCACATCTTTTTCAACGGCCTCGGACGATGCCCCCGGGTAGGGGGTGCCAATTACCGCAATCGGGATGGCAATATCCGGCAATTGATCGACCGCCAAACGCTGGTATGAAAACAAGCCGAGCACCATCAGCGCCATCATCATCATGGTTGCAAAAACCGGATGGTTAATTGATACCTTGGTTATCCACATATTGTTTCTCCAAAAGTCGTTATATATGGCTCGTTTTCAGGCATTTATGCCGGAAAGAGGCCGCCAATAAACGACTTTGTAATTATAATTTTCCAGCCGTAGCGGCCGATTTGCCAACTGTGTTTGGTGCTGACGAGGTGACGTTTGTGCCATCAAGTTGGATGATGGCTTTGCCACCGGTCTTGAGGCCTTCCATTTTGACGGCGACCACCTGCGTACCGTCCGCCAGACCGTCGCGAATCTCGACCAAGCCTAAATCAAGGTTGCGTGCACCCGCAGATACAGGCTTACGCACCAGTTTTTCGTTTTCGATGGTGAACACAAAACTCTGACCACCTTCTTCACGCAGGGCCACCAACGGCAGCGCATTCACCGGGCCACGCGATTGCGCAGCCAGTTTGCCACTGGCAAACATGCCACCCTTGAGTGACTGGTCGGCGTTTGGTATGGCCACAAACACTGCAATCGAACGCGAGCCCGCGTCGGCACTCGGGTTGATGCGTTCCACTTTGCCGGCAAATTGCCGACCGGCGAATCCTTCGACGGTGAAGGCAATTTCCTGACCGATTTTGACACTCGGGATTTCTGCAACCGGCACCATGGATTCGAGCTCCATCCGTGTCAGATCAACAATTTGCATGACCGCCATGTCAGAGGAAACTTTTTCGCCGATGTTGATCATGCGTTTGGCAACAATGCCGGCGAACGGGGCGCGAATCGATGCATCGTTGAGTGCGCGTTGTGATATTGCCGCCTGCGCTTCTGCTGATCTTAAGTTGGCGCGCGCCACTTCGGCATTGCTGCTGACGGCATCGAGTGCGTTTTGCGAAATAAAATTTTTCGCCAGCAATTGTTTGTTATTGGCCTCATTTTTACTGGCCAAATCAAGTCGTGCTTTCATTTCTGCCACGGAGGCGTGTTGCGCATCCAGTCGCGCCCGCAAGTCAGCCGTGTCGAGCGACACCAGCACCTGACCGGCAGTGACGCGTTGGCCTTCTTGCACGTGTACTTGTGCGACTTCAGCCGCCACTTTGGATTTCACCACCGCCTGCGTCAGTGGTTTTAAGGTGCCGGAAACGGGAATCATATTGCCGAGTTCGCGTGGGCTCAACAATGCCAGATCACCTTTGCTGAATTCAAACACCGATTCCTGGGTCTTCTTTGGGTCTGGTTTTTTGTTGGCCATGGCCCGCCAGGTGGCAAGTGAGCCGATTGCCAATAGCGCAATCAGCACGACCGCGACCGGTTTGATCCAGCGGCGGTGGAAGAATCTGGACACGGCCGAGTTGTGGCCGACGGCAGAGGCGCTGGCAACGGAGGATTCCTTACTTTTTTTAAATAACATGTTTTTTTACAGTCTGGTTGGCGTGGTGAGTCTGGTGGACGATCTGGGCAATATTGGCAGTGTGACTTTTCATCGGCAAAAGTTCCATTTTGACGCGACGGAATGCGTATTCGGATTCATCAGTCGTACCTTACGCCGATAAATCGCAGAAATCAGCGCCTGAATTGCCTGGTGCTATCCCCTAGTCAGGGGATGCGGGCATGGTTTGTGACCGCAGGGCGTGCGGCGCTTGGTGTGTACCTACTTGGTTGCTGTCATGGCAGTGGCTTGCCATTGTTGTACAGCACGGTCGAGTAATTGTTGGGCGCTTTCAGCATTTTCCTGGCGGGGTTGCCGCAAAAAACGCAGACAGTCATTCAGTTGTTTGATTGCCTGGCCGCTGTTAATCGCGGGTGCCAACGTTTGTTTGGACAGCTTTTGGCCTTCGTTGTTCACCACCACCGGAATGTGCAGATACAGCGGCGTCGCAAAGCCCAACAACTGCTGCAAATGAATTTGCCGCGCGGTCGAGTCAAGTAAATCCGCACCCCGCACAATATCGGTCACACCGAGATCGTGATCATCGACCACCACTGCCAGCTGATAGGCGAATAATTGATCACGACGTTTCACCACAAAGTCACCGACTTCCTGTTCGAGGTTTTGGCCTTGTTTGCCCAGCAATCGGTCTGCAAACGTGATCGCAGTGTTGTGGGTAATGACCCGTAGGGCGTTGTGTTCGAAGGGATGACCGGCGCGACGACAGGTGCCGGCATATACCGGTCCATCCATCGTGCGGGTATTTGATACGGCGGAGTCGGCGATTTCGCGACGTGAGCATACACAGGCGTACACCTGTTGGTCACCGATTAATTTTTGCAGCGCCTGTTGATAATGTGATTTTTGTTTTGACTGCACCACAATTTCGCCGTCCCAACGAAAGCCGAAGGTGTGTAAGGTTTGAATAATGTCGTCGATATGTTCCGGTTTGCAGCGGGTTTCGTCGATGTCTTCAATGCGTAAATGCCAAAGCCCGCCGCAGGCACGGGCATCCAAATAACTGGCCACCGCCGCCACCAACGAGCCAAAGTGCAACGGGCCGGTGGGTGAGGGCGCGTAACGACCAACATAGCGGGGATTCGGGTGACCACCTTGCTGCGTGCCAAGCTTATCCATATTCGGCATATTCGTCGCGGTGGAATTATCGGTGTCCGTATTCATGGTTTGGCAGCACTATTCGAAAAAATGCCGGCGGCAATTTCTGGCCGCTCGAATTGTTGGATGAACCAACGCAAGGCCCGTCCGGTGCGATTTGCCCGCCAGGCAATACACACTGGCGTCGGTGTGCGCGGTGAGGCCAATTCAAACGTGACCAGCCGCTTCTGTTTCACTTCTGCAGCGGCGATGTGCGCCGGTAAATAACCAACACCCAGACCGGCGATTAATGCCGACACTTTTGCCTGCATGGTGGGTACGGTTAATACATCCTGTCCGGAGATTAATCCCGCCGTGCGCGCGGGCAATTGCCGGGACGAATCCGCCACGCTGATGGCGCGATAGTGGGTGATGACGGCCTCGGTTAACGGCCGGGATTCACTGGAGATGGGGTGATGGGGCGCCGCCACAAACTGCCAGTGCCAGCTGCCCATCGGCAAGGCGGCATATCCACCGCCCGTCGGAACGTCGGTGCCGGCGCCGACAATTAAATCAGCCCGACCGGAAATGAGCGCGTCCCAGGTGCCGCCGAATACTTCTGTCGCCAGCCGTATGCGTGTGCCGGATTGTTCGTTTTCAAACAGTTGGATCATGGGATACAGCGCGTCGCTGTCGATGATGGTGTCCACCGCGATGCGTAACTCCACCTCCCAACCTTTTGCCAACTGTTGCATACGGCATTCCAAATCGGCCGCCGCTTTTAACAAGATGCGGCCTTCGTTGAGCAATTCGTGCCCGGCGGCGGTGAGGGTGGCGCGGCGACCGTCACGCGCAAACAGCGGCATGGCAAAACCACTTTCAAGCTGCTGCACCGTATAGGTCAATGCCGACGGCACTCGATGCAATTCGGCGGCCGCGCGCGCAAACGAGCCGTTGCGGGCGATTGCATCTAATACTTGCAAAGCATCGAGGGAAAGTTTCAAGTTCAAAAAATTTGAAATAACTGTTCAAAATTATCCGCTTGTTCATGCCGGACAGCAAGCGCATAGTACACCAATAGTCGAAATTAACAGCAACAATGACGCTGGAATGGAGTGGAAATGGAGGTTCAAAATGATTGAAATCAGAAAGGCCGAAGAACGCGGATATGCCGATCATGGTTGGTTAAAAAGCTTTCACAGCTTTTCATTCGCCGATTATTACGACCCAAAATTTATGCATTTTGGTGCGTTACGGGTGATTAATGATGATCGCATCACTGCCGGCATGGGCTTTGGTACCCACGGCCATCGCGACATGGAAATTGTCAGTTATGTGCTCGACGGCGCACTGGCCCACAAGGACAACATGGGCAATGGCTCATCGATCCGGCCTGGTGACGTGCAGCGTATGAGTGCCGGTACCGGTGTGCAGCACTCGGAATTTAATCATTCGACCGATCAGACCACGCATTTTTTGCAAATATGGATTCAGCCGAATCAGCTTGGCATCAAACCTTCCTATGAAGAAAAACATTTTGCAGAAGCTGAAAAACGCGGCAAGTTACGCTTGGTTGCTTCCGCCGATGCGCGTGAGGGTTCCGTCAAAATTCACGCCGATGTGAGCATGTATGCGGGGCTGTTTGACGGGGACGAAACCGCCAGCATGAAAGTATCCACAGAGCGTCGCGCCTATGTGCATGTCGCGCGCGGGCGGGTGAATGTGAATGGCAGGGCACTTCATGCCGGTGACGCGATGAAAATGGTTGGTGCCAATGAAGTGTTGATTGGTGATGGTGAAAAGGCCGAAGTGCTGGTTTTCGATTTGGCATAACGCAGATCAACGTTTACGCGCCGATGAATGTCCGCGCACAAAATTTTTTGAGAGTAAACCCATGAGTACCACCACTGCCAGCACCAATACTGCTACCACCATCCGCAACATTGACCGGGTCATTCAGGCGCACATCGCGCCGGTCGGCACCTTCACCGTTAAAAGGGCATTGCCCGACCGGCAGCGCCAATCCATCGGCCCGTGGGTATTTCTCGACCACTTCGGTCCGTTTCGCGTCAAGCCCGGTGTGGACGGTGTCGGCCCGCATCCACACGCCGGCATTGAAACGGTGACCTATTTACTCACCGGTCGTAACGAACATATCGACTCGGCCGGCCATCGCGGCATTGTTGGTCCCGGTGGTGCGCAATGGATGACCTCGGGCCGTGGTGTGGTGCACGCCGAATATCCGCGCCCGGAAAACGAAGTCGAAATGACGCAACACGGATTGCAACTTTGGACAACCTTGCCACGCGCACTCAAAACCATGGCACCGCGTTATCAACGCATCGAAGCGAGCGCCATTCCGTTGGTGAAAAATAATGGCATCAGTGTGCGGGTGATCGCCGGCACCTATCGTGATACCAATGGTCCGGCAAACGTGTTGATGCCGACGATGCTGTGGCATATCAGCCTTGATTCCGGATCCAATTTCAATGCACCCATCGAATCCGGCTTTGAGGTCGGTGCGTATGTGATGGGCGGTGTGGTGGAGTTTTCAGAAGGATTGCAACGTGTGGGCGAGGGTGCACTGGTGGTGTACAACAATGTCGATGGTGAGGTGCATTTCGCCAATACCTCGTCACAACCGGCTGACGTGTTGTTGCTCGGTGGCGCACCCGCCGAAGGACCATTGGTTTTTCATGGGCCGTTTGTGATGAACAGCCTTGAGCAGGTTCGCGAGGCGGAACGGGCGTATCACGCTGGCGAGATGGGGCAGCTTGCAGCGGCCTAAGCGTTGCCGATGGTCGCGGAGAGGCACTAAACAATATTGACAGTCACTGCTGGCTTCATATCCAGCGTGTTTCGTTTTAACAATTTTTATAACTGGAGAATCAAATGCAAATTACCAATTCAAAATCATCAATCGCATTGCTGTTGGCGACCGCCATCACTTTTGCCGGCCTTGCCGTGCAATCCAACAATACATTCGCACAAGCCACCTTGGGCAAGCTGGACGCAGACTTTAGCAAACAGCCCGCGGGTGAATACATGCTCGATAAAGCCCACGCTTCGGTGATTTGGCGGGTGGCGCATTTGGGTTTGTCGCACTACACCGCGCGCTTCGACAAAATGGACGGCAAGGTGAGTTTTGCACCGGCCACGGCCTCGGCCAGCCGGGTTGAGTTCACCATTGACGGCACCTCGTTGAATACCGGCCTTGCCCCGTTCAACAAAAAATTGCAGGGCCCGGAATTTTTTGATTCAGAAAAAAATCCAAACATCACCTTTAAATCCACCAAGATTGAATTGGTCAGTGGTAACAAATACAAAATGACCGGTGACATGACCTTACGCGGGGTCACCAAACCGCTGATCTGGGACGTGACCTTTAACGGCGGCCTCTACAACGGTTATATGCAGGCGCATGCGGTGGGATTCTCGGCCAAGGGTGTGGTCAAACGTTCTGACTGGGGCATGAAGGAGTACATCGGTGTTGTCGGTGATGACGTCGAAGTGTTGGTCGAAGTCGAGTTCTTGAATCGCCCGGCCACCTTGTAATTTCTGTTCATTCTTTCATTCGGGCCACCATGTCATCTGTGATGCCAATATCAGCACGTTATACCAACACAGCCATTATTTTTCATTGGTTAATGGCCCTGCTGATTTTGGTCGGTTTTGCCATGGGGTTGTACATGGTGGACTTACGCATCAGCCCGGATAAATTGAAACTGTATTCGTGGCATAAGTGGATCGGTGTGACGGTTTTTGCGTTGGCGGCGATGCGGTTGTGGTGGCGCTTGTTGCATGTGCCGCCTGCGCCGCTGCCCATGCCCGCCTGGCAGCAGTGCGCCGCGTCGGTTACCCACGCGCTGCTGTACCTGTTGTTTTTTGCGGTGCCGATCACCGGTTGGTTATTTTCATCGGCCAAGGGTTTTCCAACGGTGTATCTCGGCTTATGGGCGTTGCCGGATTTGATCGCCAAAACAGATGAATGGGCGCCGCTCTACAAACAAGTGCATCTCGTCGCCGGTTATAGTTTGGCGGGGTTAGTGGGGCTACATATTTTGGCGACGATCAAACATCAATTTTTGAATAAAGACGGCCTGATGTGGCGCATGTGGCCGGGTCGCAAAAAGCGTTAATCGTTACCCGTTTAAGGGATTAGAAAATGAATCGTTTTTATATAAGTGTGTTGACCGCAGTTGCGGTTTGGATTGGACTGGGCGCGAACCCAGTGGCCAATGCGTCCGAGCTCAAACTCGACGCCACCAAAAGCAGCATTGAGTTTGGTTTTTCACAACTGGGTGTGCCGTTAAAAGGCCGCTTCACGCGTTTTGACGCCAAAGTTTTTTTTGACGCCAAAAAACCGGATGCCACCAAAGCCGAATTTGGTGTGGATGTGAATTCGGTCGATCTCGGTGACCCAGCGTACAACGATGAAACCAAAACGCCGGTGTGGCTGAATGCGCGTTTGTTTCCGCGTGCCACGTTTGTTGCGGAGAAAGTGACTGCGCTTGGTGCGCCAGGTGGTAATAAATTTGAAGCCATCGGTAAACTGTCGATCAAAGGCGCCACCCAGCCGATCAAAGCGCAATTTGTATTCACCGATGGCGCGGCACCGGTAGTCGAGGGCAGCTTTGTGATGAAACGCCTCGCCTGGAAAATTGGTGACAACGAATGGAAAGACACCTCGGTGGTCGCCGATGATGTGACGGTGCGGTTTCGTTTTGTCACCCACAAATAATCAAATCAACAAAAACAGAAAGCAAAAAATGTCAAAAAAAATAATCGCCTTCGCCGGCTCCGTCCGTGTCGGTTCCATCAATGCCAATGCACTGCGTTATGCCGTTGAGGGCGCACGCGCCGCTGGTGCCGACGTTGAGGTGATCGACCTAAAAGAATTTCCGATGCCGCTGTATGACGCCGATTGGCACACGGCCCATGGTGTGCCGCAATCGGTTTTGGAGTTACGCGCAAAAATGATCGCCGCGCAAGGCTTGCTGATTGCCAGCCCGGAATACAACGCCTCACTGACACCGCTCCTTAAAAACACCATCGATTGGTTGTCCCAATCAGTGAAAGAAGGGCTCGGACAAGGCGGCGGCGGATTACCCTTTCAAGGCAAGATTGTTGGTTTGATGGGCGCATCCGCAGGTGGATTTGGTGCGGTACGTGCGTTGCCGCATGTCGCATCTATTCTGGCCAATCTCGGCGCGATTGTATTGCCAGTCGTCGCTGTGCCGGGCGGCGACAAAATCACCCATGCCGATGGCAGTGTTGCCAATGAGCGCGTAACCAAGATGTTGCAGGACTTGGGTGGGCGGGTTGCGAAGATGGTGTGATGGTTGAAGTCGAGGGTGGAAAACCAAGGCGCGCTGATTTTTCGAGGTTGTCGGTATATAAATCACGCTGCCTATTTGTCTGCGGCGGTCGAAACCGGCTGCATTCCGAGTGCGGTTTATTTCATGTTTCCGCAATCCAGCAGAGTTCATTAACATTTGTCCAAATCTGTTTGAAATCGCCAAATGTGCCCGCAAGTATAGTGAAGTCAAACTCGGAGAATAAACATGGCCACGCTGGAACTGACCAAAGAAAACTTTAACGCCACCATTGAAAGTGGCAAGACCGTCATCATCGATTTTTGGGCGCCGTGGTGTGGACCCTGCCGCAGTTTTGCGCCGACCTTTGAGGCGGTATCAGAGCAGTTTCCCGATGTGGTGTTTGGCAAGATCAATACCGAGGTCGAGCAGGAGCTGGGCGCGGCGTTTAATATCCGTTCGATTCCGACACTGATGGTGTTCAGGGAGCAAATTATTTTGTTTACCCAAGCCGGTCTGTTGCCGAAATCCGCGTTGCAGGACGTGGTGAAAAAATCACTTGAGCTTGATATGGCGACGGTGCATGCCGAAATCGCTGCGCAGGAAAAAAATCCGGCAGTGAATTAACTCGCGAATCAGTTTGTAAACTCGTGATTGAGCGGGCGTTTTCAGGCAAATATGTCTGAAAACGACCGTTTTTGCTTGAGTTTGTTGTTTTTCCACGCTCTCCCTTGCCGCATGCAAGCTGCAAGCAAACGCAATTATTGCAAACTGCCATAATGCGCGACCACTCTTTATTCTAATAAGACCATGTCTTCGATATCTGCTGCTGATTCTGCTGGTTCGTCCGTTACTCCCCCAACAAATTCCTCGCCTGCAGTCACCCCTGATTTTGCCGCGATGCGCCGCGTTTTTTTGGCCGATGAGGCACAAACGCTCGACGCCCTGCTGGCCATTGCCCGTGTTGATTTGGAAACCAATCATCAAATCGCCAACATCGCCCGTTCGTTGGTGGAGACGGTGCGGTCACGGCAAAAAACCCATGCGGGTATGCAATCATTTTTGACCCAATACGATTTGTCGTCACAAGAGGGTGTGTTGTTAATGTGTGTGGCCGAAGCGTTGTTGCGCATCCCCGATGCGGCGACTGCCGACAAATTGATCAAGGATAAATTTTCGCAGGGGGATTGGAAAAAACATCTGGGCGCGAGTGACTCGATGCTGGTCAATGCCGGCACCTGGGGCATGATGTTGACCGGTAAGCTGGTGACGGTCGGTCCGTCCGATTTTACCGACGTGGGTGGCTGGCTCGGCAAAATGGCCAATAAAGTCGGTGAGCCGATTGTGCGTGCGTCACTCAAGCAGGGCATGAAATTAATGGCCGAACAGTTTGTGATGGGCCGCGATATTAATGAAGCGTTGCTGCGCAGTGTGTCGTCAGACCAAAAAAATTATCGTTATTCGTTTGATATGTTGGGTGAAGCAGCCATGACCGCCGCTGACGCCGAGCGTTATTTTGATGCGTATCAATTGGCGATTCAAGCCATCGGTCGATCTGTGCAGCCCGGCCAAACGGTGTTTGCTGCGCCCGGTATTTCGGTGAAGCTGTCGGCGTTGCATCCGCGTTATGAGCAGGCGCATCGTGCGCGGGTATTTCACGAAATGTTGCCGAAGTTATTGGTGCTGACCGAAATGGCGCGCGACGGTGGCATTGGCATCACCTTCGATGCCGAAGAAACCGAACGGCTGGAATTGTCACTCGAATTGTTTGCGCGGGTGTTCGCCGATCAACGCTTTGTTGGCTACGAGGGGCTGGGGTTGGCGGTGCAGTCCTATCAAAAACGTGCCCCGCAGATCATCGATTGGTTGATCGCGTTGTCGGCGCAACACGGGCGGCGCATGATGACACGGCTGGTCAAAGGTGCCTACTGGGATACTGAAATTAAACGCGCACAAATGCAGGGTTTTTCCGACTATCCGGTGTTCACCCGCAAGGTCAATACCGACGTGGCCTATCTCGCCTGTGCAGCCAAAATGCTGGCCGCCCCCAGCACTTTTTATTGCCAGTTTGCCACCCACAATGCGCACACCGTGGCGACCATTTTGCAAAAGGCGTCGGTGATTAAACATCACGCCGGGTTTGAATTCCAACGGTTACACGGCATGGGCGTGGAACTCTACGACGCGGTGTTGGAATATCCGGACACGGCGTGTCGTGTTTATGCGCCGGTCGGCAGCCACGAAGATTTGCTGCCGTATTTGGTGCGACGTTTGCTGGAGAACGGCGCAAATTCCTCCTTTGTTAACCGGATCGCCGACCCGGATGTGTCGATTGATGATGTGATTGCCGACCCGATTGCCTTATGTGTCGCCAACCAGCCGCGCGCCAATGCCAAATTGCCGGTGCCTAAAAATTTATTTGGAGATTCAATAGTGAAGCGTGCAAATTCTTCCGGTTTTAGTTTTTCCGAGGTGGCTGCCACCGATCAGCTCTATGCCGAAATGAAGGACGTGTTGGCGAAGGTGGATTGGCACGCACAACCGCTGATTGCCGGTGAAGGCATGCGCGGTGCAGTGGTTGATGTGATTGACCCGGCGCGTTTGATAAAGATTGGAACGGTTGAATACGCCGATCAGGCGTTGACGGGATTGGCACTGGATCTGGCAAAAAAATGGCCGGGAATGGCCGCATGGGCACGCGCGGACGTGCTCGATCGCGCCGCAGAAATGTTAGAAACGCGCCGCGCATTTTTTATGGCGTTGATGGTGCGTGAAGCCGGCAAGACCCTGCCGGACGCGTTGGGTGAAGTGCGCGAAGCGGTGGATTTTTGTCGTTATTACGCCGCGCAGTGCCGTTTGCATTTTGTTGCGGCGGAACAAATGCCGGGTCCGACCGGTGAATCCAACGAACTGTCGTTGCACGGACGTGGCACGTTTGCCTGTATCAGCCCGTGGAATTTTCCGTTGGCGATCTTTTTGGGGCAGATTACCGCCGCGTTTGCCGCCGGCAATGCCGTTATGGCCAAACCCGCCGAGCAAACACCATTGGTTGCCTTTGAAGCCGTCAAGCTCTTATTGGAAGCCGGCATGCCGCCTGCGGCGATTGCCTATTTACCCGGCAAGGGTGAAATCATTGGCGCGATGTTGGTGTCGGATGCACGTGTGGATGGGGTGGCCTTTACCGGTGGCACCAGCACGGCGCGATTGATTAATCGTGCGCTGGCCAATCGTGACGGACCGATTATTCCGTTTATCGCCGAGACGGGTGGTTTGAACACCATGATTGCCGACTCCTCCGCGCTACCGGAGCAGGTTATTCACGACGTGATTGCCTCGGCATTTAACAGCGCCGGACAACGTTGTTCGGCCTTGCGCATTTTATGTGTGCAAAAAGATATTGCGCCGCGCATCAAAACTTTGCTGGCGGGGGCGATGAACGAATTGGTGGTTGGTGATCCGTCGTTGCTTGAAACCGATGTGGGGCCGGTGATTGATCGTGATGCGTTCGACATGCTGGTGGCGCATCGTGAACAAATGGCCAGGGCACACCCGCAAATTGGTCAGGTGTTGTTGCCGCAATCCATCAGCAAAGGTCATTTTTTTGCGCCGTGTGCGTTTGAGATTCCGACCCTCAGCACCATTAAATCGGAAGTGTTTGGACCGGTCCTGCATGTGTTGGCGTTTGACGGCGAAAAGCTGATGGAGTTGGTCGATGAAATCAACGCCAGCGGTTATGGCCTCACACTCGGCATTCATTCGCGCATCGAAGAAACCATCACCGCCATCCGGGCGCGGGCACGGGTCGGCAATGTTTATGTCAATCGCAATCAGATTGGTGCGGTGGTGGGGGTGCAGCCGTTTGGTGGTGAGGGATTGTCGGGCACCGGTCCCAAAGCGGGTGGGCCGCATTATCTGTTCCGCTTTGCGAGTGAGCGCACATTTACGGTCAACACCGCCGCGGCCGGTGGCAATGCGGCGTTGATTGCGGCTTCGGAGTGAATGAATAAGTGAGTGGGTGTACAGCGGCAGACGGCAAGTCACGCGTATAGTGAGTCATGAACGCGTTCATGAATATTCATAGCGTTGTGCGGATCCTGGTGCCGACACTGGCACCGATGTTTGCAATCGCCACCTTGGTTGGTTGCGCTGGTGCGCCCCAGCATTCACAAACATATTCACATACACATGACGTGCGGCTGTCCGCGCAAGTCGCGCCGTTTTCTACATTACAACTCGGCGAGCCGCTGTCGATCTCCTGGCAGCCATGGATATTGTCGCGTTTTAACCGTCGCACCGATTATCGCGTGGTCGAGCATGGCGGCGTGCGGGTATTACGGGCGCACTCGGACAAGGCTGCTTCGGGTTTGTTACAAGATGTGGTGATTGATCCAATCACCAGTCCAAACTTGCTGTGGAGATGGAATGTCGAGCGCTTATTGCCGGGGGCCAATTTGACCCGTCGTGGCAGCGATGACTCACCGGTACGGGTGATTGTCAGCTTTGAGGGCGACATGGACAAACTTGATGTTGAAGACCGTGCGGCCGCCGGCATGGTGAAAATGTTTAGCGGACGCGATATGCCGTACGCAACATTGATGTACGTTTGGGATAACCAACTGCCGGTGGATACGCTGCTCGACAATGCCCATTCTGGTCGGGCAAAAATGATTGTGGTCGAGAGTGGCGGCCTGCGTACCGGGCAATGGCTGGATTTTCGCCGCAACGTTGTGGATGACTTTAAACGTGCCTTTGGCGAAGCGCCCGGCAGAGTGATTTCGGTTGGTGTCATGACCGACAGCAACACCACCGAAACGGAAACGGTTGCTTATTACGGCGATATTATTTTGCAGCGCGACCGCTGATTTTTTGACGCCTGGAGGCTCAGATTGCCTTCATTCCCTCAGGCATATGTTTGCCTGACAGCAGAATGAGCATCGATTGACCTTCTTGTTTCCAGAAGTCGATCGCGTCCTGAAAGAGTTCCATTACCGTTTCGAGTTCGCTGCCATGATGTTCGGCGAAGGCGTCGGTGTGGTCAAAATAAATGCAGTAGCCGTCGGCGCGCACCCAGTCCATATCGGTAATGCAATCGTAGAACGCGTCCCAGTTATTGCCAAAGTGTGACGGGAATTTCATGGCCACCGAGGCATGATTCAAGAATTGTTCCTTGCCCTCGATTTTTTGGCCTTCCAGATGAAAAAACGCCATGCCCTTGAGGCGCGCCAACTTGCCAAGTTCGGCGGTGCTGGCGTGGGTCTTGAGCCAAAACATTCCACGAGGCTGGTCGCTGGTAAAAACATTCTTCAATTCCGCCGACGGCATGATGGCTACTCCCTAATCCGCTTGAATGAAGCGTAATGATCACTGGTGTAATAACAAATCGACTTGGTTGGGTTGCGTATTTCACCACCGCAGACAATGCGCCGGGCACCGCGATTTTTTGCGCCGGGGGTCGGAACGGTAAATTCTTTGTAGTGGCCGCGCGGCTGTTTGGGCAGTAAATTTTCGCGATTGCCAAACACACTGCCGTCTTTGCTGTATTGGAACGGCCCGCCTTGGCGGATTTGCAGCAAAACCTGTTTGCCTTGAGCCGGCAAATCCGCCGGTAAAATTTCGGCTGCCTGACTGCCGGCGCGGGCATCGGCGGTAGGCAATATCACGGCCACCTGCGCGGCAATCATCAGCCATGGGGCAAACAAAAAAGAAAAGCGTTTATTCATGATCGAATAATGGGCCGAGCGGATTGTTGGTGCGCGCGGTCGGAGGGTTCAGTTGGCAAGTGATTAATCGGGTGAATATTTATTCGGTGGTTTAATTGATCGTTATGCGGATGGTTTATGCGGGCATTTTGCCTTGGTGCAATCGGCATAAAGATACAACGAATGGTCGTGCAGGTTAAAGCCCCGGTCCTTGGCGATTTTGTGCTGGCGTTTTTCGATTTCAGCGTCATAAAACTCTTCAACTTTGCCGCATTGCAAACAGACCAGATGGTCGTGGTGACTGCCTTCGTTGAGTTCAAAGACGGCGCGGCCACCTTCGAAGTGATGTCGCTGCAACAGGCCGGCTTGTTCGAATTGGGTCAAGACCCGATACACCGTTGCCAGACCAATCTCGGCGTTTTCATGGAGCAATAATTTGTAGACGTCCTCGGCGGTCATATGCCGTTCTTCAGACGCATGAAACAATTCCAGCACCTTCAAGCGAGGAAACGTGGCCTTTAAGCCAATGCTGCGTAATTCGGTTGAGTCTGTCATGAGTTCCTTCCGGGTTTGCGCTCATCATAACGTAAGTGCGGCGGGCGGTGGTGCAATCGGTGCCGGACACTTACTGGCTCAGGGGGCATGCCACGATGCTGACACCACCGCCGATCACATCAATACCACCACCCAAACCCGTAACGTGGTGCCTTCAGAGCATGCCCATCGGGTATAATTTCGCCAACTCCATTGTGTTTATTGACGTTTGCGGAAAAACCATGAAATCGCTCATTCTGATTGTTCTTACAAGCTTTGTACTTTCTGCCTGCGCCCAGTTTGGCGTGTATCGACTTGATGTTCAGCAGGGTAATTTGATTACCCAGGAGCAACTTGCCAAGGTCAAACCCGGCATGGCGCGCATTGACGTGCGTAACCTGCTTGGCACGCCGCTTTTGATGGACGTGTTTAACGGTGATCGTTGGGATTATTATTTTAGCGATGACCGCAACAGCGGCAGCCGAATCAATCCGTTTGCACGTGAGAGACAACAATTTAAAGTGGCGATCTTTTTTGAGCAGGAGAAAGTCGCGCGTATTGACGGTCAGGCCTCACCGGTGGAAATTCTCACCGGCGGTGGTGAGCGCCGCAAGACGCCGAATTTTATTCCACCGAACGCACCGCCTGACCCGAAAAAATAGTCGTCATGTCCTTAAAGCTCGCGATTGCCGGTGCAAATGGCCGCATGGGTCGGATGGTTGCTGAAGCCGCTGGTCAAGACGCGCAGGTTGGTGTTTTTTGCAAGTTTGATCAAGGTGACGATGTGGATGCCGCGTTGGCCGGTGCCGCAGTCCTGATTGATTTCACCCGCCCGGAGGCGACCATGGGTCACCTCGCCGCATGCAACAAACATCGCGTCAATTTGGTGATTGGCACCACCGGTTTTTCCGCCGAACAAACCAAACAAATTGAAAACGCCTCGGCCAATATCGCCATTGTATTGGCACCGAATATGAGTTTGGGGGTGAGTGTCACCACCAAGCTGGTGGCCATGGCGGCAGCATCACTCGGCATGGATGCCGATATCGAAGTATTTGAGGCGCACCACAAAATGAAAGTGGACGCCCCGTCCGGCACGGCGTTGATGTTGGGGAAAGTGGCTGCGCAGGCGCGCGGGCAGTCATTCGATTCGGTCGCCGTATATGACCGCCACGCCGTCCAAGTAGATCGGGCACCCGGCAGCATCGGTTTTAGTTCGGTCCGGGCGGGAGATATTATTGGTGACCATACGGTGTTTTTTGCCTTGAATGGCGAACGTATTGAAATCACCCACAAATCGTCATCCCGTGCGACCTATGCCCAGGGGGCCGTGCGTGCGGCAAAATTTTTGAACGGAAAACCCAGCGGTTTATTCACAATGAACGACGTGCTTGGCTTTTAATAAGCGGTCATTTCGCCTGTAATCGTTGCTCAAACAGCCGGTTTCCGGTAAAATGTTTTTTTAATCGCGTCGTCGCTGGAATCAATTGTTTTTGTCTGGTGCACGTCAAAACGCGGGAAAGCACACGGGATACTTCCCGATGGCCTTTCCCGTTTTTTATGCCCGTTTGTTTTGTAAATCTACCGCCGTTTGTTGGCGCGATTGACGAGCAACGTGTGTCGCCGGGATGTCTGGTAAGCGTGAATAATTTTGATATTGAATGACTGGAGTTTGCCGTGAGTCTGCCATCGTTTCCGCCCGCTGTTTTGGTTCTTGCTGACGGATCGGCATTTATAGGCACTGCAATTGGTGCGCTCGGCTCGACGGTTGGTGAAGTGGTGTTCAACACAGCCATGACCGGTTATCAGGAGATTCTCACCGACCCGTCCTACACCGGCCAAATTGTTACGCTGACCTATCCGCACATCGGCAATGTGGGCACCAATGATGAAGATGCCGAGTCGGACAAGACCCATGCGGCCGGCCTGGTGATTCGCGATCTGCCGTTGGTGGTTTCCAATTGGCGTTCACAAGAAACCCTGTCGGACTATCTGACCCGCAACAACATTGTTGCCATTGCCGACATTGATACGCGTCGACTGACGCGTTTGATTCGCGAAAAGGGTGCACAAAACGGCTGCATTCTGGTTGGTGCAACCGATGAAGCCGCCATGAATAAGGCGCGCGACTTGGCGGCAGCCGCTCCGAATATGGCCGGACTCGACTTGGCAAAAGAAGTGACTTGTCGTCAGGCTTACGAATGGACTAGCGGCAGCTGGGCATTGGGCAGCGGTTTTAAGACACCGTCGCCAACAGCTTTTCACGTGGTGGCCTACGACTACGGCATCAAACAAAATATTCTGCGCATGCTGGCCGATCAAGGCTGCAAGGTGACCGTGGTGCCGGCCACGACCAGCAGTGATGCGGTGATCAAACTCAAACCCGACGGGGTTTTTTTGTCCAACGGACCGGGCGACCCGGCACCATGTGGCTACGCCATCACCGCCATTCGCGAAATTATCGAAAAATCAATTCCTGTCTTTGGCATCTGTTTGGGGCACCAATTGTTGGGTCTGGCATCGGGGGCTAAAACGGTCAAGATGAAATTTGGTCACCACGGTGCCAATCATCCGGTGCAGGATCTCGACAACAAAAAAGTTTATATCACCAGCCAAAACCATGGCTTTGCGGTGGATGCGGCGTCGCTGCCGGCCAACGTGCGTATCACACACAAGTCATTATTTGACGGCACTTGTCAGGGAATCGAGCGCACCGATAAACCGGCGTTCAGTTTTCAAGGGCATCCCGAGGCCAGTCCGGGACCGCATGAGGTCAGTTATTTGTTCGAAAAATTTGTCGCCATGATGGCGCAATCGCGTGGCTGAATTGGCAATGGCACCAAAAGTCAGAAAGAAGACGCAGCGCGCTGAACAGCCGCTGGTCGAATATCAGGTGGTGGTTGGCAAGATTGCCGTGGTGCGCGGTCAAAAGGTGATGTTTGCCCACGATCTGGCGGAGCTGTATGGGGTGGAGACCAAGGTTTTGATGCAGGCGGTGAAGCGAAATGCGGCGAGATTTCCCATTGACTTCAACTTTATCCTTACAGATCAAGAGATTAGAAACTTGAAGTCACAAATTGTGACTTCAAGTTGGGGTGGCGCGCGCAAGCAGATTCACGCATTTTCGGAGCAAGGTGTGGCCATGTTGTCGAGTGTGCTGCGCAGCCCACGCGCCGTGGAAGTGAATATCGAAATCATGCGCGCCTTTGTGCACATGCGTTCGATGATCGACAGCAATCGGGAATTGTCGCGCAAGCTCAACAAGATGGAAGCCGAATACGATGAACAATTCGCAGTGGTGTTCAAAGCCATCCGCGAATTGATGGACAACAAAACCGCACCCGCCAAACCCAAACGCAAAATCGGATTTACCTAAATCATGCCAAAACGTCAAGACATCAAATCCATTCTGATCATCGGCTCCGGGCCGATTGTGATTGGTCAGGCGTGTGAGTTTGACTACTCCGGTGCACAGGCGTGCAAGGCGTTGCGTGATGAGGGGTACAAGGTTATTCTGATCAACTCCAATCCCGCCACCATCATGACCGACCCGAACATGGCGGACGTGACCTACATTGAGCCGATCACCTGGCAGATCGTCGAAAAAATCATCGAAAAAGAGCGTCCCGATGCGTTGCTGCCAACCATGGGCGGTCAGACCGCGCTCAATTGCGCGCTTGATCTGGACAAACACGGTGTGCTCGACAAATACAACGTTGAAATGATTGGTGCGACCAAAGAAGCCATCGACAAGGCTGAAGATCGCGAAAAATTCAAACGCGCGATGACCAAGATTGGTCTCGACTCGGCGCGTTCGGTGATCGCCCATTCCATTGAAGAAGCGTTGCAGGTGCAGCCGTCGATTGGCTTCCCGGCCATTATCCGCCCCAGCTTTACCATGGGCGGCTCCGGCGGCGGCATCGCTTATAACCGCGATGAGTTTTTGGAAATTTGCGAACGTGGACTGGAAGCTTCGCCGACCAAAGAACTGCTGATCGAGGAGTCATTGCTCGGTTGGAAAGAGTTCGAGATGGAAGTAGTGCGCGACAAAGCGGATAACTGCATCATCATTTGTTCGATCGAAAATCTCGACCCGATGGGCGTGCACACCGGTGATTCCATTACCGTTGCACCGGCGCAAACGCTGACCGACAAGGAATACCAGATCATGCGCAACGCCTCGATCGCGTGTTTGCGTGAGATTGGCGTGGAGACCGGCGGTTCAAACGTGCAATTTGCCGTCAACCCGAAAGACGGTCGCATGATCGTGATCGAGATGAATCCGCGTGTGTCACGTTCGTCTGCGCTGGCGTCCAAGGCGACCGGTTTTCCGATTGCCAAAATTGCCGCCAAGTTGGCGGTCGGTTATACCCTCGACGAATTAAAAAATGACATTACCGGTGGCACCACGCCGGCATCCTTCGAGCCGGCGATTGATTATGTCGTCACCAAGGTGCCGCGTTTTGCCTTTGAAAAATTTCCCCAGGCGGACGATCGACTCACCACCCAGATGAAAAGTGTCGGTGAAGTGATGGCCATTGGCCGCAACTTCCAGGAGTCATTGCAAAAAGCGTTGCGTGGCCTCGAAACCGGTGTGGATGGCTTCAATTTAAAAACAGTTGACCCGGAAAAAATCGGCGACGAATTGGCCTATCCGCGAGGCGAACGCCTTTGGTATGTGGCCGATGCATTTGGTATCGGCATGTCGGTGGATGAGATTTTTGGTTACACCAAAATTGACCGCTGGTTTTTGGAGCAGATCGAAGAGCTGGTGAAAATGGAATTGGCGATCGAGAAAAAAACACTCGACTCGATTGATGCCGTCGAGTTGCGTGCGCTCAAGCGCAAGGGGTTCTCCGATCGGCGTCTGGCACATTTATTAAAACAAGACGAATCGGCGGTGCGCGCGCGCCGTCATGGTTTTAAGATCCGTCCGGTTTACAAACGGGTCGATACTTGTGCGGCAGAATTCGCCACTTCGACTGCGTACATGTACTCCAGCTACGATGAGGAATGTGAGTCGAACCCGACCAACCACCAAAAAATCCTGATTCCGGGGGGGGGGCCCAATCGTATCGGCCAGGGTATCGAGTTTGATTATTGTTGTGTGCATGCCGCGTTTGCATTGCGCGATGACGGTTATGAAACCATCATGGTTAATTGCAATCCGGAAACAGTATCAACGGATTACGACACCTCCGACCGTTTGTATTTCGAACCATTGACGCTCGAAGACGTACTGGAAATTGTTGATTTGGAAAAACCGGTCGGGGTGATTGTTCAATTTGGCGGCCAGACGCCGCTGAAATTGGCGCGCGCGCTGGAGGCGAATGGTGTGCCGATCATCGGTACTACGCCGGACATGATCGACATGGCCGAAGACCGCGAACGTTTCCAGAAAATGATTCACGAATTGAAGTTGCGTCAGCCGCCGAACCGTACCGCGCGCACCAATGAGGAAGCCATGGTCAAGGCGCGTGAAATCGGCTATCCGCTGGTGGTGCGGCCGAGTTATGTGCTTGGCGGCCGGGCGATGGAGATTATCCATATCGAGGCCGACCTCGAGCGTTACATGCGCGAGGCGGTAAAAGTATCGAACGACTCGCCGGTGCTGCTGGATCGTTTTTTAAATGACGCCATCGAAGTCGATGTCGATGCCGTTTCCGACGGACAGGATGTGTTGATCGGCGGCATCATGGAACACATTGAGCAGGCCGGTGTGCACTCAGGCGACTCGGCCTGTTCGTTGCCGCCGTTTTCGCTGTCTGAGGTCTTAAAAGACGAGCTGCGCCGCCAGACGGTGTTGATGGCCAAAGGGTTAAACGTGGTGGGCTTGATGAACGTGCAATTTGCCATCAAGCGCGAAGCGGGCGAGGATGTGGTTTATGTTTTGGAAGTCAATCCACGTGCGTCGCGCACCGTGCCGTTTGTCTCCAAAGCGATTTCGATTCCACTGGCGAAGGTCGCGGCACGTTGTATGGTCGGCATTTCGCTGAAAACACAGGGTGTCACCAAAGAAATCACCCCGCCGTATTTTTCGGTTAAAGAAGCGGTGTTTCCGTTTATCAAATTTCCGGGTGTCGACGTGATTCTCGGCCCGGAGATGAAATCCACCGGAGAAGTGATGGGCGTGGGCGCCACCTTTGCTGAGGCGTTTGTGAAATCACAAATGGGTGCGGGCGTAAAGTTGCCACGCACCGGTGCGGGTGCAGGTCGGGCGTTTTTGTCGGTTCGCAACGGCGACAAACCAAAAATTGAAGAAATTGCCCGCGTCTTGATTGACCTGGGTTTTTTGCTGGTGGCCACCAAGGGAACGGCTGCACATCTGGCAAAAGTGGGGCTGGCGGTTGAGCCTGTCAACAAGGTATTGGAAGGGCGGCCGCATATTGTTGATCTCGTCAAGAATCGCGAAATCACGCTCATCATCAATACCGTTGAAGAGGACAAACGCTCCATTCGCGATTCGTGGTCGATTCGTAATGCCGCACTGCAGGGTCGGATCACTTATTACACAACGGTGGCGGGTGCCAAGGCGGCGTGTATTGGTATGCAGCATTTATCAGAGCTTCGCGTATATTCGTTGCAGGAATTGCACAAACAAATCACCGCGTAGTGGTCGGTTTGGAACACATTTATTTAATATCGCGCTGTGCGGTCAGGCAGTAGTTAGTCATTTATTTTTTTCAGGAATTCGTTATGAGCAGTCTCGCCAAAGTCCCCCTTACTGTTGCCGGTGCCGAAGCGTTGCGGGCGGAATTGCAAAATTTAAAAGCGGTGGAGCGACCGGACGTGGTGCGCGCGATATCCGAAGCGCGGGCGCAGGGTGACCTTTCAGAAAACGCGGAATACGACGCGGCCAAAGAGCGTCAGGGCTTTGTCGAAGGGCGCATTATCGAATTGGAGGGCAAATTATCTTCGGCACAAATTATTGACCCGAAGGCCCTAGAGGATGACGGCCGGGTGGTGTTTGGTGTGACGGTCGATTTGGAAGAAGTCGCGTCCGGTGAGAAAGTCACCTACACCATTGTTGGTGAAGACGAAGCGGATCTGAAACTCGCGAAAATTTCATTTTCCTCGCCAATGGCGCGGGCCATGATCGGCAAGTCGGCGGGCGATGTTGTTGAAGTGCGTGCGCCAGGTGGCAGCAAAGACTACGAAATTGTTGAAGTGAAATACTGCTAGGCGACCTTCGCGCCGCGGTGGTGCCGGCTGGTGCCAGTGAATTGAGCCAGTTGCGGGGTGCCCGCCACCAGTTTTCCGTTGAGAATAGTGTTAAATGTGAAACTCGTTTATCAGCTTGGTTTTTCAACTATTAATGGCTGAAAAACGGCGTTGGTAAACGGGTTTCATTTTTTGTTGTTGCTGAAACCCTGACATTTGCTTCTCCAACCATTGTCGAGATGGGTACCTTTGCCGGGCGGTCTCTGTTAAAATTGTGCGTTTTTTCACAGACTTAGCACGCTTTCGCCACATAAAAGTAAACTCAGGGGAGTTCTCAATGGATACGGGTACTATTTTTTTCTTTGCACTGTTCTGCGCAATCATTGCGCTGGCATACGGTGGCATTCAAACGAAATGGATTTTGTCGCAGCCGGACGGTAACGATCGCATGCGCGAAATTGCAGCGGCGATTCAGTCTGGTGCCAAAGCTTATTTAAATCGTCAATACACGACCATTGCAATGGTCGGCGTGGTGTTGGCAATTATTATTCTGGTGTTGCTTGGCTGGAAGACGGCGCTGGGTTTTGTGATCGGCGCGGTTGCTTCCGGTCTGGCCGGTTACATCGGCATGAACGTGTCTGTTCGCGCCAACGTACGGACTGCCGAAGCCGCCCGCAGTGGGGTTAACGCTGCATTAAACGTCGCCTTCAAAGGTGGCGCCATCACCGGTATGTTGGTGGTTGGTTTGGGTTTGTTATCGGTTGCCGGATTCTTTTATATGTTGATCGGTGGATCGGCCCACGACGCGAAGATGAGCGACATCGTCAAGCCGTTGATTGGCCTGGCGTTTGGTTCTTCGCTGATCTCGATTTTTGCTCGACTGGGCGGTGGTATTTTCACCAAGGGTGCCGACGTTGGCGCCGATCTGGTGGGCAAAGTCGAAGCCAATATTCCGGAAGATGATCCGCGTAATCCAGCTGTGATTGCCGATAACGTTGGTGACAACGTCGGTGACTGCGCAGGCATGGCCGCGGATTTGTTTGAAACGTACGCAGTGACAATCATCGCCACCATGGTGTTGGGCGCAATGATGATTGCCGCACCATCCGTGGTCAAAAACGTGGTGTTGTATCCGCTGGTGTTGGGCGGTTTTGCCATCATTGCCTCGATCATCGGTTGTTCGTTTGTGAAGACCAGTGACGGTGCGCACATCATGAATGCGCTGTATCGCGGCCTGGCCATTGCCGGTGTGATCGCGCTGGTGGCGTTCTACCCGATCACCAATTGGATCATGGGCGGCGTGTCTGTTGCCGGTCCGGGTTACGAAAAATATACGGTCATGAATTTGTGGCTTTGTTGTTTGGTTGGATTGTCATTGACTGCGTTTTTGGTATGGATCACCGAGTACTACACCGGCACCCAATTCGCACCGGTCCGCCACGTTGCGGAAGCCTCAACCAAAGGCCATGCCACCAACATCATCGCCGGTATCGGTTTGTCGATGCGCTCCACCGCCTGGCCGGTGTTGGCGGTGTGTTTCTCGATTTATGCAGCGTATGCCTTGTGTGGCATATACGGTATCGCCATTGCCGCCACCGCCATGTTGTCGATGGCCGGAATCGTGGTTGCCTTGGATGCCTACGGTCCGATTACCGACAACGCAGGAGGCATCGCCGAAATGTCGGAAATGCCCAAGTCGGTCCGTGAAGTCACCGATCCACTCGATGCGGTAGGCAACACCACCAAAGCCGTGACCAAGGGTTACGCGATTGGCTCGGCAGGTTTGGCCGCGCTGGTGTTGTTTGCTGACTACACCTACAAGTTGACTGAAGCCGGTTACAACCTGACATTTGATCTGTCGAATCCGGCGGTCATCATTGGTTTGTTTGCCGGCGGCATGATTCCTTATTTGTTTGGTGCCATGGCGATGGAAGCTGTTGGCCGTTGTGCCGGTTTGGTGGTTGAAGAAGTGCGTCGCCAGTTCCGCGATATCAAAGGCATCATGGACGGATCCGGCAAACCGGATTATTCACGTGCGGTTGATTTGCTGACCAAGGGTGCGATCAAAGAAATGATCATCCCATCGTTGTTGCCGGTGGTGGCGCCGATCTTGGTGGTGCTGATCGTCGGCGGCTTGATGGGCAAAGAAGCCGGTATTCAGGCGCTCGGCGGCATGTTGATGGGTACCATTGTCACCGGCTTGTTTGTGGCGATTTCAATGTGTACCGGTGGTGGGGCATGGGATAACGCCAAAAAGTATATTGAAGAGGGCAATCACGGTGGCAAAGGTTCCGATGCGCATAAAGCAGCGGTCACCGGCGATACGGTGGGTGATCCTTACAAAGATACGGCCGGTCCGGCGGTGAATCCGTTGATCAAAATCATCAACATTGTTGCGCTGATGATTGTGCCTTTGTTTGGTGTGGCGGACACACCAAAAACCACGGCTGTTGCGCCGATGAAGCTGGAGCAGAAAGCAGCACCGGCAGCGGCACCAGTGGTACCGGTTGCAGCACAGGTTGCGGCACCTGCAGCAACACCCGGAAAATAGTGGTCCAGTCACCCATGCCCTTCTGGCTGAGGTGACTTTTAAAATAAAAACGCCGAATCGGGAAACCGATTCGGCGTTTTTTATTGCGGAAAAATATGCATGCTAGATCGTTGCACCAGGGTGGTATCCCTTCCAGCCGATGACGCGCGCCATGGGGCTGCTGGGATCGACACCGTCGCGCAGGCAATTGAGAATTCGCGCGAAATCATATTGTGGCTGCCACTTGAGCGTGTTGCGGGCTTTTTCGTTTACGTATAACCGATCAATTTCGGTTGGCAGGCACCAGCCATGATCAGCAAAGATGGATTCATAGGCGGGTACACGCCGGCGCAACACCGCGCCGACATCTGTTCGTAATTCGGCCAAATCTTCCCGCGTGAACGGTGAGTTGGCGCTGATGATAAATTTATCAAAGCCAAGATTGGGCGCCTGTTGCAGCGCGCGGATGTGCGCATCAACAACGTCTTCGATGTCCACCCGACGGTACAGGTATTCAATCGCCTGTAGATTGGCGATATCAAGTGCTTCTCGACGGCTTGGGTCGTCGTCATGTTCCGGAAAAAATCGCGAGGTTCTTAAAACCACGCAGGGCAGGCCGTGATTGCGCTGAAACAGTTGGCACAGATCTTCGGCAGCTGTCTTGGTGGCACCGTAAATGTTTTTTGGGATCGGTGTGATGTCTTCAGTGATCCAGGTTGCCGGCGCACCTGCAGCCGGTGTTAACGCGTCACCAAACGCGCTGGTGGTGCTGGTGAAAATAAACGCGCGCACATTGCTGGCGACGGCCGCCTCCAAAAGGTTGAGTGTGCCGCTGATGTTGGTATCAATAAACTGCTGGCGGGTATGCGTTGCAACGTGCGGTTTGTGCAACGTTGCCGTGTGCATGACTGCGTCAATTCCTTGCATGCAATGCAAAACCAGTTGTAGATCAGTGATGGACCCAACGATGTCGGTGAATGGTGAGGCGACAATATCGAGCCCAACCACGTCGTGGCCGCCCTTGTCGCGGCCACCCCCGCGCAGGGTGCGAACCAGCGCTTCGCCCAAATGGCCGGCGCTGCCGGTGACTAAAGTCTTCATGCTATAAAAAAGGCTGGCCGGAAAAATCGATTGTTACTAAAAAGTGTTCAAGTAAATTTGAAGTCCTTAAAATCGGCGCGTAATTTTGTCTTCAGCAATTTGCCGGTGGCGGTGTGTGGCAGCGACTCGACAAACACCACATCATCGGGGGTCATCCACTTGGCAATCTTGCCTTCGTAAAACGCCAGTAGTTCTTCTTTGCCGAGCGTCGCACCGGGTTTAAGTACCGCCAGTAACAATGGCCGTTCGTCCCATTTCGGGTGGGCGAGACCAATGACGGCCGCCTCGGCAATGGCGGGGTGCGCCATGGCGATGTTTTCCAATTCGATCGAGCTGATCCATTCGCCGCCGGACTTGATGACGTCTTTGGAGCGGTCGGTGATTTGCATATACCCGTCGGTATCAATGGTGGCGACATCGCCAGTTGGAAACCAACCATCTATCAGCGCCGACTTCTCTTCGCCGTGATAACGTTCTATCACCCACGGGCCGCGCACCATCAAGTCACCAAACGCCTTGCCATCATTGGGCAAGGTTTTGCCGGCGTCATTGACGATTTTCATTTCAACGCCAAACACGGCGCGACCTTGTTTTACGCGGATGGCAAATTGTTCGTCGTAACTCAGTATGGTGTGTTTGGCCTTGAGTCGGCAGACGGTTCCCAAGGGTGACATTTCGGTCATTCCCCAGGCGTGCACCACATTGACCCCATAGATGCGGGCAAATTTATCGATGATGATGGGAGGACAGGCTGCCCCGCCCACGGCGGTTTCCTTGAGTGTTGAAAATTTGACACCGTGGGTTTCCACATGGGCGAGTAATCCCATCCAAATCGTGGGCACACCCAGGCTGACAGTCACTTTTTCCCGTTCCATTAAATCGTAAACACTGGCGCCATCCAGCGCCGCACCGGGGAAGACGAGCTTCGCGCCGGTCGCAGCGGCCATATACGGAACCGCCCAGGCATTGACATGAAACATCGGCACCACCGGCATGACCGTGGAGAACCCGGTGATGTTTAATGCGTCGGGGGAAATTGCCGCATAACAGTGGTAAACGGTTGAACGATGTGTGTACAAAACACCTTTTGGATTGCCGGTGGTGCCGGAGGTATAACAAAGGCTTGAAGGCGTGGTGTCGGCGAATTGCGGCCAAACATAATCGTCGGCTTCGTTGTCCAGCAGGTCTTCATAACAAAGCAAATTTGGAATATTGGCGACAGGTAAATGGGCGCGGTCGGTCATGGCCACATAGATTTCAACGTGTGGCAGCAACGGCACCAATTTTTCGATCAAGGGTGCAAAGGTAATATCAAAAAACAAGATGCGGTCTTTGGCGTGATTAATAATCCAGACAATTTGTTCCGGAAAAAGACGTGGATTGATGGTGTGGATAATGGCACCCATGCCGGATACCGCGTAATAGAGTTCGAAGTGGCGGTAACCGTTCCAGGCGATGGTGCCAATACAGTCGCCGTTCTTGGTGCGCAAATGTTTAAGGGCATTGGCCAGTCGCTTTGCACGACGGTTGGCATCACGATAGGTGTACCGATGCAAGCCACCTTCAATGGTGCGCGAGACAATTTCGGAATCGCTATGATTTGCCGCTGCGTATTCGATGAGAGTGGAAATGAGTGGTGCTTGTTCCTGCATGGTTTGGCGCATGGCGACTTTCTTTCGAAAATAAACAATAGTCGCATTGTGTCATACCAATAAAAATTCGCAAAACCGCGCCGGTATTGCCGCCGTCTGGCGGATTAACCTGCATATTTCACGGGGACGCACTCGATAGTGTGTGGATAAGCGAGTGATTTTTTGCTCGACTGACCGAGTAATATCGAGATATTACGAGGGAAGAGAGCGGAAAAGCGCATGTTCAGAGGCTCGCTATCGAGTGCACAGGCCATCAACCTTACGAAGTACAGTTTAGATTCGCAGAATTTATAGGTCGCCAAGAATGAAAAGCGTATATAAGGCGGGCCGACCCGTGAAATATGCAGGTTAATACAGCGGCGTGGGCCGGTCGTTGCAAAGATTGGCAGGGCGCTGAAATTCAACCTGATCGGTCAGGAAATCGACCGTGTTTTGAATCACGCTCTGATCGCGCAAGATGCGCCGGTGGCCCAGACCCCTGGTGGTGCGAAGGCGTGCGTCAGGCCAGGCCGATGCCATGGCAATGCTGCCGGACAGTCCGGTTTCCCGATCATCGCTGTCGTGTATAAATAGCGCGGGTGCGTTGATGGTGGCGACCGAATGTGGCAATTCGAATTCTTCCCAGGCGACACCATATCGTTGTTCAAACCGCCACTGCATCGCGCGCCGCACACGCTCGGAAATTCCCATGTATCGGGCGAATAAGTGGGAGTAGCGAATCAACGATGCCGGTGGTGCGATCAACACCACCCGCGGCGAAGGCGCTTCAATATGCCGGCGGTTCAAGCTACGCCGCAAGGCGCTGCCAACGGCGGCACCACCCAACGAGTGTGACACCATGCCATGAACCGTTACGCCCCGATCAACCAGCGCATCCCACACGCACTCAAGTCCCCGCCAAAAGTCGACCAAGGTCGCTTGTTGCCCTTCACTGTGACCATGGCCGATATGGTCAAACAACACCACTTGAAAACCAGCCCGATTAAGCGGGGCCACAAAACTGCGCAGTTGCGCGCCGCGCCCGCCCCAGCCGTGACACAAAATGACCACGGGCAGCGAAGCATTCCCAACCGCCCATGCGGCAATCCGCCCGTACGGCGTTGGCACGTCGATTGCACGTGCTTGTGCCAGCAGCTGATTCTCTTGCCGCGTGTGGGCAAAGCGGGGCGGGGTGATAAATATGTTTTGTGCCTGACGCAGCGCCAGCCTCGGTGCCAAGTGCGACACCAATTGCATGCCGGTTCGCGTTGCGAATTGGCCGAGTGATTGCCAGCGCAACGGCACGTGTAGCAATACATTTAACAGCACGAGCGTGCTATTTTTTAGCGAACGGGAAAGCGGAAAAAGTGAGCTCATGGCAAGTTCTCCAGGAAGGTGATGTTAGTTGTGTTGTTGGCAGGCTTTGATCAGGCGGTCAAATGCCGTTCGAGCGCGCTGATTGGCAAGTTTGTCGTGAAATAAATTCCGCGCCCGGCAACTGGTGGCGATGATGCCAAATAACTCAAAGGCAAATTGTTCACTATCCGTTTCGGCGGCAAATTCGCCGGTGTCGATGGTCATTTGCACGCTGCGTTTGATTTCATCATTCATGCGCTGCATATGTTGGTGTAGCGCGTCGCGCATCGGACCGGGGCGGTCATCAAACTCACCGAGTGCGGACATGATTGGGCAGGCTTTAAGATTGCTGCGCTCAACCCATTGTAGCCAATTTTCAAACAACGTAATCAAGCGTTTCAGGCCGCGGGGCACTTTCAAGGCGGGCAAAAACGAATATTCCTGATAACGCCGCACGGCTTCGTCGAGCGTGGCAATTTGCAAGTCGGTTTTGGAGCCAAAGTGGGCGAACAGGCCACTTTTGGACAGGCGTGCTTTTTCGGCAAGGGTGCCGAAGGTGAGTGCATCAAATCCATCCACGGCGGCAATGTTTACCGCGGCGTCAAGAATGGCTGCGCGGGTTTCTTCACCCTTCGATAATTTGGCTGCTGACGTGTTCATTCGGCAAATAATAGTACGACCGTACTATTAATGCAAGAGGTATATCAAAGTAATTTGAAAAAGAAACTCTATTATATACGGGCGTTTGCAGACAATAATGCCGGAAATCTCGCTTATTTAAACGAGTTTACAAAATAATTGTTGCCTGGTTGCCTGGTTGCCTGGTTGCCATGGCGCCAAGCCGTTGCAGTTGGAGTTCAGGGTCGCGCTCGCATCCAGTTGGCAAAGTGTGATGCCGGCAGAGCCGGACTAAAGACATACCCTTGCACCAGGTCGCATCCCAACTTCTTTAGCTCGCGAAGGCGGGCATCATCTTCAACGCCTTCGGCGACCACTTGCAAATTAAAGCTGTGTGCAAGGGCAACAATCGAGCGGACAATTTTTTGATCGGCTGCTGAATCACAAATATTTTGTACAAAAAGTTTGTCAATTTTCAGTTCATCCAGCGGAAAATTTTTGACGTATGAGAGTGATGAGTAACCGGTGCCAAAATCGTCGAGTGCAACTTTCAGGCCGAGCGCCTTTAATCTGTTTAAAACAGCAATCGAACGTTGCGTATCACCGATGGTGGCGCTTTCGGTTATTTCAAAGGTAATACGCTGGGGATCCACCCCCCACGTGCCGATAGCTTGCTGAATCTTCTCGGGCAATTCTGAGTTAGCCAAATTGATGGTCGATAAATTGACACTGATATTGACGTCGATACCCAACTTTTTCCACTCGGTCTGCTGGCGAAAGGCGGTATTGATAACCCAATCGGTCAGGGTGCCGATGGTGCCGCTGATTTCGGCGATACGAATAATGGTCGATGCCGCAACCGGCCCGTAATCCGGCGCGTCCCAACGTACCAATGCCTCAACCGACACACATTTGCCCGACTTCAGCTGAACCTGCGGCTGATAATGCAACTGAATACGATTGGTGCGAATGGCCTCGCGCAACGGGGCCTCAAGCCCCAAATACACATCGGAGTCGCTGCGATCTTCATGCTGGAAAGAATGTTGTGCGACATCTTGGGAAACCGCGACGCCGGCGGCGATGTCGGCGTGTACCACCAACTCTTCGGCAATTTCGCCGTGATCCGGGAACAAAACGATACCAACGACCGGTCGAACGTGAACCAACGACTGGCCGATCGAAAATTCCTCTTCCAAAAGGCGCTGGACCTTATCGGCTGCGAGGTTTGCCTGGGATGCGCTCTTCAGATTGGGCAATAGAATAATAATTTTTTCGTCCGACACCGCCGTGTATCGATCGGCACCACGCAACGCGCCCTGAAGTCTGAGCAAGGCGTGTTTCATCAATTCACCCGACGCTGCGCCGACCATGGCCTCGAGTTTGTCCGGCCTGATCAGGTGCACCATTAACAAGCCAACAATCCGTTGCGACATGCGCGCAAACTCAAGTGCATTGTTGATCGAAGAAATCAGTCCTTCGCGCGTGATCTGCTGCGACTCAGCAGCATCGCTGCCGGCCACGCCGGCCGCCTTGATCGAGGCAATGGTTTGTAATTTTTGATCGGATGGCATTGACAATTATTGACGCGAAATAAAGCGGATGAGGAAAGGCAACATGGACGAGCAAACGACAACGCAGGCTAATTTAGATAGTACTCGTTTGGATCGATGCCGTATGCATTGCTGGCCAGGCCGCGGCGAATGTAAATCGGATTGTCGGACACATCGTAAATTAAATCTTTTAAATTTGGATGCTTGAGCAGTTTCTTGTCCTCTTCGGTCACCAGCAGCACCTTTGGTCGCAGGCGTTTTTGTTTATTGTGGGTGACTACCACGGCGACCTCGCCGGTGGAAAGCTCAACCAGGCTGCCCACCGGGAATACGCCTATGGATTGAATAAAGTGTTCGATCATTTCCGATTGAAACTGGGTGCCACCCCAACTGGACAACATTTGTAATGCTTCGTGCGGCGAGGCCGCTTCGGCATAGGCCCGTTTGGTGGTGATGGCCGAGTAGGTGTCGGCAATCGCCGCCATTTTTCCAAATATGCCAATATTGCCGCCGGATAATCCATATGGATAACCTGAGCCATCCATGCGTTCGTGATGTTGCGCAACCGCATCAATGACATCGGCGCTGACGTGGGCGGTCTGGTTCAAAATGTCGATACTATGATTGACGTGTAATTTGATTTCTGCGAACTCTGCGGGAGTCAGGCGGGCATGTTTTTCGAGGAGCTCTTTCGAAATACGAATTTTGCCAATATCGAGTAATAGCCCGATGATGCCAAGTTGGGCGAGATACTCTTTGGGATAACCCAAATGCCGGCCGAATGCGATCAGATTGATGGCCACGCGCAGGCCGTGGTCGTAAGTTGACGAATCTTGTTCACGCATGCGCGCCACCCACATCATGGCATCCGGATTACGCACCATACTGTCGACCATATCCTCGATGACACGCTCTACGACGTCGACTTGCATGGTGTTTCCAGAGCGAATGTCCGCCACCACGTTTTGAAGCAGTGTATGGGTGTTGGCGAAGGCATCCTTGGCCGCGCCAATTTCGGATTCGACCGGTTTTTTATCCTCGTAGATGGTTAACTGCACCGCCTCCGGCAGAAATGATGGCCGCTCGGCTTCAACTTTGGCCGGGGCGGTGTATTGGTCAAAATCCAAATCATCTTTTTGCGTCGATGAAAATAAATTTTTGACATCCTGCTTGAGTTGTCCGAACAAACCGAGCAACCCACCCGAACTTCGGGGTGCTGCATTATCACGAGACGTTGCTGTCGGGGTCGTCCGGATGTCTGTTTGGTTTTCATCAACAACCCGTTGGCTGATCGGGATGGCAAACTCGCCTGGTTTTTTTGCCTGCGTCTGATTCGACGCGGTGGCATTGCCGGCCGGTTGTTTAGGTTTGGGGTTGATACCCAAATTGCCGGTTGTCGCCCGCAATTGTTCAACTGTAGATGGCTTGGGTGCCGCTGAGCGGTGGACGGTGACGACCGGGTCGTTGCCCAAATCGCGTTTTTGCGGGGCCACTTTTTTTGCCGGGCGTTGTTCGAATTCCGGACCGGCGGAGCGCATCGGATCGATCATCACCCACTGGCAATGCGTTTGTACCTGCGCAACCTGCTCGGCGTCTTCCAGCATAAAGCCCTGCAGCAGGAATGGTGTGTCCATCCATGGCCGATCTAATTCGGCAACAAACATGCCGATTTTCAATTCATTCGACGATTTTTTTTGCAGCATGCAGTTGTTTCCTTGTCACGATTTCGGAACCAACAATCCAGAGCCGACGCGATTCGCTTATTTACTAAATGATGAATATTGAGTCTGCCAATAATACTATTGTTTATCGCAGCCGATCTCAAATTCGAGTTGTCGAATGTCTTGATTCAGATGTTAATTTGCAGGATTGGTCGCAATTGGCACAGTAAAAGTTCGAAAACAGCGCGTGGTGGGTGGAAAATCACACCGATAGTCGTTATGCTCCGGCAACTTTTTCATTTATTGGGTGCTCTTTTGGAATTTCAGGTGTTGGCGCAAAGCCAGAATAAGCAGGGAATCGCGCGTCGCGGTCGGTTGAGTTTGGCGCATGGTGTAATCGAGACACCGGTTTTTATGCCGGTTGGAACCTACGGGACCGTCAAGGCCATGAGCCCGTTGGAATTAACCGAAATCGGCGCGCAAATTGTGCTGGGCAATACCTTTCACCTATGGCTGCGGCCTGGCACGGACGTGATTGCGAAGCACCATGGTTTGCACCGGTTCATGGCGTGGGACAAACCCATTTTGACGGACTCCGGCGGCTTTCAAGTGTGGAGTCTGGGCGACCTGCGCAAGATCACCGAGGCGGGCGTTACCTTTCAATCACCGGTCAATGGCGACAAGTGTTTTTTGTCACCCGAGGTGTCAATGCAGATTCAGAAAGTACTGAACTCTGACATTGTCATGATTTTTGATGAGTGTACAAATTTTCCGGCGACCCACGACGAGGCGGCGCAATCGATGCGCTTGTCGTTGCGCTGGGCCAAACGCTGTCGGTCGGAATTTGACCGATTGGAAAATACCAATGCGTTGTTTGGCATCGTCCAAGGCGGCATGTATGAGGACTTGCGTGATGAATCGCGCGAGGCGTTGGACGCGATGGATTTTCACGGTTATGCCATTGGCGGATTGTCGGTTGGTGAGCCCAAGGAAGACATGCTGCGAATTCTTGAGCATACCGCGCCCAAATTGCCGGCCAACAAGCCGCGTTACGTGATGGGTATTGGCACACCAGAGGACCTGGTTGAGGCGGTGGCGCGTGGCATGGATATGTTCGATTGTGTCATGCCGACCCGCAACGCGCGTAATGGCTGGTTATTCACGCGTTTTGGCGATATTAAAATTCGCAACGCAAAACACCGCGAGGATGTCAGGCCGCTCGATGAAACTTGCGGTTGTTACACCTGCCGGACGGCAACACGCGCCTATTTGCACCATTTGCAACGCACCAACGAAATTATGGGCGCACGCTTCAACACGATTCACAATCTTTTTTATTATCAAGAATTGATGCGGGATATTCGTGCAGCGATTGAACGTGATCGTTTCGACGCGTTTCGCGATCAGTTTTACGCGGATCGTGGCCGCGGCGCGGATTAACCTGCATATTTCACAGGTCTGCTGCGCTCCGCTTGGGCGTTTGCCGGTGAAATTTGAAGGTGCTTTGCATCCCAATTTGGTGCCCATTGAACATCGGGCTGCTGTGCTCGTTAGCGGGTCGCTGCATATGCGCGTTCCCATTCTCGCGCCGTTGCATCAACAGCTATGCCCAGGTCGGCCGAACAAGCAATCCAATGCCCATCGACCCGCGCTCGAACGCCGCCCCGTGAAATATGCAGGTCAATTCGGCAGGGAACAGGCGGCTTTTTTGTGAAACGCTATATTATGAGGGTGTTTCCAGCCAAATTTTGCTGGAGAGTGGCTAATCAATTGGTGTTTCGTAAATGGATGTAATGTTGCGCCGTTTGTTTGTATGTGTGACTGGTCCTTGCGAAGAGTGAATCCGCTATAATTTCGCGTTGATTTCTGCTGAGATTGCCCAAACTAGCTTCAGTTGGTCGCAATCTTGCATTTGCTGCATCGTCCTGCCGTCACAATCTGCGCCATACCGTCGTCATCGACATCATTCAAACCTGTTATCTGGGAGCACCACATGATTAGCAATGCCTATGCACAAACCGCCCAAGCCTCCGGTGGCGACACCTTGATTGGTTTGCTGCCAATCTTTTTGATGTTCATCTTGCTTTACTTTCTTATGATCCGCCCGCAAATGAAAAAGGCCAAAGAACAAAAGGCCATGATCGACAGCTTGCAAAAGGGCGACGAAGTCGTCGCCATGGGAATCATCGGCCGCATCACCAAAATTGGTGACGGCTACATCGGTCTGGAAGTTGCCGAAGGCAAAGTCCTGCATGTGCAACGTGGTGCGGTCACCACCTTGCTGCCTAAGGGAACCTACAACGACGTATTGAAATAGTCATCTCGCTGTTTCAAAAAATCGCCCGCTCCAATACCTGTCTGTCCCCCGTCCCAGTTTGCCAGAGGTTGCAATGAACAAGTACCCCGCATGGAAATACGCTGTCATCATTTTTGTCGTTATTACTTCGTTGTTTTACACCGCACCGAATTTTTTCGGCGATGAGCCGGCAGTTCAAGTCTCCGGATTGCGGGCCAACAAAGTTGATGCCGGATTGCAGACGCGGGTCACCGACTTATTAAAAGCCGCCAATATCAGCACCTCGCAGGCGGTTGAGCTCGACGGTGAATTTCTCAAGGTTCGGCTGACAGATAACAAATCGCAAACGGCTGCGCGCGACGAATTGCAAAAACAGCTCGGTGAAGGGTATGTGGTGGCGCTGAATATGCTGTCCAAGTCGCCGAAGTGGCTGGCCAAGATCAATGCGCTGCCGATGTATCTGGGACTTGATTTACGCGGCGGCGTGCACTTCTTGATGCAGGTTGATATGAAGGCGGCGGTGAATAAGGCGGTGGATCGTTATCAAAACGAAAATCGCTCCTTACTACGTGAAAAAAAGGTGTTTTACACTGGCATTTCGCGTGAGGGCGACAACATTGTGGTGCGATTCAAAGAGCGTGCCGAGGCCGATAAGGCTGTGAAAGTGATCAGCGCCCAATATGACGACTTGCTCGTTCGCGAAACCACACATGGCGAAGATATTGTTGTCACCTTATCGATGAAGCCGGAGACCGTGATCAAGTTAAAAGATTCTGCGCTTCAACAAAATATGACGGCACTGCGCAAACGGGTGAATGAACTCGGAGTGTCAGAGCCAATTGTGCAACAGCAGGGGGCGGATCGCATTTTGGTGCAACTCGCCGGTGTGCAAGACCCCGGACAGGCCAAGGACATCATCGGTCGCACTGCAACCCTCGAATTTCGCATGGTTGCCGATGAATATATGAGTGGTGGCTCGTTCGAAAACTATCGGACGGAACCGGCACCGTTTGGCACTGACAAGATGCAAGACCCACAGGGACGAATTGTTTTGGTGCGCAAACAGGTGATTGTGACCGGTGAAAAAGTGACCGACGCGCAGCCTGGATTTGACACACAAAAAGGCAACACACCCAATGTGAGCGTTCGATTGGACGGTGCCGGCGGCCGCGCCATGACCTTGGTGACGCGTGAAAACGTTGGCAAAAATATGGCGGTGATTCTGATTGAAAAGGGCAAGCCGGAAATTCTCAGCTGGCCAACCATTCAAAGTGAATTGGGGGTGAACTTCCAAATTACCGGCATTCCGACCTCACAAGAGGCAAAAAATCTGGCGTTATTGATGCGGGCTGGCGCGCTGGCCGCGCCGATGGAAATAATTGAAGAGCGCACCATCGGACCGAGTCTCGGCGCCGACAATATTACCAAAGGCAAAAACTCACTGTTACTTGGTTTTGCGCTGATCACTGTTTTCATGGTTGTTTATTATTCTCTGTTTGGCGTGATCTCCGTCATATCACTCGGCGCAAATTTGTTTTTCCTGCTCGCGCTGCTGTCGATGTTGCAGGCCACTCTGACGCTACCAGGTATCGCCGCGATCGCGTTGACGCTGGGTATGGCGATTGACGCCAACGTGCTCATCAACGAACGAATCCGCGAGGAGTTGCGCAACGGCATGTCACCACAAATGGCGATTCAAGCCGGCTATGACCGCGCCCTTGACACCATTATTGATTCGAATATCACCACCTTGATTGCTGGATTGGCATTATTGATTTGGGGATCAGGCCCGGTGCGTGGTTTCGCCGTGGTGCATTGTTTGGGTATCATCACCTCGATCTTTTCAGCAGTCATGGTTTCACGCGGCATCGTCAACTTGATTTACGGTGGCAAGAAAAAAGTATCGATGTTACGCATTGGCAATGTGCATTGGGATAAACCGGTTAAATCCGCAAAGGCCTGACCAGGCATCAACCGCCGGTTGTTTCGACCCCACGCAACCTCGTCATTAAAGAATAAAAGGCAGCAAAAAATGGAATTTTTCAAATTCAAAAAATCAATCCCGTTTATGAAACACGCGTTGATCTTCAACGTGATTTCATTCGTCACCTTTTTGCTGGCGGTATTTTTCCTGTGGAAAAACGGCCTGCATTTGTCCATTGAGTTTGTCGGTGGAACGGTGATGGAAGTGCAATACGTCAAGCCCACCGAGCCTGATCGTGTGCGCACCACTTTGGAAAAAATGGGACTTGCTGCTGAAGTTATCCGCTTCGGCTCACCGCAGGATTTGTTGATCCGCCTGCCCAAACCGAGCGCCACCGAGGCGAACCAAAACGCCGCCATGCAAAAGCAAAATGACGCCGTGATGGCGGCACTTTGTGCGGTCGAGGCAAGTGACCAAGGTAAACCGGTCGAACAAGTTTGTCCGCTGGAAATAGACAAAAAGAAGGATGCAGCAGTCAAATTGACGCGCACCGAATTTGTCGGCTCATCGGTCGGCAGCGAATTAGCCTACGATGGTGCCATGGCGCTGTTGGCAGTTTGTATCGGCATCATGGCGTATTTGGCCATTCGTTTTGAGTGGCGTTTTGCGGTCGCGACCATCATTGCCAACTTGCATGACGTTATTATTATTCTTGGTTTTTTTGCGTTTTTTGGTTGGGAATTTTCGCTGCCGGTATTGGCGGCGGTACTGGCGATTCTCGGCTACTCCGTCAATGAGTCGGTGGTGGTGTTTGATCGCGCCAGAGAAAATTTCCGGAAAATGAGAAAAGCAACCACGCCGGAAATTTTTGACGCGGCGATTACCGGCACCATTTCCCGAACCATTATTACCCACGGAACCACGCAAATGGCGGTGATTGCGATGTTGTTTTTGGGCGGACCGACGTTGTATTACTTCGCGCTGGCTTTGACCATCGGCATTTGTTTCGGCATTTATTCATCCGTGTTGGTGGCTTGTCCGATTGCCAACTACCTTGGCGTATCGCGCGAGGATTTTGTCAAGCCGCAGAAAAAGGAAGATGATCCGGAGGTTATTTCAGCAGAGCCTTGAAATATAACGTGTTGATCTGCCTGACCAATTTCCGTGGAATTTGTCGCAACCATCTTTGATTTGTTTTTACATTTGGACAAACATCTCGCCTTGATGGGCGTCCAATATGGTGCCTGGATTTACGCAGTTCTGTTTTTTGTAATTTTTTCGGAAACCGGCTTTGTTGTCACACCATTTTTGCCGGGTGATTCCTTGTTATTTGTGGCCGGATCACTGGCCGCGCTGGATGTGATGAATGTCCATCCTTTGGTGGTTTTGCTGTTTGTTGCGGCAATGCTTGGTAATACCGTCAACTACGAAATCGGCCGGTGGCTTGGCCCAAAGGTGTTTAAGGATGACCATTCTCGTTGGTTAAATCCGCACTATTTGCAGCGCACCCACCAATTTTTTGATCGATGGGGATCAATGGCGGTGGTGTTGGCGCGCTTTGCCCCCTTTCTACGCACCTACGTGCCGTTTGTCGCCGGAATCGGGGCGATGCCCCGCGGCAAATACTTCGCCTTCACTGCAATTGGCGGCGTCTTATGGGTGGCATCATTTACTTACCTTGGCTTTTTCTTCGGCAATATTCCCATGGTCAAGGCGAAACTCGGCTGGATCGTGATTACCGTTATCGTATTAAGTCTTTTGCCAATTTTTGTCGGCTTGTGGCAGTCGCGACGGCAAAGCAGATCTTGATGGCATCAGGTTTGTTGTTCGTTTGCCCGGTTCTGCAACGGGGTATTGCGAATATAGGTGACGGCGGCGGCAAAAATGATTAAGCACAGTAGTAATTCAAATCCTGCCAACCATCGTGAGGTGGTCGACAGGTCCGACCAGGCGCGGACGATGCCCTCGGTGAAGTAAAACCAGATCAATAACGTCGACCATTGGTAGGTGTATCGGCGTCGGTCGGGATGTCGCCAAATAATCCATATTGGCATCAGCAGGGGCAGCGATTTAAGGATCAGCCACGAGCCGCCTGTTCGAATCGGTGCCCATTGCCATTCCCACAAAAAACAAAGTGCGGCGAGCAACACCAACGACGCCAGACCAACGCAGTGCGCGGCTTCCGCTCGTAATGATTTTTCCATGTATCTCAGGCGAGCTTATTCGCGGTTTGTGCAACACGTTTGCCGAGTAGAAAAGCCAAATTCTTTTCATCGTCGGAAATGGGCAGGTCGCCTTTGGCGCCGGACACATGACTTGCGCCGTAGGGTGTTCCGCCTGATCGGGAGGTGGCCAATGCGGATTCAAAATAGGGCAATCCGACAATCAGCATGCCATGATGCAACAAAGGCAGCATCATGGTCAGCAGTGTGGATTCATTGCCGCCATGCATCGATGAGGTGGAGGTGAACACGCCGGCCGGTTTGCCAACCAGAGTGCCGCGCATCCATTCACCGCCTGTGCCATCCAGAAAATATTTCATTGGCGCGGCCATATTGCCAAAACGCGTCGGTGAGCCGAGTGCAATGCCGGCACATTCATCCAAATCGGCGCTGGTGACGTAGGGCGGGCCGTTGTCCGGCACTGCGGGAGAGGTCGCTTCGGCAACCGTGGTGACCTTGGGCACGGTGCGTACCCGCGCAGACATGCCGGCGACACTCTCGACGCCGCGGGCAACGTGATTGGCCAGCTCTTTAACAGAGCCGGTGTTTGAGTAATACAAAACCAGAATATCAGCCATTGTGGCAATCACTTTATCAAGTCAACACGTTATTATAGAAGTCACCAACAGAAATTATTACCAAGTGAAATTTGTTCCCAATTTTATTCAGTCGTCGCTCTCATACTTGCAGTTTTTAGCAAGAAGAATTGTTGAAGATCGTTGCCTGACCATCGCCGGAAGCCTGACCTTTACAACTTTGCTGGCATTGGTTCCGTTGTTTACAGTCACCATTACCCTGACCTCCACATTGCCGTTTACGCGCGATATGGTTTTGCAGCTAAAGTTGTTCATCCTGAAAAATTTTGTTCCGGAAATGTCGGGCAAAATGATTGGTCTATATATGGATCAATTCGCGCAGAATGCCACCAGACTGACGGCCATTGGATTGACTATCGTCCTTGGTACGGCGATTGCGTTATTGTTTACCATCGAAAATTCGTTTAACAGTATTTGGCGGACCAATCGTCGGCGCGCATGGTGGCGACGGTTGCGTTGGGCTTTTATTTTGCTGACAATCGGCCCGTTATTGATCGCAGCGAGCCTGTCGATCACCATGTTTTTTGTGCGGGCGCTGCGCTCGCTTGAACGAACCATGCCGTTGCTGGATGATGTGCTGTGGAGTCTGTTTCCGATTTTAATCACGACCATCGTGTTGTATATGGCGTATCGATGGATTCCAAACCGGCATGTGCCCGCACGGCACGCGTTATTGGGTGCGATGTTGGCCGCAGTGATATTTGAATTGATGAAATACGGCTTTGTTATTTACGTCACCCAGATGCCCACCTTCAGCCTTGTCTATGGTGCGTTTGCCAGTATGCCGATCTTTTTATTTTGGTTGTTTTGTTGTTGGCTGGTGGTGCTGCTGGGGGCGGAGGTTTCCGCAACCCTGTCCTATATTCGCCATCGCGATGCACAAATGAATTTATTACAGCGGGATGATGCCATCGTCAGGGTTCAGTCCGCACTGGATGCGGCCGATGCGCCGCTTACATTTGAGCAGACTCGTCGTGCGGCACCGATGCCGATTGATCATGCAGAGGATGCATTGGATGCGTTGGTTGTGGGCGGCAAAATTATTGTTTTGCCAGGCCGGCCGATGCGTTATGCGGTGTGTCAACCTGCCCGGTTTCAGGATTCCTGAAACTGAAACATATCGAACCGTGATGTTCGTTCGATCAGGGTGGTGGCGCGGACGTGTGACACTTCGCCGTGGTCATTTAACTCAAACTCACGTAAATCAGCGAAAGTTTCCGGCACGGTCATGATGGTATCCGGCGGAATTTCCGCGTGCAGCGAGGACAAAAGTATTGCCGCAACCGGCCGGCTGTTGCTGCCGATGGTCGGCTCGATGGTGATGTTGTAGCCGGCAGCCGCGATCAACTCCAAGCCAAATTCAAGAGCATCGCCTTCCAGCAGCGTGAGCCACCTGACCACGCCAACATTCCAACTCTTGCCGCCGACAAATCGAATTGCAACAACTTCGCCGACGGTTACGCTGACATTGCCGGGTTGATTTCTGTGCAGGCGTAATCCGTTCGCGCTTTGGTTGAGGACCACCCATTCTTCAACGCCAATCAATTGTGAAACGGGGTCTTGTGGAATATTCAGCAATGGCACGGTGCGGCCGTCCTGAATGGCTTCGGCGCTGATTTCGGAATTTTTATTGGTCGCCAGTTCGGCAAAATACGCAACCGCTTTTATCCCGCTGCACAATGCAACGCCGGTTTCAACCGGTGTGCGCCTGAATTGACGCTTGGGCGGATCGCCCCACAATCGAATCAAGCGGGCGATTAAATCGTTGGTGTCGTGGGTCGCACGGCTTTTTGCCGCGCTCGCGGCCGTGGCGTTGCTTGCTTTAAGTTTTTGCTGAAGCCGTTCTACCAGTTTGGCGGGGTCGACCAGACGCATGACCTCGCCCAGTGGCGGCCGATTGCCCTGCACAAGCGGCTTGGGCGAAACATCTGCATCGAACGCAACGACGAATGCACGCTGCGGATCAATGCCTTCGGACGACGACTTAAATTCCACGGTTCCTCGGTTCTGGCGCAATAACTCGAGAGCCCGATCGACCTCCAGATACATGAGACGGTACGGATCGGCAAGGGACAGCATTAACATTTCGCGATACACATCGCCAATCGATCCCTTGGTTTCGGGGTCGGCGCTTTCGTCTGCGAAGCCTTGTTCATCGGCATACAGAAACAATGCGCTTGCTTCCAACCATACGCCCTTTTGAACCGGGTGGTAGGTGCGATAACTTTGCATCATCTGCGCGAGCAGATTGGTCAGTATTCGATAAACCGGGGTAATCAGCGTTTTCTTGATGCCAAACGCGATTAACTTTCCCGTCCTTTCGACAACAAAAATTTTGTATGCGTTACTGAGCTCGGCGTACATAAAATGCGCCAGTTCAAAGGCTTCCTTTTGTTTGGGTTGCAGCGGCAAACTTGCGTACGCATAAATGGCGTCAAGTTCATCCAGAAGTACCGTAATGACCGGACGATAAATCTCAAATAATACGATTCGCTCGTCTGCGGAAATTTTGCCGCGATTGAGAGCGGCCAGTGTTTCTGCAATCGCTTTGCTTGATTCAATGGTCTTGGTGAGCGGCAGACTCTCAATCCACGTGCGCGCTTTTTTGGGATTGGTCTCAATTTCCTTGGCCAGGGACCCGCTTGAAATCGGCACTGATAGGCTTAATGGCATTCAACCCTCTATGGTCGCGGATCGTTGTCGGCGTGTGAACGGTAAGATTTTTTGACAATGGGGAAACAATATCTTGAAAGCTTGGTCCTACGGTTCTAATTCTAATTTTGCAATTAAAATGATCTTGTACTCGCTGTCGATCGGAATTTTAATGGATTGCGAGTGTCCATGATGAAGAATTTCTCTAAGGCCAATAATGCAAGATGTCGTGATGTCGCTTAAAACCAAGTATCGTCTAATTAACAACGTTAAATTGTTAACAATCGTCGCTGGAGTTTTTTTCTTCCTATCGGCCGGTTTGGTCAGCGCATTTGACCTCAAGGATACCAACGGTAAAACACACCGATTGGCGGATCTAAAGGGCAAATGGGTGGTGGTGAATTTTTGGGCAACTTGGTGCGCACCGTGTGTCAAAGAGATTCCCGATATCGCCGAATTTGCGACGGAGCAGGCCAAACGTGGGGATCACGTGCGGGTGATTGGCATTGCCATTGATTGGGAAGAGACCGACAGGCGGGATGTAGATGCGGCCAAACTCAAACGTGTGGCAAAAAAATTCGGACACACGTATCCACTGGTTTTGGCAGACGAATCGACTGAAAAGACCTTTGGCAGAATTAAAGGCATGCCAACAACATTGGTTTATAGTGCCGACGGCAAGCTGGTCTATAACAAGACGGGTGTGGTGACCAAAGAGTTGTTGCAGCGGGTCATTGCGGGCGAGAGCATTAAATAATCAAACTCCAATATCGGCGGGGCATTCCGGCAGTAAATGCTTGAAAATGCCCGCCAAATAGATGGTTTCATTTGCTCAATTTTGCGAGTACAAAAGCGGCAACATCGGTGAGTGGCACCACGGTTGCCGATTCATCGCGGCGCTGCTGGTATTCAACATTGCCATCTTTTAGTCCCCGGTCACCAATGACAACCCGGTGCGGAATACCGATCAACTCAAGTTCCGCCAACATCACACCCGGCCGCTCATCACGGTCATCTAGAAGGGCATCAACACCGGCTGCCATGAGTTGGTTGTAAAGCGTTTCGGCCGCAAGTCGAACCGCCCCGGACTTGCCAAACCCAATAGGTGCAATGGCGACGGTAAATGGTGCCATGTTATCCGGCCAAATGATTCCGCGGGCATCATGGTTTTGTTCAATCGATGCGGCAACAACCCGGGTGATGCCGATCCCATAGGAGCCCATGAGCGGCACCTGTGGCTTGCCATTTTCACCCAGGAAGGAAATGCCCATTTTTTCGGGATAGGGTAGCCCGGCGAAGACGTGTCCGACCTCAATGCCGCGTTGAATGGCAAGTACCCCTTTGCCATCGGGCGACGGGTCGCCTTCGACCGCATTGCGCAGGTCGGCCACAGCTGCGGGTTCGGGTAAGTCACGCCCCCAATTTATGCCGGTAAAGTGAAAATCAACTGCGTTGGCCCCGCAGACAAAGTCGCTCATATTGGCCACCGTACGATCGGCGATAATCGTCACGTTGGAAAGCCCCAATGGTCCGAGATAGCCCGGTTTACAGCCAAATGTCGACTCGATTTCGGACTCGGTGGCGAAACGAAAGCCCGCCTTGAGTCCTTCAACTTTGCCGGCTTTGACTTCGTTGAGTTCGTGGTCACCACGAATCAGCAACAGCCAGATATGGGAGCCGATGACGTTGCCTTTATCGTCGCTCTTTTCAGTTGCCAGCACGATTGACTTTACGGTTTTTGTTAAGGAAATGTTGAGGTGTGTGGCGACATCTTCACATTTGGCTTTGCCGGGGGTTGGCGTTTTTGCCATCTCCTGCGTCGCCGTGTTTCGGCTCGACGACAGGGCGACGCACTCCGCCTTTTCCATGTTCGCCGCGTAGTCGGAGGTCGGGCAATACACCAACGCATCTTCGCCCGTATCGGCAATCACCTGGAATTCATGTGAGCGCTCGCCGCCGATATTGCCGGTATCGGCCTCAACCGGGCGAAAGGTCAGCCCGAGACGATTAAAGACCCGCACATAGGCATCAAACATGGCGTCGTAACTGTTGCGAGCGCCTTCGGCGTCGCGATCAAATGAATAGGCATCCTTCATGGTGAATTCGCGGCCGCGCATCACGCCAAAACGCGGGCGACGTTCATCGCGGAATTTGGTCTGAATTTGGTAAAAATTGAGCGGCAATTGCCGATAGCTGCGGATATCCTGGCGAAAGATGTCCGCCAGGACTTCCTCGGACGTGGGCTGAAGGATGAAATTGCGTTCGTGGCGATCCTGAATTCGCAGCATTTCCGGGCCCATTTTTTCCCATCGCCCGGATTCCATCCATAACTCAGCTGGTTGTACGAACGGTGTCAATAATTCAATGGCGCCTGCCCGTTCCATTTCTTCGCGCACCACGCGCTCCACTTTTTTGATGACACGGAGTCCCATTGGCATGTAGATGTAAATGCCGGAAGCGAGTTTTTTTATCATTCCTGCGCGCTGCATCAGTTTTTGGCTGACCACATCGGCGTCGGCAGGGGCATCTTTGAGGGTTGAAATAAAAAACTTTGTTGCGCGCATTTTCTTTACTTTTCAATTAGTTAGTTGAATTTCTCTCGTCATTTTACACGTCGAAATTGGAATCGATGGCGAGACGCCTATTCAATTAAAGTAATTTATGAAAGAATCGTTGTAACTTAAGAATTGGAAGGGCTTGAACCATGATTGATCGAGATGGTTATCGCCCAAATGTCGCCATCATTCTTTGCAATGCAAAGAATGAGGTCTTTTGGGGCAAGCGCATCCGCGAACACTCCTGGCAATTCCCGCAAGGCGGTATTAAACATGGGGAAGCGCCGGAGGATGCCATGTTTCGCGAGCTGGAAGAGGAAACCGGCCTAAAGCGCGAGCACGTCAAGATTTTGGGTCGCACCAAAAATTGGCTGCATTATCACGTCCCCAGCCATTGGGTAAAACGCGAGTGGCGCGGGACCTACAAGGGGCAAAAGCAGATATGGTATTTGCTGCGATTGACCGGACGGGATCACGATATCCGTCTGCGTGCGTCGGAACATCCGGAATTTGACGCGTGGCGTTGGCACGATTATTGGGTACCGCTTGATACCGTGATTGAATTTAAGCGCGATGTTTACCGCAAGGCACTGCACCAGTTGGTGCAATTTTTGGAGCGGCAACCGCGCGTCAGCCCGAAGAGTGGGCTTCGTGCCGCGGGTCCTGGTGCAAGCGGTTTTTCGGTGCCGGCACAATCGAGTGCCGATGCGTCCGACGAGGTGCGCGATTCGGGCATCGTGCAAGGCGGAAATGGGTCAACATCAACAGATGTTGCGGCTGAAATTATCATCGCCGACGCCGCAATGGGAATCGTTGAGCAGGCGGTGAGTATTTATACGCAAAGGCCAAACGGGAATTGAAAACAGGTAATAAAAAACCGGCGCGATGCCGGTTTTTTATTCATTGTTGGCACTGACATTTAGTCGGCCTGATGTGGCGCCGGTGCATCTGCGACAGAAGTTTTTATCTTGTCTGTTTGTTGTTTGGTTTGGTGACCGCGCGCAAAAACAAGATAAAAGGTTGGCACCACGAATAGGGTCAACAAGGTGCCTAAGGTCATGCCACCGACAATAACCCAGCCAATTTGTTGACGCGACTCGGCACCCGCGCCCGACGCAAGGGCCAGTGGCAACGCACCCAACACGGTTGCGCCTGTGGTCATCAGGATCGGTCGAAGACGTAATACCGACGCTTCGATCACCGCGTCCTTGACACTCTTTCCCTGTGATTGTAGTTGGTTTGCAAACTCTACGATCAAGATTCCGTGTTTGGTAATCAATCCCACCAGCGTAATCAGGCCGATTTTGGAAAAGACGTTTAATGTGTTTCCGGTGATCCACAACGCAATTAGCGCGCCGGTAATCGACAATGGTACCGTCAGCATGATGATGAACGGGTCGACGAAACTTTCGAATTGCGCGGCCAGTACCAGATAGATAAAACACAATGCCAATAGAAAGGTGACAAAAATCGTGTTGGCGCCTTCGCGATACTCGCGTGACTGCCCAAGCAAATTAGTTTGTACCGTGGGCAGCACCTTGGCGACGGCGGCGTCCATGACCTTAAGCGCTTCATCCAGGCTGTAACCTTTGGCGATTTCGGCATTGACCGTTGCCGAACGTAACCGACCAAAGTGATTTAAGTTGCGCGGGCTGACACCCTCGCGAATCGACGTGACACTCGATAACGGCACCATGTCCCCGGAGCGCGCGCGCACGTAAATATCGGAAATATCACTTGGCGTGCTGCGATCATCTGCCGCCACTTGCACAATCACGTCGTATTGTTCGCCGCCTTGTTTGAAGCGGGTGACCACCCGGCCGCCGAGCATGGTTTCCAGGGTGCGGCCGACTGTTTCCACAGGCACGCCCAGGTCGCCCAGTTTTTCGCGATTCATCTGTACACGAAGTTCCGGCTGACTTAATCTCAGATCGGAGTCAACGTTGAGCAACACCGGGCTTTTGCGCACCTCTTCTTGCAGACGTTCCACCATACGCGCCAATTCCGGATACGATGCCTGCGTTTGCAAAACATATTGCACCGGTTTATCGCGACCGCCACCAAGTGATGGAGGGGTGACTGGGAACGCATTAATGCCGGCAATCGCGCGCATTTTTGGACGAATCTCGTTGGCAATATCAGCCGAACTGCGATCGCGTTCTTGCCAGTTTTTTAAAATCAGAATTGAAAATCCACTGTCCGGAGTGGGATTGCCGGTGTTCACAAAATATCGAGCCCCTTCTGGTACGCCGGCATAAACCTCCTCCAACTGTTTGGAGTAATGGGTGGTGTAGCCGATGGTTGAGCCTTCGGGTGCCGAAAATGGCCCGAAAATAACACCCCTATCTTCGGTAGGCGCCAATTCCGACTTGATGGTCATAAAAAGCGGCGCAGAAATTCCGGCAAACACCACCCAAATGGCAATGGCAATCCAGGTTTTATCGAGCGAGTTGGTCAGTAATCTTTTGTATCCCGCCGTCTGCCAAACAAAGAATGCTTCAATCGAGTTGTATAACCTGCCATGTCTTGGTTCATGACGCAACAACTTGGCACACATCATCGGCGACAAGGTGAGTGCAACAAAACCAGATACCATCACCGCGCCGGCGAGTGCCAGTGCAAACTCGATGAACAATCGATCTGTGCGGGTCTGACCAAACGCCAACGGCACAAACACGGCTGCAAGCGTCAATGTCATGGCGATAATGGCAAAACCGATTTCGCGGGAACCAACAATGGCCGCTTCAAATGGCTTCATGCCCTTTTCGATGTTTCTATAGATGTTTTCCAACACGACGATGGCGTCGTCGACCACCAAGCCTATGGCAAGGACCATTGCGAGCAGTGTTAAAACGTTGATCGAAAAGCCGGCAATGTACAGCAAAGTGAAGGTGCCAATCAGCGAGATTGGAATGGTGACCAACGGAATGAGTGTCGCCCTGATATTGCGCAGAAATAGAAAAATGACCAATGCGACCAGCACCATCGCTTCGACAATGGTAACGAAGACTTTTTTGGTTGACTCTTCAATAAACACCGCCGAGTCATAGGACATGGTTAATTTCATGCCCTCCGGCAGCGATTTATTAATAGCCTCTATTTCTTTGCGAACCGCAATCGCGAGGTCCAGGGTATTGGCGGTTGATTGACGGATGACGCCGAGCGAAATGGCGGGATTGCCGCGAAAGCGGGTAATGACCCGCTCATTTACCGGTGCAATTTCCACTCGAGCAACGTCCCGAACGCGGACTGGATAGCCGCTGGCATCGCGAATGATAATTGCCCCAAACTGTTCGGGCGTGCCGAGATCTGTTTGTGAGAGAACATTAAACTCACGTTTGTCGCTTTCAATCCGACCGGCGGGAATTTCAATATTCTGTCGGCGGATAGCCTCCTCGACATCCTGGGTGGTGATTTTGTAAGCAGCCAGTTTTCCGCGGTCCAGCCAGATGCGCATCGATGATTTGCGTTCGCCGTTGATTCGCACATCTGCTGCACCCTCGAGGGTGTTTAAACGTGGTTTGATGTACAGATTGGCATAATCAGATTGTTGAATCTGGGTGTGTCGATCACTCGAAAATGCGATGAACAATATTGGGAATGCATCGGCATCCGACTTGGACAAAATGGGTTCTTCAATGCCGGAAGGCAGTCGGCCCCGCACGCGCGAGACTTTGTCGCGAACATCAGCAGCTGCCGAGTCGGAATCTCGCGACAGCTTAAACGTGACGGTAATGTCACTTTGTTCGGCGCGCGAACTTGACGTCAGGATGTCGACGCCTTCAATTCCGGATAATGAGTCTTCCAGGGGTTTGGTCACCTGACTTTCCATGACGTCGGCTGACGCGCCACGGTAGTTTGTGGTGACGGTCACAATTGGTTGGTCTATTTTTGGCAGTTCCCGGACTGCGAGGCGGGAATATGAAATCAGCCCGACCAATAGGATCACCAGCGAAAGTACAGCCGCAAAAACCGGACGTTTAATGCAAATTTCAGAGATCACCATAATGGAGTCCTACAACTTTTTCGCAGACGCGCCAATGGCGTCGCCAGATTTGACGGCGGGTGCCGGCACGGCAATGTCGTTCATTGTGGCAATTTTGACCGGGCCACCGTCACGAAGTTTTGGTTGTCCCGCGATCACCACAACATCGCTGTTTGTCAAGCCGCGCACCACTTCTACAGAGCCTGCGGATCGCGAGCCAATTTCAATTTTGGTGCGCAAGGCACGATCATCGGCAATTTTAAAGACAAAAAAATCGTCGCCGACCGGAATCAACGCCTGCTCCGGAATGACCAGACCCACCTGTTGATCATTGGTCACCAATTTCACGCGCGCAAACATGCCTGGCCGCAGTCGTGCATCGGCATTTTTTACAAGCGCTCGAATCACGATCGAACGTCCGTTTGAATCAATCAGCGGATTGATCGCCAATACCCGGCCGACAAAACCCATATTCGGAAAGGAGTCGAGCGCGATTTGTAATGGTTGCCCGACGGAGATCTGTTTTAAAAACAATTCCGGAATGCGGAAGTCCACCTTCAGGGAATCGATGTCTTCAATGTTGACCAAGTCCTGGCCTTCACGAACATAGTCGCCGACGCTGACCAGGCGCAGGCCGGTGATCCCGGAAAACGGCGCCTTGATATCGAGCTTGGTTAAGCGTGCGGCAGCCAAATCAGCGGCGGCGATCGAAACTTTATAACCACTGTACGCGTCATCCAACGCTTGGCTTGAAATAAAGCCCTGCGCGTGCAGGCCGCGCAAACGATCAACGCGACTTTTTGCCAGCATAAGGTTTGCCTCGGCTTGCTGCATTTCGGCGCGTTGCACGGCTTGGTCTAGTCGAACAATGACTGTTCCTTTTGTGACGCGACGACCTTCCTGAAAGTCGATTGACGAAATCCGCCCGGAGACTTCCGGCCGCAAGATCACGGTTTCGTCCGATCGCAGCGATCCGACTGCCGAAATTGTTTTGGCCATGGGGGCGGTTTTTACGCGTGCTGCATCGACCGAAGTTGGCGGCGGAGCGCCCGCAGCCGTTTTACCTGGCGACGATGGCGCGGTGGGATTGCCGGCGGGAGAGGATTGAGTCGTCTGGCGGCCGCCCAGCCAGAAAAAAGTTCCGGCAATGGCAACAGCCACGACAACAATAGCGGACCAGTTTTTAATATTTTTCATTTTATAAAATCAACGGATTAAATTGCGAAACAAGATCCCGCACAAACGGCTTCCAATGACAAAAAAGGCAACAGCAGCGACGTAACCAATAAGAATCAGCGGCAATTATCTCGCGATTCGACCGTGGACACTTTGACAAGCGTCACTAAGCTGGAATATCTGGATTCAGCTGACCGTCTAAAAAGGCGATCTGATCCTTGAGTAGTAACTTTCGTTTTTTCAGGCGCTTCAGCTGTAGTTCGTCTTGAATCGGCGCAGCAGTTAGCGCAGAAATGACGAGGTCAAGATCGCGGTGTTCCTGCGAAAGTTCGATGAGTCTCGATTTGATGGAAATGGTGGGATCGTAGGACACGGAATTGAGGATAAAAAATTAAATTGAAGTTGTTTTTACAATGAAACTGCCGTCGGCCATGAACAATTTGAAAACAGACACCGCGACCGGGGGTTGATTCGCTGGAAAAGGCGTCAGACACCCGAAATGCAGGTGTGGCTATACTTTTGCCATAAGATATCAGCCGTTGTGCGTTGCAGCATTTGTATTACTTGCCTAAACTGGTGGTTAGGGGTGAAATATCCTCTGCGAACGTGCAATGTATCGGTTGGGTAAAAGAATGCAGCCAAGACGAAACGACTACGATATAACCAATCGAATCCAGACGACCGATCCAAAATCAGTCGAGGACGAGATTATCCGCTTATTTCGTCTGCTCTACCCCGGCGCAGGGCATGAGTCAGTTTCGCACGCCTTTGCGGATATGGGTAGGCTGTATAGAGGGGATTATCCGGGTTACCGGGCGTGCGACACCGGCTACCACGACCTTCAGCACGTGATGGATGTGACGCTTGCCATGGCCAGGCTGATGGATGGTTATGAACGCGCAAATAGCAATACGCCGGCGCTTGGCGCGAGGCTCTTCCAATTGGGAGTTGTCACCGCCCTTTTTCACGACATGGGTTACTTAAGGAAGATCGATGATATGGTTGCACCAAACGGTGCGTTTTACACGATGAATCATGTTTCGCGTGGAGCAGAATTCTTGCGGCAGTATCTTCCTACCCTCGGTGAATCCGACTATGCTGAAGCGGGGGCGGAACTGATCCACTTCACCGGATTCGAAAAACGTGTCGCAGAAATCTTGATTGAGGATCCGGTGCTACGTTTGTTAGGTAGCTTGCTGGGGTCTGCGGATATTATTGCGCAGATGTCCGACCGTTGTTATTTGGAAAAATGCCGAGATCGTCTTTACCCTGAATTTGTTGCCGGCGGAATCGCGGAAAAATGTGATCTGGCCGGCAATCGGAAGGTCCTTTATTCATCAGGCGAGGACTTGGTGTACAAAACACCTGCTTTCTTTGCAACCGCAGTGGAGCGGCTTGAATCCGATTTGGGTGGTGCCTACAATTATGCAGCGACACATTTCGGTGGGTTTAATTTGTATATCCATGCCGCGTCAAAAAACGTTGGTTTTGCCAGTCAGATCGGAAACAACGTGAACTCGGCTTTGCGTCGCACACCACCGGAACTAAACTAAATGCGGCCAATCACGTTTCTTAAATTCGTGGCGCCGATTTTTTATGTGGGTTCTGTTAACCGTGAACTGCCAACTTCTTGGTGACTTCGGATTTCATGCTATACGTATCGAACGCCGCATTTTAAGTGTATAGGGTGGTTGGTCAGCATGGATTGTTTCCCGGCTCGCGCAGGTTTTTGGCCTGCTTGGCGATGGCGGTCAGGGCGACGGTCCCGACCATTGCAGCAGACGACTTTAACGAATGCACGCCATGACACAGCGAACTTCTATCCGCATTGTCGGCAGCCTGCTCAATTTGTCACAGAGATTTTATTGTTTCACTAACAAAAACACGAATGACCTTGGTTGCAAATGCAGATCCAAGATACATTCCAGTTGGTAGCGCCTGAAGCAGTATGTTGGTATCAAAAATAGCAAGTGTTGTCGTCGGCGCATTTGCGCCAGTTTTTTGAGTCGCTACCAAATTATCGAGGGGGAAAGTTTGGTTGGTTGTTTTTAAATTTGTTGCGCTGAAAATTGGCGAAACTTCCAAACACCGCCGCAAGACGGACACAATTTCAGCGCGTGAAAATGGCTTGGAAAGAAAATCATCCATTCCTCTGTTCAGGCTGCGTTGTCGATCTCCAATCATTGCGTTCGCAGTCAAGGCGACAATCGGTATCCGCTCAACGCTTTTTGCCTCTCGTGCGCGGAAAATTCGGGTGGCTTCGAAGCCGTCAAGCTCCTGCATTTGGCAATCCATCAGAACGGGCGCAAACGGCTGTTTAAACATAGCGTCTTAAATAATGCCGCATAAGCGTTTCAGTGTTGAGTGGGACTTTTGCCAACGTGCGAAGCACTTCTCTTCAACTACCAGCACCTCGCCAAGCGTCTCGAAGTATCGGTTGTGGGTGACCTAGCCTGCATATTTCACGGGTCGGCCCCGCTCTGCTTGGGGGCTTGCCCGTTAAGTGTTACCGCACTTTGCCATCCAGTTTGGTTTTAATTAAACATCGGGCTTTTGCGCTCGATAGCAGGCCGCTGAACATGCGCTTT
>CAMTWK010000038.1:0-37969 GCA_947085425.1 uncultured Burkholderiales bacterium | reverse complement strand
ATCGACGCCATGTATGATGGCCGGAAAGATAAGCCAGCGCAATGGGTTCATTGCGCGTGTACGACTTCGCATAATCAGCCAGATCACGCGCTTTTGCGCGGCGTTGCGCACGTGGAATCTCCAGCAGGTTTGGCTTTTTATCAGCGGCAGTTTGCATTTTTTTGATGAACGTGTCCGAGCCGAGATAAATTTGCCCCCGCAGTTCACTCCAGACACTCGGCAATCCTTTGCCTTCATGCACAAAGTCCACGTATTTGGCAATCGCCCGCGCCCGCTGTGCACCGAATTGGGACAGGATGAAATCAGTGTTGAGCCATTCCGGTTTGGCCGCCCGCCCGCAGGTCGCGTGAAAGCTGGACCAGGACCACTGCTCAATGCGGCGGACCATTTTGGCGCGCAACGGATTCAGCACAACATAACGCGCGAGTTCCAGCAGGTAACTGTCTTTTTCAACCAGTATGGCTTTGAAACGGCCTTGAAACACATGGCCGACACGTTGGTGTGCGCGGTTGAAATTCTGCGTGTAGACACCGTTGAGTTGGCGCATTCCATTGGAAAGGTTGGCGTCCGGCGTTTCGATGAGAAGGTGATAGTGGTTCGTCATCAGGCAATAAGCATGGCAAACCCAATTGAACCGCTTGCAGACGTGCGCGAATGTGTCCAGCCAGGCGAGGCGGTCATCATCGCTGAGATAAATGTCGTCGCGCCCGTCGCCACGCGAAGTGACGTGATACAACGCGCCGGTGAATTCAAGCCTGAGTGGTCTGGCCATGGCACCCCCTATGTGGTAGAGGCTGGGAGCATAACATGCTCAATGTGATAACGAAAGACCTGACCCCATTGCTTTAACATGCTCAATGTGATAACGAAAGACCTGACCCCATTGCTTTTCATGACCCCATTGCTTTTTCTTTGCTTTTTGTTTGCTCTGCTTTCTCTTTCAATGCTTTTTTTGCTGATGCTTTCGGCGTAGGTCGGCGAGGCGAGCAAATGGACATAATTGATCATCCACACATAAGCATGCACCACCATCACACACTTTTTTACCCGCACCGCCGCCGCCCTACTGGTCGAGATCGCATGGCATTCATCTGGATTGCAGCAGGCTTTCCTCTCTAACCAGCTAATTTTAGGTAATTCTTGCCTTCAATCAGGTGGTTTTTCCCAAATGAGCCCAATTTCACCGCAAGAAAACGATAAAATAATGACCTGACCCACTTTTAGACTCTCAAGGCTGTTTGATGTCCTTTGCTTCACTGAATCTTGACCCAAAAATCCTTCGCGCTGTTACCGAACAAGGCTACACCGAGCCCACCCCCATTCAGGCACAGGCGATTCCCGCAGTCCTGAATCGCCTCGATATTATGGGTTGCGCCCAAACTGGCACCGGCAAAACAGCGGGTTTTACCCTGCCGCTCCTGCAACTTCTGGTGCCACTGGCGAGCAGCAGCACCTCGCCGGCCAAACATCCGGTGCGTGCGCTGGTATTGACCCCAACCCGTGAACTGGCCATGCAGGTCGAGGAATCGATCCGCACCTATGGCAAATATTTGCCTCTGCGCACCGCGCTGCTCTACGGTGGTGTGGACATCAAGCCGCAGATCAAGACTTTGCAGAGTGGTGTCGAGATTGTGGTCGCCACCCCCGGTCGTTTGCTCGACCATCTGGAACAAAAGAGCATCAGCTTGGGACAGGTGCAAATGCTGATCCTGGATGAAGCCGATCGTATGCTCGATATGGGCTTTATGCCTGCCATCACGCGTATCCTCGCGGCGTTGCCTCCGATGCGCCAAAACCTGTTGTTTTCGGCGACCTTTTCCGAGGAAATCAAACGGCTGGCCAGTGGTTTCATGCGCAACCCGACCATGATTGAGGTGGCGCGTCGTAATGCCCCCGCCGAATTGGTCACGCATTTGGTTTACGAAGTGCCGGCCTTACGAAAACACGCCCTGCTCGCCCATTTAGTGAAAAGCCGCGACATGCAGCAGGTGTTAATTTTTACACGCATGAAACGCGACGCCGACAAGTTGGCGCGCCAATTGGTGCGGGATGGACTATCCGCCACTGCCATTCACGGCGACCGCAGCCAATCCGAGCGCACACTAGCGTTGGAAGAATTCAAAACCGGCAAGGTCAAATTGTTGGTGGCCACCGACGTCGCCGCACGCGGGATTGATATCGACCAATTGCCGTTTGTGATCAATTACGAAATCCCCAATACACCGGAAGATTATGTGCATCGTATTGGCCGCACCGGTCGTGCCGGCACGCCGGGTGAAGCGATTTCATTGGTGAGTGCCGAGGAGATGGAGTATCTGGTCGCGATTGAAAAATTACTCAAGCGCGAAATTCCTCGTCTGCCGTTGCCGCTGATTGCCGGCGAAGCGCCGTCGCGTCCATCCTCACGAATGGATGGACGTGATGATGTACGCAGCGACAGATCCCACGGCAAGACTGCCGAACGTGGTGAACGCGGGGGTCGCACTGGGCGTAGCGGTCATGGCGACGGTGCTGAATCCAGCCGACCACCGCTGAGCGAAGTTGAGCGCCAGCAGCGTAATGAAAGCCGGCGTGTGCGTGATGCCAAAGAATCGCGCCCTGCCCGACCGTTGAGTCCACGCGCCACCCACGATACGCCGCCACAAACACCGCATCCGAGTTATCCGCATTTTGATTTCAGCAAGCCATACGAACCGATCAAAAAGACCACCAGCGTTGAAGAAGCGGTCGCCGTGGCCGAGGAAACCGGCGCGTCGCATCGCCCACCCGCACGCTCGATTGGCGCCTTGCTGGGACGTAAAAAGGTCGGCTAAGGGTCGGCTAAAACCCAACGCGACTCAATGCGGCAAAACCTGTTCAAACGTAACGCCAAAAAACGCGCTTGTCGGCGCGTTTTTACATTTGCTCGGCTCGGTTTGATCCGGCTAGCCGACTTTCAAGACCAGCTTCCCAAAATTTTCGCCTTTGAATAATTTCATCAGCACTTCTGGAAAACGATCAATGCCTTCTTCGATGTGTTCCTTGGATTTCAACTTGCCTTCTTTCATCCAGCCGGCCATGGTGGTGGCGCCCTCTTTGTAACGCGGCGCGTAGTCAAACACCACAATGCCTTCCATTCGTGCGCGATTGACCAGTAGTGACAGGTAGTTGGACGGCCCCTTGATGGCGGTGGTGTTGTTGTATTGCGAAATGGCGCCACAAATGACGATGCGGGCGTGCAAATTAATACGTGTCAGCACCGTATCCAAAATCTCGCCACCGACGTTGTCAAAATAGACGTCGACCCCATCCGGGCAGGCGCGCTTTAATCCCACCCGCACGTCTTCGTTTTTGTAATCTATGCAGTCGTCGAAGCCGAGTTCGTTAATGACCATTTGGCACTTCTCCGCGCCGCCGGCGATACCGACCACCCGACAACCCTTGATTTTGGCCACCTGCCCCACCGTGGCACCCACCGCGCCGGCCGCACCCGATACCACCACTGTTTCACCGGCCTTTGGCTGCCCGGACTCCAGCAAACCAAAATAAGCGGTCATGCCCGGCATGCCGAGTACGTTTAGGTAGGTGGTGAGCGGTGCCAGCTTCGGGTCAACCTTGGTAAATCCCTTGCCATCGGTCAGACAGTAGGTTTGCACGCCGGGAGTACCCGCGACAAAGTCACCGGGCGCAAATTTTGGATTGTTGGATGCCACCACTTCACCGATGCCCCCGGCGCGCATCACCTCACCGAGTTTGACCGGCTCGATGTACGATTTGCCTTCGTTCATCCAGCCGCGCATGGCGGGGTCGAGCGAAAGATAGAGCACTTTGATCAGTACCTGCCCGTCGCCGGTGGTGGACAGGGGTTCATCGGCAAATACAAAATCGCTGCGTTTGGGCTCGCCGATCGGGCGGGCATTCAGGCGAACGGTGTGATTTGTGGTCATGTTGGTGGAAAACTTTCAAAACAGCAGTTGTAAACAGAATTATGCATCGCCCCGTATGGCAGCGGAAAGCGCGCAAATAAAAAAGCCGGGGCGCTTTGCAGCGCACCGGCCTTTGCAAGAGACTATATCAGGTTACTTCAGGTGACCTGCGACCAATTTGGTCATCTCAAACATTGAAACTACTTTTTTGCCGCCGAAAACAGCCTTGAGCTTTTCGTCAGCGTTGATCATGCGACGGTTAACCGCATCTTGAAGTTTGTTCTTCTTGATATAGTCCCACAGCTTTTTGGTGACTTCGGTACGTGGGATGGCGGTTGCACCAACCACGGCGGCCAACATTGCCGAAGGTGTCATTGGCTTCATGAATGCTGCATTTGGCTTACGCTTGGCAGCTGGCTTTTTAACCGCTGGCTTTTTGGCAGCTGGTTTCTTTGCTGCTGGCTTTTTGGCAGCTGGCTTTTTGGCGGCTGGCTTTTTGACAGCTGGCTTTTTGGCAGCTGGCTTTTTGGCGGCTGGCTTCTTTGCTGCTGGCTTCTTTGCTGCTGGTTTTTTTGCGGCTGGTTTTTTTGCTGCTGGTTTCTTTGCGGCCATGTATTTCCTCCAGTGTTTGTCAGGTTGTCCGTAACAGAGGGTTTTGTTTTCACACTGGCAAGGATTTGAATCCTCATAGTGTAATTACGCACCACGGCGCAAATATAACGCATTATTTCAACTTGTGTGCAAGTGCTTGACGAAGTATTTATCTCAATCAGGGGATACTTGTCATAGGAGAAAATCAAAAACGATGACAGAGCGGTTCAAAGTGTCACTTTGAAAACAACCCATTTTCCAACTTGCGGCTGTCACCACAAACAGCTTTTCCCCTATGAAAACATGTTAAAAATGCAATTTTTACCGTTTATGCAATCGCTCGAAAATCATCAACCGTTTGACGCCACCGAGGCGGGGCATTTGGCGTTCGTACGTGATTTTGTCTGCAAAGAAAGTGCGGCATTTTGGCAACGCTCTACGTTGCATGGCCATGTCACCGGCTCCGCATTTGTTGTGAATAGTGATCAAACCCACACACTTTTGCTGCACCACGCCAAGCTCAATCGATGGGTTCAGCCGGGTGGCCACCTCGATACATCCGACGAATCACCCGCTGCCGGCGCCCTGCGCGAGGCCATCGAGGAGACCGGGCTCGCCGCCTTGTCGTTGGCCGGCGACGGCTTATTTGATGTCGATGTGCATTTGATCCCTGAGCGGCATCAAGACAAAATTCATGAACCGGCCCATTACCACCACGACGCACGTTATCTCGTCATTGCTGCTGAGAAAAGTGTCACAATATCGTCTGAGTCACTTGCCTTTCGCTGGGTTGCCCTGACAGAACTAGCAGGCGGGCATCACGAATCAGGACTCGTCCGAATGGCCAAAAAACTAATGATTCGTCAGGAAATTCCCCGATCCCTATGAATATGGAACTCGCAAAAATTCGCACCGACTACAAACTCGCCTCCCTCGACCTCCATGATGTGGATGCGTCACCGTTTGTGCAATTTGAAAAATGGTTCAAAGAAGCGCAGTTGGCCAATGTTACCGAGGTCAATGCCATGACCCTGGCGACCGCCAATTTCGAAGGCAAACCGAGCGCACGGATTGTGCTGCTGAAGGACTTCGACCATCGTGGCGCGACCTTTTTTACCAATTACGACAGTCGCAAAGGCATAGATTTAACCGCCAATCCGATGGCTGCCATGGTTTTTTTCTGGCCGGAGTTGGAGCGCCAGGTGCGTATCGAGGGGCTGATTGAAAAAGTCTCCCCCGACGAATCCGATGCCTATTACAGTGTCCGCCCGGTGCCGAGTCGAATCGGCGCGTGGGCCTCGCCACAGAGCCGCATGATCGCCTCGCGCGAACTACTGGAATCACGCGTTGCCGAATTTGGCCAGCAATATGGTGACGCACCGGTGCGCCCGCCTTATTGGGGTGGTTATCGGTTGGTGCCAAACGTTTTTGAGTTTTGGCAGGGGCGCGCCAGCCGTTTGCACGATCGGCTGTGTTATCACCTCACCGGACCACATTGGGACATCATGCGTCTGGCACCCTGAGCAAAAACCATGCTACGGTGCGCGGTAATAGTCGGGTAGCGCCTGCAAGTAAGCCGGCAGATTTGGATTGGAGAGCAGGCGCGGAAAAAATGCCGCATCACCATTGGTCGTGAGCGGGCTCAGCAGCGTGGTTTCAAACGGCAACTGAAAACGACACGCAAGCAATTTGCTGGCGTCTTCAACCGACGGCGGATCATTTGGTTTACCCAGATTACAAATCGCCAGATCTTTGCTGAATTGTTCAATCGACACGCGTTTTGCCATGTAGCCCGGGTCAAGACTCAAGCCCTGTTGTAACCGGCTGCGGGTTTCGGCAACACTCATGATCGGTAATTTGGTATTGGGACAGTTTGCCACCATCGCCTTCGGCCGCGGCGAGGTCGATGAAGTGGTAGATGTGGGATTTAACAACTCGACCCCATCCATGGCGCGTAACTTGCCAAGCAACGGCGCATCGCCGTATAACGCCTCACCACGAATCACCACCAATTTGATTTGTTCTTCCAAAGCGTTGATGAGATTGCGATACGGGTTGTCGTGACGGCGATCAATCACCAACAAATCGGCCAGATAACCCACCGCAATCTGGCCAAGTTTGCCCTGCCAGCCCATGGCCGCCGCCGGATTGGTGGTCACCATTTCCACCAACTCCCGGTCGGAAAATGCACCGGCAAGTTGGTGTTTGTTGACCAAATCGGCAACCTTTAATTCGCCCAAACTGGATTTGGAACCGGATGGTGCCCAATCGGGTGCCAACGAAATACTGACGCCGGCGCGCCGCGCGGCAAGCACATTGGCGGTTTGTCCGTAAAGTATAAAATTCGACAACGGTGACCAAACCAGCTTGGCCCCGACCGCGGCCATTTCCTTAAATTGACTGTCAGTCAGCCCCACGCCATGAACGGCTATGAGCTCCGGTCCGAGCAAACCGCTGCGTTTGAGCGACTCAAATTCATTGGCCATCCGCGAGCCGACACCTTCGGCCAAATGAATCACCATCGGACCTCGGGTGCGCTCCTCGGCCATTTTTCGCCACTCTTCGGCATCACGGCCAATATCGACCCGCGAAAACGCCGGGCGCGGGGTGACCAGCGAGGTTTCGATGTTGCGAACCAGACATTCTTCTTTTGCATACGGCAACATATTGCGCCCGCCCTGCAACGATGTGGTGCCGCCAGCCAGCGCCTTGTACTCACCGTACCGCCCCACTTCCAGCGCCAGATCAAAATAATGCGGCTGCGCCATCAGCGTATTCAAGTTGGTAATGCGACGCGCGTAGTTGTCGTCATAAAACCGCCATTCGTAGCGGTCCTTATATTTGCGTGTAATGGGCAAGAGCGGGTAAATCGCGTATTCGGGATGATTATGTAAATCAATCAACCCCGGGAGAATGTCGCCGTCAACCTTGATGTGTGGCACCGCGGTGAGATCAAGTTTGGTGGCGGCAGCCATCTGCGCCAATTCTTTGTGTGACGCTGCCACTGCCACAATGACGCCCTTGTCTATCCACACCAGACCGTTGGGAATCACCACCGACCCGGCATTCATGGTCACCACCCGCCCGGTCAAGATAAAACTGGTCAAGTCGGTTGCCGAATGTGGGGGGTTCGCTGTTGCGCCAGGGGTTTTGCTGTACGCAAAAACCGGGCGATCCAATCCAAACACAAACATGACCAATATCGCGACTGACAATCGGCACAGATTGTTTTTGCACAAACCAATACTCCGGTGGTTCGATATCATCATCAAGGGCGCCTTCCTGGCGAATAGGTTTATTGGTCGGGGTGGATATGAAATCATATCGTAGTCTGTCGATCGCTCCAATTTGCTCCACTTCGCAGGGTGAGCCCAACCACTTGGTTTTTGTCGAATCGCCGCAAGATGGATGTGTCGGCGCGACTTTTGCAGTCCGTCGGGCTCGTTGCTCAACACTGTTCAACGCTGTTCAATTTGCACACAACAATAATCACCCATGAAAATGAGCTTGCAATGACCGGCTTTTGGAAAAAACTTCTGCAACTTGGCAGACGCAGCATTGTGCCGATTGATGAAAAATTGTGGGCGCAGGCGACGCATCGTTATCGGTTTATGCACGGACTGACGACCGAGGAGCATCGACGCTTGCGGTTGATTGCCGCCGATTTTTTGGCGCGCAAATCGATTGTCGGCGCAGGGGACGTGGAAATTTCCGAAAAAATGAAGGTCGAAATCGCCGCGCAGGCGTGCATCCTGGTGCTCGAATTGGGCGTAGATTCATTTGACGGCTGGTCAGACATCATTGTTTATCCAAGCCAATTTATGCCCGAACGCGAGGTGGTCGATGAAAATGGACTGGTGCACATTTCGCGCGACCCACTCGCCGGCGAGGCGTGGTTGGGGGGGCCGGTGATTTTGTCCTATGAGGACGTCGCCGTGACGTCGACCGATCGCGCGGTCGCCGGCTATAACGTGGTCATTCACGAATTTGCCCACAAACTTGATATGCAAAATGGCCACGCCAACGGCTTTCCACCACTGCACAAAGGTATGTCGGAAACAATCTGGCAGCAGGTGTTTCAAACCGCGTACCTGGAATTTTGTCAGGCATCGGACGCCGCCGAGGACCTGGCAAGCCACGATTTTGGCACCGCGTTGTCACAATTGCCCATCGACCCTTATGCAGGCGAATCCCCGGCGGAATTTTTTGCGGTCATGTCCGAAGCATTTTTTGAATTACCACAAACCGTTCGCGAGCGATTTCCAAAAGTGTACGAGCAGCTCAAGTTGTTTTATCGCCAAAATCCGCTGGCCAGGCATGGTTAAAATCTGCGGCGGTCGGTCGCACTCATGAAACACGAGATTAGGCAACCATCTTCAGCACTTTATTTATGGAAAAGCGCGCCACATCTAGCCTGCATATTTCACGGGTCGGCCCGCCTTAGTACGTTTTTCATTCTTGGCGACCTATAAATTCTGCGAATCCAAACTGTACTTCGAAAGGTTGATGGCCTACGCACTCGATAGCGGTTGGCTGAGCGGCGCTTTTGCGTTCTCAACCCGTGCTCTTTTGCCAAACACGGCTCGCTATGCCGTGGTCAGTGGGGCGAAAAATCACACGCCCATCGACCCCCTCTCGAACGCAACCCCGTGAAATATGCAGGTTAGACTTGAATTGTTAAAAATTGGCCGAAAAAAAGCCCGCCAACATCTCGTTGGTGGGCTTTTTTTAATTCAATGCGCTGCCTCCTGCCGGGAAAACTTATCCCGTCATAAGAACAACACCGCCGGGAATACCGCGACGGCCAGAACCAGCAGAATCCACTCGCACTTCCAACGCTTTAAATGGCCGGTATAGTAAAAAATGATGCAGAGGATGGCAAAAACATAAAAAATGGCGAGCAGCATTGCATCTCCTTATTATTAAACGACGGGCTCCCACCCGTCGGATCGCGTAAAACAATAACATATTTTAAACCCAAGCCACGGGGGATTTTCAATCCCAACTCCGCCGGGCTTAAACCGCATCGTTGCCAGATTCACCAGTACGGATGCGAATAACCTGTTCAACCGGAAAAACAAATATTTTTCCGTCGCCGATTTTGCCGGTGCGCGCCGCCGTCATGATGACGTCGATGACCTTTTCCACCAAATCGTCCGGCACCACCACCTCCACCTTTACCTTGGGCAGGAAATCGACGGTGTACTCCGCACCACGGTACAGCTCGGTGTGCCCCTTTTGCCGGCCAAATCCCTTTACTTCGGTCACCGTCAGACCTGAACAGCCCAGACCGGTCAGCGCCTCACGGACTTCGTCCAACTTAAACGGCTTGATCACCGCCTCGATTTTTTTCATAAGTTCTCTCCAATCCAATAGGTGCAGTTTACTTCGGCCAATACTTCGATGTAATCGGATAACGCCAATCCTTGCCAAAACCCCGTCGCGTGATCTTAGCGCCGACCGGACTTTGCCGCCGTTTATATTCGTTTATTTTAAGCAGCCGGGTCACCCGCGCGACATCGGCTTCACTAAAACCCAACCGGACAATCTCGCCGGGTGCCCGATCCTGCTCCATAAACAGTTCAATAATCTGATCGAGAATTGCATATTCCGGTAATGAATCCTGATCGGTTTGATCGGGTCTGAGTTCGGCCGAGGGCGGTCGGGTGATGACCCGCTCGGGGATCACCCTCGATTGGCTGTTACGCCAATGGCACAACTGATAAACCAAAGTTTTTGAGACATCCTTCAGAATCGCATAACCACCAGCCATATCGCCATACAGGGTCGAGTACCCCACCGCCATCTCACTCTTGTTGCCTGTGGTCACGACCATCGCGCCAAATTTGTTCGACATGGCCATCAACATGGTGCCGCGCACCCTTGCCTGAATATTTTCTTCAGTGGTGTCGGCGGGTCGGCCGGCAAATTTTGCTCGCAGCGTGCCGTTAAAAGCATCCACCATCGGCGTAATGCCCAACTCCGTGTACTTCACGCCGTGAATTTTCGCCATTTCGCGGGCATCATCGAGTGAAATTTGCGCAGTGTAAGGTGATGGCATCATCACGGTTTCCACTCTATTTGCCCCCAGGGCATCAACGGCGATCGCCAGGGTCAACGCCGAATCCACGCCCCCGGACAAACCCAACAACACACCCGGAAAGCCATTTTTATCCACATAATCCCGCAACGCCAATACCAAGGCGCGATAGACACTTGCCACCATCGGTAATGTCGGGTGCATGGGGCCGCTGATTTTTCCCGCGCTGAATTCCACCAGACCGAGAACCTCCTCAAATTCGCACTCCTGGTAACCAACCGCGCCATCCTTGTTGATGCCAAAGGAGGCACCGTCAAACACCAGCTCATCTTGGCCGCCGACCCAATGGGCGTACAGAATCGGCACCGAATTCTCCGCGACACGGGCCTGCACCACGTCGTAGCGGGTTTCAAGTTTGTTGAGATCATAGGGTGAGGCGTTGGGCACCACGATCAACTCGGCGCCGGCACGAACCGTGGCCGCCACCGGGGCGCTGTACCAAACGTCCTCACAGATCAATACTCCAATCTTGACGCCATCGAGCTCAAAAACAAACGGCTTGTGACCGGTATCAAAGTATCTCTTTTCATCAAACACCTGATAATTGGGCAAGCGTTGTTTGAGATACGTATGAACAATGCGGCCATGATGGATCAACGATGCCGCATTAAACAGCCGGTCACGGCGTTTGCCAACCGGTGTGGATTGACCGCTGTCGTCACTGTTCACCACGTGCGGGTGGCCGACAATCATCGCCACATCGCGCGTGGCCGGATTGGCTTGAAGCCGATCACACAATGTTTTCAGCGCCTCGGCGCAGGCCTGACGAAAGTCGTGCCGGAATAACAGGTCTTCGGGTGGATAGCCACATAGCGCGAGTTCGGGTGTAACCACCAGGGCGGCACCCTGGGATTGGGCGCGTGCGGCCACATCGATTAACTTCCCTATGTTTCCGGCAAAATCACCCAACAAAAAATTCATCTGGGCTATGGCAATTTTCATCAAAAACTCCGCAAAAGTGAGTTGGCACGATTATAGGCGCTTGATCTGAGTGGCAGCGGCGGAAACTTGTGCGATTTCGAAGAAAATAGCGCAATGAACGAAATCGACATTCGGGTGTTTGACTCCCTGGCGGACATAAATGCGGTCGCATGGGACGACATGACGGACGACAATCCGACGGTAAAACACGCGTGGTTACAGTCGATGATCGATAGCGGCTGCACCACGGCGGCCAGCGGCTGGTTGCCGCAGTTCCTGGCGCTGACCCGTGAAATCGACGGCCGCAAACAACTGGCCGGTGCGGTGCCGCTTTATGTCAAGAACCATAGTTATGGCGAATATGTGTTTGATTGGGCGTGGGCGGATGCCTACCACCGCGCCGGTCTCGATTACTATCCAAAATTGGTTTGTGCAGTGCCCTTTACCCCCTGCAGCGGCACGCGCATTCTTGCCAAGACGCACCATGATCGTGAAGCACTGATTCGTGCCATGATTTTGTTGGCACAGGATGCCGAGGTGTCGTCTTTACACGTGTTGTTTTCGACCGGGGAAGAGCAACTGGCATTGCTGCAACAAGGCATGATGGCGCGCCAAAACGTGCAATTTCATTGGGAAAATAAAAACTACGCCAACTTTGCTGATTTTTTAGCAGTCATGAGCCATGACAAGCGCAAAAAAATCAAGCAGGAACGACGTCGTATCGAACTGGCGGGTGTGACCTTTCAAATCAAGCGTAGCCGTGAAATAACCGCAGCCGATTGGGATTTTTTCATGGCTTGTTATCAACATACCTATGCCCAACACCGCTCGATACCATATCTGAATCGCGATTTTTTTGCGCTGGTGGGCGAGCGCATGCCCGACAATTTGCTGCTGGTTATTGCCAGTCAACATGGTGCGCGAATCGCGGCGAGCCTGAGTCTGTTTAACAGTCAGACTCTGTACGGACGTTATTGGGGCGCCAAACTGCCCCTGTCAGGTTTGCATTTTGAGACCTGTTATTACCAGCCGCAGGAGTTTTGTATCGAAAACAACATTCGTTTTTTTGAAGGCGGCGCACAAGGCGAACATAAGCTAGCCCGCGGTTTTACGCCGGTGACCTGCCACTCGGCGCATTTGATCAAGGATGCCCGCTTTGCCGGGGCAGTAGGCAATTTCCTCGAACGGGAGGCCGGCGGAATCGATCAATACATCAACGAGCTCACAACCCATCTGCCGTTTAAACAAGCACTTTAGGCTGCGCCGTTGCAACCTTAAAGCACCGTATCCGGGGTCGCCATGGTTTTAAGCTGTACCTGCGTCTTGCCATTGGCGGCATTTAGTTCAAACCACCACATTGCTGCTTTTTTCACACTCATATAGCCATCTGAGCCGTTGATGAGCTTGGCCACGACCATACCGATGGTGGGCTGATGACCAACTAAAATCACGTTCTGGGAGTTTGTCGGCCAGGAGGCGGCCGCCAACATCGCAGTCGGCGACGTATTGACCCCGAGCTCTTCCATGGTAATGATCGGCAAGCCAAGTGCGGCGGCTGTTTGTTGCGCACGGTTGGCCGGGCTGGCGAGCAAGCACCAACGCTTGATGTCGCCCTGCAATTGGCTGTGTAACCAAGCAGACATATGCGCGGCCTGTTTCCTGCCCTTTAATGTCAGATTACGGGCAAAGTCAGACGACGCATTGTCTTCAGCATCGGCATGCCGCCATAAAATTAATTGCATTGAACGCCCATTTTCGTTATTCCCACACACCAAAATCATTGCTCACTACGGGCATTAACAAACCGACCTGTTTTCGTGCAGCCAATTGCGTAAGGCTAGCGCGACGCTTGCAGAATTACAAGCGGATTTCACATCAGTTAATGACCGCAGGGTTTTCAATGACAAACCTGCCTGCGACACCAACAGCACAGGCAACGCCAATCGAGGCTAACGACAAATCGCGATGAAACGAGTAAACTTTAATGAGTCGAATGTGGCGGCGTCCGTAATGCCAATCAATCATTCCATTTGCGGCTGATTTGGACTGCGCAGCTCAAGACCGTTCTTTTTCCGACCACCCACAAGAGGAGATTCACCTATGACAAAAATGAAAAGCATTTCCAATCTTGCTATTGGACTGATTGCCGGTGCCGTTTTCGCCGCCCCGGTGATCGCGCAGGAGCTCACCGGCACATTGAAAAAAATCAAGGACACCGGCACGATCACTATTGGTCACCGGGAAACCTCCATTCCATTTTCATATTTGGATGAAAAACAACAACCAATCGGTTACTCAATGGACCTTTGTATGAGCATCGTTGAGGAGGTCAAAAAGACGCTGGCGATGCCAACGTTGACCGTTAAGATGAACCCGGTCACCTCCCAAACCCGTATCCCGTTAATGGCCAATGGCACCATTGATCTGGAGTGTGGCTCGACCACCAACACCTTGAAGCGTCAGGAACAGGTTGCGTATGCACCAACAACGTTCATTACCGGCACCAAACTGGTGATCAAGAAATCATCCAAGATCAAGAGTTACAAAGATCTGAAGGGCAAAACTGTTGTTGTCACCCAGGGCACCACCAACGAGCGCGTCATCAAAGCATTGAATGACGCAGAAAACCTCGGCATGAAGTTTCTTTCGGCCAAGGATCATGGTGAATCATTCCTGACCGTTGATTCTGGGCGTGCTGCCGCGTTTGCCATGGACGATGTGCTGTTGTATGGTCTGGTTGCAAAACAGAAAAAACCGAGTGACTTTGCAGTGGTTGGCGAGTACCTGTCTTATGACCCGTATGCGATCATGTTCCGCCGTAACGATGCCGATTTTGGTTTGGTCGTGAACCGAGCCCTGTCGGCGATGTTCCGTTCTGGCGACATCACCAAACTTTACGAAAAATGGTTCGTCAGCAAGTTGCCTGATGGTTCGACCATGGGCATGCCAATGAGCCCGATGCTCAAGACCGCTTTTGCAATTCAGGCGTTGCCGGAATAAGCAACAAGTAACATTTGGAATGCAGTCATAATCGAGTAAGATAAGGGGGATCGAGCAATCGATCCCCTTTTTTTTTGCGCCGTCATTTTTAGCCATCCTGGCAAAATGATCCCGTCAAGAATAACCAGTCAAGAGTACGGCGGCAGCGTAAAACACGTGCCAGTTTTGTTGCCAAATTAGTCACACGGTAACGTTTTTGGCCATAAAAACAGCCGTAGGAGATCGCTCGCCATGGAATGGAAATTTTTTCTGGAACAAGCCCCCTCAGGTGGCATGACCTACCTTGGCTGGCTGGGGTCGGGACTGTTATGGACCATGTTGGTGTCGGCAAGTGCGTGGATCATCGCTTTTTCACTCGGCTCGGTCTTGGGCATATTGCGCACCACACCGTTAAAGTGGCTCAATCTTGCGGCAACGGTCTACGTTGAAATTTTCCGCAATATTCCACTGTTGGTGCAAATGTTTCTTTGGTACTTTGTGGTGCCTGAAATCATCCCAACGGAAATGGGTGATTGGCTGAAACAAACCTACCCATATCTGATCACCCTGCCGTTCGCACAATTTAGTCTGCTCGAATTTTCGGCGGCGGTATTGTGTTTGGGGCTGTACACCGCATCGCGGGTTGCCGAGCAGGTTCGGTCGGGAATTGAGTCATTGCCGAAGGGGCAAACCAACGCCGGTCTGGCGATGGGTTTCACTCTGCCGCAAGTTTATCGGTATGTGATTTTACCGATGGCCTATCGACTCATCATTCCACCGATGACCTCTGAATTTCTGACCATTTTCAAGAATTCTTCAACAGCGTTGACGATCGGCGTGTTGGAACTGACCGCACAGGCCCGGCAAATAAACGAATATACGTTTCAGACCTTTCCGGCCTTCGCCGCCGCCACCCTCATTTATGTAGTGATTACCCTGACGGTTGTTTTTCTCATGCGTTTGCTGGAGAAAAAAGTTGCCGTTCCCGGCTATGTTGCGCAGGGAGGCCACTGATCATGGTTGATTTTGACTTCAAAATTATCATCGACAATCTGCCTTTCTTATGGAGCGGGCTGATGCTGTCACTCAAGTTATTTTGCATCGCCTTGGTCGGTGGCATTTTCTTTGGCACCCTGCTGGCGATGGCGCGCTTGTCAAGCTGGAGAATCCTGTCGTATTCATCGGCCGGTTTTGTCAATCTGATTCGCTCGATTCCATTCATCATGGCGATTTTTTGGTTCTATTTCCTGACGCCCATGCTGGTTGGAAAAATTACCGGACAACAAGGCGAGGCGGTGGGTCCGTTTACCTCGGCCGTGGTCGCCTTCATCATGGTCGAATCGGCTTATTATTCGGAAATTATCCGCGCCGGCATTCAATCCGTGCCGCGCGGACAACCGTGGGCGGCCTATGCCTTGGGCATGAATTATTGGCAGTCGATGGGGCATGTGGTGTTGCCACAGGCGTTCCGCAACATGTTGCCGATCATGCTGACGCAGGCCATTATTTTGTTTCAGGACACCTCTTTGGTTTACGTGGTCGGGCTCAAGGATTTCCTTGGTGCGGCCAGCAAAGCCGGACAAATCAGCGGTCGCATTGTTGAGCTTTATATTTTTGTTGCGCTCATATTTCTCATCATTTGTTTTGCCGCTTCACGTCTTGTCAAGCGCGTGCAGGCAAAAATGGATGCGGGTCGAGTTTAAAATTTTCAGTCATCAATCACCAACACCAACAGTGATCAGCAGCAAAAAGGACAATTTATGGCCATGATCGAAATGAAATCCGTTAGCAAATGGTACGGAACCAAGCAGGTGCTAACCGAGTGCTCCACCAAGGTCGAAAAAGGCGAAGTCGTGGTTGTTTGCGGCCCTTCTGGATCGGGCAAGTCTACTTTGATCAAAGTTGTCAACGGCTTGGAACCGTTTCAAAAAGGTGAAATCATCGTTGATGGCATTTCGGTCGGCGATAAAAGTGCGAATTTGTCCAAATTGCGCGCCAAGGTTGGCATGGTGTTTCAAAATTTCGAGTTGTTCCCGCACATGAGTGTGACCAAAAATTTGGTGATCGCTCAAACAAAAGTGTTGGGACGCAGCGAAGAGGAGGCACACGCGACCGGGCTCAAATTGCTCGATCGTGTCGGCCTGATTGATCACAAGGATAAATTTCCGGCACAACTGTCGGGCGGCCAGCAGCAACGGGTGGCGATTGCACGCGCCCTTGCCATGGATCCCATTTGTATGTTGTTTGACGAACCGACCTCGGCGCTCGATCCGGAAATGATCAACGAAGTGCTGGATGTCATGGTCGAACTGGCTAATGATGGCATGACGATGATGGTGGTGACCCACGAAATGGGCTTTGCCAAGAAGGTCGCCAAACGCGTTATTTTTATGGACGTCGGCGGCATTATTCTGGAAGACTGCACCAAAGATGAATTTTTTGGCACCGCACGCAACCAGCGTACCCAAGATTTTTTATCGAAAATTTTGCACAACTAAAAAGATTCAAAATTTTGTAACATTGTTTTGTCCTCCAATCCCCCTGGAAACCAACATGCCAGTTTTTGAAATCCGCCACCCGCTTGTCCGCCACAAAATCGGTTTATTGCGCGCCAAAGACATTTCCACCAAAAGCTTTCGTGAAATCACCCAGGAGCTTGGCCGCTTGCTGGCCTACGAGGCTTGCCGGGATTTCAAACTGGAAAATGCCACCATGGAAGGCTGGTGCGGACCGGTTGAAGTGGAGCGTATTGAAGGCAAAAAAGTAACGGTAGTGCCGATTCTTCGTGCCGGATTGGGTATGCTTGAAGGCGTGCTCGATGTCATTCCGTCCGCAAAGGTCAGCGTGGTTGGCATTGCCCGCAACCATGAAACACTGCAGCCCGAGCCCTATTTGGAGCGGATGGTCGGCAAACTCGACGAACGCACCGCCATCATTCTCGACCCGATGCTGGCCACCGCCGGTTCGATGATTGCCACCATTGATATGCTCAAAAAAGCCGGCGCCAAACGCATCAAGGGTCTGGTGCTGGTGGCGGCACCGGAAGGCATCGCCCGCCTCGAAAAGGCTCACCCGGATGTCGACATTTATACGGCGGCAATTGACTCACACCTGAACGAAATCGGTTACATCATTCCCGGCTTGGGTGATGCAGGTGACAAGATATTTGGCACTAAATAAGCCGACAAAACAGTTTGCCGGGTGTTGATTACTGGGTCAACACGCCAACATGCGCCACGCTACTGGTGCCCAGGGCGGCCAGGTTATAACCGCCCTCCAAAGCAGACACAATCCTGCCTTCACAATGACGGTCGGCGATCTCGCAGATTTTCTGCGTAATCCAAACGTAATCGTCTTCGACTAAATCCAGCGATGCCAGAGGATCGTCGCGGTGGGCGTCAAAACCGGCTGAAATAATGATTAATTCCGGCTGGAATTTTTCCAAAGCGGGAAACCAACTGGCCTCGATCGCCCGCCGAAAGACCGCGCCACTGGTGCGCGCTGCCAAGGGGGTGGCGATGATGTGGTCATTGGCAGTATCTGCCCCCGACCCCGGGTAAAACGGATGCTGAAAACTGGAGCAGAACAACACCCGTTCGTCATGGCGAAAAATATCTTCGGTACCATTACCGTGATGCACGTCAAAATCCAGAATAGCGACCCGGCTCAGGCCATATTCCTGGATGGCGTGGCGTGCACCCACCGCGACGTTATTAAAAATACAAAAACCCATCGCCTGATCAAAGGTTGCGTGATGTCCACAGGGGCGCACCGCACAAAAGGCATTCTTAATCGCCCCGCTCATGACCCCGTCCACCCCGGCAATCACGGCGCCTGCCGCACGCCGGGCCGCCTCCAGCGAAAAACGATTCATGGCGGTGTCTGGATCCAGGTAGGCATAGGCCTGATTCGGCGCGGTGGAAAATATATGCGCCACGTAGTCGGATGCGTGTGCTGCCGCCAGCGCGGCTTCACTGGCCAGCGGTGCCTCCATGACTTGCATTTTTGCCATCAATCCCGCATTCTCCAGATGCTTCAATACCGACCGCAACCGGTTCGGGGATTCCGGGTGATGCGGACCCATTTCATGCTGCAAGCATATTGGATGGGTAATCAACGCGGATTTTAAGGGGTTCGCCATCAAACTATTCTGGCGGAAAGTTGTCTTATCGGCAATAACAAAACGTCGTCCCCGGATTTTGGCAGCCCGGTCGTGGCGATTCAACCGTGGCCATTCATCTATCACCAGGGCGCGGTAAAATCATCGAAAGACCAAAAATGTCAGTTATGTTGTTTGAAAAAAAAGACTCCGCTCATCACGCCGCGAATCACGCCCTGCCGGACGGCCCCATTGGCACGGTACTGGTGCGCGCAGGCGAAATCATTCTCGGCAAGGATCGGCAAATCCGGCTGGCGATTGCCTGTATTTTGGCGCGCGGGCATTTGCTGATTGAGGATATTCCCGGGGTCGGCAAAACCACGCTGTCGCATGTGCTTGCCAGTCTGCTCGGGCTGCAATATCAACGCATCCAATTCACCAGTGACTTATTGCCGGCCGACATTGTCGGCGTGTCGATTTTTGATCGTGAATCCTCCACCTTTCGGTTTCATGCCGGACCGATCTTTTCCCAAGTAATCCTCGCCGACGAAATCAACCGCGCCAGCCCCAAGGCACAATCCGCACTACTGGAAGCCATGGAAGAACAACAGGTCACTGCCGATGGCAAAACCATGCCATTGCCAGTGCCATTTTTTGTGATCGCCACCCAAAACCCGTCCCATCAGGTCGGCACCTTTCCCCTGCCCGAGTCGCAGTTGGACCGGTTTTTAATGCGCATTAGACTGGGTTACCCGGATGCGGCCGCCGAACGGGCCTTACTCAAAGGCGAAGATCGCCGCGCCATGGTGGCGCGCATCACGGCATTAATGACCGTAAGTGAGCTCGAGGCTTTGCAGCGTGATGTAACAGCGGTGCATGTGTCCGACGCGCTCATTGACTACGTGCAGGCGTTGGTCAATCACAGTCGCGACTCGGCGCGTTACGAAATGGGTTTATCGCCGCGCGCAGGGCTGGCGCTGCTGCGGGCATCACAAGCTTGGGCACTGTTGGCCGGAAGAAAATTAGTCTTGCCGGAAGACGTGCAGGCCATCGCCCCGTCGGTGGTCGGCCATCGCTTGCGCGCGGTCGCATCGACTCAACAAAATGGCGCCGGCAAGATCCTTGATGTCGCCCAGGACTTAATTGCCAATGTGCCCATTCCATAATCCGTGCGCCATCACCAACACGGCATTCATTTCGAAGCAAATAATAGTATGCTTCGTCTCAACCAACGTGATCCCTAAAGGCAACACATCATGAATTCCTCCCCCCGGTCGACCATTCGCCACACCCACATCGTGTTTCTTATGGCAGCATCGGCGTTGTTCATGCCAACCGCTGAGGCGGCGTTCAAGTGCCAGGCTGCAGACGGCAAAATCGAGTATTCCGATCGGCCTTGCGAAACCAATAAAAATACGCTCGACAAGCCACGCGCCAGCACCGGTGTACAAAGCCGGCCAATCGGCAATCCAATGGACCAGTTGAACAAATTGTTTGCCGACTATGAAGCACGTTTGTGTGACCGTGAAATACTTGGGATCGAACTGGAAGCGGCCCGTTTCTCCGGTGCCATCGCCAAACAGCCGGCCAACTGGAAGGTTAAACAGGATCGTCAAATTGAATTGAACGAGACTCTGGTCGATTTTCAAATTCGTGCCGGTAAAATTACCAAGGCGGCTGGCAATGACAGCCAAGAAACGGCTGCCTTGCGTAAATTTCAACTTGGGTTGAAAGACTGCGGCCACCCCAAGACTGCACCCGCCACACCGGCTGTGCCTGCTGCTCCAACACCGGCACCCCCAGCCACCCCGGCGGCAAAACCTGCCAAGTAAATTGTGTTGTCGCGTTTGGGATTTAGCGTTCGCCAACGAATATCCGACTGGATTTTTCGTGCGCGCATTCCCGAAAGTCCGCCGGTATTATTAACGCAACGACGCATATTTATTCTGCCGTCGCGAACCGGCCTGTTTTTTGCGTTTGTGCTGTTTTTGCTGTTGATCGCGTCGATCAACTACAGCCTGTCGCTGGGTTACATGCTGACCTTTTTATTGGCGGGCATGGGCGGCGTCTCCATGTTGCACACCTTTCGCAATTTGGCGCAATTGTCGATCGCCCCCGGCAAGGTTGACCCGGTATTTTGCGGCGACATCGCCGAATTTCATTTGGTGTTGCACAATTCCGGCGGCGGACGCTTTGCGGTGGGCGTCAAACGCGCGCAAATTCAAAATGCCCCCCCCTCATTTGGCGACATTGCCGCGCAAAAAGGCAACAATGCAACCAGTACCAATTTGGTGCTGCCCATGGCGATGGAACAACGCGGCTTTGTGGGTTGCGGCCGGCTGGAAATTTTTACGGAATATCCGGTTGGTTTATTTCACGCCTGGTCATATGTTGATTTTGGCATGACCTGTCTGGTATATCCAAAACCAGACGCAGGTGCCGGCGCCTTGCCCATTTCCGCAAGCGGCCATGGCGAAGGCAATATGCCGATTGCCGGTGACGAAGAATTTCAGTCGCTGCGCGCCTATCGTCCAGGCGACACCATGCGGCAGATTGCCTGGAAAGCATTGGCGCGTGAACAAGGGTTGCTGGTCAAGGAGTTTGGCACCACCACCAGCGCCGACTTATGGCTGGATTACGCCGCACTCGAAGGGCTGGCGGTCGAACAGCGTCTGTCACGATTGACCTGGTGGGTGTTGGAGGCGCAACGCGCCATGCTGCCGTATGGATTAAAACTACCGGGTATGTCGATCCAGCCATCAATGGGGCCGATGCATCGCGATGTTTGTTTGCGCGCGCTGGCCCTGCACGGTTTGACATCATGAGCACCCCGGCATGTTGAACCAGAGCGCCCTGACCCTCGCCAATGTCATCTGGTTGCTGTCGGCCATGGCGTTTGTAATTGCGCCACATGTTGAGCGACTGCCATGGTGGGTCACCGCTGCATGCGTGGTGGCCGGGGCATGGCGCTGGTGGATCGCTCGCACCGGCTTGCGGACACCGCCATGGTGGATCATGGCCGCTTTTGCACTGGCGATCTTGATCGGGGCATTTGCAGAATACAAGCGACTGTTTGGGCGCGAAGTTGGAGTGACCTTACTGATTGTCATGCTCTGCTTAAAAATGCTGGAAATGAAAATGAAGCGCGATGCCATGGTGGTGATTTTCATGGGATTTTTTCTGGCGCTCACCAATTTTCTCTACTCACAAACCATGGCAATGGGCGCCTACATGTTTATCAGCGTGTGGATCTTTATTGCCACCCTGATCGGCTTTAACCGGATCAACACCGAGCCGACCATCCGCGAGCGTTTGATGCCGTCGGCGCGGCTGATGTTGCAAGCCATCCCCATGATGCTGGTGTTGTTTTTCCTGTTCCCGCGATTGACCGGACCGTTGTGGAGCATGCCGCAGGAGGCTCAAGCACGGACCGGTCTTTCCGGCAGCATGTCTCCGGGCGATATCTCCAAGCTGTCGCAGTCTGATGCCCTGGCGTTCCGGGTTGAGTTTGAAGGAGCGGTGCCAAACAACACCGACCTGTATTGGCGCGGCCCGGTATTGGGCGCGCAGCAGGGTCGCGGCTGGCAAATGCTTGATACGCCGCCCATTCGCGCGGCGGATCATCTGCCAGAGGGGCCATTGACCAATTACCGGGTGACCTTGCAGCCGCACAATAAACACTGGTTGTTTGCGCTCGATATGCCGGCCACGCTGCCGGCCGATATTTTTATGCTGCAGGATTATCAGCTGCGGTCACAGCGGCCGGTCGACAATGTCAGGGCCTACGATGTCTCCTCCCATTTGCAGTATCGCGCCGGCACGCAGGCAAGCAATCTGGAGCTGCAGCGTTACCTGACTTTTAATCGCCGTATCAATCCGCGCACTATTGCCTATGCCCAAGCCATGCGGGAAAAATATCCCGACCCGAAGGTGTTGATTGATGAACTCATGCGCGTTTACAACCGTGAATTTACCTACACCTTTGAGCCACCGAGACTCGGTGAAAACTCAGTCGATGAATTTTTGTTTGAGACCAAGCTCGGGTTTTGCGAACACTATGCCGGCAGCTTCGCCCTGATCATGCGTGCGGCGGGTATTCCGTCGCGGGTGGTGACCGGTTACCAGGGCGGTGAAGTCAATCCCATCACCCGTCAACTCATTGTGCGGCAGGCGGAAGCCCATGCCTGGACGGAAGTCTGGCTTGAGGATTTGGGTTGGTTGCGGGTGGACCCGACTTTTGCCGTTTCGCCATTACGTATCAATCGTGGCATCAACGCTGCATTGGGACCGGTCGGCGTGTTTGATACCATCGCCGACGCGGATGTGTTTGGAGTATTAAAACAAGCCGTGTTTGTCTGGGACGCGATCAATACCGAATGGAATCGCTGGGTGGTTGGTTTTAATCAAGATCGACAGCAAAGCCTGTTTTCCGGTTTTGGCATCCCCAAGGTCGATTGGCAAACACTGGTCATCTGGTTGATTATCGGTGTGTTCACTGCAGGCGGACTGGTGGGCATGCTGGTGTTGGCACAGGGGTGGCGCCATCGCAAGCCACCGGTCATCGCCGCCTACGACCGATTTTGCACACAACTGGCGCGATCCGGCCTGACACGACAGCCCGACGAAGGCCCACTGGATTTTTTAAACCGCATCCACCAGCAACGTGCTGACACCTACCCACAAGCCAAAGCAGTGATCGAAGCCTACATCGCCGCGCGATACGCGCCACCAACGGCAACCGCGCTGGAAGTTTTTATCAAGTCGGTGCGGGCATTTCGCGGGCGTTGAAATTTAAAAGGCAAAGTCGCCTATTGACGGGCGATTTGGAGCAAAAATGCGTGGGGAGGTTTAGCAAGGTTTGCGTTTGCATTGTTGCAAATTAAATGGTGTCTGACCCTCTTTTTGTTGTTCCGGGACTGGAGCCAGCATGATCGGCAGCCACTTTCTCTGCAAGAAATACCATTGGACGGCACGCGGTACCAACGTTCTTCTGGGGTGAATTGATTCACCAGGGCGGCTGCTGAACAGTGCAGACTGCTTGAACCTGATGGGTGACTGGCGCGAGACGGATCGCAGCCAACTAAATGAAGAAACGGGTGTGGTGGTGGAACTTGAAATACAGGTGCAACGCGATTAACCTTGTCGCATCAGCAGCGAGAAATTCGTTCGCTCACTTGACACCGGCCAGCTAATGGGTGTCCCCTATTATGCTTGATGGGCTTTCGATACCGCGAACGATTGCGTGACCTGCTGTCTTATTTCTCCAAATCACGGAGCGTCAACAGTTTTCCATACCCAAACATCAATTAACTTTCCATCCTTATTAAATCCCCAGTAAGCAGAGAAAATTGTTACGGTCAATGGGGTTTCTTTTTGTTCACTTATCCCTGCCCAGATGGATTGGACGCCTACAGTCTTTCCAGACTTGTGGTCGAAATATCCAGCAGTCTTAGATTGCTTGCACTTCAATTTACGCTGCGCGCAAAATGCCAGCACCTCATCAAAGCTTGCTCCAATAGGTGTCTTCTCAAGTAATTTTTTGCGTTCCTGAACTTCGTTTGCGCAAGCTGTCATTGCCACTGCACCCAAAACAATAAACAAGATTCGCAACATCTTCGTATTAAATATCATTTTGTTTCCCGATCTATTTTCCAAACCACCATGCTGGAAGTGGATTTTGATACCCTGGGGTATTTGCTCCTGTGGCGTCCGGGGCAGGCATATTGAAACCAGCAGCTTTCCCTAAGCCGGAAATAAAACTGTTGGAATTGTGGCCGGTGGCCCAGCCGAATATTCTTCGCGGTATAAATGTGTACTCAGATCTACGCTCATTATATTTCGCCGCCAACTCAAACAGATTATCGATGGCATCATCTTCGTTGGCATAGGTACAAGGCAATTCAAGTTTCTGTCTAAATTTGTTTGGCATGTCAACATCTTGCCGACGATTGGGGCCGTACTCCAGATATATACCATTCGGGCCTGCGCCAATAGTTGCAAACCTTCGCCCAGCAGTATCGAAGTTTTGAAATCGCGAGTCGTTTGCATAACGTGCTTGATTGTTGGGAGTAATGATTAATTTCGAATGATAGAAAGGTCCAGCCACAATGTGATTTGCATAGTCAATGTCTAAACCAAACCGGTCAGTAAAACTCAATGGACTCCCACCCACATAAGCGTATGTATTAATGCTTCCATCAAGTCCAATAGGATCACTCTGCACATACCTTCCCGTCGTGGGGTCATAGTCCCTAAAGTAGTTGTAATGCGTGTTTGTCGCTTGGTGGAGATCAGTAAGCAGCAAGCAGCTTCTCCAATCTTTTGGCACGGTCTGTGGCAATGGCTTTGCCAATTTCTGTACCTTGCCGCTCAATACCTTCCTTCGTGCGTTTCAATAACGAAGCTTGCGACGGCTTGGATCGTAACCTCAGAAGGGTCTCAAAATCATCGGCGCGGGCAACGTATAGCAATGCTAGCGTCTCGGAAACACTTTCATCGGCCATGTTTTCGTATGAATGTGCAAGAGCAAGTACCTTGCCAAACAGTGCTTGATGCTTCGATCCAAGCAAGAGTTTGGCCGCGCGATCCAAACAAGGAATTGCCATAGTTTCAGCAAACCCTTCATTTTTCTTGCCTACCGCCTTGTAGGCTGCATCGTCGCTATCGTTGCTCCTTGCTAACTGCTTGAATCTCTGATTCAGCCGGATTGCTGTTTCGAATACGTCACCCAACTTCTCTGGCGAATAGCCCTCACAAGCCGTACTCGCGCCCCACGACGAAGTCGGGGAGAAGGCGATCACGAGCGCAAACAAAAGGAGGATAAACGCCTTCATTTTGGGTACACCACAATGACTGGAACCTGCTTATTCCTCTTGTCGCTGAAGTAATCCCGCAATGCATCGTACACCTGCTGCTGGTAGCGGCAGTCCGGCCCGATACACCCTTCGGTACCAGGGACATTCCCGTCTGGGTGTATCCGGAGTAGGCGACGGTCAGTCTTGAACAGGGGATTCAAGTCCAGACTCCATCCATTCCCATCCTTACAAACCATTGCTTCAGTGGTTCGGCGACGAAGATTGTCACCAGTGTACGTGCCAGCCGGTAATCGACCCTTACCCCACGGCCCCGACACCGCGGGGACACTGAACTCGATATCTGTGCCGTCGTAGCCGGTTAGCCTTCGACCGTCGTACACCAATAGGTCCAGCAGCCCCCAGGGGTCAATGAGTGTCAGCGGGCTCGATTTCACGTAACCGAAAGTGTTGATCCCGCCCGCCAACCCAATCGGATCACTCTGCACATATCTGCCTATGCTCGGATCGTAATCCCTGAAGTAGTTGTAGTTCGTATTCGTCTCCACATCAATGTACTGCCCCGGAAACCGCAGATTGTACTTGAATGCGGCTGCGCCATTTACCCCGTTCGGGTTTTCATCCGGGACGTTGTTGCCAAACGGAATACCACGAAGGGGTCAGGTCTTTCATTATCATATGATAATGAAAGACCTGACCCCTTTACTTTCCTCTGGCGCGGGTGCGTTGGCGGGCTTGGCGGACGGCGGTTAGGTTGGTGATGGTGCTCATGGGGATGGAGAGCGTGGGATTAGTTGATTTGGTAAGTTGCTAATATTGGCGGGCGGTTTGGGGTTGTTTTGGTTGGAAGTGGTTGCTGTTGCTGGGGTTTGTGTGTTTTTATCTTGATGACTGCGTGGGCAGATAAAGCCTGCTCACCCTACGCTTGCTGGCGCGGCGTTTGGGAAATATTTGCTTCAAACTGCGCGTTGTTGCTGGTGTTTTGTTTTTTGTTGGCATGGCGGGTCACACCCGCCATGCCAACCCATCGCCTCACCAAACGCGCCATCATCTCTGCGCAAAATAATTCAATCTGACCTATTGATTCACAAGTTTCATAGAGCCTACCAAAAAGCTAGTCACTACCTTATCACCAGAAAGTACATCAGTAATATCATCAGGTGCAATTGCGCCTGAAGGTCGAAACACAAAGTTCATAGTGGCGTTTCCGCCATTCTTTAACACCTTAATCAAATCTTGTGAGCTTATGTATCGATTTACACCAATCACTTGATCAACCCTAACCCCAGACAATGTGAATGGCGTAACTGAACAAAGAAAGCATGGCTGCCCACGATCTAACAACGCCACTGCAGTGATCTCGCCATCGAGTCGATTCTGTCCAATTGATGAAACAAAATCCCAAGGTTCACCTATCGACGCAGTGAAACGAAATCCTACAAAGGCATCAACGATATGGTTGGACATTGATGATCTCCACTTCAACAGGATTTCTAGTCATATATTCGCGTCCACCACCCCGACCACCATTTGCGGGATCAACACGGGTACCACCTCGCTCCAATGAGAGATCGTTTTTAAGCCGGAATTCCATTTGTACTTCCGGTCGATTTGGCAATGAAAGCCTATCCTGCGCCCGATCTGCACTACGGAAACGAGAATCGGTAAAGAAGGTCTCGCCAGGATTTCCACCTCGCAATTTCCCTGTCTCCCTAACTGCAGCCGACTCTGCTTTACTCACACTGGCGTCTAGGGTCAGGTCTTTCATTATCACATCCTCTATTACGCTTCACTCTCGTACCCTTTTATCTACCGACTCACTGTCGTGTAATGCAGCCCAAAATATTCCGCAATCGACGACATCGTATGATGGCCGGAAAGGCAAGCCAGCGCAATGGCTTCATCGCACGGGTACGACTTCGCATAATCAGGCAGTTCGCGCGCTTTTGCGCGGCGTTGCGCAGGTGGCGCAGCGGCCGGGGTTGGTTGCAAGGAGTGACTGCGCAATAGCCACCCCAGCGCGGCACATGTGCCGCAAATTCCCCGCCCCACCCATTGGCATTGTTAATTTTCAAAGTCGCCTATTGGCGGGCACCTTGCAGGCATATTGTCTGAAAACTCCCGCCCAGATTAGAGCTTACTAAAATAAACGCAGTGCGATCAATCGCCCAAATACACCTCCTCCGCTGCCATCGTCCCTGCAATCACCAACGCACCTGAGGTATGCTTATCACTGGCGCACCACCAATCAACGAGGATGACCGACATGAATCCGCCTGACCCCGCGCACTTTTACTCCATTCGCGAAAATGTTTCGCTCAAAGAGTGGCAGACACGAGTAGACCTCGCCGCCTGTTATCGGCTGGTAGCGGCCTATGGTTGGGATGATTTGGTTTTCACTCACATCACTGCAAAAATTCCCGGCGTTGAAAATCAGTTTTTGATCAATCCGTACGGCGTGATGTTTGAGGAAATGACCGCTTCCTCACTGGTGAAAATTGATGGCGATGGCAATAAGCTCGACCCTTCCAATCCTTTCCCGATCAATCCGGCCGGTTTTATTATTCACAGCGCCGTCCATGCGGCGCGCGCCGATGCCCATTGTGTTTTGCACACCCATACGCCCAATGGGGTGGCGGTATCGGCACAAAAAAATGGCGTGTTGCCGATTTCGCAGCAGTCTATATTTGTTTTGGCCAGTCTGGCGTATCACGACTACGAAGGGGTGGCGCTGAATGAGGACGAAAAATCGCGGTTGGTGCGTGATCTTGGCGATCAAAAATTTTTGATGTTGCGCAATCATGGCTTGTTGACCGTCGGACAATCCATCGCCGATGCTTTTTTGCTGATGTATTTCTTTGAGTCGGCTTGTATGATTCAAGTCCGCGCCATGAGCGGCAGCCGCGCCGCCACTACCGACGACACCGGCAGTGATGACCTGATTCGTATTCCGCAGGCCATCATCGACGGTGCCACGGCGCAGGCCAGGACTGCTACCAAAGGTCTCGGCGGACAACTCGCCTGGCCCGGACTGTTACGTAAACTTGAACGGCGTGATGCCAGCTTCAAAAATTAATCAACGGTGGAATCCATGGGAAAAAAATATCAGACCTTTCACGACTTCTACCCGTTCTACCTCGGCCAACACCGCCATCCCGTCTGCCGCGCCCTGCATTTTGTTGGCAGCAGCATCGTTTTGGCGTTGTTGCTGACACTGCTGATCACCCATGACTGGTGGCTGGCTTGGCTGATTCCGCTCAGCGGTTATGGCTTTGCGTGGTTTGGGCATTTCTTTTTTGAAAAGAACCGTCCCGCCACGTTCACTTATCCACTTTATAGTTTTGCCGGCGATTGGGTCATGTATGTGCAACTTCTCACCGGCAAAATTGGCTTTAAACCGCGCGCCGATGAGGCGACAGTTTGATGACGGCTACACGGCGGCGCATCTACCTGATGCGCCACGGTGCCGTTAGTTATTTCACCGCGAATGGCACGCCCCTGCCACCCGATGATGTGGCGTTGAATGACACCGGCATTGCTCAGGCCACTGCCGCTGGTGTTTTGTTTCGACAATATGCGGTCAGTTTTGACCGTATCATCACCAGTGGTTTGCCACGGACGCTTCAGACCGCCAAGTGGGTCATGCATGCGCTGGGGTGCCAACGTGAAATTGAATCGCGCCCGCAACTGGGGGAAATTCGTGGCGGCAAGTTAAGCGCCATCCCGGTTGAAAAACTGCGGCAAAGTTTCACCGAAATCATGGACGGATCGGCGACACTGCAAACACGCTTTCTGGGTGGCGAAACATTGGGCGCGATGCTCGACCGGGTGCTGCCGGAAATTGACAAAATTCGCGCCGACGAAAATTGGTCCTCGCTGCTTTTGGTTTGTCATGGCGGCGTCAATCGCGGCATTCTCAGTTATCTGTTGTCCGGCGGCAAACAATTACTCGGTGGATTTGAACAAAATCCGGCCTGTATCAATGTGATTGACGTTGGCCAGCTGCAACGTGACGTGGTGTTGCGTGCGATTAATTTATCCCCCACCGATTGGCTGCAACATTCAAACCGAACCACCACCATGGAAACCCTGTTTGGCGAATATGTCCAACACCGTATCAAACACCGGTAAGGAACCTAGTTAATGACCGACACTTTTCAACATTTCGCCGGCACCAAACCGATAGCGACCAAACACCAGTTCGATGCCGGTGCGCTCACCGCCTGGTTGCGGCCAATGCTCGGTAATCAATTGCAGATTTTGTCGGTGGAACAATTTAAGGGTGGCCAATCCAACCCGACCTACAAATTGATCACGACCGATCGCGCCTATGTGATGCGCGCCAAACCGGCGCCGGCCGCAAAATTATTACCTTCGGCACACGCAGTTGAACGTGAATTTGCCGTGATGTCAGCGTTGGCGAAGGCGGCGATTCCGGTGCCAAAAACGGTGGCGCTTTGTGAAGATGAAACAGTAATTGGCCGGGCATTTTTTATCATGGAAATGGTTGAAGGCCGGGTGTTGTGGGACCCGTCATTGCCCGGTGCCACACCCACCGAACGCGGTGCCATATTTGCTGAAATGAATCGGGTCATCGCCGCCTTGCACCAGGTTGATTACGCCGCCATTGGTTTGGCGGAGTATGGCAAGACGGGCAATTTTTTTGAGCGGCAGATCGGACGCTGGACCAAACAATACCGGGCGGCGGAAACCGTCAACATCGACGCGATGAATCAGTTGATCGCCTGGCTGCCTTTGCACATTCCGGCCGGCGAGGAAACGTCGATTGTGCACGGTGATTTTCGAATGGATAACCTCATTTTTCATGCCACCGAAGCGCGCATTTTGGCTATCCTCGATTGGGAACTGTCCACGCTTGGCAATCCGCTAGCCGACTTTGCTTATCACGCCATGGCCTGGCACGTGCAACCCGACACGTTTCGTGGCATCGCCGGACTAGACCTACCCACCTTGGGTATACCAACACTCGATGCGTACATCGCGGCTTATTGCAAACGCACCGGCCGGCCAAATGGCATCAACAATTTTGATTATTACCTGGCCTACAACCTGTTTCGCATGGCGGGCATTTTGCAGGGCATTGCCAAACGTGCGGCCGATGGCACCGCAGCCAGTGATCAGGCGGTGGCGATGGGCAAAGCCGCCAAGCCGTTTGCCGAGTTGGGCTGGCAATTTGCCGAGAACGTGATGAAGACATCACACAGATAAACCGCCTGAATAAACCGGATATTATTTTTTCAACAGCACCATTCAGCGAGACGATCATGGACTTTAGTTATTCGCCAAAAACAATTGCGCTTCAGCAACGATTGGAAGAATTTTTCGCGACACATATTTTGCCCAATGAAAAACGCTTTCACGATGAGATTGCCGCCAACACACTGGCCGGTAAACGCTGGACGCCGGTACCGCTGCTGGAAGAACTCAAGCCCAAGGCGCGCGCGGTCGGACTGTGGAATTTATTTATGCCGGGTGAACGCGGTGCCGGCCTCACCAATCTCGAATACGCGCCGCTGGCGGAAATTACCGGCCGCACCTATTGGGCGCCGGAAGTTTTTAATTGCTCGGCACCGGACACCGGCAATATGGAAGTGTTGGCGCAATATGGCAGCGCCGCGCAACAGGCCGCCTGGCTGAGCCCATTATTGAATGGCACCATTCGTTCGGCTTTTGCCATGACCGAACCGGAGGTGGCTTCATCCGACGCCACCAACATCGCCACGCGTATTGTTCGGGATGGTGATGACTATGTGATCAATGGCCGCAAATGGTGGATTTCCGGTGCCGGTGATCCACGCTGCGCAATTTATATCGTCATGGGAAAAACCGACGTGGACGCGCCGACACACGTCCAACAGTCGATGATATTGGTGCCGGCCAATACCCCCGGCGTGACCGTGGTGCGGCCGCTGCCGGTGTTTGGTTATGACGACGCGCCACATGGTCACTGCGAAATCACCTTTGAAAATGTGCGGGTGCCGGCGGAAAATATCCTGCTCGGTGAAGGCCGCGGCTTTGAAATTGCCCAAGGCCGATTGGGGCCGGGGCGCATTCACCATTGCATGCGTTTGATCGGGCTGGCCGAACGGGCGTTATCGCTGATGTGCCATCGTTTGCAAACACGCAGCGCATTTGGCAAACCGCTCGCCGCCCAATCGGTATGGCACGAACGTATTGCCGAATCACGTTGCATGATCGATCAAGCGCGGCTGCTGACATTAAAAGCGGCTTATATGATGGATACCGTTGGCAATAGAATCGCCAGGTCGGAAATCGCCATGATTAAGGTAGTGGCACCGAATATGGCGCAAACCGTCATTGACTGGGCCATTCAAGCACATGGCGGCGCCGGTCTGAGTGATGACTTTCCACTTGCCTACGCCTACACCTGGGCGCGAATACTGCGCCTGGCCGACGGGCCGGATGAAGTGCATCGGCAGTCACTGGCCAAAATGGAAATGGGAAAATATTTCAAGCGGGAAAAGAATTAATGCACATGGTCGCCGGTTGATCAATGGATCATGCTCAGACAAGGAACATAAAAATGCAATCAGCAGAAAAAAACAAATGGTGGCTTGATCACTACCCGGCCGGTGTGCCACACGACATCGATGTCACGCAATACACCTCGCTGGTACAGATGGCCGAGGAGTCGTTTGACAAATATCGTGACCGCGCCATGTATACGTGTTTGGGCAAAACCGTGACCTTTGCGGATGTGGACAAGACATCACGCGCCATTGGTGCATGGCTGCAATCAACCGGGCTGGCTAGAGGTGCACGTGTTGCCTTGATGATGCCCAATCTGCTGGCCTACCCCGCCGCCATTATTGGTGTGTTGCGTGCCGGTTACGTTGTGGTCAATATCAACCCACTCTACACACCGCGCGAATTGCTGCATCAACTAAACGACTCCGGTGCCGAGGCCATAGTTATCCTCGAAAATTTTGCGCCGACCTTGCAGGCGGTTATTGCCCAAACAGCGCTGAAACACGTGGTGTTGGCCAGGGTCGGCGATTTGCTCGGCTTTCCAAAAAGCCAAATCACCAATTTTGTGGTACGCCACCTTAAAAAGGCCGTGCCGAATTTTTCCTTGCCGATGGCCCGTTCATTTATGGAAGTATTGAACATCGGCAAAACGCTACCCCTCGTCAAACCCGATCTGACATTAGAAGACATTGCGTTTTTACAATACACCGGCGGCACCACCGGCGTGTCCAAAGGCGCGATTCTGGTCCACGCCAATCTGGTGGCAAATTGTCTGTTGTCCGAGGCATGGCTCAAACCGGCCATGGACGACACCAGCAAAGGCCCGCGCCCCGATCCAATCATCATGGTCTGTGCACTGCCGCTGTACCATATTTTTTCGCTGGTGTCGTGCATGTGGCTGGCGATCAAAATTGGCGGACAAAATATATTGATTCCGAACCCGCGCGATCTGGACGCGATGGTCGACGTGTTACGCAAACACAAATTTAATACCCTGCCGGCTGTGAATACTTTGTTTAACGGCCTGCTGAACCATAGCGGCTTTCGCATGCTCGACTTTTCGTCACTGCGGGTGTCCAACGGTGGCGGCATGGCAATTCAACAATCGGTGGCGGAAAAGTGGCTGAACCTGACCAACACCCCGATCATTGAAGGTTATGGACTGACCGAATCGTCCTCGGCGGCGACTTGCAATCCCATATTGGCCAAGGAATACACCGGTGATGTTGGCCTGCCCATGCCAAGCACAGAGATATCGATTCGTGACGACAATGAAATGCCGGTTGAAATTGGCCTGCCCGGCGAAATTTGTCTGCGGGGACCGCAGATCATGCGCGGCTACTGGCAACGACCGGATGCAACTGCCGAGGCGATGACCAAAGACGGCTTTTTCAAGTCGGGTGATATCGGCGTCATGCTGGCAAACGGACACATCAAAATTGTCGATCGCAAAAAGGACATGATATTGGTGTCCGGATTCAATGTGTATCCAAACGAAATTGAAAACGTTGTGGCATCTTGTCCGGGTGTACTCGAGTGCGCGGCAGTGGGGGTGCCGGATGAAAAAGTGGGCGAAGCAGTAAAACTTTTTGTGGTGCGGAGCGATCCGGACTTAACCGAGGAGACGATTCGAAATTATTGCCGGGAAAATCTCACCGCCTACAAAAATCCCAAATACGTGGTGTTCCGCGACAGCCTGCCCAAGACCAACGTCGGCAAAATTCTACGCCGTGAATTACGGGATGAATAAGCACTGACCCCGACAATAAGTCACCAATAACAACGGGTGTTTCCGGCAATATTTCCCTCAAAACGCGCGCCAACAAATGAGTTTTACCGATAAAAAAGCCCTGATGTGTTTTTACATCAGGGCTTTGCTGTTTCGCTACTTTCGTGCGCCGACGTCTTTCATGCCTTCCAGCTTGTTCAGATTCAGGCCATTCACCGCTGATCGAAGTTGACCCAAGTCCACTCCACGCCCTTCGGCACGAACAACAAACCGTTCGCCGAGCAGCACCATGTATTCATTTTGGCCGCCTACTTTAGACGATTTTTCATGCACGGTTCGATTACCTGCTTTATGGGTTTTTTCCGAGCCGTGTTTATCCTCCTTTTCACTCATGACACTTGCCCAGCTGGCAAATCCCATTAATCCACTGGCACCACCGGTATCGGTAATTTCCAGCTTAACGGTTTTCGCCGCTCCGTCGCCAAAGGTCGCCTCGGTCCTGGCGATCATCAATCCAGCCACACCGGTGGATTCCGATTCACTGCTCATTTTTGCGAGCCCTGCAAAAATTTCCGGCACAAACGGCTTCAATTGATCGAGCGGAATGGGATCAAACTTCTTGCCCCCACTCATCAACGTGCCGAACATCGCTGCAGCGGCATCGGCCTGCGCCTTTTGGTCGCCACTTTTTTGTGCGGCCTCCATGGCCTTGCCACTCTCTTCCATCTTTTTGCCAAAGGCATCCAGCTTGCCGAGCGGACTATCTTTGTCAAAAACCAAGTCCCCCGCCGGCATGTGATGCGCTCCGCCGCGATGCATGGCGGCCATATGCCCCGCGCCGAAAATGCCCGCTGAAATCAAACCGATTAACACCCACAAGACAATGGCACAAACGACCACCACTACCGTGTAACCGATGGACTGGTCCTGCGGATTTTTCATCAACGCCGGCAAGCCGATAAACAGCAAGTACAAACCATACAGGGATAACAACACCGCCAAAAGTGGACCGACCCACGGCAGAACTTGAAAGACCCCTGCCAACCAGGCTGGTGTATAGGCGTAGACCGCTATTTTCAAGGCTTGTGATCGGTCTTTTTGCCCGCCAAAACTTGGTGCCAGCGCGTTAATAATGAGCGACAGAATAAACACGCCCACCACCGCCATCACCAAGGTAAAAACCGCCAGACCCACGCCCATTAATATGGGCGTTTTATAGGAGCCACCAATAAACGGCAGGGTGTGGCCAATCAACGAGCTGCTGATAAAACCAAAAATGGCGCCAATGGCAGCCAATGGCAACACATATCCGGTTAACAGCGCACGGGTAGAGGTGGTTTCACCGGCAATCACCGGCCATTCGGTTTTAGGCGTCAAACAAATATTTTTGATGCGATCAATCATGCTCATGGCATGTTCCCTTTTTTACAAAAGTTGAAGGTGGACATTGAATAGTCCGCCTTGCGTTTTTATTGATATTGGTCAAACAAGTTTGCGAATGTGTGCCAAGGCAAATATTACCAGCACCTTGGATTCCAGCTCGTTCCTGGATCAAGCGCGATCATGGTATTGCCGATGGATCATTAAACCAGCTTGGTTTATGCACTCACCGCGTCGGCGCATGAGCCGGTTGCAAAGCCTGCCGGCTACTCAATCCCTGCCGCAGGCTTGATCACAACGTGGTCGCATCGCGGCCAAATACGGCTATCGATCGCTATTTTGTCGGCAAAAATTTGACGGGATCGACCGGTTTGCCTTGTTTGCGAATTTCGAAATGCAATTTGACGTTGTCGGTATCGGAATTACCCATTTCCGCAATTTTTTGACCCTGCTTAACCTGTAAGCCTTCGGCCACTACAATTTTGTCATTGTGGGCGTAAGCAGACACCCAATTCGCGCCGTGTTTGATAATCACCAGTCGACCATAACCACGAATGCCTGCGCCGGTATGAATGACCACACCATTGGCAGCCGCATGAATGGCGGTGCCGCGGCTGCCGGCAATATCGATGCCCTTATTCTGCTCGGTAAATTGACTGACCAGCTGGCCCTTTACCGGCCACGCCCAATCCACAGCATCGGCTGTATCAACCGCTGCCGGGACTGCTGCAGGCGGCGGCGTGACTGCAGGCGTCGGGGGCGCGACAACCGCCACCGGCGAAGCGCCGGCTTCTTGTTCCAATTTTGCCAACGATTGATCCGAGTAGGGAACCATGCCCGCCTTAGGCTCAATTTTGAGGATTGCCGAATTTTGCAACGGTCGTTCACTTGACGCGGACGGCATCGGCACAACGGTCAAAGGCGTGACCACCGGCTCGGAAATCCTGGACTGTGCAGACGCAAGACCAATAGTCGGAGGCGACAGACGCAACACTGCGCCGACCTGAATCACATTGATGTTCTCAATATTGTTCCAGATCGCCAATTCACGGTAGTCAAGATTATTCTGGAAAGAAATGGCATATAACGTTTCGCCCTTTTGCACGGTATGGGTTTTTCCTTCGGACACAGTCGCCGCAACCGGCTTGACTGGAGGCGTCGCCGGTTGCGCCGGCGGCACCTCAATTGGTGGTGTTGCCGGCCGACGATCAACAACCGGCGCGGGCGTTTTCGAGGCACAAGCGCTGAGCAATAACGTCACCACCAGCACAGAGAAAAAATTCACACGAGTCGACATAGGACACCAGTTATTCAACTAAACAATTCCGGGAACGAGCGGCACAAAGCGCACGTTGTGGACAATTTTTTGCACAAATTCATTTTCGTTTCGATCAATCACATAAAGCTGCTGTGCGTCGACGCCAACCGGCAATATGAGCCGTCCACCCACCGCCAATTGCGCGGTTAATTCCGGTGGCACATGGGAGGCGGCAGCGGTCATGATAATACCGTCATATGGCCCGGCTTCGGCATAACCAAAGTGGCCATCGGCGTGTTTAAAAATCACATTGTAATAACGTAGATCGCGCAGCGTTCGACGCGCCCTGTCCATCAACGGTGCAATGCGCTCTACGGTATAAATTTCCTTGGCAAGTTTGCCCAATATGGCTGTTTGATAACCGCAACCGGTACCAATTTCCAGCACTTTTTTGGGGATGCCTTTTTCACACAATAATTCGGTCATGATTGCGACGATTTCAGGCGTGGAAATGGTTTGCCCAAAACCGATCGGCAGCGCTTTATCCAGCTCATACGCACGCTCTTGCAGAGCCTCCTCGACAAACACATGCCGCGGCACCTCCGCCATCACTGTCAGCACACGTTCGTTTTTGATGCCGCGCGCGCGCAGCCCGTCAATCATCCGGTCACGGGTTCGAACCGACGTCATGCCACTACCGGAAAAATTTTTGATGCCGGTCACTTCTGCAACATCCAATCGGCAATCGATTTCATCTGCTGGTAATTGGTCAAATCAACCTGCAGTGGTGTAATTGAAACCCGATTGTTTTCGGTTGCATAAAAATCCGTACCCGGCCCGGCATCCGCTGCCGCACCAGCGGCGCCAATCCAGTACATGGTTTCACCGCGAGGGTTGGTCGATTTGACCGCCGGTTCGGCCTTGTGACGTTTGCCTAATCTGGTCACTTCAAAGCCCTGAATGTCCGCCTTTGAAATATTCGGCACATTGACGTTCAACAAGGTTGGCGCGGCAATCGGTTTTGCCTGATGGCGTTTCACCAGTTCCGCCGCCACCCATGCTGCCGTTTCAAAATAATTTGAATCGCGCGCAACCATCGACACCGCGATCGACGGAATGCCCAGCAAAAACCCTTCGGTTGCCGCGGCGACGGTGCCCGAATAAATGGTGTCGTCCCCCATATTGGAGCCATGATTGATGCCCGATACCACCATGTCCGGTACAAAATCCAGCATACCGGTGACGGCCATATGCACACAGTCGGTCGGTGTACCGTTTAAAAAGAAAAAACCATTTGCCGCGCGCCGCAGCGACATTGGTCGATCCAGCGTTAGTGAGTTGGAGGCACCACTTTTATCGCGCTCTGGAGCGACGACGGTGATGGTTGCCAGCGGTGAAAGTGCCTCATGCAGTGCAGCCAAACCTGGCGCAAAATAGCCATCGTCATTGGAAAGAAGAATATGCATTGTTAATCTTTAAGTTAGCCTGAAATTATGCCACGCAGGGTGTATGGAGCAACATAACAAATTATCGGCAAAGGATTGCCGATAATTTTATTGATGTAAAAAAACAAAAAGCCCAGTACATCTGTACTGGGCTTTTTGTTATATAGGGTCTTGGCGATGACCTACTTTCGCACGGGTATACCGCACTATCATCGGCGCTACGTCGTTTCACGGTCCTGT
>CAMTWK010000037.1:0-7933 GCA_947085425.1 uncultured Burkholderiales bacterium | reverse complement strand
CACACGGCGGCAGACCTGGCGTGAATTTTATGTGCGCACCCGGCGGCTGGCCTCGGCGCTGGCGGCGCGTGGTGTCGGCCGCGGCACCACGGTGGCGGTGATGTTGCCCAATACCCCCGAGATGATCGAGCTGCATTTTGGCCCGGCCATGTTGGGTGCGGTTGTCAATACACTCAATACCCGGCTCGATGCCGAGACGCTCGCGTTTATGCTCGATCACGGTGAGGCGCGTGTGTTGGTTACCGATCGAGAATTTTCCGGGGTGATGGAAAAGGCGCTGTCGCTGTGCAAGGTGCGGCCATTGGTGATCGATGTGAATGACCCCGCCTACACCGGCGTGGGCAAGGCGCTTGGTGAGATCGAATACGAAGCGTTTGTCGGCAGCGGTGACCCCGACTTTGCCTGGTCGATGCCCACCGATGAGTGGGATGCGATTTCGCTCAATTACACCTCGGGTACCACCGGCAACCCGAAAGGGGTGGTGTTTCACCATCGCGGCGCGCAGCAAATCGCCATCGGCAATATCCTCGATTGGTCGATGCCTAAACACAGCGTCTATTTATGGACGGTGCCGATGTTCCATTGCAACGGCTGGTGCTTTACCTGGACACTCGCCGCCAATGTCGGCACCCACGTCTGCCTGCGCAAGGTTGAGGCCAAGACCATTTTTGAATTGATCCGCGAACACCGCGTCACGCATTTTTGTGGCGCGCCGATTGTACACAGCATGCTCATCAATGCGCCGGATGAACAAAAGCGCGGCATTGATCACAATGTGTATGCCATGGTGGCCGGCGCACCGCCGCCGAGTGCCACCATCGAAGGCATGGCGCGGCTGGGCTTTTCGATCGCGCATGTGTATGGCCTGACGGAAACCTTCGGCCCCGCCGCCGTGTGCGCACAACACCCCGAGTGGGCGGCGCTGCCGATCGAACAACAAGTGGTGCTCAATGGCCGCCAGGGCGTGGCTTATCTGCTCGAAGAAGGCATGACGGTAATGAACCCCGAAACCATGCAGCAGGTGCCGGCCGATGGTGAGACCATCGGCGAGATCATGTTCCGCGGCAATCTGGTGATGAAGGGTTACCTCAAAAACCTGCCCGCCACCACCGAAGCCTTTGCCGGCGGCTGGTTTCATTCGGGTGACCTCGCCGTCATCCAGCCCGATGGTTATCTCAAAGTCAAAGACCGCGCCAAGGACGTCATCATTTCCGGTGGTGAGAATATTTCCTCGCAAGAAGTCGAAGACGTGTTGTCGCGCCACCCGGCGGTAATCATGTCCGCCGTGGTCGCCCTGCCTGATGCAAAGTGGGGCGAGGTGGGCTGTGCGTTTGTCGAACTCAAAGACGGCGCACGCGCGACCGAGGAAGAGATGATCGCGTTCTGCCGCGAACGCATGGCCCGTTTCAAAGTGCCAAAGAAATTTGTTTTTCAGCCGCTGCCAAAAACCGCCACAGGCAAGATTCAGAAGTTTGTGTTGCGGCAGATAGCAAAGAGTGCGGAGGCGATTGAGTAGGGTGGTTTGTGCCGTCATTCCAGCGGGGCCGCCCCGGTATGCTTAAAGATGGTGGCTGGAATCCAGCAATCTCAAAAACTGATTAAGAAATGAATTGAGGGTGGGGGACTGCGCCCCGGCCCCCCCACCCACTCGCTAAAATCACTCAACAAACGCCACCATCGTCGTAACATCGCGAAATGAAAACGCCCATAACCAATCCCCACGCACTCCCCGCCGCCAACGAACCATTCGGCCACACCTTGCGCCGATACTGGTCACTCGATCCGTCCATCCACTTTTTGAATCACGGTTCGTTTGGCGCGACGCCGCGATTCGTACAAGCCGTGCAAGTCCATTGGCGTGATGCAATGGAACACCAGCCGGTGCGCTTTATGCAAGACGAATTACCGGACGCACTCCGTGCCGCAGCGGTGCGACTGGCAGCATTTGTTGGCGCCACCCCCTCACGGTTGGCGTTTGTGGAAAACGCCACGGCCGGAGCCAATGCGGTGATGCATTCGATGCCATGGCGCGCCGGTGACAAAATCGTCATCGCCAATCACGCTTATCCGGCACTCAAAAATTGTGCGCGTTATCATGCGGCGCGCCATGGCCTGACGGTGGTCGAGGCCAATGTGCCGTGGCCGCTGGCAAATGCACAAGCCTTGATCAATGCCTACGCGGCGGCCATCGAAGGTGGTGCCCGCTTGGTGATTATTGATCACATCTTTTCCCCGCTGGCGGTGACCACCCCGGTCGGGCCGATCGTCGCGTTATGCAAACAGCGCGGCATTCAAGTGTTGGTCGATAGTGCGCACGCCCCGGCGCTGTTACCTTTGTCGTTGGATGCACTCGGTGACAGCGGTGCCGATTGGATAGTCGGCAATTGCCACAAGTGGTTGTGTGCGCCCAAGGGTTGCGGTTTTATTGTCGCCACCGAACAGGGTCGGCATGATTTACATCCGCCGGTGATTTCCAATTATTTTGGTCAGGGTTACGAAAAAGAATTTGCCTGGACCGGCACCGGTGACTTCACCGCACGTTTATCGATTCCAGCCGCGCTTGATTTCATCGAAGCACTTGGGGTGGCGCGTTATCGCCACGGCCTCACCACATTGGCGCGGGATGCCGCCGCCATGCTCAGCGCAGCGTGGAATGTTACGCCAGGCGCACCGGCAGAAATGTTTACCAGCATGGTCACGCTACCGTTACCGATTAGCGAGGCCGGCACACTGGAAGGAGTACAGCGGTGGCGCGCCAAACTTTTGGCCGAACACAACGTTGAAGTGCCGATCCATTTGATCAATGATCGACTGTGGGTGCGGATTTCGGCGCAGGTGTATAACGAAATGTCGGATTACGAGGCGCTGGCGAAAGCGTTTTGATTCGACTAAAACAATCGCTTGACAATGCCCATATTGGGTACGACAATGCCTAATATGGGTATAACCAAAAAACCTGCTGTCGTAAAACCTGCTCGCAAGCCGAAGCCAGCGGCGACCGCTGCCTCCAAGGTGACCGCAAAAAAAGTGATGCTGCGCGAATCCAGCGCCGCCTATCGGGTCGATTCCCGAGCCGATTCAATCAACACCCCGTTTGCTGGCAGCGGATTGGCGGATGCGCTTTTTACCACCACCCAGCAACGGGTGTTGGCGTTATTTTTTGGTCGCACAGATCGCAGTTTTTTTGCCAACGAAATAATCAACCTGACCGGCTCCGGCTCCGGCGCAACGCAGCGGGAGTTGGCTCGTTTGGAAGCGTCCGGCTTGGTCACCGCCCACTGGATTGGCAATCAAAAACACTATCAAGCCAACGCGGCATCACCCATTTTTTCTGAGTTATTGGGCATCGTCCAAAAAACCGTCGGCCTAGCCGAGCCACTGCGCATGGCTTTGCTGCCGCTGGCATCACAAATTCGCGCGGCCTTTGTATATGGCTCGATCGCCAACAGTCAAGATTCCACCGCCAGCGATATCGACGTCATGGTCGTCAGTGATGACCTCGCCTATGCCGATCTGTTTGCTGCTTTGGAGCCCATCACCATTACGTTGGGTCGTGCCGTCAACCCAACCGTGCTTTCGGAAAAAGAATTTGCCAAACGCCTCAATACTGCCAATGCCTTTATTCAGCGGGTGATGACGCAACCCAAAATCTGGCTGATCGGCAGCGAACATGACCTCGGCGTTTGACAATCTTGTTGGTGTCGGCAAACCACTCAAGGTGGGGCCCCCGAACGAAATGGAATTCACCAGCTTGGTGCGCTCAGGCCAACTGCGACTTGCCGACGCACAAATTGCCGGCCTGTCGTTAGAGAGTCAATTTGATCTCGCCTACAACGGCGTGCATGCCTTGTGTTTAGCCGCATTGCGCTGGCATGGTTATCGATCCAGCAATCGTTATATCGTTTTTCAGCTGCTGCCACACACACTCGGCCTCGGCCCGGAGGTGTGGCGGGTGTTCGCCAAATGTCACGAAATTCGCAATCTGGCTGAGTACGAGGGTACGCTCAATCTTGATGAACGCATCCTCACAGATTTAATGCGTGCCTCTGATACCGTTTCGGTTGTCGTCGCTGAATTACCACCGATTGGCGAACGAGAATAAGCTGCAATTTCGTTTCAAACTCTATGGTGTTTATTGGAGGTATCGCATGGCCTGGATCGTTACCAAATATTTGATCACCGCCGGTTTGGTGGTGCTCATTTCAGAAATCGCCAAACGCAGTGACCGTCTCGGCGGTTTGATCGCCGCGCTGCCATTGGTCACGGTGCTCACGCTGGTTTGGTTGTATGTCGAATCACAGCCGACTGAAAAAATTGCCAATCACGCCTGGTATACGTTTTGGTACGTATTGCCCACCCTGCCAATGTTTTTGCTGTTTGGTTTGTTGTTGCCGCGTATTGGTTTCTGGTGGACGTTGGCCGCGTCAGTTGCGATCACGCTGGTGTGTTTTGTGGTGTTTGCGGCAGTCGTGAAACGTTTTGGCATTGTGCTGTGGTAGTTTTGTAGGTGCAGCGAGCTGGTTAACTCGTGCGGACTCGTCTATTTTTCAGAACCGATTAGTCGGATGGTGTGGGGGCTGGGGTCCAGTCCAGTCCATTACACAATCTGATCAAACAGGTCGTTCCAGTCCGCGTTGGTTTTTTCGATCAAGTCTAGCCTGCATATTTCACGGGTCGGCCCGCCTTATATAGGCTTTTCATTCTTGGCGACCTATAAATTCTGCAAATCCAAACTGTACTTCGTAAGGTTGATGGCCTACGTACTCGATAGCGGGCGGCTGAGCAGCGCTTTTCCGCTCTCTTCCCTCGTAATATCTCGATATTACTCGGTCAGTCGAGCAAAAATCACTCGCTTATCCACACACTCTCGAGTGCGTCCCCGTGAAATATGCAGGCTAGACCCGGCGGATGGGCTGTTGGCCAAGTGTGTCGGACGTTGTCGGGTGTTGTCAGATGATGAAATAGGTCAGGAGTTAATGTAAGTCTCAAGCTGCGCGATGGTGAATTCATGTTCCTCAATGATGTCGTTCATCAAATCGCGAATCGAGATCATGGCGACCACTTTGTCGCCATCCATGACCGGCAAGTGACGAAAGCCTTTTTCCCGCATCAAGATCATGCAGTCATGGGTGCGGTGGGAAGATGAAACTGAAATGACCGGGGAGGTCATGATTTCAGAGACCTTGGTTTCGCGTGAGCTTTTTCCGGCCAGAGCAATTTTTCTGGTGTAGTCCCGTTCGGAAAAAATACCCACCAGCTTGCCGCCGTCCATCACCACCACGGCACCGATGCCCTTGCTGGCCAACAATTGGATCGCGGAAATAACGGTATCGTTTGGCGCCACACTATGAATGACGGGTTGGGGACGCTTTCTAAGCAGTTCGGATACGGGCTTCATCGCGAAATCCTCCTATTTTCTGGTCGATGCGTGAATGGATAGCTTACCCCATTCGGCTGGCCGTGGAAAGGATATCGAAGGTTGGCGGCCGGCCCACATGGCGAATGTGGATGGTGCAGCGCCGACAAAATTACATGTTTGGATAGTTCGGGCCGCCACCACCTTCTGGTGTGACCCAGACAATATTTTGCGTCGGGTCCTTGATGTCACAGGTTTTGCAGTGCACACAATTTTGCGCGTTGATTTGCAATCGTTTGCCACCATCCGTGTGATCAACAAACTCATACACACCGGCGGGGCAATAACGCGATTCAGGACCATCAAAGCGCGCCAAATTGATGGCGACCGGCACACTGGCGTCCTTTAACGTTAAATGGGCCGGCTGATCTTCCTCGTGGTTGGTGCTGGAAATAAACACGGATGAGAGGCGGTCAAATGTCAGCACGTTGTCCGGCTTGGGGTAGGTGATGGGTGGCGCGTCGGCTGCATTCATGAGTGTTTCGTGGTCGGCGTGTTGGTGGTGCAAGGTCCACGGTGCCTTGCCACGGAATAACACTTGATCCACACCGACCATGAGTGTGCCGGTCACCAAGCCTTTTGCCATAAACGGTTTGAAATTACGTGCGCGGTGTAATTCGTCATGCAACCAGCTCGATTCAAATCGATCAGGATAGGCCGTCAACACGTCTGCGGCGCGCCCGGCTTGCAAGGCGTCGAAGGCGGCGTCCGCCGCCAACATGCCTGATTTGATAGCGGCATGGCTGCCCTTGATGCGGGCCGCGTTTAAAAACCCGGCGTTGTCACCAATGAGTGCGCCACCCGGAAAAACAAGTTTTGGCAGCGATTGCAGGCCACCCGCCGCAATGGCGCGGGCACCGTAGGCAATACGTTTGCCGCCGGCAAAAAAACCGCGAATGGCGGGGTGGGTTTTATAGCGTTGAAATTCTTCGAACGGCGACAAATATGGATTGGTGTAAGCCAGTCCGACCACAAAACCCACCGCCACCAGATTGTTTTCCATGTGATACAAATACGAGCCACCATAGGTGTCGGTATTGAGGGGCCAGCCGGCCGTGTGCACCACCAGACCGGGCACGTGTTGTTCCGGTGCGACTTCCCATAATTCTTTCAGGCCGAGGCCGTAAACTTGTGGGTCACGGCCTTCACTCAGCGCGTAGTGTGTTTGTAATTGTTGGCCTAAATTACCGCGGCAGCCTTCGCCAAACAGCGTGTATTTTGCGTGCAGTTCCATGCCACGTTGAAAACGATCGGTGGCTTCGCCATTTTTGCCAATACCCATGTCGCCGGTGGCTATGCCTTTAACGGCACCGCTGTCAGCAAACAACACTTCGGCGGCGGCAAAACCCGGGTAGATTTCCACACCCAGCTCTTCCGCCTTGGTGCCCATCCAGCGGCATACGTTGGCGAGTGAAATCACGTAACAGCCGTGGTTTTGAAAGCACCCCGGCAACATCCAGCTGGGAACCTTTTGCGCGGAGGTGGCCGACAAAAACATAAATCGGTCTTCAGTTACCGCTTGATTGAGCGGTGCCCCGGTATCTTTCCAATCCGGCAACAACTCGGTGAGGGCACGTGGATCCATGACCGCACCGGACAAAATATGCGCGCCAACTTCCGAGCCTTTTTCGACCACACAAACAGACACATCACACTTGGCGGCGGCGGCTTGCTGTTTAAGGCGGATTGCGGCGGCGAGTCCCGCCGGGCCGGCGCCGACAATCACGATGTCATATTCCATTACTTCACGGGGTTCTGTTGGGGACATGTGTGGTTCCTGAGACATTGAAAGTTGCCGTTATTATATTGGAGCGCATCGTTTCCGGATGGAGTTTCCGGCCATAGATGCCGCAATGACGACTATGAAAGAGGTTGCAATGAATGTTTCGCTGGCTGGTTTTGTGGCGGTTGGCGTTGGTGCCGCACTGGGTGCGTGGTCACGTCTGGGCTTGACCATCTGGCTCAATCACCGGCACCCAAATTTCCCGCTCGGCACGTTTGCGGCGAATGTGATTGGCGGATTGTTGGTTGGCATGGCGCTGGCCTATATCGGCCGGTATCCGGAGTGGTCGCCAGTTTGGCGGATGTTTGTGATCACCGGGTTACTCGGCGGCCTGACGATATTTTCTACTTTCTCAGCCGAAGTTGTGACCCTGATTGAACGCGGAAACGTTGCGTGGGCGCTGGTGGTCGGCGGTGGCCATTTGTTCACTTCGTTGATTCTGACGGTAGTGGGAATCATCTTGGTGCGTGCTTTCCCCCGGACTTAACAAACCAATCTAACCTGCATATTTCACGGGGACGCACTCGATAGTGTGTGGATGGGCGAGTGATTTTTTGCTCGACTGACCGAGTAATATCAAGATATTACGAGGGAAGAGAGCGGAAAAGCGCTGTTCAGCCGCCCGCTATCGAGTGCGTAGGCCATCAACCTTACGAAGTACAGTTTGGATTCGCAGAATTTATAGGTCGCCAAGAATGAAAAGCGTATATAAGGCGGGCCGACCCGTGAAATAT
>CAMTWK010000036.1:0-33384 GCA_947085425.1 uncultured Burkholderiales bacterium | reverse complement strand
TTACGTAAATGAGCTGGGATGACGGCAATTGGGCCCCGGACGTAGTTACGAAAATATGCCGGGGAGACAACTTAGTTAGTGGTTGGAACGGACTGGATGCCAGCGCAGTTACGTAAATGAGCTGGGATGACGGCAATTGGACCCCGGACGTAGTTACGTAAATAAGCCGGGGAGGGTGCGGTGCATTTACCGGGGAGGGGGCCATTGCCTCATCCGGGGAGGGGGCGGTGCATTTACCGGCGAGGGAGCGGTGTCTGCAGCTGGGAGGGTGCTAAAGTCGGCGGTCCGGAATGCCCAGTTCCAATTTGCCGCCGATGGGCATGTTCAACTAACCCGAAATACAGTTACAGGCAGCCTGGTTGGTCACGATTCGTCGGCAAACAAATGCCTCGACTCGCTCGGCAAGATCGTGGTCCAACTAGAGTTGCTTGGCGTGCGCGAGTGTGAAGTGGATGGCCCGTTATGGCCAGCTCTTGTTCAACTAGTCCGAAATGCAGCGGCGGGCAGGAGCAATCTATCAGCCTGGCCAGGCAAATTTATAAAGCCAAAATGTTGGTAGAACGATGCAGCGGCATCATCTTTGGCATCGACCACGATCCCAACGACCGCCAGCGTTGCGCTTGCCCGTTCGACCTTCTGGCAAGCGTCAGCCAGCAGGATCGAGCCCACGCCTTTGCCCTGAAAGTCGATGGCGACTGCAAGCCGCCCGATAAGTGCCACCGGTACCGGATAGCGGGGTAGTTTTTTCGCCAGCGCGGCCGGCAGGTTGGCGCAACTCACGCTGCCTGCGCTGAGCGTAAAAAACCCCGCCAGTCGATGCGGGTCACTTTCCGGCGTTGCGGCAAATACCCGCGATACGTTTCGTCGGATATCTTGCGATGCATATCGGTGGATGTATCCATCGAGAATGGGTTGCCCGCAGCGAAAAGAGGCCGCATCGATCTCGCCATCCAACGCACGAATATGAAAAATCGTCAACGAGCGATCCGCGCAGCGTGTTGCCTGAATGCTTTTTTCAACGCAGAGTTTGGCTTGCGTGGCGCATCCAATGCAGACAAAAATGCCTGAAAATCCGCAGGTTTCAACGTAATGCTCTCGTTCGCCTGCACGATTTTTTCTGCCGAGGCAAGCGCGCGCGAAAGGACAAACTCCGACACGCTGACATGTGCATAGGTCGCGGCCTTATCGAGCAATTCGCGTGCGCGGCTGTCGCAGCGAATATTGAGGCGGCTTTCCTTGACGGCTGTGTTTCCCATAAGAGACCCCTTGATTGTCAATGCTCAAAGTGTGCGCCATTTGTGAGTACAATGCAAGTTTTAGCCTGTTGCAAAGGCAAAGCATCAGTTGCAGCTTGCTGGATATGGGCAGGATAATCCGACAACCTGCTACCGGTCATATCGGGCGCGCCTCAATCAATACTTGCGCCCGAAATTTCAGCGGTAGGTCGCCGGGCGTAACGACGTCGACTGGCACACCCAGTAATTGTTCCAGCGCAACTTGCAGTCCACCCAAGTCAAAAAGTGTCGCTCCCGGCATTGCGTCGACCAATATGTCAAGGTCGCTGCCATCGCGGTCAGTTCCATGAAGTACCGAACCGAAAATACGCGGGTTTGCCGTCCGAAAACGACCCGTCGTAATACGCACTGCGTCGTGTCTTTCTGCAAGTGCAATCGATGGTTTCATTTTGGGGCCTCTTAAAACAATCAGTCAGGTATTGACCGGCAGCGTTACAAGTTCGGCTGGCAATCCGCTTGAATTTGCTCATTTGTCAAGCGCATCGCCATATTTCTCACTATCGGAGCAATTTTGTCGACCACACGCCCGTTGATGTCGAGCGGTGGATTTCCGAAAGGCTAATCATTGGTTGGAACGAGCTCGATCCCAGCGTGGTTACCGAACCTCTTTGGGACGACGGCATAAAACCCGCAGCCGATTAGGTTGTCTGCAAACGCCCATAAATATCTTCATACCGTTTGATGTCGTCTTCGCCTAAGTAGCCGCCGACCTGCACTTCGATAATTTTGACGACTTCCGTGCCCTTGTTTTCCAGACGGTGTTTTTCCCCGGCGGGAATATAGGCGCTTTGATTGGGTTTGATGTCACTCACCGTTTCACCACAGGTTACGGTGGCGATGCCACTGACCACCACCCAATGTTCGCTGCGATGCACATGGCTTTGCAAACTTAAACGCCCGCCGGGTTTGACTTCGAGGCGTTTGATTTTGAAGCCCGGCCCGCCTTCCAACACGGTGTAACTTCCCCACGGTCGTTGCACCGTCAGGTGTTCGATATGTTCGGTCGCGCCACGGGCGTGAAGTGTTTCCACAATCTCACGCACCTGCTGCGATTCACCGCGTTTGGTGATCAACAACGCATCCGGTGTATCAATAATGTTCAGGTCTTCCACCCCGACGGTGGTGATCAGGCGTTTGCCTGCATGCACCAAGGTGTTTTTGCTGTTGATGGTGATGGTGTTGCCGAGGGTGACGTTTTGATCTTTGTCTTTGTTTGAGATTTCGTAGACGGCATCCCACGAGCCGACATCACTCCAGCCAAAATCAGCGGGCACCAATTGCAAACGCAGATTGTGCGTTGGGGCAGCGGCATTGCTGGTGTTCATATTGCCGGTGAGCTTTTCCAGCACGCCATGGTCAATCGAAATCGACGGTGCGCTGGCGAAGTGGGCGGCCAATGCCGCTTCAAAGGTTGCACCGGCTTTAACCGCGGTGCGTAGGGCATCGAGGGTGGTATGTAGGGCGGGCAGAAAAGCGCGAATGGCCTCGAGGATAGCCGAGGCTTTCCAGACAAACATGCCTGAATTCCAGTAGTAACCACCGTCCTGAATAAACCCTTCGGCGGTGGCCAGGTCCGGCTTTTCTTTGAATGAATCGACATCGACCGAACCATTTGCATCGGTCTTGCTGGTGGGTCTGGTTTTGATATAACCAAAACCGGTGTCGGCGTGGGTGGGCTTGATGCCGAAGGTGACGAGGTTGTGGTTGTCGGTTGCCGAGGCTACTGCAATCGCATCATTCAAGCGCGCATGAAAACCTGCAACATCGCGAATCACATGGTCCGATGGCAGCACCACCATCACCGGGTCGCGGCCAAGTAATTCAAAATTTAATGCCGCAATCGCAATGGCCGGTGCGGTACCGCGTGCACACGGCTCGAGGTGGCGCGCATACGGCGCAAGGTGCACCATGGCCTCGCCAATGGCAGATGCCTGGCCGGTCACAATTGTGACTTGTTGCGGCGTAATAATCGGCGCAAGGCGGGCGATGGTGGCTTCTAACAGCGTTTTATCTCCGAGTAGGGCAACGAATTGTTTGGGCAACGCTTGGCGGGATAACGGCCATAAACGCGTGCCGGATCCACCGGCAAGAATAATGGCCTGAATGTCTGGGGGGAAAGCAGGTGACGTCAAAATAACCTTTATGAAGTTGAAAGTGAACGTATGGGCGGGGTGGTTGCGCCGATTGAATCGTGCCAGTAGTTTATTGATTTGTGCCGGTAGTTTAGCGGCTGCAAGACTCTTTATGAAATGGTGAAATTTTGAGCAGTTTTGAGTATCAAGAAAAATAGTGATTGGGTTTCGGTATCTCAGTCGAGGCAGAGCGCTTTAACGTGAATCGCGAATCTGCGTAAAATCAGAAAATCAGCAGGAGCAGAAAATATTTGAACAAAAACAATTGCGTCCACGCATGTCTTTATGCACTTTGTCATGGATATAGTTTTTGCCGATTGGGTTTTTTGTTGCAGTTCGGCAAGTTCAACATTTTGTTGTTGTGATTCAGATAAAAAGCTGTAAGCTGCACACTTTTTAGCGGGTGCAAAATCCGCTAGAAAAAGTCTCCGCTTGTTTTCCGTCCGTAATTGATCACCGAATTTTTAGGGGAATCACATGTTTCGACGCGCTCTGGCATTCGTGACACCGGTTTTTTCAACCCTGTTTTCAATTGGTGCATTACTGTTGTTGGCGGCAACACCCGCCATTGCGCAATTGACGAATCCTGTGTCGCCAAACATTGTGATCAGCCAAGTGTATGGCGGCGGCGGAAATTCCGGCGCGACCTACAAAAATGATTTTATCGAGCTGTTTAACCGGGGCTCGACGGCCGTCAATGTTACCGGGTGGTCTGTTCAGTACGCGTCATCGGCAGGGACAACTTGGGCGGCAACAGCCTTGTCTGGGACGATACAGCCCGGTCGTTATTATTTGGTACAGCAAGCAGCCGGTACCAATACTTTAGCCGCCCCGCTACCGCTGCCGGAGGCAACGGGCACCATCGCCATGTCAGCCACAGCCGGGAAAGTGGCGCTGGTTAATACTGCCACCTTATTGTCCGGCACCTGTCCACCCAGCGCCTTGATCGTTGATTTTGTTGGGTACGGAACCGCAGCAAATTGTTCTGAAGGGACGGCACCAACGACTACATTAAGCAACACGTCAGCGGCGTTACGCCAAGCAAATGGCTGCACCGATACTGGCGTGAATTTCGCCGACTTTGCCACCTCATCAGCGACCCCACGTAATAGCGCCAGCCCAGTGGCAACTTGTACTGTGGTGCCCGCCCCCCCAAACCTTTCGATCAACAGTGTTTCGATCGTCGAAGGCAATAGCGGCACCAGTCTGTTGACGTTCAATGTCAGTTTGTCTGCGCCTGCCCCTGTTGGAGGGGTTACGTTTGATATTGCCACCGCCAATAACACCGCCGTTGCCCCGAGCGATTACATCGCCCAGTCATTGACCGGCCAGACCATCGCGACAGGCAACAATAGTTATACATTTTCAGTCGTCATCAACGGCGACACGTTGGTAGAATCCGACGAAAAATTTGTAGTAAACATCACTAATGTCACAGGTGCCATCGTTGTTGCTGGCCAGGGTATCGGCACGATTGTTAACGACGATGTCGGTCTGTATCGTATTCATGCTGTCCAGGGCGCGGGCAATACCAGTCCGTTGGTCTCGCAAACCGTTATGGTTGAGGGGATTGTCACCAGTAATTTGCAGGTCATACCAGGCAGTAATCAGTTGTCCGGCTTTTTCATTCAGGAACCCGATAACCTTTCAGATGCCGACCCAGCGACTTCGGAGGGTATTTTTATTTTCACCAGCTCCTCGCCTGTCGCGCTGGCGGTCGGTGACATGGTTCGGGTGATGGGAACCGTGTTCGAATTTGGCACGGTGCCCAATTCGCTGACGCAAATTACCGGCCCAACCGTCACCATTTTGTCGTCGGGTAATGCGTTGCCAGCCGTGACCGAAGTGAGCCTGCCGGTTCCGGTGGGCACCGACATGGAGCGGTATGAAGGCATGTTGGTGCGAATTGGCCAAACCTTGACGGTGAGTAATCATTCTGAATTGGCGCGATTTGGAGAAATTGGTTTGAGCGCCAACGGTCGACTCATGCAGCCGACCAATGTTGTTGATCCGAATGACGATCCGGCCAGTGGCACGACGAGCGTGGGCAATTCCAACGTTGCGGCAGTGACGGACTTCGCCGACCTGAATAAACGTGCCAGCATTATTCTCGATGGTAGTTACCGCAGCAATGATCCGGTCATTCCGTTCCTTGACCCGAGCACCAATACCATACGCCTCGGCACCACCATTGCAGAGCTGTCGGGTGTACTCAGCCAGTTGGGCGGAACACATCGCATCTATGCATCCGTGCCGCCGGTATTTACTTATGCACCGCGGCCGATGTCGCCGCCCAATGTTGGCGGCAACGTCAAAGTGGCGAGCGCCAACGTACTCAATTATTTTAATGGCAACGGTTTGGGTGGTGGATTTCCGACCTCCCGTGGCGCCGATACTTTGATTGAATTTAATCGTCAACGCGCCAAAATTATTGCCGCCATCAATGGATTGAATGTCGACGTTGTGGGTCTGCTGGAAATCGAAAACGATGGCACCGGCGCCAATTCGGCGATTCAGGATCTGGTCAATGGTTTGAACGCCGCAGCGGGTGCGGGCACCTGGTCGATCAACGCCGACCCACCGGAGTACCAGCCTGGTCCCGGTACGGCATTTGGCACCTCGGATCAAATCAAGCCGGCCATTATTTATAAGTCGGCGGTGGTGACCCCTGTTGGTCCCGCATCGACCAAAATCAGCAGTGCTTTTGCCCAAGGGCGCGCGCCGGTTGCACAAACTTTTGCACTGGTGAGCAACGGTGAAAAATTTACTTTGATGATGAATCACCTGAAGTCAAAGAGCAGCTCAGGCGCGACGGGGCTGGATATTGATCAGGGTGATGGCCAAGCTGCGTTTAACAATATGCGCCGACTTCAGGCCAATGTTGTGGTGGCGTTTGCCAATGAACTGGCGGCAATCAATCCAAACATCCTCGTCATGGGTGATATCAACGCCTATGAGCAGGAAGATCCAATGGATATTTTGCGTGCGGGTGGGCTCAGCACCATCATCAATAATAGTTATTCCTATATGTTTGGCGGCCTGTCCGGTTCGCTCGATCATGCACTCGGCAACGCCGCCTTGATGGCGCAAGTGGCAGGATTTGGTAAGTGGCATATCAATGCTGATGAGCCGGTGGTGCTTGATTACAATGTGGAAAACAAAAATACTGCGGGCTGTACCAGCAGCTGTACTTCGCCGGATTATTTCGCGCCCACTCCGTTCCGCTCGTCTGATCATGACCCGGTGCTGGTGGGTTTGAAATTGACTGCCACCCAATCGATCACCTTCGGCGCACTTGCGAGCAAGATTTTTGGGGATGCCGACTTTGCGCTCAACGCTTCCGCGTCGTCAGGATTGACCATTACGTTTAGTTCACAAACTGCATTGGTCTGTGCTGTGTCTGGTGTAACCGTTACGATCGTGTCAGCCGGCACCTGTACGCTGCGCGCCAGCCAGTCGGGCAATATCGATTTTGCAGCGGCATCCGATGTCGATCAATCATTCGTGATTGCCCAGGCGACACAAACCATTACTTTCGACGTACTCACCGACAAAACATTTGGTGATGCAGATTTTGTGGTCAATGCAACGGCAAGCTCAACTCTGCCGGTGGTTTTTGCCTCACAGACCGGATCGATATGTACCGTTGCCGGAAATACCGTATCGCTGGTTGCTGCGGGCACCTGTACGGTTCGCGCCAGCCAAGCCGGCAATGGCAACTACGCGGCGGCATCCAACGTAGACCAATCATTCGTGATTGCCCAGGCGGCGCAAACGATCACGCTTGGTAGTGCCCCGACTATTGCGGTCGGTGGCAGCGGAACCGTTTCAGCGACCGGCGGTGCTTCAGGCAATGTCGTGGTCTTTAGCTCGAATTCCGCAGCGGTTTGCACATCTGCAGGTGCGAATGGATCGACCATCACCGGTGTGACGGCGGGTACCTGTGTCATCGCCGCCAATCAAGCGGGCAATACGAATTACGCGGCAGCAAATGAGGTCACGCAGGCATTTGCAATCGACAAAGGTACGCAGGCCACATTGATTGCCACGTCTGCACTGTCATCTTTGCCCGCGGGTGGCAACACCACACTCAGCACCACCGGTGGCACGGGTGGCGGCGCGGTTTCGTATGCGTCGAATAACGGTAATTGCAACGTGAGTGGCACCACGCTGACGGCCGTTGCGGTTGGCACTTGCACAGTTACTGCCACCAAGGCGGCCGACGCAAACTACAACGCGGCAACGGCGACGGTAAATGTTGTGGTTACGGTTGGCAGTCAGACGATTGTGTTTTATGTGCAGCCAACTGTGCGTATTCATACCACCGGAATGGTCTCTGCCAGCGGCGGGGCATCCGGAAATCCAATTACATTTAGTTCAACCACCACGCGGGTATGTACCGTGAGTGGTGTCAATGGCTCGGTTGTGACCGGGCATTCGGTTGGCACGTGCATCATTGCCGCCAATCAAGCCGGCAACGCCAACTACAATGCCGCGCCACAAGTTACACAAAGTTTTGCGGTCGGTCCGGCAGGCCCGGCCCGCCAAGCCAAAGCAAATGACTTTAATGGGGATGGCAAATCAGACCTGGTCTGGTTTAACAGTGCCAACGGCGAAACCGCATATTGGTTTATGGACGGCCGCACCAAGGGTCAATCCGGAACTTGGTCAACCGATGCCAACTGGCGGATTGCGGCAACAGGTGACCTGAATGGGGATGGCAAGGTTGATCTGATTTGGAGCAATAACGCCACCGGTGAGACCGTTTACTGGCTCATGAATGGTGCCACCATGATTCAAAATGGCACCTGGATGACCCATGCAACCTGGCGTGTCATTGCCACCGCCGACCTTGATGGTAACGGCAAGGCGGATTTGATCTGGTTTAACAGCGCCACCGGAGAGACCGCCTATTGGTTGATGGATGGTGCCATCATGGTCCAAAGTGGCAGCTGGATGACCCATCCAACCTGGATTGTTGTTGCCAGCGGTGACTTTAATGGCGACGACAAAGCCGATTTGGTCTGGCACAACAGCGCCACGGGTGAGACGGCTTATTGGGTCATGAACGGTGGGATCAGAGTGCACAGTGGCACGTGGTTAACCCACCCAAACCAAAAGGTCGTCGGCACCGGAAACTATAGTGGCGGTGGCAAATCAGATCTGGTTTGGTATAACAGCGCCACCGGTGAGACCAGCTACTGGCTCATGAATGGGGTCAACAAGGCAAAAACCGGTTCGTGGCGGACCCATCCAACCTGGAAAGTGATCGCAACCGGCGACTATCGGGGCGACGGTCGGTCCGACTTGGTCTGGTTCAACAGCGCCACCGGTGAGACCGCTTACTGGTTGATGAAAAATGAGAAGCAGGAACAATCAGGAACATGGTTGACGCACCCATCTTGGCAGGTTGTTGGCCCTTAACAGTTTGTTGAAATTCTGCTGCGCTCGGTGATGCGGCGTTGGCAGGCGGCACAAAATCCTCATGTATACCGCATACATTCCGGTTTTTTGCCGCTTTCCGCCTTGCCTGACCTTCGCTCGCGACGAATTTCAACAAACTGTTAATGGTCTGAAACGGACCTCAAAAAGGAACCTTGGGCTGCCCACGGGCAAACAAAACCAATCCGAATGCATATTTTTGTATTTGGGTTGGTTTTTAATTAAGCCAAAGCTGTGCCGAATTGACCCGTGGACGGGGTTTGAGACCAAATTTGCGGCTCGCGCCGTTGGCAGACGACAACCATTTCACAATTGGCAATGCCCTAATCGGGGGAGGGTATCGCGTTTGCGCCCCTGATTGCCCCCGGTTGAAGGCTCGCTCACGGCTCGTTTGTCTGCTCGCTATCCCGCTATCCCGTGATTGTGCAAATTTTGACAATTTGTTACCATTACAAAGCTTAAAACGGTTCTCGCACAGACCGGATACTGTTACAGTCGTCAGCTTGATACAAATCAAATAGTTAACACCACGTTAACCTAATAAAAATGGACACCACATGAAGCGCTCAAACAATCGCACGATTGCAATGGCCGTATTGACGGCTCTTTCAACATTGACAGCGGCATTTGTTGCCCACGCGCAAACCGGTCCGGTTTCGCCCGCGTACAAAATTCCGGATGGCAGCAGCGACAAAGACGGCCCCAAAGGCATCCCGCTCGGTGAAGGCCTGACATTGTTTCCGTATTTGAATATGGGATTCGGCCGTGACAACAATATGTTTCTGACCAACGTCAATCGCACCAGCTCCAACCTGCAAACCTACAATCCTGGTTTTAAGGTTGAAGCGAATGCGGAAAGCGCCAAATTTGGCCTGCTGTATGACCTGAGTATTGGTCGCTACTCGTCTAGCAGTGCCGACAATTACACTGATTATCGTGTGCTCGGCACCGGTGAATTTGTTTTCACGTCCAGCATGGGTTTAAAGCTGGCTGCGGATTATTATCGCGGCCATGATCCGCGTGGTTCGACCGATCGCGGTATCTCGGGTAGCCCGGACGAATACCGGACAACAACGCCGAGCATGTTGTTTGCCTACGGTGCCAATGACGCGATTGGCCGCGTGGAAGTCGAAGCCGGCCGGGCCGACAAACGTTATGTGAACAATCGCGCCACCACGGTGGGTAGTGATCGTAATACCGACAATTTTGGCGGGCGTTTTTTCCTGCGTGTTGCTCCAAAAACAGCATTTGTGTTTGAAGCCCGCGAAGACCGCATCGACTACAAACTTTCCACATCGCTGCAAGACAGCAAAGAGCGGCGTTATTTGGTGGGTGTGACCTGGGACGCGACTGCGTTGACCAGTGGTACCTTCAAGATTGGTCAGATTCGCAAAGACTTTGCGTCATCAACCATCCGTGATTTCTCCGCAACCGGTTGGGAAGGGCAAATGACCTGGAAGCCGATGAGTTATTCGAAGATTGACTTCTTCACCACCAAGTCGTTTGCGGAGTCGACTGGTTTGGGCGACTTCACCTTGTCGAAAAAATTCGGTGCAAATTGGCAACACCAGTGGAATTCCCGATTGATGTCCACCGCCAGCATGTCCCGGGCGGACGACGATTTTGTTGGCAATATCCGCTCCGACTCGACCGACTCCTACGGGTTGAAACTCAACTACAAAGTGATGCGTTGGTTGACGGTTGGCGGCGAATTCACCAATACCAAGCGCGATTCCAATACCAGCGGATTTAACTACAAGAAAAATCTTTACATGCTGACGCTGGGCGCGACCTTGTAACGCAGCGGTTTTCTTTGGCAAATCGTCAAAGGCCTTGACCGCGTTGTAAGTTCGGTCATGGCCTTTTTCTTTTCCGGCGTGATGTTGAATTTCACTTAGAGGCTTCCAGCTGATGTTTTCCAGTTCGCTCTATAAGGTATGTCGTCTGGTTCTGATCGTTCTGGCCCTTTGCGCCGGCTGGGGTGTGCATGCGCAAAACGCGGCGGCATCCTCCGCTAGAGGCGTGCAAAGCGCCGGCCCGTCATCGTTGTCGGTCTACAAACTCGGCGTTGGTGACGTGATTAGTGTGCAGGTGGTGGGTGAAGACGACTTGAAGCGGGAAAAAGTGCGCTTGTCGGATGCCGGTACCTTGTCATTCCCGTATTTGGGTGAAATTCGTGTGCGCGGTCTTACTGTTGGCGAATTGGAAAGTTTAATCACGCAAGGGTTGCAGGGCCGATATTTATTGAATCCCCAGGTCACCGTGACGATGCACGAATACCGTAATTTCTTTGTTAATGGTTTGGTTGAGAAGCCGGGTGGTTATCCGTTTATCCCAGGGTTGACGGTGCGCAAAGCGATTTCCCTTGCCGGCGGGTTTAAGGAGCGTGCCGCCAAAGAGCGTATCAATGTGATTCACGAAGACGACCTGAAGGGCAATGCCAAGCGCATTTCGCTCGACTCGCCGGTTAAGCCCGGCGACATTTTGACAGTCGAAGAAAGTTTTTTTTAGAAAATTGCCATGAATGACCGCACCTTGATTGATCGTCTGCCGATGCCCGCTGTGAATGCCGGAGGCATGGGCTTGACACATCCTGAGCCGGAAGCGGAAACGCTCGATCTGGTTGAATACTGGCGGTCGATCACCAAGCGCAAGTGGAGCATTCTTGGTTTGGTTTTATTGGTGGCGCTGATCACCACGCTGGTGGTGTTTTCATTGAAACCGTTATACCGTGCCACGGCTACGGTCATGATCGAGCAGTCCAAATCAAAAGTGGTGTCGATTGAGGAGGTCTACAACGCGATGGGCGGCGGTAATCGCGAGTATTACCAGACTCAGGTCGAAATCATCAAGTCGCGTGAGCTCGCCCGCAAGGTGGTCGAGCGTCTGAAACTGACCACCCACCCTGAATACGATCCGCGCCAAGCAACCAATGACGGCGTGAAAGCGTGGTTGCCGATGAATTGGTTTAAATCCACCGAACCCCTCACGGAAGATCAGATTGTCAAACGCGTCATCCGGGAATTTTCAGCCGACTTGCAAGTCCAACCGGTGCGTAACAGCCAGTTGGTGCAAATTAGTTTTACATCGCACGATAAAGAGTTGGCGGCGTTGGTGCCCAACACTTTGGCCGATGTATTTATCGAGAACGATCTCGATTCCAAAGTAAAAATGACGCAAAAGGCGAGTGCCTGGCTGACCAGCCAAATGGGCGAATTGCGCGCCAAGTTGGAAGGCTCGGAGAGGTCCCTGCAGGATTATCGTGAGCGCGAAAAAATTGTTGATGCGAAAGGTTTGGTCTTATCTGGTGCCGCCAAGGCACTCGAGGAAGCCACCAGCGGGTTGGTCGCCGCCCGTGCGCGTCGTGCCGAGGCGGAGAGCCTGTACAACCAGGTGCAAGCCGTGCGTCAGGGCAAGTCGGCAACCAGCGTGGAATCCATTCCGGCGGTGTTGCGCCATCCGACCGTACAAAAAATGAAGGAAATTGAAGCGGACGCCGAGAAAAAACTCGCGGACTCATCCAAGCGGTATGGCCCGGAACATCCAAAAATGTTGCAGGCCAACGCGGAGTTGGCATCGGCGCGTGACAATACCAAGCGGCAAATGGAAACGGTCATGGCCGGTGTGGCCAAGGAATATGAAATTGCCCGTGCCAATGAGACTGCCATTGCCAATGCGCTGGGACAAAGCAAATCCGAAATCCAGGGCATTAACCGCAAAGAATTTCAACTCGGCGTATTGGAACGTGAAGCGCAGGCGAACCGTCAGCTTTACGATATGTTCCTGAATCGTTTCAAAGAAACCAATATTTCTGCTGATTTGCAATCGACCGTGGCACGGGTGGTCGATCCATCGATTGTGCCCGGCGCAGCCTACGCACCTAAAAAGTTGCAGATTGTTTCGATTGCTGCTGCGGTTGCGCTGATTATCGGCATGATGTTGTCGTTGTTATTGGATCGGATCAATAACACCGTCAACACCGCCGGTGAAGTCGAGGCGCGACTTGGTGTGCCAATGCTCGGCTACTTACAAAAGATGGAGGGTGGCGGCAAAAAATCGTTGAAGACGGAAATGGCGTTTTTGACCGATAGTCAGTCGTTGTTTTCCGAGTCGATCCGGACCATTCGCACCAGTGTATTGATGAGTGCGTTGGACGTGCAGAAAAAAGTCATTTTGATTACCTCGTCGGTGCCGGAAGAAGGCAAGACCACGGTGTCGTTTAACTTGGCGTGTGCCTTGGCGCAGGTCAAGCGGGTGTTATTGGTGGACGCTGATATGCGCCGGCCAAAAATCAATCGTGTTATTGGTGTTGCCAAAGACGCCAAAGGTTTAGCGCATTTGGTCGCGGGTGTGGCGCAGGTGTCGGAATGTATTATTAAACACGAGCAGGGTGGATTTCATATTCTGACGGCCGGTTTTGTGCCGCCGAACCCATTGGAAATGATTTCGTCAGCCAAGTTCGCCGATGTGATCGACAAACTCAAAGACGCCTTTGACGTGGTGCTGATTGATTCGCCGCCGGTACAGTTGGTGAGTGACGCCGTGGTGCTTTCGCAATTGGCCGACACGGTGCTGTATGTGGTCAAGGCCGACTCCACGCCGCATCCATTGGCGCGTGGTGGTTTGCGCCGCTTGATGATGGCCAATGCGCCGATTTTGGGTGTGGTTTTGAATCAGCTCGATTTGGAACGCGCTGAAAAATATTATGGTGAATATTCCGGTTATGGTCGTTATCGGGGCTACAAAGGTTATTACGCCTACGGTTACGGGCCCAAAGGTAAAAAGGAAATCTGATGCGGACCTGGCTGCCGTGGCTGATTGTTGTTTTGCTGACAACCGCTTCGGTCGTCACCATCCGCCACGCGCTGGCTGACGAAACAGTCTCGGCAATCAATGGCAAGCTCTATGAAGCAGGCAAAGTACGCGTCAATACCGGTGTGAATATCGACGACACGATTTGGCAATACTTAGAAGCGGAAGCCAAGTTTGCGGCGCGCCTGGCACCACAAAATGCGCAGGTTTGGGATGCGGTCGCGCGTGTCAACTATTCACCAAGATCCATAGGCCGGACAGCAGTGTCACCAGACTATTTGGCGGCTTATCTTGCTCTTCGGCACGCCGTTGTTGCGCAGCCAAGTTCAGGATATGTATGGTCGGCATTTGCGTACGCGTCGGATCATTTGTATGCACAAAATCAACTGCCCGGCGGTAAAGCGGCGCTTGAGCAGGCCCTGACCAGAGCGGCGGTGCTGGCGGCGCGCGAGCCACACGTGTTGCGCAGGGTGGTCGATTTAGGGCTTGCCAATTGGCCGGTATTGGCTGATGCGACCAGGCAGGATGTGTTGCGTGCGGTGAAACACTTGGTGGCGCGTAATGCCGGCGACGTTCTTGCTATCGCCCATCAGCGTGGTGCATTACCAGTGGTTTGTGCCGAACCGGCACTGACCCGTCAGCAGGTTTGTCAGGCATTGGCCATCAGTCCCAGCGGGTGAAGTGGCAGCAATTTTCGGGGAAATGGATTAGCATTTGATTGATTTCCAATTAGAAACATAAAGAAGTACGACGTTTATTTTGGAGGGCACATGAAGATTCTTAAATATTTAGTTTCAACAATGTTATTCGCGTTTGTCACCAGTGCCGGAATGGCCATGGCGCAAGTCGCAACGGTGTTTGAACTCACCGGCACGGCGACCGCGTCGGCTACGGTCGCAGCGGGTGCGCCCGCTGCGCCGGGACGTACCTTACGAAAAGGTGACAGCATCAATCAGGGAGACTCCGTGACCACCGGTGCGGCATCAAGTATCGTGCTGCGTTTTCTGGATGGCCAGGTGGTTGCACTCTCCGCCAATTCAACCTTTTCGGTGACCACCTATACCTACAACTCGATGGAGCCAGCCAAGAGTAACGTGTTGTTATCGCTCGTGAGTGGCGGCATGCGCGCAGTAACCGGTTTGATTGGTAAAGCAAGGCCGCAGGCGGTCGCCTACAAGGCCGGTGGCGCGACCATCGGTATTCGTGGAACCGATGCGTCAATCACCGTAGCCGGTACTTCTGTAGCTGTGACCGTCGCGAATGGCTTAGTTACATTCACTCTTGGAAACCAGACCGTGTCGATTCCAGCAGGGCGAGGGACGTTTGTGCAAAACACCAATGCCCCAGCAACTGTGACCGTACAAAATGCCGCCACCGTCCAGGCAGATATCGCCAAGGCGACTGCGGCAGCGCAAGACGCCGCAAAGGCGCCAAACGCGACCCAAGAGCAAAAAGACATTGCTAAAGCGCTTGAGGCCGTAAACGAGGCGATCAAAGGCACCACCAATGCGGCAGTCGAAGCCGCAGTTAATCGTGCAGCAACGGTAGCCGCGGGCCCGCCTCCTGCTCAAACTGGCACGCAAGGTGCGCCAGCGACAGGTCCGACAACCGCTCCACCTACAACCGGGACAGGCTCGGGCTCAGGTGGTGGCAGTGTACCGTGCACATCCGTGTCGCCAATACGTGTGCCGACCGGCTGTACTGGTTAAACGTTAGGGGTCATGAACCTGTCGGAATTATCCAGGTTGAGTTCATAAAGCAGTAAGTCCGCAAAACGGGCACCTTCGGGTGCCCGTTTTTTGTTGATCCGTCCCCTACTAAGTAGGGGTCGCGTTTTATTTTCCGATGTCGAGTTGTTGTCAAACGCGGGCACCCATATCAGTCGGTCTGATTGATTGAAAAAGCAGAAAGGCGGCTGTCCCCGTTAGAATGACGGGCATACTTCTCAGTTGCGCCGACCGCGCACTTTCTTCAGCCCATACCCGTGTTTTCTAAACAAACTTCCCGCCGCCGTTTTGAAACCAAACCGTTCGATATCGAACGACATTTGTTTTGGATGTGGATTGTATTGCTGTGTTGGTTGCCGATTCCACTCGGCAGTGTCGAGCCGTGGTCGTTTGCGGTGATGGAGGTCGGCGTATTTTTGATATTGGCCATTTGGTGTATCGCTTGTGCCACCGGCCGGGTCGCGCCGAGTGCGGTGTTCATGCGCGCGCGCTGGTTTGTGTGGTTGTTAATCGGTTGGTTGGGTTATTTGTTGGTGTATCTCATCCCGTTGCCGCTCGATGTGATTTCCTTGCTGTCGCCCGCGACGGCCGCCATGCATCGCGAGACGCTGGCGTTTGATTCGGGCTGGCGCACGCTTGCCCTCGATGCGCACACGGCGCAGGCGGGTTTTTTGAAATCCATCGCCTATGTCGCCGGTTTTGTCGTCACATTGTTGTTGGTGACTTCTCGTGAACGTGCGCGGCAATTTTTATTCGTGTTGGTGGTGTGGGCGTTGGTGCTGGCGGTGTATGGCGTGTTGATGCATTTGAACAATGTCCGCATCACTTGGTTTAGCTCACCGATGTTTCACGGCAGCGTTGCCAGTGGCACCTATTTCAATCGAAATCACTTTGCGGGTTTTCTGGAAATGACCCTGGCGCTCGGCATCGGTCTGTTGATTGCCGATATTCGTGATCGTCAGGCCGGCACCTGGAAACAACGCCTGCGCAATTTCCTGGAATGGATTTTTAGTCCAAAAATGCGCCTGCGGTTGATGTTGTGTGTGATGGTGATTGCGTTGGTCAGCACCCGTTCGCGTATGGGCAATACCGCGTTTTTTGCCTCACTGATGATCGCCGGCATGATTGGAATTATTTTTTCGAAATATGCCACCCGCGGTACGGTGGTGTTGCTGGTGAGTCTGATTGCGATTGATATTTTTATTGTTGGCTCGTGGTTTGGTGTTGAACAACTCGCCCAGCGGATCGAACAAACCAGTCTTATTCGGCACGAGGTGCCGGTGGCGGGTGCGTCGGAGTCGGTGGAAGAACGGCTGGATGCAACCACCAGCACTCTGGCCATGATCAAGGATTTTCCAATCATTGGTGTCGGTGCCGGCGCGTGGCAGGCGGTTTTTCCGAAGTATCGAACCGAGGATGTGATGCCCGGGTATTTTGAATATGCCCACAATGATTACGCGCAGATGGCCGCCGAGTTTGGAGTGATTGGTTTTGTCTGGCTGGGGTTGATTGTCGGCGCGAGTTTTGTGGTGGCGCTGATTGCGCAAGCCAGACGGCGCGACCCGCTCATGCGCGGGTTGGCGTTTGCGTCCATCATGGGTATTCTCGCCATCATGATTCACTCCGGTGTTGACTTTAATCTGCAGATTCCGGCCAACACCATGTACTTCATGGTGTTGCTGGCGCTGGCATGGATTTCTTGTTACATGGATCACCATTCCCCCCCAAACAGTAGACAAGAGAGTTCGTAACTGATGTCGCAATCCGATCTTGTGCACCTGTTTGGCCCGAGCGGGCCTTTGGCCACGCGTATTCCTCATTTTCGTCACCGCGACAGCCAGATTGAAATGGCGACCAAAATTGAGTCGGCTATTAATCGTGCCGGTGTGTTGATCGCAGAGGCCGGTACCGGTACCGGCAAGACCTTTGCTTATTTGGTGCCGGCGTTGCGTTCAGGCGGCAAGGTGGTGATTTCCACCGGTACCAAAACCTTGCAGGATCAACTGTTTCATCGCGATATTCCAACAGTCATGGATGCATTGGGTATTCCGGTCAGCACCGCGTTGTTAAAGGGCCGCGCCAATTACGTGTGTTTGCATCACTTGGAAGCGGCGGCGGCCGATGGTCGATTCACCAGTCGTGAAGACATCAAGCACATTCAAACTATTAAACGTTTTGCCAATCGCAGCCTCGATGGCGGCGGCACCGGTGATCGCTCCGAATTGCCGGATGTGCCTGAGCGGGCGGGGGCGTGGAATCACGCTGTTTCTACGCGGGAAAATTGTCTGGGTTCATCATGTGGTCGTTACGAAGAATGTTTTGTCATGAAGGCGCGCAAAAAAGCCATGGACGCCGAAGTGGTGGTGGTCAATCACCATTTGTTTTTTGCTGACTTGGTGTTGAAGGACGATGGTGCGCAGGATTTATTACCGGCGTGTAACACGGTTATTTTTGATGAAGCCCATCAATTGCCTTCCACCGCCACCATGTTTTTTGGCGAGTCGGTATCGACCACGCAATTGATTGAGCTCGCGCGCGACACGCGACTGATGGGTATTCAGCACGCGGCCGATTTCAAAGATTTGCAGGAAGGCGCGGGCGCCTTGGATTTGGCGGCACGCGACTTACGTCTATCGGTATCGGAAGATTTTGCCAAGTTGCCGGGACAGACGATCACCGCACGGGGCGGCTTTGAAGCCGCCTACGCCGATGCCCAGCAAGCTTTGGCGGAATTGCGTGCGCTGCTGGAAAGTCAGGCCGATCGCGCCCAAGAGCTCGCCAATTGTATGGAACGCGCCGACGAATATGCGCAACGTTTGGCGAGCTGGCAGGATAAATCGATTGAAGGGTATGTGCGTTGGGCGGAGGCGTTTTCACAGTCACTCGCCTTTCATTTGACACCCTTATCGATTGCCAATATTTTTAATAAGCAGGTGTTTGGACAAAAACGCGCATGGATATTTACCTCCGCCACGCTTGCGGTCAAAGGTGATTTTGGTCATTATCAAACAGAGATGGGGCTGCTGGATTTAGGCACCACCGCAGCAGACGATGTTGACGGCACCTTTAACGACAAGGCCGCAAAGATCGAGACCGCATTTTGGCCGTCGCCGTTTGATTTTCAAAAGCAGGCGCTGCTTTATTTGCCGGAAAATTTACCACCGCCGAATACACCCAAACATACCGAGGCGATTGTTGATACGGCACTGCCGTTGATTGAAGCCGCCGGCGGCCGCACGTTTTTGTTGTTTACCTCGCTCAAGGCCATGGATCGCGCCTACGACATGCTCAAAGAAAAATTTGAAGCGCGCGGCTTGGACTATCCCTTAATGGTGCAGGGTGAAGGCACACGTACTGAATTACTCGAGCGCTTTCGCAAACTCGGCAACGCGGTATTGGTCGCGAGCCAGTCGTTCTGGGAAGGTGTTGACGTCAAGGGCAATGCTTTGTCAGTGGTGGTGATTGATAAATTGCCGTTCGCTGCACCGGATGACCCGGTGCTGGCGGCGCGTATCGCGGCAATCGACGCGGCCGGTGGTAATGCATTTATGCATTACCAAGTGCCCCACGCTGCTATCACCTTAAAGCAGGGGGCGGGACGGCTGATTCGGGATGAACGTGATCGTGGCGTGTTGATGATTGGTGACAATCGACTGGTCGACAAGCCTTATGGCAAACGTATATGGCAAAGTCTGCCACCGATGAAACGCACACGAGATGCGGCCGAAGCGGCAGCGTTTTTTGCGATTGCCGGGGGTGCAGACCGGGGTGGGGGAGACGCAAAGGCAAGCGCGGCGACAGAGTTGGGTTAACCTGCATATTTCAAGGGTCGGTCCGCCTTGCATACGTTTTTCATTCTTGGCGACCTATAAATTCTGCGAATCCAAGCTGTACCTCGTAAGGTTGATGGCCTGCGCAACTCGAATCTGTTTGAAGCGCGTTAACGTCGGTGCTGCCCCCGTCCTGCCGTCCCCAATTGGGCTATTTCCCGCGCAGCGCTTTTTCAATTCCTTCCGCGTCGCGCTCTTCGCGTGTTTTGCCGGATTTGTCGCGGCCGGATGGATTGTTACTTTGGTCGGAAATGCCACCAAACGCACGTGTCATGTCATCGTTCATGCCACCCGGCATATCAATCGACGGGATAAAAATTTCCTTTGTGAGCGGATTGGCTTTGGGCGCGGCGTCTTTATAGACCATCACCATTTGTGGAAAGGCGATCACCAGACCAACCATGATCAGTTGGATCACCACAAACGGTATCGCGCCCATGTAAATCTGGCCGGTGGTGACAGGTGCCATGGTTTTTTGGCTGACACGATCAATATATTCTTTGGCCGGCGCGACGCTGCGTAAATAAAACAGCGCAAAACCAAACGGTGGGTGCATAAAAGCGGTTTGCATATTCACCGCCAGGATGACGCCAAACCAAACCAGATCAATGCCGAGTTTGTCGGCGGCTGATGCCAGAAACGGTACGATGATAAATGCCAGCTCAAAAAAATCCAGAAAAAACGCGAGGAAAAACACCAACAGATTCACGGCAATCAAAAAGCCGGTTTGACCACCCGGTAAATTGGTGAGCAACTCTTCAACCCAGATGTGGCCATTAACTCCGTAAAACGTCAAACTAAAAATGCGTGCGCCGATCAAAATGAAGATGACAAACGTGGTCAGTTTTGCGGTGCGATCCATCGCCTGTTTCAGGCGGGTCATATCCAAACGTTTTTTTGCCAATGCCATGAACAGTGCACCGGTTGCGCCCATTGCGCCGCCTTCGGTGGGTGTGGCGACACCGAGAAAAATGGTGCCCAACACCAAAAAGATCAGCGCCAACGGTGGCACCAATACAACCGTGACGCGTTCGGTCAGAGCCGACAATAAGCCGAGTTTAAAAAGCCGGTTGGCCAGTGCCAGCACATAGGCAACCGCAACACCCAGTCCGGTGGATAACACAATGCGTTGATCGAGTGCATGTGTCGGATTGTTGTACGCAAAAATAATCGCCACCAATGCGCCGATCACAAACAGCACCAAAAGACTCATCAAACCACTGCCGGGGTCGTTGCCGTTGAGTTGGCGCGCGGATAGGGGCAAGGCCGGTGCCCAATGGGGTTTGATCCACGTGACCAGCAAAACATAAATCACATACAAGCTGGTGAGAACCAGGCCGGGAATGATGGCACCGGCATACATATCGCCCACCGACAGGCGTAACTGATCGGCCAGGATAATCAATACCAGACTCGGCGGAATAATTTGCGCGAGTGTGCCTGAGGCGGCAATCACGCCGGTGGCAAAACGCCGGTCGTAGCCATGCCGCAACATGATGGGTAGGGATATCAGTCCCATCGAAATGACCGAGGCGGCGACCACGCCGGTGGTGGCGGCCAGTAACGCACCGACAAAAATAACCGCAAACGCCAATCCCCCGCGCACACTGCCAAACAATTGGCCGATGGTGTCGAGTAAATCCTCGGCCATGCCGGAACGTTCCAGCACCAGCCCCATAAAAGTGAAAAAGGGCACGGCCAATAAGGTTTCGTTGGACATCACGCCCCATATGCGGTCGGGCAGCGCCTGAAAAAGTGTTGGTTGCAACAGTCCGACTTCAATACCGATGAGCGCAAAAAAAATGCCGTTGGCGGCCAATGCAAATGCCACCGGATAACCCAGAATGAGAAAAACAATCAGCCCCCCAAACATCAGCGGCGCAAGGTTGTGCACCAAAAAAGCGCTCATGGTGCGGTCGCCGTTTCCGTTGACTGTTGCCGATTGTTGTCAGGGTTGTTGTCGGCCCCGTCGGCCTCGTCATCCGCCAACATCCCGCTCAACATCGCCAAACGCTTGATCAGTTCCGATAGCCCCTGCAAAAACAATAGAAAAAACCCGACCGGTACCAACAGTCGTGCCCACCACAGGGGGAGCCCGCCGGTATTGGCGGAAACTTCGCCGCTCCGAAAAGCCTCGACAAAAACCGGCCACGACAGCCACATGACGATAAACGCCATCGGCAGCAGGAAGAACACTGTTCCAAACACATCAATCCACAATTGTGTGCGACGCGATAATCGTTTGTAGAGGATATCGACCTTGACATGCTGGTGGTGCAGCAGCGCATATCCGGCAGCCAATAAAAACACCGCCGACGTTAACACCCATTGCAATTCCAACCAGGCGTTGGAACTGGTACCGGCGCCATATCGCAACACGGCGTTGCCGGCGCTGATCAACACGGCAAACAACACCAGCCACGCCACGCTGCGTCCGACTGTAGTGTTGAGTCGGTCAATGTTCGCGGATAGGCAGAGCAGCGGGCTCAATAGGGCACTCAACCCCTGTGGTCGGTTCAAGTTGCGCTTGTCAGGGGTGTGTTTTGATTGTGGCATCCTGATTTTTCCCGTGTCCGGTGACCGGCTGATGGCGCATTTTGGCATGCCGACTGTGGCACAGTCTGGTTTGCCGCGATAAACTTGCCCCAGCCATCCCGCCGGGGATTGCCGGTTTTCCCCGTTCACTTTGCCGGAGTCATGATGAAAACAGCCAACGGTTTGAAACAACGATTATGTGTGTTGCTGGTGCCGCTATTTTTGATCGGTTGTGCCAATGTGGCGCCGTCGCAGCGTGGCACCCTGTCTAAAGCCGATATGCAGTTTGATTTTGACCGCGCCCATGCCGCCAACAGCAGCCATACCTATGCGAGCAAAGAAGCGGCCGCAGGGGGCAAAGCGGTGGGTGGTGGGGGCTGTGGCTGCACCTGATCATTTAACGCCGTTCGCACCCGTTTGTTTTGTCCGATCACCCATGCTGAAAATGGACCATCCTTTTGAATAAACAGTTGCCGTCAACCTTTGCGTCATTATTGTCGGCGGCCTTGGCGCTGCCGATTGTCTCCATCCCGGTGCTGGTTTCCGCTCAGACGACGGCGGCACCAGCGAGCGAGTTATTACCAGCGGGTGCGGTGGTGGGGTTACGATCCCTTTGGTATCGTGAAGATGACGATCGTATGAAGGTGACCGCACCAGTGTTGTGGTTTAAGACGCCGATTGGGGACAGATGGGAATTGGCCGCCAGCACGACCATTGATTTGGTCAGCGGTGCGTCGCCCATTTTGGTGGCCAACAACACCGGCAAACCGGTGCAAATTTTTACCGGTGCCTCGATTACCGACCGGCGCAAGGCGGGCGACGCCAGTCTCACGCACAAATTTGGTGCGCTCAATGAAAACACCGTTGGTGTGTCCTTCGCCACGTCCAATGAAAAAGATTACGACTCGAACGCCTACGGCCTCAATACCACGTTTGATTTTAATGAGCGCAACACCACGCTGGCACTCGGTGTCGGCAGCCGAAATGACCGGGTGATGTCGGTGACCGATGCCAAACTCAATGCGCCGCGCGACGCCAAGGAGTGGTTGGTCGGGTTCACCCAATTGATTGACCGGCGCACCTTGATTCAATCCAACCTGACCGTCACCCGATTGACCGGCTATTTAAACGATCCGTACAAACTCACCTTCTCGTTGTATCGCGATGGGCTCAGCCCAGGCAGTGTGTTTTCGGCCGATTTGCGACCCAACCAACGTGACATTTTTACCTGGCTCACCCGTGGCAAACGCGCGCTGCCGGGAATGGGCGCGATTGTGTCGGCAGAATATCGTTATTACCGCGACGACTGGGGCATTCGTGCGCATACGTTCAGCGGCACCTGGCTGCAAAACGTGAACGGGCGCTGGCAGGTCGAAGCTGGGTTACGTTTCTATTCACAATCTCAGGCGGATTTTTATCGCGCCGAAATCACGCAACGACCTGCGCCGCGTTATACCTCGAGTGACCAGCGTCTGGCCGCGTTTGGTGCCTGGGAGCCGTCGTTAAAAGTGATTGTGAAATTGAGCGATCAATTGTCGTGGGACTTGGGCTACGCCCGTTATTTGCAACGCGGCTCGTCAAAATTGAATGGTGGCGGCAGCCCACATTTTGAGCCGCTGTCGGCGACCATGATCAATAGTGGTTTGGTTTACAAATTCTGATCGCCGCAATGGTCGTGCCATGATGACCTTGCCGACAATGCCTGCCTGATGGAGCGTTTCGATTTTCCATTTCACGCCATGGCGTGCACCAACCGCATCACGATGTTTGCCCCGTCACGGGCGGTGGCCGTGGCAGCGGCATCGGCGGCCATTAACGAGGTCAACCGCATCGAGGCAAAGTATTCGCGTTATCGCGTGGATAGTGTGGTATCAAATATCAATTGCCAATCAGGGCGGGGCGTTCCGGTCGAAATTGACCCGGAAACCGCTCTATTGCTTGATTTTGCTGAGTCGTGTTTTGTTGAGAGTGGCGGCTTGTTTGATATTACCTCCGGTGTATTGCGGCGGGTGTGGGACTTTTCTGCCAGTGCGCCACCGGCCTTGGCAGTCATTCACTCGGTATTACCTCTGATTGGTTGGAGCCGGGTGGTGCGTACCGCCCATTCAGTGATGCTTCCCATGGCCGGAATGGAAATCGATTTTGGTGGATTTGGCAAAGAGTACGCCGCCGATCGGGCGGCAGCGGTGTTGCTGCAACACGATGTCCGACACGGCTTTGTTGATTTGGGTGGCGATGTGGTGGTGACCGGCCCGCAGTTTGATCAATTCCCCTGGTCGCTTGGCATCCGCCACCCGCGTCCTCGCCCTCAGCCTCCGCACGATGAGAATCAATTTTTGGCAACCGTTTCGATTGCCAGTGGTGCAGTGGCGACCAGTGGTGATTACGAGCGGTATCTAGAGCACAACGGGCGCCGGTATTCGCATATATTGAATCCGCTCACCGGTCTGTCGGTCAATGGTTTGCAGTGTGTGACCGCGTTTGCGCCGACTTGCCTGGTGGCCGGCGGCATCACCACCATTGCCATGCTCAAGGGGGAGGGCAGCGGGCCGGATTCGGCAAATACCTGGTTGGCGAGACTGACGGCAGAGGGCGTGGGGGTCAAGGTGCTCGCAGTAGGGGCACTAGGGGTATTGGCACACTATCCCTAGTGCCTTACGCAGGTTTGCAAAAGGGGGGCATGTTAGAATCCGGCTGATTTCCCTCCTACTTTTTAGCGGATTTTTGTCATGTCTGATGCCTTCCTATCCAGCCACACGGTTGCCAATATCGACCCCGAAATTTGGGCGGTCATCCAACAAGAAAACCGCCGCCAGGAAGAGCACATCGAACTGATTGCCTCTGAAAACTACACCAGTCCGGCGGTGATGCAGGCACAAGGCTCACAACTGACCAATAAATACGCCGAGGGCTACCCCGGCAAACGCTATTACGGTGGCTGCGAATACGTGGATGTGGTTGAGACCTTGGCATTAGAGCGCGTCAAAAAATTGTTTGGTGCCGATAAACACGGTTGGGCGGCCAACGTGCAGCCGAATTCCGGCTCACAAGCCAATCAAGCGGCTTTTATGGCTTGCCTCAAACCCGGTGACACATTTTTAGGTATGAGTTTGGCCATGGGTGGGCACTTAACCCACGGTGCGCCGGTGAACATGAGTGGCAAGTGGTTTAACGTTATCAGCTACGGGCTCAATGACAGAGAAGAAATTGACTACGATGAAATGGAACGGTTGGCGCGTGAACACAATCCGAAGTTGATTTTGGCGGGCGCGTCGGCATATTCGTTGCGTATCGATTTTGAACGCTTTGGCACAATAGCCAAGGAAATCGGCGCGGTATTTATGGTGGATATGGCGCATTACGCCGGGTTGATCGCCGCCGGCCTGTATCCAAATCCGATTCCCCACGCCGATGTGGTGACATCCACCACCCACAAGAGTTTGCGTGGCCCGCGTGGCGGCATTATTTTGATGAAGCCGGAGCTCGAAAAAGCAATCAACTCGGCGATTTTCCCCGGTCTGCAAGGCGGACCATTGATGCACGTGATTGCCGGTAAAGCGGTGGCGTTTAAAGAAGCACTCGACCCGTCTTTTGGCTCTTATCAGAAGCAGGTGTTGATCAATGCCGACGTGATGGCAAAAACACTGATAAAACGCGGCCTGCGAATTGTCTCGGGTCGAACCGAATCACATGTGATGTTGGTTGATTTGCGCAGCAAAAAAATCAACGGCAAAGAAGCCGAGGCGTTGTTGGGACTGGCGCATATCACCGTCAATAAAAACGCGATTCCGCACGACCCCGAAAAACCGTTTGTTACTTCCGGCATCCGCTTGGGTTCACCTGCCATGACCACTCGAGGATTTAAGGAAGCCGAGTCGGAGCTGACCGCCAATTTGATTGCGGACCTGCTGGACCATCCGCGTGACGATGCCGTGATCGCTGCAATCCGTGAAAAAGTTGCCAAGCTGACAACGGCGTTTCCGGTGTACGGTGTTTGAGTGTGAACAAGTAAACAAGTAAACAAGTAAACAAGTACATAAGTGCAGAAGTGCGGAAGTGCGGAAGTTAACAAGGGGCCACGCAAATGAGTGAATCGACTATTTTTGCTTTGCACGGTGACCGTAAAATTTACGTCGTTACCCGTTCACCCGTTCGTGCGTTTTTCTTTTCTTCTGTGCCAACATGAAATGCCCCTTTTGCAGTGCGCAGGAAACCCAGGTCATCGACTCGCGTGTGTCCGATGAGGGCGATCAGGTGCGCCGCCGCCGCCGCTGCACGGTCTGCCACAAGCGATTCACCACCTATGAAAATGCCGAGTTGCGCATGCCGACGATTGTCAAATCAAACGGCCAGCGTGAGGATTTTTCGCGGCAAAAAATTGAAATGAGTTTGCACCGTGCCTTGCACAAACGCTCGGTCGCCGAGGCCGATATCATCGCCGCCGTCGAACGCATTGAGCAGGCGTTGTTAAACGAAGCGCGCCGCGAATTGCCGTCGCGCAAAGTGGGTGAGATGGTGATGCAGGAGTTGAAATTGTTGGACCAGGTTGGTTATGTGCGGTATGCCTCGGTGTACCGGAGTTTTTCCGACGTCGAGGAATTTCAGCAGGCGATCAAGGAGGTGTCGAAGTGATCGGCATGGCGCGTGCAGGCCGTGATGTTTGACGCCATCGATCACGTCATGATGGCGCGTGCCCTGGTCATGGCCGAAAAAGGCCGTGCAGTGGCAACGCCGAACCCGTTTGTCGGCTGCGTGATTGTTAAAAATGGTCGTGTGATTGGCGAAGGATTCACCCGCGCCGGCGGCCGTCCCCATGCCGAAGCCGATGCATTGGCCAATTGCACCGAATCGCCCGAGGGTGCAACCGTGTATTCAACCTTGGAGCCTTGTGCCTTGCACCACTCGTCACGCGGCCCGGCGTGTTCTGGCTTGTTGATTGCAGCACGAGTGGCACGTGTGGTGTCGGCTATTCACGACCCGTTCGAGGGCGTCGACGGCAAGGGACATGTCAACCTGCGCTCGGCCGGAATTCAACTCGATATCGGGCTGATGGCCACCGAGGTCAAACAACAGCTCAAGGCATTTTTGTTGCGCATGGAATTAGGCAGGCCGTACGTGATGATGAAGATTGCCGCGAGTATTGACGGCAAAACGGCGTTGAAAAACGGTGAATCAAAATGGATTACCTCGGCAGAGGCGAGGCGTGACGTGCATGCTCTGCGGCGTGATGCGTGCGCGATGCTGACCGGAATTGGTACGGTGTTGGCGGATGACCCGCAACTGACCGTGCGTGACGTGCCATGTGAGCGCCAACCGCTGAGAATACTTCTCGATAGTCGCTTGGACGTGCAAGACCACGCAAAAATTTTGCAGGGCGGCAACTGTTTGATTGTCACCGCCACCGGGGATGAGGCGCGCGCGGCAGCGTTGGTGACAAAAGGCATTGCGGTGTCACGGGTTAAAACCGAGGGCATCAAAGGCAAGGTTGATCTGGTGGCCATGATGCAAATGCTGGGCGATCAAAAAATCAACTCGGTTATGGTCGAAACCGGCGCACGTTTGAACGGCTCGTTGTTGGAAGCAGGTGTGGTGGACGAGCTGGTGTTTTATGTCGCGCCCTCCATTTTGGGAGACGACGGCAAAGGGTTTTTTGCGATGCGTGAACTCACCGCGCTGGCCGATAAAATTGCGCTGAAGTTTGACGACGTGCGGCAGGTCGGGCCGGACATTCGTATTCGCGCCACCGTGCAGAAGTTGACGTAACCGTCCATCCTTATTTACCAAGAGTTGAATCATGTTCACAGGCATCATCGAAACCACTGGTCTCATCCAAAAAGCCGAAACAAACCCGGCCAATTTGCATTTGACGATTCACGCACCAAAGCTGGGATTGCACCAGATCGCCATCGGCGACTCGATTGCGGTCAATGGTTGCTGCCTGACCGTGGTGGCAAAAACGCCCGATTCGTTTATGGTCGATGTGTCGAATGAATCGTTAACCGCGATCATCGGATTTGTGCAGGGCGCAGAAGTGAACCTCGAAAAATCGATGCGTTATGGCGATCGGCTGGGTGGTCATCTGGTCAGTGGTCATGTCGACGGCGTCGGCACGGTGAGTGTGTTGGAGGACTTGGGTGCGTCTTGGCGGCTGGAGATTGACGCGCCGGCCGATCTGGCCAAGTTTGTGGCGCGCAAGGGCTCAATCACTATTAATGGCATTTCACTGACGGTCAATACGGTCAAGGATTTGCCAAACGGCAGCTGTGTGTTTGCAATCAATATCATCCCGCATACCTATCAGGTCACCACCATTCGCGGCTTGCATGCCGGATCCAAAGTGAATTTGGAAGTTGATTTGTTGGCGCGCTATCTGGAGCGCATGGCGACTGTCGGCACCTCCACCTGACAAAAACACCATGTTGATGGCGCGTTGTGCCTTGCACCGCGTAAAATAGACCTCGACGCGTTATTGTATAGCGCTGTTTTTTAAAACTCTACATCCAGCAACCCGATTGGGGTATTTATGCCCCAAAGCGCCCGCCAGTATTGGTGTTTGCTTTTTTTGGCTCAAATTTCAGGCGACGTTTATGACCATTGCAACCACAGAAGAAATTATCGACGACATCCGCAACGGCAAGATGGTGGTGTTGGTGGATGCGGAAGATCGCGAAAACGAGGGGGATCTGGTCATGGCGGCCGACTTCGTCACACCCGAAGCGATCAACTTCATGGCCACCCATGCGCGTGGTTTGATTTGTATGCCGATCACCGCATCCCATGCGGCCCAGCTGAATATATTGCCAATGGTGGCGGTCAATCGCACCTCACACGGCACCGCCTTTACAGTGTCGATTGAAGCGGCCACCGGGGTCAGCACCGGCATTTCCGCAGCCGACCGCGCCCGCACCATTCGCGCCGCCTCGGCGCGCAATGCCATGCCGGGTGACATTGTCCAACCAGGCCATATTTTTCCGCTCACCGCGCAAAATGGCGGGGTGTTGATGCGTGCCGGTCACACCGAAGCATCGTGTGATTTATCGTCGTTGGCAGGATTGTCAGCGGCTGGTGTGATTTGTGAAATTCTCAATGAAGATGGCACGATGGCGCGGTTGCCGGATTTGGTGCCATTCGCCAAACGACACGGGCTAAAGATTGGCACGATTGCCGATTTGATTCGTTATCGCTCGATCAACGAGACCTTGGTTGAAAAAGTCGCCGAGCGTCCGGTTCATACGCCATACGGTCCGTTCACGCTGCATTTGTTCAAGGATAAAACCGTCAACGAAATGCATATGGCGTTGACCTGTGGAGAAATCAATGCGGATGTGCCGGTGCTGACACGGGTGCATGAGCCGTTTACCGGCGCTGATTTTTTTGATTTTGAAAGTGGACGCCACGCCTATTCGGTTGGTGACGCTTTACGCATAGTCGCCGCCGAAGGCACCGGTGTGATCGTGCTGTTGCGCGGCGAAGAAAATGCACAATCGTTGCTCGATCGATTCACGCTGTCACCAGCGGAATTGGAAACCAAAAAAGGTGGCAAGTGGGATCCGCGTATGTACGGCATCGGCGCACAAATTTTGCATCACTTGAATGTTCGCAAGATGCGCGTGTTGTCCTGGCCCATCAATATTCCTTCCATGGCCGGTTTTGATTTGGAGGTGGTCGAATATGTACCACCCGCACCCGCCAACGCGGTCAAGCCCAATGGATTTGCCACGCCTGATAGAAAGTTGAAAATAGTATGAATATCATTACTTCCTCACTCGACGGAGCCGGTCTGAAGATCGGCATTGTGCATGGTCGTTTTAACGCGCCAATCGTGGAAAAAATGTTGGCGGCCTGTGTTGATGAATTGTTGCGACTGGGTGTGGCCGACAGCGATATTGATTGCGCGGGCGTGCCGGGTGCACTGGAAATTCCATTGGTACTCGAAGCCATGGCCATGACCGATGAATACGACGCCTTGATCGCCATTGGCGCGGTTATACGTGGTGAAACCTATCACTTTGAAGTGGTATCGAACGAGTCGTGCCGGGGCGTGACCAGCGTGGCATTACAAACGGGGGTGCCGATTGCCAATGGCATTCTGACCACCAATACCGACGAGCAGGCGCTGGCGCGGGTCGCAGAAAAGGGCACCGAATGTGCCCAAGTTGCGATTGAAATGGCAAATTTGCTTGAGTTGATTGTTGTTAAGGATGAAGCATGAGTGTTTGGGTAAATGGTTGTTTGGGTGGCGGCAGGTGTTTATCAGCGGGTGCCGCATGGTGAAATCGCCGCGTCGTCGTTCACGAGAGTTTGCTTTGCAGGCTTTGTACCAATGGCAGTTGGCGGATCAGTCATGGTCGGAAATTGAAAAGCAATATGCGGACGCGGATGGTTTTGATAAAGCCGACGTTGGCTTGTTTAAAACCGTGGTTAAGGGTGCCATGAACAACGCGCCGATGTTGTCCGAGGCGCTGGCCCCACATTTGGATCGGCCGTGGATTGAGGTCAGTCCGATTGAACGCGGCATCATGTTGATCGGCGCCTATGAATTGTCGTTTATGGTGGAAACGCCGTATCGGGTCATCATCAACGAGGCGATCGAACTTGCCAAATCGTTTGGAGGCACCGATGGCCATAAATATGTAAATGGCGTACTCGATAAGTATGCGTTGGCGGTGCGCGATCAAGAGGTTGCCGCCCCCCACGTCGCAAAAACTTCGACGGCCAACAAGGCGGTCAAAGTTGCTGTCGTGACCAAGGTAACCAAGGTCGCAAAAAAAGTCATCGTCACCGCCAAGGCCAAGTCGTAGATTTGGTCGACCAAGGATTTGTGTCGTCGCCGCACATTCGTTTTCTTAATTTAATCTGCCAGGCGGGCGCGCCGACTGTCGCCAACACAAAAGTGAACCATGGTTCCCGCACGCACCCCTGAATTTGCGCTGATCGCCAAACACTTCACCCGCGCCCCGCGTCGCGGCGTGCTGGGCATTGGCGACGATTGCGCGCTGGTCGACGTCACACCCGGCAAACAACTGGCGATATCCACCGACACGCTGGTCGCCGGCGTGCATTTTTTTGCCGACACCGACGCCCACTTGTTGGGGCACAAAGCACTCGCGGTGAATTTGTCTGATCTGGCGGCGATGGGCGCCACGCCAAAATTTTTCACATTGGCCATCACGTTGCCGGGCATCGATGACACTTGGCTGGCAGATTTTGCGAAAGGCATGTTTGGCTTGGCCGATCAATACGATATGGTGTTGATTGGTGGTGACACCACACGCGGACCGTTATCCATGACCTTGACCGTCATGGGGCAGGTCACGCCGGGCCGGGCGTTGCAGCGCGATCACGCCAAGGTGGGTGACGATATCTGGCTGTCGGGCACGCTCGGTGGCGCGGCATTGGCGCTGCGCCATTTGCGCAATGAAATCAAACTGACCTCAAGCGTGTTACAAACCGTGCTGGATAAATTACTGGTGCCACAGCCGCGCATCGGCCTGGGCATGCGGCTGGCCGGTTTGTCACAGGCGACCATCGCCGCGATTGATATTTCCGACGGGCTGGTGGCGGACTTGGGACACATTTGTGAACGCTCGGGTTTGGCCGCTGAAATTGACTGGGCGAAGTTACCGTTACACCCGGCGTTGTTGTCAAAGGCAAAAGAAGTGCGTATGGCGTGTGCACTGGCCGGCGGGGATGACTATGAATTGTGTTTTACCGCGCCACTGGCGGCACGCATCGCCTTGGTCGGCATCGCTGCGGATATGTCACTGCCTTTGACCAAAATTGGCACAATGATGGCCGGCAAGACTGGTGTCATGATCAGGGACGAGGCAGGTGGTTTATTGTCGCCGTCCGATATTGGTGGCAGTGGTTTTGATCATTTTTCAGCCAAACGGTAATCCGATGACATGCCTTCATTTATTAAGCTGACATGAAACCCGATCAAAAATTTTTATTTTCCCACCCCGCGCATTTTATTGCGTTTGGGTTTGGTTCGGGCCTTGTGAAAAAAGCGCCGGGTACGATTGGGACCTTGGTGGCGATACCGCTTTATGCCGCGTTGGTTTGGTTGACGCCTCCGCTGGTGACAGGCTTGGTGATCGCACTGTTTTTTGTTGTTGGTGTGTGGGCATCCACCATCGCCGGAAAAACGCTTGGCGTGGCCGATCACGGCGGCATTGTCATTGATGAAATCGCTGCGTTTATGTTGGTGCTGTTATTTACCCCCAAGACAATGGTGTGGTGGTTTGCCGCATTTTTGCTGTTTAGATTGTTTGATATATTTAAGCCATGGCCGATCAGTCTCGCTGATCACAAAATAACAGATGGCTTTGGCGTGATGTTTGACGATCTGCTGGCGGCGATCTTTTCGATCGGGTGTATTGTTACCGCACGATCCATGCAATTTTGAGGAGTGTTATGAAATATTGGCCTTATCCAAAATTGTTTGCGCATCGTGGTGGTGGTTCATTGGCGCCGGAAAATACACTGGCCGGAATGAAAATGGCGCAACACTATTTGTATGCGGCGGTTGAATTCGACGTCAAACTCAGCGCCGACGGCATTGCCATGCTCATGCACGATGACACGCTGACTCGCACTACCAATGGTACGGGCGCGTTCAAGGACAAGACCGCTGCCGAATTGGAAAAACTCGATGCCGGCTCATGGCTAAACACGCAATTTGCCGGTGAAAAAATCCCACGTTTTTCGGCCGCCATGCATTACCTGCATTCGCAAGGCATGAATGTCAACATTGAAATCAAACCCTGCACGGGTCGGGAGGTGGAGACCGGTCAGAGAATCGCTGAACTTGCCGGGGAGCTGACGCGCGAGCATGTGGTGAAACCGATTCTGACTTCCTTTAGTGTGGCCGCACTGCGCGCCGCCCGTGTCGCTGCGCCAAATCTGCCGATGGGATTGTTGGTTGAGAAATATCTTCCCGAACATGATGCCATCCTCGATGAATTAAATTGCGCTTCAATTGGCTGTGAGCATTCAAATGTGAGCACCGGCATGGTCCGGCACTTGCATGATCGCGGTGTGCATGTGATGGCCTTTACGGCGAATCGCGTTGATCTGGTCGCGGCATTATTTGATTTGGGCGTGGACGGTGTTTTTACCGACCAACTGGATTTGATGGCGCACAAATTTCCGTCAGCGTTATTGGGTCGCTGATCACGCAACCCATTCATCCCCCAACCCTGCCCATCGAACCAATAAGCCGCTTTGGCGGGTGCGCAAATGCAGCGGTAAATCGGTGATTTGTTCGGTCGCCACATAGGGCGCGCCAAATTGACTCAGCCAACCAGCGAGATACGACCATTTGGTCATATCCGAGTAGTCGAGCACTGTTAGCCTGCATATTTCACGGGGACGCACTCGAGAGTGGGTGGATGGGCGAGTGATTTTTTGCTCGACTGACCACGGCATAGCGAGCCGTGTTTGGCAAATGAGCACGGCAAGAGAGCGCAAAAGCGCATGTTCAGCGGCCTGCTATCGAGCGCAAAAGCCCGATGTTTAATTAAAACCAAACTGGATGGCAAAGTGCGGTAACACTTAACGGGCAAGCCCCCAAGCAGAGCGGGGCCGACCCGTGAAATATGCAGGCTAG
>CAMTWK010000035.1:0-29448 GCA_947085425.1 uncultured Burkholderiales bacterium | reverse complement strand
GGAAAAGCGCTGCTCAGCCGCCCGCTATCGAGTACGTAGGCCATCAACCTTACGAGGTGCAGTTTGGATTCGCAGAATTTATAGTTCGCCAAGAATGAAAAGCGTATATAAGGCGGGCCGACCCGTGAAATATGCAGGCTAAGAGCGTGTGTGCACCAACAGTTGCTGTTGCCGCATTCGCGCAAATCAACTCATGGGCACCTTTTATCCTATTAGGGAGTTGAAATTGAAAACAATACTGCGCAACATACTCGCTGTGGTTGTTGGTTTGGTGGTCGGTAGCGCGGTGAATATGGCGCTGATCACTTTTGGTCCTGCGATTATTCCGCCGCCAGCCGGAGTGGACGTGACCAACGCACAAAGCATTGCGGCCTCGATTCACTTATTTGAGCCCAGGCATTACATTGTTCCACTTTTGGCGCATGCACTCGGCACACTGGCTGGCGCCGTTAGCGCGTTTCTCATTGCCGCGAGTCACCGGCAAATTTTTGCCTATGTTGTTGGCGTGTTTTTTTTAGCCGGTGGAATCGCAGCATCGTTTATGATCCCGGCACCGACCTGGTTTATCACGCTCGATTTGGTGGGAGCCTATCTGCCGATGGCGTGGGTCGGCAAATGGCTTGGGGGCACAATTTTGGGCAGGAATGCAGCAGTTCAACCGGGCTAAATGGCAACAGGATGGGATGGGCATTCACGCACATGACCATGCGCACGCAGGTTCAGCCACGACGATTCAAAATTGTCGGCATTGTCGCGGTGGCGAACGGAATGATTCTGATCCTTGATAATTGGTTGGAAACCTTATGGGATTGCCAATCAATCGCAACAGGAAATATTTTGGTCCATCGAATTTGATCACTTAATTTTATTCACCCTGACAAAGGAGAAAAATAATGTCCAGTGTTGGTTATCACGAACCCATCGCCGAGCTTTCGGACGAAACACGCGACATGCATCGCGCCATTGTTTCATTGATGGAGGAGCTTGAAGCTGTCGATTGGTACAATCAGCGCGCCGATGCATGCAAGGATGCGGAATTAAAAGCGGTTCTGCAGCACAATCGTGACGAAGAAAAGGAACACGCGGCGATGGTTCTCGAGTGGATCCGGCGCAAGGATCCCGCCTTTTCCAAGGAATTGAAAGGCTATCTGTTCACAGATAAACCGATTGCCCATAAATAGCCATGAATTTGACCGCAGAGCCAAAATGACCTTGATGACCTTGCGCAAGCTGACGGCAGTGACCATTGTGCTGCTGCTGATTTATTTTAAGCATGGCAGAAGCTCAGGTGGGCGCAACATTTAGCCGGTATGGGCGGCAACAACGGTGGCATCGCCACTCGAAATGAAGCGAGCCCATAGCAGGTTCGATGTTGCCATTCGTGCTTGACACAAACATCCTGCCCAATCTTCAGCCCTGCATGGGGTTCAATATATCGCCAATCTGAATGGGCGCAAGTTTCACCGGCAACAGATTGACGCCGAATAGAATTCCCTGGTCGGTATGGCGAAAAGTGCCGAGTGTGGTTAACGGTTCGGCACTGTAAATCTCACCAGAGGCTTGATCGGTGGTCGTCACCTCGCAGCGCGCACATGGTTTGACGGCACGAAATGTTGCGTCGCCGATCGCCAGATCGGTCCATCCGTCTTCTTCCCAGTTGGCTGCACCACTCACCACCAAATTGCTGCGGAATCGATTCATGGGCACAGCCATGCCACCTGATAGGCCGATTCGTGTATTGAGGTCGGCAAGCGAAGCTGCATTGGTAATCAATACGGGATAACCATCGGCAAAACTGACGATCTCCCCATTTGATGCGAATTCTGGATTGCATTTTCGTTCGCTGTTGTCCGGCATATAGACCAGCCGTACATCCATGCCTAAATAATCAGACAACCATTGGTCCGCGTGCCTGCTGACGGTCTGCGCCGCGACGGTTGCCGACCATACCCGCACGGCTGGGCTGGTTTTGCCGGCGGAAAACTGCGGTTCGGCATCGACGCGGATCGGCTCTCGATCGGGCGCAGCGAATTCGAGTTGCCCGTCGATCAACTCGGTCCAGACGGTGGTCAATTTAGGCAGGTTGCGCTGGGTGACAAACACATTGTTGGTGTCAACCAGCATAAACCGCCGGTCGTTTTTCAGCCCGCGCGTGGTCATCAAGCTGTGCCTGAGCGGAATGCCCGCCAAACCCTTGACCGGATAGATGTTGATTGCGGAAAGTACAATTGATGGGCTGGTCATTGATTTCTATCCCGACGGGTCAATTTGAACGTGGCATTCGTGATAATGTAATTGGCAAGTATAACGACCGAGCAGTGTTCTTTTCTTGAGGGGATGGCGACATGATTGATTGGGTAAAAAAAATCACCGGCGAATTCATTGATATCGTTGAATGGCTGGATGATTCGACCAATACGCTGGTGTATCGATTTGAGCGCCACAACAATGAAATCAAATACGCCGCCAAGCTCACCGTGCGTGAAGGGCAGATGGCCGTGTTCATCAACGAAGGCCGGTTGGCCGATGTGTTCAAGCCGGGCATGTACACGCTCACCACACAAAACATGCCGATCTTATCCACGCTCAAGGGCTGGAAATACGGCTTTGAATCGCCGTTCAAGGCGGAAATTTATTTTGTCAACACGCGCAAATTCACCGATCTGAAATGGGGCACGCCCGGCCCGGCCACCATGCGTGATAAAGACTTTGGCATTGTCCGCGCCACGGCGTTTGGCATCTACACCATTCGGGTCAAGGACGCGGGCATTTTCATCCGCGATATTTCCGGTACCGAAGGGCGCTTCACCACCGAGCAGATACAGGAAAACCTGCGCGGTAAAATCGGACTGCGCATCAAGGAGGTGTTGCCCGAACTGGGGTTGTCGATCATCGATATTGAAGCACGGGTCACGCAAATGGGGCAGATGCTGCGTGAGCGCATCAGTGCTGATTTTGAAGCGATGGGACTGGAGCTTTGCGAAGTGCAGGTGCAGGATGTCGGCCTGCCGGAGGAGGTCGAAAAAGCCATCGACAAACGCGGCGCGATTGCCGCTGTCGGCAATTTGCAGGCCTATACCCAATATGAAACGGCGAGCGCCATTCGGGACGCCGCCACCACGCCGAATTCGGCGGCGGGAGCCGGCATGGGCATCGGCGCAGGCTTTGCCATGGGCGCGCAGATGGCCAATCAAATGGCGGGCACCATGGGCGGGCAGAGTGGAGCAGGCGGAACGGCAGCCACGGGTGCAGGTGGTGGCAACAGCGGCGCGCCGCCTCCTCTGCCGACAGCTATTGCATTTCATGTCGCAATTGGCGGCGTGCAGAGCGGTCCGTTTGACATGGCGGCGCTTCAAACGCAAGTGAGTGGTGGCCAATTGACGCTCGAAAGCTTGGTATGGAAAAACGGCATGGCGCAGTGGGCGAAGGCAGCAGACGTCGTCGAACTCGCGCCACTGTTTGCCAATACCCCGCCACCCTTGCCGCCAGGCTAACTTAAAAACCTGCCATGCCGAGCCGCGTTGGTGACGAGTTCCATTCGTAAACTTCCATGCAAAATCCGCACGCGTCGCAAACCACACTGGATGTCATGACGGAAAATGTGCGGGCATTTCCGTGCAAATCATGTGGCGCAAAACTGTCTTTTTCGCCCGGCACCAACAGTTTGAAATGTGACTTTTGCGGAGCATCCAATACCTTTGACGAACACACCACCGTTATTGAAGAGCTTGATCTTGACGATTGGATCGCCAAACAAGTCAGCAAACTCGAGACCTTTGAGCAGGAACAATTAAAGTGCAAGAACTGCGGCGGTGAACAAACCTTGCCGGCAAATTTGTACACATCGGCATGTGTTTTTTGCGGCACACCCATCACCAGTCAGAGTTATGCGCAGCGATTGATTAAACCAAAATCGCTGGTGCCGTTTAAAGTCACCAAGTTGCAGGCGCAGGACAAATGGCGCGGCTGGTTGCGCGGATTATGGATGGCACCCAATGCGTTAAAAAAATTCGCGCAAAGTGATGGCGGCATTAAAGGTTTATATGTGCCGTTCTGGACCTTTGACGCCGATACCCGCACGGATTACGCAGGGATGCGTGGCGACGACCGCATTGAGACCTATACCACCACCAATTCCAACGGCCAGCGTGTGACGCAAACACGTGTTGTTACGGATTGGTCAAACGCGTCCGGCCAGGTTGCCTATTTTCACAACGATGTGTTGGTGTCGGGTTCGCGCAGCCGCTTAGGTGCCCAGAACGACAATCAGCATGTGGCAACGGCGTTGTCCGCGGTGGGTGGGGTCGGAAACGTCTTCGCAAATGCGCTCTCCAGAAAATTGCGCACTTGGAATACGGGTGAGTTGGTACCGTATCAGGATGAATACATTACCGGCTTTTATGCCGAAGCCTATTCGGTCGATTTACCAGCCGCGTTTGCACAAGGCAAAAAACAAATCGATGCCACCATTGAGTCACTGGTGCGGGACGATATTGGCGGCGATCGTCAACGCATCACCAGTCTGCATTCGCAGTACAGTCAACTCCGGTTTAAACACATTTTATTGCCGATGTGGGTGTCGGCTTATTTGTTCAAGGGTAAGACTTATCGGTTTGTGGTGAATGGGCAGACCGGCGAGGTTGAAGGTGAGTCACCCAAATCTGGATGGAAGATTTTTTTCTTGGTGGCGGGGATATTGTTGTTTATATTTTTGGTGGTGTTTGGCGGGAGCCAGCGCTAGTCAAGTTTTGGTGAAGGGCAGATTTGGGTTTTATTCGTCGACGGTTGCTATTGTCTTCTGCGCAGACCGATGCCGGGGGTAGCCCGGCGGCTAGTTGCTTTTTTTTGCTTCGCCAAAAGAAAGTAACCAAAGAAAAGGCGACCCGGTTTGCCGCCCCAGCGGGGTTCCTTGCGCTGCTCGCCAACGTGGGCCGCTCGCAAAACTCGGGCTCGTGGTTGAAGGCGCGATTTTAGTTATTGGTTTCACTCGCCCTCAAACATTGCTCGCGGACGACTCCCACGTTAGCTGCGCTGCTCAGCGGCGCACAACGGGGGATACATCATCAGCACTACTTGCCGGAATTTATTCCGGCAAGTAGCCAGGCAGCTACTTTCTTTCTTTTACTCGTCTGCAACCAATGCGCGCGGACAACGCCCGCGTCTGTTGCGCTGCTCATCGACTCACAACAGTGGGGCGAGCCATATCGGCAATTGGGTCACGTACGCTTGAACACCGCTAGTGCACCACCGGCGGCGACAAACAAACTGCCCATGCCGCGATTGGTCCAGCGAATATGCGCCGGGTCTTTGAGTAAACGAATCACCCACGAGGCGAGGCCGGTGTAACCCATCATCACCACCATATCCACCACAATCATGGTGACACCCATGATGGCGTATTGTTTGCCGGTGGGTTGGCTGGCGTCGATGAATTGGGGTAACACGGCCACCAGAAAAACGATGCCTTTGGGATTGGTCAGATTGACCAATAAGCCTTGTTTGATCAGGCCCCAGCGCGAGGTGTCGGCAAATTTGGTGCGGTTGGCGATGAATTCAAAGGGAACGGGCGGCTCGCGAAATTTCTGGATGCCCAAATAAATCAAATACAGTGCGCCGGCGTATTTCATCACCTCAAACGCAGTGGTGGATGCAGCCAGGAGTGCACCAAGCCCGAGCCAGATCACCAATACATTCACCGCAATGGCCGCCTGCAGGCCGAGCAGGTTCCACATGCCGACGGCAAATCCATATTTCATTCCGGCCGACATCGACGATAGGGCGCCGGGGCCGGGCGAAACACAAATGAGGATCACGGCGATAAGGTAGGTGAACCAGGTGGCGAGGGTCATGATTTGATAGTGAATGGTAAAAATATAGGAGGGACATGCATTTACAAGCGATTGTGCCTGAAGGCGCTCGTCAAATGGCGTGTTTGATTATTTGCTGATTATTTCCCATCCACAAATTTTTGATTGCCGGCGACGGCGCGTTTGGCCAGTCCGTCGATGACTTTGGGGGCGATCAATTTGAGCCACTGGCCGAGTTTGCCTTTGAGGGTCATTATATTTTCACGTTGTCGTTGTTCGATGGCGCGGACGATGATGGACGCACATTCTTCAACACGCATCACATCGTCTTTATTGACCGGATCAACCTTGGCTGCTTTGCCATCCGCCCCAGTGGCGTTTTCGCGGATGCCGGTGGCGACAAAACCGGGGTAGATCATGGTGACGGTGACACCGGTTTCTTCAAGCTCAATGCGCAGCGAATCAAAAAAGCCGCGCATGGCGTGTTTGCTCGCCGCGTAGGCGGTGCGGGTCGGCACACCCACCAATCCGGTGAGGCTCGCCACACCAACTATGCGGCCGCGTGCGGCGGTCAGGTGTGGCAGGGCGTAATGGGTGCAATACACTGCGCCCATGTAATTGACCTGCATGATGCGCTCGACGATCGCCATGTCCTGGATGTCGGCGAATTTTGCCCACATGGTCATGCCGGCGTTGAGCACAATGGTGTCAATCCCGCCAAATTCCGCTACGGTGGCATCAATCAAATTCTTGCAATCCGCTTCGATCGCCACATCGCAGGCGACCACCGACACCCGTGCGCCGCTGGTTTGGCCGATGTCACGCACTTTGTCGGCAACCCGTTCCAGTTCCTCGGTGCGGCGCGCGGACAACACCAGATGTGCGCCTTTGTGTGCAAGCTGGTACGCGAGTTCCTCGCCGATGCCGGTCGAGGCACCGGTAATGATGGTGATATTGTTTTCAAGTGTCATGATTCAGTCTCCACATCGGGAATATGATTAAACGCAATCGCCAGACGGCCGTGATCGAGCGCGCGATGTGCCCCGCCGAAGTATGCCGCACGTTTGCCATAGCGGGTGTTGAGGGTGTCGATGGCGGCGTTCAGGCGTTTTTTTTCGTTCACTTCGCTTTCGTCAAACAACGAATAATTCGCCGAGGCCTCGGGCAGCAGATTGTCCAGGGTGAGCGCGACTTGCAGTGGCTTGGCGGATTTTTGTTTGGGATATTGTTGCCAAAGTTTTTCCACCGCGTGGATCAGCGCGAGTGTGTCCTGTGTGTCCTGCAAACGTGTGCCGGCTTCAAAGGTGGGCGCGTTCAGGAATTTCACCTTGATGGCGAGGTGTGCGGTGGTATGGCAGGCCTTGCGCAGGCGCATGGCGGCTTTTTGCGTGAGGCGGTTCAGCACCGCCAGCGCGCTATCCTTGTCGCGCAGGGACGGCGGCAGCACATGCGAGTGGCCGATGGAGCCCATCTCGCTGTGCGGCTCCACCACCTCCTCGCCACGCAATTTTTTGTAAAACCGCAAGCCACCCACCCCGCCCCAGATGGTGTGCAACTGATCCGGCGTTTGTGCGTACAGTTGGTCAATGGTCATCACCCCGGCGTGGTTCAGGCGCGCCTCCATGTTGGCACCCACCCCATTGAGCGCGCGCAAACCGAGGTGGGCGATCTTGTGCGGTACGTCGTGTTCCTCCAGCACCACCAGGCCGTCGGGCTTCATCATGTCGGAGGCGAGCTTGGCCAGGAACAAATTGGGTGCCAACCCGATCGATACCGTCATGCATTCGCCGACGGCACGCGCCAGGTGCCGCTTGATGTCCATCGACAATTGGGTGGCGCGCGCGATGCTCTTGCAGCCGGATGGCAGATCACACACCATTTCGTCGATCGACAACACCTTGCGCACCGGCGCGATTTCATCGACCGCCTTGACCGCGCGATGGTGCAGATCAATATAAATTTCATGCCGCGCCACCACCAGCACGATGTCGGGAATGAGTTTTTTGGCATCCCCCACACGCGTGAGTGTTTTCACGCCGAATTTTTTTGCCTCCACACTGGCCGCGATCAGGCAGGTGGAATCCGCCAGCATCGGCACCACCCCGACCGGGCGGCCGCGCAATTCGGGTCGCACCTGTTGTTCACAGGAGGCGAAGTAGGAATTGAAATCGACCAAGAGCGCGTGGAGGGACATGGCGCTACTTTACGCCGAATTGGCGAATGCTGTATAAAAATACAGACTAATGGGCGCTTCTATAAATTCAAAACCACCGTCGTTCCCGCGCAGGCGGGAACCCAAGTTTCGTTCAATATCAGTGGCTTGCAAAACTTGGATTCCCGCCTGCGCGGGAATGACGGAATTTATAGAAGTGCCCAAATTTGATTTGACAAAAGCCAACGGTATTGCGGCTACCAAGGAGGGTCAAATCTTCAGGATATTCACCATTTGCCGGGCTGTAATGACCCGTGTGGTGTGGTGATGGCCAAATGCAAGCACTCCGGATTTATCACCTGTGACCAAATAGTCGGCATCACCGGCCTCGGCCATGGCGAACAGAAAGTTGTCGGCTGGATCATTCGAGACCTCGACTGTCGGCAATTTTTTCAGGAGCAGCGTTCGATCCCTGAGCCGGTTCACCAGCCAGCCGACTTCAGCCGGTGAAATCAACGCCCTGACTTTTGGATAGCGGCAAACACGAACCAATTCTTCTATTTGATCAAACGATGTGATCAGGGAAAAGCGATCCTCAATCCACGCCTGCACCAGCTTGTACGGCGGCGAGTCGGTTTTGAAAAAGGCGGACAGCAAGACATTGGTGTCCAAAATCACCTTCATGCGGCCCGGCGTTTTGGTTTTGCCGCCGCTTTTGGCTTGCCCCACATCTCCGCACGCACGCCCCGCAGCGCGTCATCGATGGCGGCATCGATGCTGCGCAGGCTGGTGCCGGTGTGCCGCAATTCAACGGCGGCCACGGTGCGCGCAAACACTTCCTTTTGCACTGCCTCTTCGATGAATTTGGAAAGGTCGCCCTTTTTCATGCCGTGTTGCGCGAGGTAGGAGCGCAGGGAAATATCGGTGTCCTTTGACACCTTCACAGTCCAGCGGACGGGGTCGTTCATGGCGGGCTCCTGGTGGGTTCAATACGGTCAAAGCAGTTAAGCGGATAAACGCCTATGCGTTTATATTACACCGGATTGGGATGGTGGGGTTTCGTGGTTTCGTAGGGTGGGTGAAACCCACCATCATCACAAACGGTGGGCTCTGCCCACACTACATGAACTACTTGAACGAAATAATTTGCGCGGTTGTTTCCGTTGCCGGCGCGGCACAGGTTTCATCTTCGTCAAACACCTTGTCACCAGCGGCATCGGCCACACCGCCCGCCCGCAAATTGACAAAATCATAACGTGCGCGATCCAGCAAATGCGAGGGAGCCACACTGCCGAGCGCGCGAAAAATATTCTCGACGCGGCCGGGGAATTTTTTGTCCCACTCACGCAGCATCAGCTTCACCTGCTGGCGTTGCAGGTTGTCTTGTGACCCGCACAAATCGCAGGGGATGATGGGAAACGCCTTCCATGCCGCATAGGCTTCGAGGTCGCGTTCGTCCACATAGGCGAGCGGGCGGATGACAATGTGTTTGCCGTTGTCCGATACCAGCTTCGGCGGCATGGATTTGAGTTTTGATCCGAAAAACATGTTCAGGAAAAATGTTTGCACGATGTCGTCGCGGTGGTGGCCGAGGGCGATCTTGGTGGCACCCATTTCCTCCGCCACGCGGTAGATCACGCCGCGCCGCAGGCGCGAGCACAGCGAGCACATGGTCTTGCCTTCGGGGATAAGGCGCTTGACGGTCGAGTAGGTGTCCTGCTCCTCGATGCGAAACGCAATGCCCTGGCTGGTCAAATAATCCGGCAGGATGTGTGCCGGGTAGCCGGGATGTTTCTGGTCGAGATTGAAGGCGATCAATTCAAACGGCACCGGGGATTTTTCTTTCAGGCCGAGCAACACATCCAGCAGGCCGTAGCTGTCCTTGCCGCCGGACAGGCACACCATCACCCGGTCGTTGGCTTCGATCATGTTGAAATCGGCAATGGCCTCACCCACTTGCCGGCGCAGGCGCTTGGCGAGTTTGTTTTGTTCGACTTGTTGTTTCTGGCTGAGGATGGCGTTCATAAACAAAGCGACCTGCCGCCGTCAACGGCGAGGATTTGTCCGGTCACATAGGGGGCGTCGAGCATTAAATATTCACTGATACAACGAGGGCATTATTCCGCGAAATCATGATGACTATTGCCCAGACCTTTGCTGCTGCTTCCAAAAAGCGACATCACGTTCCCGTCTAAATAAACTTTCACCACCATCAATAATTAAATTGGTGCCCGTCATCGATTTGCATACAATCGCAAATCGAATCGCAGAAACAATGTCCTGCGGCGATGACGATATTCCCAGCGGAGTAAGACAGCCTGAAGCAGAAAATTCTTCGATTGTTTGTGGCCCGCTAGGCAGGGTGACCCCTGGAGAAATTGAGATAACCCTAATTCCCCTTTTGGCAAGAACCATCGCGAAAATTTCCGAAGCTGAAGCGAGAGCGCATTTGCTGATCGTGTAGGAAAAATAGTCCGGATTCAGATTCTGAATTTTTTGATCAAGTATGTTGACGAATAATGCCTCGGATTGAGGGGGCAACCTATTTGAAATTTCCTTCATAAGGAAAAGTGGCGTCATCAAATTCGTTTTTATGACCCTCTCAAAATCTTCGTATTCAAACGACGTAGGCCAATCATAACTAAATTCGGCCGCACAATTTACCAGAACGTGCAGTTCGTCCACACGCTCAAAGATCGCGGAAACAAGAGACGCGCATCCCTCCTTGCCAGAAAGATCCGAATGTATTATTGAGCATTCGCCACCTGCATGGCGGATTTCAAGGCTCAACCGTTCAGCTTCCACTGAAGAATTTCTATAATGCACAAATATATGGTTTTCAGCGCTGGCAAATGACTTGCTAATTTCGGCACCAATTCTCACTGCCCCGCCTGTAACTAGAATGTTCATAAATTGTTATGTGCTGCGGCGGAAACGAAAAATTTCTATTCCCGCGCTTTCTGCTTCGCTGAAAATTAGCGGTTTTGAGAGCCTCACCCAACTCGCCTGCACATCAGAATTTTCAAACGCAATGATAAAAAGTTCCTCCGCAAGCTCTTCTAATGTAGCCACATGTGGCTGAGTTGGCCATTCCCTTAGGCGATTTCTAATTGGATCGTAATCAAGAAACTTGCCGTCGAATTGTTCATATTCTCTATATATGCGGATGCTTACTAGCAATAGGTTGGGTCTCTCCACATGTTGTTCCCATGGGTGAGTTCCGCATTTACGCTCAGTTCTGACATTGAGCAATTCGCTTGCAATCCAATTTTTGGGGAAATTGGCATGTGGAGATTCATTGTAATTTGGTCTCATCATCAATTTCCAGTTTGTTTTTAATGTTAAAAACCGCCGCATTTTCAATCAACATTGCGCGCAGCATGAAAACAAGGTCGTTTAGAACAAAAAGCTGTTCGGCCGTATCCCATAGGAAATCATTGCTAAGGTCTTGTGTGGCAACAAAGCATAGGACTGTGGCACCATCCATTTCCCGCTTGATAAAGCGGTTAAACGTGTAACCAGCGCGAAATTTCATGTGGGAATTGCTTACGCTTTCATCAATTTTGCAGGAGGCGCCTGCGATAGTGTTCGGGAAAACATTTTGGAACCAATTGATTGAGGAGCCTTCGCTTTGCCTCTCCAGTCCCGCAGGTAAATTGTCCCCGTTTATCCCTATATTAACCGTTAGCCTGCGCAGATTTAGCTCAAGCCTCAAGTACATTCGTAAATGGTCACTTGATTTTCTGGCGCTAGCCGGGATGTCAAGAATGTAGTCTGTGCATACTGAGCCAGGGCTATATCGAATGCGGACACCAACAATTTTATTGGGGACAAGTAAAGCCTTACCGAGAGTGCGTTCCGCATCTCGAAAAGGTACATCTTCCTCCAGAAGTGACGCAAAACTGGCGGGTGCCGATATGAGCAAAAATTTTGCAGTTCTCCTGATTGCTTGCTCCGAGACGGACGACGAAAAGAACAATACAACCGCCAGCAGAAGAAAAGGCATGATGACAGACATCAATTCCAAGCTTGCCTTTACCCACTCATGTTTGCCGGTCTGTAACAACCCCATAAAAAACAATGCGGCATTTATTGTCCCGAGAGTAATCAGCAGACTCAGCAATATCCACCGAGCTGATGCTGGCAACGAAAAGACACGAAGTCCCTTCAGTACATCGGTTCCGGCGTTTTCAGCCATAAATTTTCTCCTGATTATCAAATATTGAAATGGTTCGTGACCAAATAAAACGCAATCAATGGCGCAAATTGAAGTGCGGACGTTTAGATTGTTGAACTTTAATTTGTGCTTGAAGCTTGTTGCATTAACGAAATGTAGCGGTAGTGGCTGACATAATGCCTATTTTAGCCGACCGCCCTTGTGAATATGCCAACTAATTCACTATCATTGCCCGTGCCTTCCCCTGAGACGCTGGCGCACTCGACTGCCTGTACCGCCATGTTGATTGCGGCCATACATGAGGCCGGTGGCTGGATATCGTTTGCCGAATTTATGGACAAGGCGTTGTATGCGCCGGGATTGGGGTATTACGCGGCGGGTGCACGTAAATTTGGCCAGGCGGGGGATTTTATTACCGCGCCGGAAATCTCGCCGCTGTTTGGCCAATGTGTCGCCGCCAGTGTTGCCGATACATTGTTGGCCACCAAGGGCAGCGTGTTGGAGCTGGGTCCGGGCACCGGCCAATTGGCGTTTGACCTGCTGGTTGCGCTGGAAAAATTAAATGTGTTGCCGGAAAAATATTGGCTGCTGGAAGTCTCCGCCGATTTACGCCAGCGTCAGCGCGAAACCCTGTCGCGGTTGCCGCCATCGCTGACTGCGCGCTGTGCGTGGATCGACACCTTGCCGGTTGATTTTGTCGGTGCAATTGTTGCCAATGAAGTGCTCGATGTGGTGCCGGTGCAGTTGGTCGTGTTTAAACAGGGGCAGCGGTTTTTGCGTGGCGTCGGACTCGACCATGCACAATTCGTGTGGCGGGATGTGCCAGTCTTGCCGCCGGATGTGATGTTGATGGCCGATGCCGTCAATCGGGAAGATTTTGCATCGACGCTGCCTGATGGATATTTGAGTGAATTTGCCCCGCAGGCCAGGGCGCTCACCGCCTCGCTGGTGCAATGCTTGCAGGACGGGGTGATTTTATTGATTGATTACGGCTTTCGCCGCGCCGAGTTTTATCATCCCGACCGGCGCACGGGCACGCTGATGTGCCACTACCGGCATCACGCCCATACTGATCCATTTTTATATCCGGGGTTGCAGGACATCACTGCCCACGTTGATTTCACCGCCATTGCCGAGGCCGGTGTGGCGGCGGGCGCGGCGTTGATCGGTTACACCACCCAGGCCAATTTTTTGCTGGCGGCAGGCATCACCGGGTTGATCGGCCGACACGATCCGGCCGACACGGTGCCGTATCTGGCATTAACCAATCAAGCGCAGCGATTGTTGTCGCCTGCCGAGATGGGGGAGTTTTTCAAGGTGATTGGTTTTGCCAAAGGCCCACACACCATTGGCGCATTGGCCGATGCGCGGCAACTGCCATTGTGAGGGTGTTCCGGTTAGACTTACGCACATTCAGCAATACAACAAAGCCGCAGCGGAGAAAAAAATCATGGGTCTGATGATTGGTGTTCCAAGGGAAATTTTTGCCGGTGAAAAGCGGGTGGCAACGGTGCCGGAGGCGGTCGAGAAATTGATCAAGCTGGGCTTCGCGGTGACGGTGGAATCCGGCGCGGGCGCGGGGTCCAATTTTGACGATGATGCTTATCGCGCGGCGGGAGCATCAGTGGTGGACACGGCCGCCGCACTGTGGGCGGGTGCCGACATGGTGTTCAAGGTGCGCGCCCCGAGTGCCGATGAAATTGCTCTCATGCGCGAGGGCACTACCCTGGTCAGTTTTATTTGGCCCGCACAAAATCCCGAATTACTGAAATCGCTGGCGGCCAGAAAAGCCACGGTGCTGGCGATGGATTCGGTGCCACGCATTTCGCGCGCGCAGAAGCTGGACGCCTTGAGTTCAATGGCCAACATCGGTGGTTATCGTGCGGTGATTGAGGCCGCACACCACTTTGGCCGCTTTTTCACCGGGCAAATCACCGCCGCCGGCAAGGTGCCGCCAGCCAAGGTGTTTATCATCGGCGCAGGTGTGGCGGGCTTGGCGGCCATTGGTGCCGCCGCCGGTTTGGGTGCGATTGTGCGTGCCAGTGATACCCGCCCCGAAGTCGCCGACCAGATCACCTCTCTCGGTGGCGAGGTGGTGACGGTTGATTATGTCGAAGAGGGCACCGGTGTTGGTGGTTATGCCAAGGTCATGAGCGAGGGTTTTCAGAAAGCGCAGCGCGAGACCTTCGCCAAACAGGCGCGTGACGTGGACATCATCATCACCACCGCCTTGATTCCCGGCAAGCCCGCACCCAGGCTCATCACCGCCGAGATGGTGCAGTCGATGAAAGCCGGCAGCGTGATTGTCGATATGGCCGCCGAGCAGGGTGGCAATTGTGAATTGACCGTGCCGGGTCAAGTGGTGGTGAAACATGGCGTGACCATCATCGGCTACACCGATCTGGCCAGCCGCCTCGCGCGCCAGGCCAGCACCTTGTATGCCACCAATTTATTCCGGCTGTCGGAAGAATTGTGCAAAACCAAGGATGGCGTCATCAACGTCAATATGGAAGACGAAGTGTTGCGTGGCACCACGGTGGTGAAAGCCGGCGAGGTCACCTGGCCACCGCCTGCTCCTAAACTGTCTGCCGCTCCACCGGCTGCGGCCAAACCGGCGACCGTCATGCCGACCGCGAAAAAGGGCCATGGTGCACCATCCGCACCCATGTCCGGAACAAAATTGTCGGTGATGTTTGGCATTGCAGCATTGATGTTTTGGTTTGTCGGTGCCAATGCGCCCGCGGCGTTCCTGGGCCACTTTACGGTGTTTGTATTGGCGTGTTTTGTCGGCTATATGGTGGTGTGGAATGTCACGCCGGCGTTGCATACGCCGCTGATGAGTGTCACCAATGCCATCAGTTCAATCATTGTCATTGGCGCGCTGGTGCAAATTGCGCCACCGGTGGCGGCCGGCGCGGTTCTTCAGTCGACCAGGCCGGATGAGTTGATCCGCTGGCTGGCGGTGGCCGGTATCGCACTCACCGCCATCAATATGTTCGGCGGATTCGCCGTCACCCAGCGCATGCTGGCCATGTTTCGCAAATAGGAGCCACCATGTCAGAGAGTCTGGTTACGGCCGCCTATATCGGCGCCATCATGTTGTTTATTTTGAGTCTCAGCGGCCTGTCCAATCCGGAAACCGCCCGTCGTGGAAATTTATTTGGCATTCTCGGTATGGCCATTGCCGTGCTCGCCACCATTTTTGGTCCGCGTGTATCGGCCGGTGGAATTTCCTGGATTATTGGTGCCATGGTGGTGGGCGGCGCGATCGGTTTGTATGCGGCGCGCACTGTGAAAATGACGCAAATGCCGGAGCTGGTGGCGATCATGCACAGCCTGGTCGGTTTGGCCGCGATGGCAGTGGGTTTTATCAGTTACATCGACACCTCGGTAACCTATTCCGGGACCGAAAAAACCATTCACAACATTGAAATTTATTTGGGCATCCTGATCGGTGCGGTGACGTTTTCCGGGTCGGTCATTGCGTTCGGAAAATTATCCGGGCGGATTGGCGGCAAGCCGATGTTGTTGCCCGGTCGCCACTTACTGAATCTTGTTGGGTTGCTGGTGGTGATTTGGTTCGGACGCGAGTTTATTATCGCGGCCTCGGTTTCAGCCGGCATGACGCCGTTGATTGTCATGACCGTGATTGCGTTGTTGTTTGGCATGCATATGGTGATGGCCATTGGTGGTGCCGACATGCCGGTGGTGGTGTCGATGCTTAATAGTTATTCAGGCTGGGCGGCGGCAGCGACCGGTTTTATGCTGTCAAATGATTTGCTGATTGTGATTGGCGCCTTGGTCGGCTCAAGCGGCGCGATTTTGTCGTACATCATGTGTAATGCCATGAACCGCAATTTTATCAGTGTGATTGCCGGTGGATTTGGTGGCGGCACGCCGGCGAAGGTATCCGGCGATGCCGCGCAACCGGCGGGGGACGTGGTGCCGGTGAGCGCCGTGGAAACGGCGGAGTTATTGCGGGACGCCAAGGGTGTGATTATTGTGCCGGGATACGGCATGGCGGTGGCCCAGGCGCAGCACACGGTGTTTGAGATCACCAAATTGCTTCGTGAGAAAAAAATAAACGTGCGTTTTGGTATTCATCCGGTGGCCGGACGCATGCCGGGACACATGAATGTGTTGCTGGCCGAAGCCAAGGTTCCCTACGATATTGTTTTTGAAATGGACGAGATCAACGAGGATTTCCCCGACACCGACGTGGTGATGGTGATTGGTGCCAACGACATTGTCAATCCGGCCGCACAGGATGACCCCACCAGCCCGATCGCCGGCATGCCGGTGTTGGAAGTGTGGAAGGCAAAAACCAGCATTGTCATGAAGCGCAGTATGGCCTCGGGTTACGCCGGCGTCGACAATCCGCTGTTCTACAAGGACAACAATCGTATGTTGTTTGGTGATGCCAAAAAAATGCTCGACGAAGTATTGGTGGCATTACGCACCGACGCGTAATTTCACTTCAAGCATTGGCGAGGATGATCGGGCATTTTTGCCGCAATCACCGCGTCATTGTTGGTGTTTTATTTTGGTATCAGCCTGCCGGTGGACGGCGCGGTCAGTGGTAAAAGTAAATTGACACAGGTGCCGCCGCCCTTGAGCGGAATGATTTCCACACTGCCACGCATATTCTCCGCGCGTACTTTCATATTGGCGACACCCCGGCCGCCGCGAATTTTTTCCTGGTCAAACGATTGGCCGTCATCGGTGACCCGCACCAGCACACGGTTGGCTGCATGATCCACTCCGGTCGACAGGGTGATGCGGGTGGCATTGCCGTGTTTGAGCGTGTTGGTGAAGGCTTCCTGAATAATTCTTAATATGCTGCGGACATTCTCGGGCTCGAGATAATCGAGCGGCGGCAGATCATTTACCGCCCATTGCAAAGAAATTCCGGCGGCATTGAGGCGGGGTTCCAAGCGGTAACGAAGGTTGCCAAGCACCACCAATAGATCGCGCTCCACAGGCTCCAATGAGTCGATGGTTAACTTGAGCTCGTCAATACAATCGGTGATGATGCCCTCCAATGCCTCACGCGATAAGGTGCCGCGTTTCATCAGCGCCAACGTCGACATCAGTTGTGAACCGATGCCATCGTGCATATCGCGCATCAATTTTTGCCGCTCTTCAGCAGTGGAACGCTGTTGGTCAAGCAAACGTTCTCGCGCAAAACTGGCCTCCAAGTCACGCTCACGGTCGGTGATGCGGCTGGCGAGACCGACGTTCAATGATTCATAACTATCGAGCGTATCTACAAACCGCCTGACCAATAATGCCGCGACCGCCACCAACAACAACGGCAGGCCAAGCGGAATCAAATAGAGCCGGTCATAACCCAGCAGCTCGCGATAATTCAGAAAATCATGCACACCAAATCCCGAGGTCAGCAACACGGCGACAATCATCAGGATATTGCCGGGTGTGATGGTGCGAGTGAGTTGATAAATCAGGATCGCAGTTAAGACCGGCGTCAGCAACGCCAGCAGGCCATAAATAATGGTTGTGGCGAGCCCAAAAAAACCGCCGAATATTGAAATAAATAACAACAGGCTAGAAACAGTCGCAAAAATGATCAGGCCACGCTCCAACCTTGGCATGGAGCGTTTGGCGTAATGCAGCGAAAAATTGACTTGAAATGCAGTCAGCCAACACATGGCCGGTACCGCCATCACACCCAACCAAATCGGAGTTTCGCGCAGATAGTGATGAAATAAACGCACCACGGCGACCGTTGCCATCAGGCCGAATAACAGAAAGATGGTTTCAGAGCGGCGACGCAACCATAACGCAAATGACAGAACCGCCATCACCACCATAACACCGGTAATCAACTGCGGCGCGGTGGTTTGCACAAAATGGCGTCGCAAATACTGCGGCTCTATCAGTTCACTGGGCCCAAGCAGCACGTTGGCGATACCTGCGCGGGAATAACTGTCCGGGTGCAGGCGAATCAGAATTTCGTTCCTGCCGTCGCGAATCATGCTCGACGGGATCAAATAGTATTGGGCGAGATTCCAAGACTCTTGCGGAGGTTGAAAGCGGCCGCTGACGGCAAACGATTGTTTGTTTAGGTAGATTTCAATATTATTGGTGACGCGGGAAATGTAGATCGCGCGTTGCCCGCTGTTTGTGTCCGTGGGCATCGACGGGCGGTCATTAAAAGTCAGTCGATACCAGCCAAACTTTTCCCAATCTCGCTTCTGTTGGCGCCAGCTATCGGGCAGGTCAATCATTTCCCACGCGGCATTTTCCGGGGGGGGCGAAAGCGACGTTGACTGCAAAAACTGTGCATGCACAAAGGTGGTGATGCGGTCGGTTGCCAGGCCGGCATTGACGATGGGGACGAGATCAGGTGTGATCGAAGCCAATGCCGGCGCGGGTACAAAAACACAAGCGAAAGCTAGGCAACCCGCGGGTAACCAGTGTCCGGACTGACAGGCAAGATTCAGTGCGCGCTTAAAGGGTGCGAATAAGACCCATGCGGTTGGCTTCAAATACGGCTTCTCCACGCGAATGGACGGCGAGCTTTCGATATATTTTTTTGACATGGCTCGTCACGGTGTGAGGAGAGATTCCCATTAACTTACCCATTTCCGGGTAGTTATAACCCTTTGAAGCTAAGTGAAGTATTTCGCGTTCACGTTCCGACAAAGTGACATCACTTTCGACCGGTACGATATCAGAACTGGGTGGCGATGACTCGGCCATGCCCGCATCGGCGTGAAACCGTTTCAGCAGACGGCGGGCGATGATCGGTGAAATGGGTGAGCCGCCAGCCATCAATTCGCGGATGCCGGATAAAAAACTGTCCTCGGTGGCGTCTTTTAACAAATAGCCGGAGGCACCCGCCTCAATCGAGGCCAACACGTGTTCTTCATCACCAAACACCGTGACCACCATACATTCACATGATGGCAGGGTTTTGTTGGCGTGGCGGATGACTTCGATGCCGGACTGATCCGGTAACCCCAGATCGACCAACAAAATATCGGGCTTGTTCAAGTCCAGCATGGCAAGACCATCAGCGGCGGTTCCAACACTGGCGACGACGTTGAAATCTTGATCATTGGCCAATGTTGCCACATAGCGGTCGCGAAACGCCGCATCATCTTCAACAATCAGTACGTTTGGCATGGCGGCAAAAGACCAAAATATTAATGGTTCATTGTACCGCCGCGATACCGGTGCCGCGCCATCCCGCATTTGCGGGATGGTTCGCCCGGTGTGCGGGGACTTGCAAGGGCAGATCAGGAATCGGGCGCAGCAAGCGCCGCCCGGAAACTCCCCGCCGCGGTCGCGGCGCGCCCGGTCAAATCAACAAATTAGCTTTTCTTCATCGAATCGAAGAATTCCGCGTTGTTTTTGGTCGCTTTGAGTTTGTCGATCAAAAATTCGGTTGCTTCCAATTCATCCATCGCAAACATCATTTTGCGTAACACCCAGACGCGCTGCAGGATCTCGGGCTTGATCAACAATTCTTCTTTACGCGTGCCGGAGCGATTGACGTTTAAGGCCGGGTAAACACGCTTTTCCGCGGCGCGCCGATCCAAATGCACCTCCATGTTGCCGGTGCCCTTGAATTCTTCGTAGATGACGTCATCCATGCGTGAACCGGTATCAATCAACGCCGTGGCGATAATGGTGAGTGAGCCGCCTTCCTCGATGTTACGGGCGGCACCAAAAAACCGTTTGGGGCGCTGCAAGGCGTTGGCATCAACACCACCGGTCAGCACCTTGCCGGAGGCCGGCACCACGGTGTTGTAGGCACGGGCGAGACGGGTGATCGAGTCGAGCAAAATCACCACGTCTTTTTTGTGCTCCACCAGGCGTTTGGCTTTTTCGATGACCATTTCCGCGACCTGTACATGGCGGGTGGCGGGCTCGTCAAAGGTTGACGACACCACTTCACCTTTAACGGTACGCTGCATTTCGGTGACTTCTTCCGGACGCTCATCAATCAGCAACACGATCAAAATAACTTCCGGATGATTGCTGGTGATCGCCTGGGCGATGTGTTGCAGCATGACGGTTTTGCCGGATTTGGGAGATGCCACCAGCAAGCCGCGCTGGCCTTTGCCAATCGGTGCAATGATGTCAATGACCCGGCCGGTGATGTTTTCGTCAGATTTGATGTCGCGTTCAAGTGTGAACGGTTTGTTTGGAAACAGTGCCGTCAGGTTTTCAAACAGAATTTTGTTTTTGCCGGCTTCGGGTGGCTCACCGTTGACCTTGTCGACCTTGACCAGCGCAAAGTAACGTTCGCCTTCTTTGGGGGTGCGAATTTCGCCCTCGATGGTGTCGCCGGTGTGCAAATTAAAGCGGCGGATTTGTGACGGGCTGACATAAATATCGTCCGGGCCGGCCAGGTAGGATATATCCGGTGAGCGCAAGAAACCAAAACCGTCTTGTAATACTTCGAGGGTGCCGTCACCAAAAATGGCCTCGCCCTTTTTTGCCTGATGTTTGAGCAGGGCAAAAATGAGTTCTTGCTTGCGTAAGCGATTGGCACCTTCGAGTTCGGCGGTTGCGGCCATCTCCACGAGTTCGGAGACATGTTTGAGTTTCATTTCTGATAGTTGCATATGCGTATGTGCGTTTCTTGCGAGTTTTACGATTAAGAAGCCGGAGCCTCGATGAGAAGATGGGATTTAGGAACGGAGTTCTGAATTGGCCGCCGCCTGTAGCGATTAACATGCGCCACACGGCTTTTTGCCTGGATTGGCCGCTGCAAAGCGTGGCGCAATCGGGAATCAACAAAGGTTGGGAATTGCAGCGGGAGATTGCGAACAACTAAGGCGCTACGGATGACTTATCAACGTAGATGACGTGCAGTATAACCATAAATCGGTCCGGGGCAAGTTTTTTAATCGCCCCGGACCAATCGTCAAAACTCGGCAAAATCAGATATTGGCGTCGATAAATGCCGCCAGTTGGGTTTTTGACAAGGCACCCACCTTGGTGGCTTCAACATTGCCATTTTTAAACAACATCAGGGTCGGAATGCCGCGAATGCCATATTTGGGCGGGGTCGCCTGATTTTCATCAATATTGAGTTTGGCGACCTTTAATTTGCCTGCGTAGCTGGCGGCCACGTCTTCGAGAATCGGTGCAATCATTTTGCAGGGGCCGCACCATTCCGCCCAATAGTCGACCAAAACCGGCATGGTGCTTTGTAACACTTCGGCTTCGAAGGTGCTGTCGCTGACGTACACAATTGCATTGCTCATATTTACCTCGTAAGGATATTGTTCGATGGGCACCGGTCGACTATTGCGACATCGTACGAAAGAAATAGTCTGGTGCCATTTGCTGCAAGCAGGCGATTATGCCACCGTTCCACAGCCTTCATTTTAAACCTTGTTGGTGGTGATGTTGCATTGTGGGTGTCTGCTAAAATGGCGGCTCATTCTTAACCGCTGACGTTCCGCGTCCAACCATCCGCGCATCATGGCCTACATCATCACCGAATCCTGTATTAAATGTAAGTACACCGACTGTGTCGATGTTTGTCCTGTCGATTGTTTCCGCGAAGGTCCCAATATGCTGGTGATTGACCCGGACGAGTGTATCGATTGCACACTGTGCGTGGCGGAGTGTCCGGTAGAGGCCATTTTTGCCGAGGATGATGTGCCGACCGAACAAAAGGCCTTTATTTCCATCAACGCCGAGCTGGCCAAGGTATGGAAACCAATCGTACAACGTAAACCCGGCCCGCCGGACGCAGATGAATGGGCGAAGGTTAAAGAAAAAGCCCATTTGATTGAGAAGTAACACGTCGTCCCAACCTCCTTTTGCCGGACTCGAACGCCTCGCGGTCGAGGGGGTGACAGTGGTAACGCCAAACCGGCGTCTCGCGGTTGCGCTCAAGCGCACCTTTGACCGCGCACAACAACAAGCCGGCCGTCGTGCGTGGACCGCGCCGGATATTCTTCCGCTGGCGACTTTTTTGGTTCGCACTTATCTGGCGGCTGGTTTGCGCGAAGGAATTGATGTTCACGCGCCACCACAGCTCATTGATGCATCACAAAGCCAGTTGCTCTGGGAGCAAGTGATTCGCCAGTCCGATGGCAGCGATGCCTTGCTGTCGGTGCCACAAACGGCCAAACAGGCGGCAGCGGCGTGGTCGGTTGCCAACCAATGGCGCTTGTTCGACGCGATGCGATCGTTTCCGCTGCACGAGGACGGGCAGGCGTTTTTGGCGTGGGCGCTGTGTTATCAGCAACTGTGCCGCGAACTGAATGTGATCGACCCAGCGGTGTTGCCGGATGTGCTCGCCACACGGATGACGTCGATGTTGGCAACCTCAATCGTTGGTGAAAACCCTGTGGCCGGTTTGTGGCCGCGTGAGTTGTTGACGGTCGGTTTTGATATTGTCACCACACAGGTTGCGGCATTTTTTAAGGTGTGTGCATCCGGCGGCATGGTGGTGGGGCCGTTGTTCGACAACAGTGTGAATGCCTGCGCCACGCCAGCCGACACAAAGCGCCTGGTGTTTGCCAGCGAGGACAACGAGCTGCGAGCCTGTGCGGACTGGGCGCGCAGCCAACTGGCGGGCAATGGTGCGGCACGCATCGCCATCGTGGTGCCGGATCTGCAAATCAAACGCAGCCGGATGGTGCGTGCTTTGACCGATGCGCTTGATCCACTGGCCCGCGCGCAAATCAGGCCGGGTCCGGAAGTTGGGTCGGCGGTCATGTTGTTTAACGTTTCACTCGGCCTGCCATTGAATGAATATGGGCTGGTCAACGACGCGCTCGAATTGATCGAATTCGCCTTGCAGCGGCCGCTGCCGTTTGCGCGATTCAGTGCGCTGTTGCGTTCGCCGTTTATGGCTGGTGCCGAGTTTGAAATGGCGGCGCGTGCCAGATTGGATGCGGTGTTGCGTGATGTGTTGCCGGCCCAGACCAGTTTGTTTGTATTGCAAAAAATCCTCAAGACGACCACGGGCAAGCGATTGCAAAACGCCGCACGTGTTTGTCCGATCTGGATGGAGATCATTGATCGGGTCGCCGCCCTGCCGGGTGAGGCCGCGACTATTGCCAACAAAAAAACAGCCGGTCCACAAAAGCGCACACCACACGACTGGAGCCGCCATTTCACCAAGGTACTGACCGCGTGGGGATTTCCGGGCGAGCGGGTGTTGGGCTCGACTGACTTTCAGGTGTTGGCAAAATTACGCGATGCCCTCGTCATGCTGGCGGCGTTGGAAAAAGTGCAACCCCGCATGCACGGCGACGAGGCGCTGGCACAGTTGCGGCGGATGGTGGGGGACACCGTGTTTCAGCCCGAATCCGCCGATGGCAACGCAGCGCCGATCCAGGTGCTGGGGATTTTGGAATCGGCCGGGCAATCGTTTGATCCGTTTGATGCGCTCTGGGTCACGGGCTTGAGTGACGATGTCTGGCCGCTGGCGGCGCGTCCCAATCCTTTTATCCCCGCCGCGCTGCAACGACGCGCCGGTGTGACCGAAGCGTCAGCCGCCGCCTCGCTCGCACTCGATAAACGTATTACCGACGGTTGGCTGCACAGTGCCGCTGAATTGATTGTCAGCCATGCCATGTATGCCGGCACCAGCCGTGAGCAGGCGCGGTCGGCGAGTGCCTTGATCACGCATTTACCGCTGCACGCGGCCAGCCCAATCACCGCAAACTATGCCGAGGCGTTACTGACGGCCAATGTTTTACTGCCGCGTGAGGACATTCCGGACACAGTGTTTTTGCCGATGCCGACACCGACCGCCGTGTCGGGTGGCTCCGGCATTATTCGTGATCAGGCCGCGTGTCCGTTCAAGGCGTTTGCGCGGCACCGGTTGGCGGCCAAACCACTGGCGGAACCCGTCGCCGGTGTGGATGCCGCCACCCGCGGCACGTTACTGCATCGGGTGTTAAGCCTCGTTTGGTCGAAATTAAAGTCCCAAGCAACGTTGCTCGCGTTGGATGCAGATACCACCAGCACACTCATCAGCGACGCCGTGCATCAGGCGATCGCCGAGGTGCGCGCCGATGGTGCCGAAATGTTGGTTGGACGGTTTGCAGTGATCGAGCACACGAGGCTTTGTGAGCTGGTGACGGCATGGTTGATGATTGAACGTGAACGACTGTCGTTTGACGTCGCCGCTTGTGAGGAGGCACGTAACGTCGAAATCTCCGGGCTATCGATGCGGCTGCAACTCGATCGGCTTGATCGTTTGCACGATGGCACCTACGCATTGATTGATTACAAAACAGGTGTGGCGCAGGTCAAGAGTTGGATTGGTGAACGACCGGACGAACCACAACTGCCGCTTTATTTTCAAACTGCCGAACAGGAAATTTCCGCGCTGGCATTCGCCCGGCTTAAACGCGGCAAGACGTTCGGCTTTGAAGGTGTCTCCGCCACCGACGATGTTTTGCCTAACGTGACGCCGATCGAACAAAAGCGCGGCATGAAGGATCGTGGTTATGTGTCGTGGGATGTGTTGGTGCAGGAATGGGAAGTCGCGCTGGACAATCTGGCAAGGCAGTTTGTGAATGGCATCGCCGCGGTCGACCCAAAAAATGGCGGACTCACCTGCGCGCAATGTGATCTGCAAAGTGTATGCCGGGTGGCAGAGTTTTCCGGTGTTGCGAGTGACGCCGACTACACAACCGTTGACGGCGCAATTACGAATACCGGTGCAAGCAATGAATAGCGTGACTAACGCCGTCATCGATCAGGACGAGCGCCTGCGCGCGCTTGATGTCGGCCAGTCCTTCATCGTCCGTGCACCGGCTGGGTCTGGCAAAACGCGGCTGCTGATTCAGCGGTATCTCGCGCTGCTGGCGACCGTCGATGAGCCGGAAGAAGTGATCGCCATTACGTTCACCCGCAAAGCGGCGGCAGAAATGCGCGCGCGGGTGCTGGGCGCGATTGCGACAGCCAATGCCACCAATGCCAATGACAACGGTAACAACGATGCCGAGACACAAACGTTGGCAAAAAAAGTATTGGCGCGCGATGATGTGCGTGGCTGGCAACTGTTGGCCAATGCCGCGCGCCTGCGCATCCAGACGATTGATTCACTGAACGCATCGCTGACCCGACAAATGCCGATGATGTCGCGTTTTGGTGCGCAGCCGGAAAGTGTCGACGACGCGAGTGTGTTGTATCGCCGCGCCGCGCGCCAATTGCTGGCGCAGATCAACGACGGCGGGCAGGTCGCCGACGATATCGCCACCTGTTTGACCCATCTCGACAATAACCTCGGTGTGGTGGAGAGTCTAATCGCCGATATGTTGCGTGGGCGTGACCATTGGTTACGTAACCTGCCGAAGATGCATCAACGCGAGGCGCTTGAAGCCACCTTGCAACGGGTGCAGAAACACGCGCTGGCAGAAGTCGCAGCCTTGTATCCGGCAATTGAAAGAACAGAAACTCTAGATCTGGTGCGCTTTTCCGGGCAAAACTTGCTCAAAGAGTCCGTCGATAATACACTTTCAAGATGTGCAACTCTTGATACCTTTCCCAGCAGTGGGATCGAATCGCTACCTGCTTGGCTGGCGATTGCCGAGCTGTTGTTGACCAAAGACGGTGCGTGGCGCAAACCCGGCGGCATCAACAAACGTGTTGGTTTTCCGACCAGCAAGATCAAAGAAGAGAAAGCCGGGCTCGATGCGATGAAGGCGCGTATCGGTGCGCTGTTGGAATCGATGGCGGCCGATGACGTGCGAGGTTTACTTCTTGCCAACAAGTTGGACGCGTTGCGCGCGTTGCCGCCCGGCGAATACACCGATGCAGAGTGGCAGGTGTTGGGCGCGATTGTGCGGCTGTTGCCCTACGCCACCGCGCAGTTGTGGGATGTATTCGGCGCGGAAGGTGAGTGTGACTTCACCGAAATTGCGCAGGCGGCATCGCGCGCATTGGGGTCGGACGACGAACCAACTGACCTCGCACTGGCACTCGACTATCGTATTCGCCACCTTTTGGTCGACGAGTTTCAGGATACCTCGTTTGCGCAATTTGAATTGCTGGAAAAACTTACGCGCGGCTGGAGCCCGGACGATGGGCGCACCCTGTTCGTGGTCGGCGACCCGATGCAGTCTATCTACCGCTTCCGCGAGGCGGAGGTGGGATTGTTCTTGCGCGCCCGTCATTCGGGCCTGGGGGGGGTGTACTTGACGCCGCTGACCCTATCGGTGAACTTTCGCTCTGAGCCCGGGGTGGTGGCGTGGGTGAACAACACGTTTGGCCAGTTGATGCCGGGCGCGGAGGATGCCGCCACCGGCGTGGTGCCTTATGCCCGGTGTGTTGCGTTTGGCAGTGGCGATCAGCCGGTGGACGACGCGGTGCGCATGCACTGGATCGTTACACAACGAGGTGATGCCACTGACGCAAATGATGCAGCGGAAACAACTCCCGCTGAAATGGAAGCGACGAAGGTGGTCAACATTATTCGGCAAACCCGTCTCGACAAACCTGATGCCAGTATTGCGCTGCTCATTCGCAATCGCGGCCACTTGCGCGAGATCGTACCGGCGTTGAAAGCGGCAGGCATCGTGTTTCATGCCGTTGATATTGACCCGCTGAAAGACCGGCCGGTGGTGCAGGATTTGTTTGCACTTACCCGCGCGCTATTGCACGTGGCCGACCGCATCGCATGGCTGGCCATCCTGCGTGCGCCATGGTGCGGGTTGACGCTCAACGATCTCGCCGCGCTCACGGCGAGTGTAGTACCGATTGATGGTGTGTTGACGCCGGATCCGCGCACCGTGTGGGAAATGATCAACGATGTTTCGCGCCTTGAAATGCTTTCCGCAAATGGACGTCTGCGCGTCGAGAAATTGTGCAACGTATTGCACACGGCGTTACAAACACGTCGGCGCATGCCAATACGGGATGCTGTCGAGCAATGCTGGTTGGCGCTATCCGGGCCTGCGTGTTTGGAGGCAACGACCGATCTTGACGACGCCATGACCTTTATGGCGTTGCTGGAAGCCGAGGCACAAGAACAAAGTGGCGGCGCGCAGATTGTCAGCCTTGGCGCGCTGGAAGCGCAGATGGATCGGCTGTACTCGGGCGGCGGAACGTTGGCTGACGATGCAAACATCGCCAATGTTGTCCAGCCGGTACAGATCATGACCATCCACAAGGCCAAGGGTCTTGAGTTTGATGCCGTGATTGTTCCCGGCCTGGATCGCCCGCCACGGCACGACGATAAAAAGTTGTTGGTCTGGACCGAGCAAGCCGATGTGGATAGCGGTGGGCACGAACTCCTGCTCGCACCGATCCGCGAGACGGGTGCCGATGATGACGCTGATGCCATTTATCAATACATCACCAAACTCGACCGCGCCAAGCAGCAGCATGAAGACGTTCGTCTGCTATATGTGGCGGCTACCCGCGCCGAGCGGCGCTTACATTTGTTGGCCACACTGACAGTCAAAGACAAAGATGGTGAGCCGGAAATTGTTGCGCCAAAAGCGGCAAGCCTGCTCGCGGCACTGTGGCCCGCCCTGGGTGAACAACAATTGCCATCAGTCGCCTCGCTGAAGTCGGCCGATGTGTTGGGCGACAGCAGCAACGCGGCGGCGGAGAAGACGCCACAGGCAGAACGTGTTGCGGTTACCGGCCCGACCCGCCTCGCGATCGACCATCCGCTGCCCGTGATGGCACAGGCAATATTGTTGGACGGCGCCAATTCGCCCGGCGATGACAAAGCAGCCGACACACCGAGCCCGCAGATTGATTTCGAATGGGCGACCGATGCCGCCCGCCACGTCGGCACAGTTGTGCACACGTTTTTGCAACGCATCGCGTCGGATGGGTTGGAGGCTTGGAACGTGAAGCGTATAAACGCATCGCGGCAATTGTTTCAAACAGAACTCACCCGTTTGGGCGTAGGCAACAATGAGGTGAACGCGGCAACTGATCGCATCGAAGCGGCGTTGAACAAAACACTCGCCGATCAACGCGGACGCTGGACACTAACGGCACACCGCGAAGCACGCTCGGAGTGGCGGCTCACTGGTCTGGTCGACGGCGCACTCAAGAATGTAGCGCTGGATCGCACGTTTGTTGATGCCGACGGTGTCCGTTGGATCATCGACTTCAAGACGGGTAGCCACGAGGGGGCCGATGTTGAGGCGTTTCTCGACAACGAACAGCGTCGTTATTCCGCGCAACTTGAAGCCTACGCGGCGTTGGTGCTGGCAATGTCGCCTGACCAAAAATCAATCCGGCTGGGGTTGTATTTCCCGATGTTGGGTGGTTGGCGGGAGTGGGGTTGGCAACGCGAGTGAAGCGCCGTACTTAACCAGTTCGGCATAAGGTACAAAATCAGCCATCGGTCTATCAAGCGGATTGCGGGTACACGCTCAGGGTTAAGTTCTTGACGCTTGAAGGCCATCCCTCTCTGATGTCTCGTGTTCGATGGCAAACGATTACGCCACTTGTGGTTTGACTCTCGTATGATTCACACGTAATATGTGTGCACATAAGGAGCTTTCATGGCAAATCTCACCCTTTCCGTTGACGATAAATCGACCGAGCGTGCCCGCGCTAAGGCACAAGAAATGGGCATCAGCCTGAACCAATTCTTGCGCGACCAGATTGATCGTCTTGCTGGTGCGGATCAGCGCGCACGCGAAGCCGAGGCTTATCTTTCGAGCGCAGGCATGGGCAGTTCAAAAAACTGGAAATACAATCGCAGCGATTTGCAGCGCAAGCCCTTGCCTTGAACTGCATTCGCGATGCCCGTTTTTATCGATACCAATATCGCGGTCTATGCCGATGATCGCAGCTATCCCGAAAAGCAAGCCATTGCGGCGGCGTTGATTGCCGATTTTTATCGTAAAGGCGAGGCCGTGATCTCCACGCAGGTGATGCAGGAGTATTACAACGCAGCGGTGAATAAACTGAAGATTAAAGCCGCGTTGGCAGTTGAGCGCCTGCGCTTTTTTGCGAGATTCGAGGTGGTTGCCGCAACGCCGCAATTGGTTATTGCCGCTACGGATTTACATCGGCTGCATAGCCTATCGTATTGGGATGCGATGATCCTGCAGGCCGCCATTAGCAGCGGATGCCATACGCTGTATAGCGAGGATATGAATCACGGCGAGATCATTAACGGCGTAAAAATCATCAATCCTTTTTTGACGACGCAAAAGAGCAAACGAAAAGCAGTGAAGGTTTAGTGCGCTAGCAGTTTGTTGAAATTCGTCGCGAGCGAAGGTCAGGCAAGGCGGAAAGCGGCGAAAAACCGGAATGTATGCGGTATACATGAGAATTTTGAGCCGCTTACCAACGCCGCATCACCGAGCGCAGCAGAATTTCAACAAACT
>CAMTWK010000034.1:0-105195 GCA_947085425.1 uncultured Burkholderiales bacterium | reverse complement strand
TTCGACTGACCACGGCATAGCGAGCCGTGTTTGGCAAATGAGCACGGGAAGAGAACGGAAAAGCGCATGTTCAGCGGCCTGCTATCGAGCGCAAAAGCCCGATGTTTAATTAAAACCAAACTGGATGGCAAAGTGCGGTAATACTTAACGGGCAAGCCCCCAAGCAGAGCGGGGCCGACCCGTGAAATATGCAGGTTAACTCACCACCAAAATTCGTCGGACGCCACGCATGAGCGCGGTCTGAGTGCGCGCGAAATTGCCACACACCTGCTGGAAATGTTTGGCACTGGGGATTTGCCCGTGCTGATTTCGGCCATCACCGACACGGTTGCCGACGACGTCTGCGCCTGGCAAACCAAGATAGGCAACCAGTGGTACTTCGGCATGAAGGGCCACATCGGCGTCGATAGAAAAAGATCGACTTGATGCGCCGTTGACCGAACGCCAAAAGGCCAAGAACACAACCAAGTCGAAGGTGCGTGCCGCCGTCGAGTATCCCATCCTGACCATCAAGCGGCTGTTTGACTTCGGCAAAATTTGCTTCCGTGGGTTGCAGAAAAATGCTCGCCGCTTCTTTGCCGCATGCGGATTGGCGAATCTGCCTCGCGCGCGGCACCACTTGATCAGACAGGACGGCAGAGGTGCGTTTGCGGCGGCATGAAATGCGGGAAACACCGCAAAAGCGCGGTAAATCCGTCCGCATTTGCCGAGAAATATGTTCGTTTCCGATCAAAAACCAAATCCCGATTTGATAAAACAAGTTTGCCCATCAAAATTCCGACTAAATCAGACCTTCCTTAAATATATCCGGCGACGTTAACGTCGGTACAACCGAAACTGCTCAACTTTGTCGCCCGGACGTGCGCCCTGCCAAAGTAACATCCATGGTGCGGCAATATCCGGTTCGCTGGCCTTGGTGCCCTGTGCCAGTAACCAGCGGCACTCTGACGCGCCGGGTGATTTGGGGGTGACAAATTGCAACTGCGCAAAATAATCGAACATTGCCCGTTGTGGTTCGCCAATATTCAATCCGACAATGCATCGATGCGCTTGGGTCTTGTCTGCGTTTACCAATGCGGAAACTTCGTTGACAGGCGCCCGATAACTGCGCACATGATCCACGGCCGGCAAGCCGAGCAGATTGAGCAGCACCCACAGCAGCGTAATGCCAGCCGCCCAATTCACCACCGCCCGGCGGTTGTTGCGACGTGCCATGGCGACGGCGTAAATCCATACAGTGGTCAGCGCAGCGGCAATCACCACCGGAACCCACGATTGATTAAAAGTAAAACCTGGTGCCGCCCGCGCAACTGCGCGTGCCGCGCCTTCTGGAAATCCTACCACCGCTGCAGTCCAGTAAAGCCATAATGCCAACGCGGCGGAACCAAAAAATACCAGACCAAACCAATCCACAAAACTGGCGACTCCTTTTGGTAATCGATCAAGCGAGTGCGCAGCCGCGAGCGCCAATGGCAGCAGCAGTAATAATGCAGCTGTGTCGCGTCCTTCACGAAACAATGCTATCCAAATCACCAATACGCCAAAGGTGGTCATCGGCAAGGCTAGCTCAATGCGCTCACGAATGATCCGCCGGTCCCGATGCCACAACCAGATGGCCATCGGCAGGGTGGGCAATGCATACCATGGCAATATTTGCAAGACGTACAGCGGCGCAATGGTGGTGCGCAGATGTGTGTCGAACATCGGTGCGCGCAACACACTGTCAAAAAACAGGGCGCTCGTGAGCAGGCCGTTAAGCCACAAAACCAGTGGGTAAATGCTGCCACCGACCAGCAAGATGGCCAGACAAATGAGAATGCCGCGGCTAAACGCACGGTTTTGCCAATCGTGTAAAACGGCCATCATCACCACGGCTATTGCGGGCACCACCAATGCCGGTAACAGCCCGATGGATAAAGCCATGATCAACGCGCCGATACCGGCGGTGATGCCTTTACGCGCTGCAAATCGGATGCGGGTCAGGCCGTATATTGCAATGGCCATGCCGGTCAGCCCGGCTATTTCGGGATTCAACTCGTGGGCACGCAATAACAATCCTAGTGAACCGATCAAAAGCGCAACGGCAATCCGACCGGCACGTTCATCAAATAACTTGGTGGCGGATTTGTACAAATAAAAAATGGTCACGAACATGAACAGGCCACTGGCCAGTCGCGCGCCATCGTGGGCGGGCAGGGCAAACGACCATAACTTTGCGCTGATTGTCGCCACCCAATAATAAAGCGGCGGGTAGTCGATATGCACCACTCCGGCAATATGTGGAACGAGCCAAGTGCCGGTGCTGGTCAGCATCGAATACACCACGCCCATGGCCATGGCCTCGTCTGGTTTCCACGGGTCGTGCCCGATCAGGCCCGGCACCAGCCAGGCAAAACAAATAATGACAAACAACGCGGTTTTGACTGGTGAGGCGGTGCCGTCAAATACAATCGGACGGGTCATGGTATCGGCAAAACCGGAATTGGGTTTCCTGTCGCGTCGATCGGATTTTCCGGGTGTCTTGTGGTGCACGATGGGCGATTCCGGCATGCTCTAGCGAATGGTTTTTACGAGTTGCCCGGGGGCAATGCTGCCTTGCGGATAAGCCTGGTTCAATAATCGAATCTGGCTTTCGGCATTGGTCATCTGCGGTGCAATGCGGGCGACTTCACGCGCCAGTTCGGCGAAAGGCCGGGCTCCGGCTGGCATTGGTACGGTGTGCAGGCTGTACGGCTTGGCGGCGGCGATGTCTGCGGCCGTGAGCGCGCGAAACGAATGAACAACGGCGGTGATGTTAGGTCCTTCTGTGCTGCGTACGCCGGGTTTTTCAACCTTCTGCAATACAAAGTCATTGTCACGCAAGGTGATGACGGTTGCATCAATGGCCTTGCCTCGTTGACTGCCGATAAAGTTACTGGCACGCAGACCGTTAATTGTAGTGGGGGAGAGTTTTCCCTGATCCGGCTTCAATATTGCCCGGATCGCGGCGTCATGGTCAGCGCGTGAAGCGGGCGACAATTGCACCGTAACCGTGGCTTGCTGATTGTTTGCAACGATGTTGAGCACGGTGGGTGAATTCTGAATCGACCAATTATTTGATGCGCGCAGCGTAAAACCAAGTGGCTCGTGATAAAAATTTTGTCCGCGAGTCACACCCTGTTCGCGCCCGTCGCCGAAGGTCATGCCGTCGATAGCCTTTAAATAGCGGACCCGGCCGTCATCCGCGTATTGATCTTGATATTGATGGGATGCGGCGCGAATATCCGCAAGCCGTGTGTCATGGGTTGGGTGGGTTCGCAACCAGTCGGGGACGCCGCTGTTCGGGCGACCGGCGGTTCGTGCTTCGTTCTGTAAAAACTGATCATGCGTTTGTAATACTTTAATCACGTTGACCATGGTGGCGGGATCAAATTTGACGCGATGCAAATATTCGGCACCCAGTTGGTCGGCTTGCAATTCATGCTCGCGACTGCGTGGCAAAAGAAAACCGGTCTGGACGCCGGCCCCGACCAATTCCGCACCAAGACTGGCGCCTTCTTCGCCACCAAAATAGCCGCCGGCTAACACGGCAAGTAATTGTGCGCCGGCCGCAATTTTCTGATCACGATCGGCGCGTGCGCCGTGGCGGGCGGTAATGTGGCCAATCTCATGCCCAATTACACCTGCAAGTTCGGCTTCCGAATTCAGATAGGCCATCATGCCGCGGGTCACATACACAAATCCGCCCTGCACGGCGAAGGCGTTGATTTCGGCGCTATCAAGCACCGCAAATGTCCATGGCAAATGGGGGCGCTGACTGTGTGAGGCGAGTTTTTGCCCGACGCCATTGACATACGCTTGCACGCGCGGATTTTTGTAAGCCGGGTATTCCTGCAATACTTGCTGGTGAATTTGTCTGCCGGAAAAAATTTCATCTTGTTCAGACATCAGGGCGCGGTCGGGTCGACCCGTAACCGGATTAACGGAAGGGGCGCAACCAACAATGCTGACCAATAAAGCAAAACAAACAACCCTTATTGAAATCATATTGTCCGCCTTGATGATGGATTGCCAAGTTGAAATTGTACGCCCGGTCGTTTTTGCGCCCAATCATTCAAATCCGATTGCGTAAAATCAAAAGGCAACCTTGCGGTTGCCTTTTGGAGTGGTGCCAGCCTGCAATTACTCAGCGGCGTCGGCGGATTCGGCGGTTTTGCCGGCGCTGGTACGTGCATAACGCTGCTTGAATTTGTCGATACGGCCGGCTGTGTCCATGATTTTGTGTTTGCCGGTGTAAAACGGGTGCGACTCGGACGATACCTCGATACGAATAACCGGATATTCCTTTCCATCGGTCCACTTGATTGTTTCTTTGCCTTTTGTTTCGGCCGTGGTTCTGGTCAGAAATTTAAAATCGCAAGATGAGTCAAAAAATATGACTTCGCGAGTGGTTGGATGGATGTCAGCTTTCATTTGAAGGTACCTTTCTTTCCGTAAAGGGTTCAGCGCTGTGAACCTCTATGCGAACAAGCGCGCAAGCGCGTATATATGTTGCGTGATGAAAAATTTGTGAGCCCGGTCAAAAAGCAATTCACGGGAACCCGAAATTATGCACAAAAACAGTCAATTACGCAATCATTGGCGTGTGTATGTCATGTGCTGACGTCTGCTAGAGTGGCGGGATGAAAAACGACAAAAAACCGGCTGACACCGCCGAAAATGGTGAAAACCCTACCCAAATCGCCACCGAACCCAAGGATTTGATCGTCAAAACCCGCCATAAGGCCAGGATTGGCGGTAAAACGCTGGCTTATACCGCCACTTGCGGTACTTGGGTCATGACCGAAGAGCATGATAAAGACGGTGAACATCTCGGCCAAAAGCCCAAATCGGCGATGTTTTTCACCGCCTACACGCTTGACGGCGCACCAGATTTGGCAAATCGACCCATCATGTTTTGTTTTAACGGCGGCCCTGGATCGAGCTCGGTTTGGGTGCATTTGGGGCTGTTGGGCCCAAAACGGGTTGCGCTTGACGAACAAGGAAATGCCGGTGCGCCGCCATACCGGCTGATGGATAACGATTACTCGATGCTGGCCGATGCCGATCTGGTATTTATTGATCCGATTGGTACCGGTTATTCGCGCATGGTCGAGGGCGAAAAAACCAAGGAGTTTCACGAGTACCAACGTGATTTGGAAAGTGTTGGTGCGTTTATTCGCTTGTATATATCGCGGAATGGACGATGGGCCAGCCCCAAATTTATTGCCGGCGAAAGTTACGGCACCACCCGTGCTTGTGGATTGGCTGGGTTGTTGCAGGATAAATACGGCATGTATCTGAATGGGTTGCTGCTGATTTCAGTTGCGCTGGATTTTCAAACCCTGCGATTTGATCATGGCAATGACTTGGCACCGATCATGTTTTTACCGACTTACGCAGCCACCGCTTGGCAACACAAAAAACTGCCGGCTGATTTGCAAAAAAAATCACTGGTAAATCTGCTTAAGGAGGTCGAGCGCTTTACCGAGGGCGAATACGCCGCCGCACTATTTCGCGGTGACAAATTGTCGGCGAAGGAATTTGATGCCATGGCGGAAAAGGTTGCACGATTCACAGGCTTGTCCGTTGCCTATGTGAAGTCAACCAAACTGCGGGTGCATATCCATCGTTTTTGCAAAGAGTTATTGCGGGCCGAAGGAAAAACTGTTGGTCGGCTTGATAGCCGTTTTACATCCAAGGATCGTGATAGTGCGGGTGAGCATTTTGAATTTGATCCGGCCATGGTCAGCATTGCCGGGGTGTTTGCTTCCACGTTTAATGACTATGTGCGCAGTTCATTAAAATTTGAAACCGATCTTGACTATCGGGTATCAGCCGGCTTTTACACAAACTGGGGTTGGAAAGATTTTGCAAATCGCTACGCCAATATTGGCGAAACGTTACGCCGTGCCATGACCTTGAATCCGCACCTGAAGGTGTATGTGGGCAATGGATATTTTGACCTGGCGACGCCGCATTTTGCCAGCGACTACACCGTCAATCATTTAATGCTGGATGCACCGCTCGACAAAAACATCAGCACGCATTATTACGAAGCCGGCCATATGATGTATATCCACGCGCCGTCACTGACAAAAATGGCTGATGATTTACGCGGTTTTATGAAAGGCGCTTTGGGTGCCGTAAAAAAGTAGCTGCCAATTCACACGGCGACTTTTTAAACGCGCCTTGCGACCAAATCTGCCATGGATGCCGGCAGAACAAATCGCGTGGCCAATAACCCGTCCAACCCGAATTGCGCCAACACCGCGCACAGGCGTTCGGCCGACGCGCGTTTCGGTTGGCCGGTTTGTTTGGCGACGATGAGCTCATTTTTCAGACTGTGCTCCCAGCCCACCAATTCGGTCACGGTCACGTGATACCCCCAAGCTTCCAGATAAAGGCAACGCAACACATTGGTGACCTGGCTGCCGATTTCACGGGTGTGCAACGGGTGGCGCCACAGCTCCGCCAACGGGGATTTTGATAATGCGCGGGCTTTGCCGGCATTGAGTGCCCTGGAAATTTCGGCTTGGCAGCACGGCACCAACACCATAAATTTGGCTTGTTTTTTTAGGCCAAAGGTGATCGCGTCATCAGTTGCGGTGTCACAGGCGTGCAGCGCGGTGACGATGTCTATTTCGGCGGGCATGGCGCTGGACCCGGTGGCATCGGCGACGCTTGATGCCAAAAACGACATATCGGCGAAGCCAAGTTGCCTGGCAAGATTCTGCGATTTTTCCACCAACTCTGGTCGCGCCTCAATACCGTAAATATGACCGGTATGTGGATGATTGCCGGCCGTCGATGCAACGTTAAAAAACAGGTCATACACAATAAATCCCAGATACGACTTGCCCGCGCCGTGGTCGGCAAGGGTGATGGGTTTATTGGTGGTTGCCAGCACTAGCAGCAATTTTTCAATAAATTGATAGAGGTGATAAACCTGTTTGAGTTTGCGGCGCGAGTCTTGATTTAATTTGCCGTCGCGCGTGAGAATATGTAATTCTTTGAGTAGCGCGATTGATTGCCCCGGTCGAATTTCTGGCGCAGTGGCTGCCGCCGCTGACTTTGCGGCGTCTTTCATTTTGGTGTGTCGCTATTGCCACACGTTGGATCATCCGCCGCGGTGTCTGGCGGCTCTTGCAATGGCGTCGTGCGACCAACTTGCAACGCTGCCCAGCCAGCGTGACCGAGCTTTTCAAGCGTATCCATATTCACTTCGAAAATGTGTTCAGCCTCGGGAAACGCTTGCACTGCAATATCAATGCTGTCTTCGCGCAGTAAATGTAAGGTCGGATAGGGGGCGCGATTGGTGTTGTTGGTGACGTCGTCGGTTTCGGTATCGGCAAATTGAAATTGCGGATGAAAACTCGCGATTTGTAACACGCCGTCCAATTCGAGCTCGGTCAGCACATGACCGGCAATTTCTAGAAAGTCGTTGAAATCCAAAAAATCGTCGAGGCAGTGCGGTGCCATCAACAATGTGGTGCTGCGTTCCTCCGGCTCATGCGCCATCAGCGCAACAATTTCGTCCTCAAGATCCTGCAGCAGGTCTTGTGGCGTTTGCGCCTGACTCACTGCATAGTGAATCTGCCCCTTGACGTGAACCGCTTTGGCGAATGGGCACAAATTCAGGCCAATCACCGCGCGCTCGAGCCAGCGGCGCATGTCCAGTTCGACATTTTTTTCGATTTCGATAATTTTGTTCATGCTTGATTATCCCCCGCTCAGGTGTGAACTCAAGATTCGAGCATAAAAAAACCCCGATGCACGCATCGGGGTTTTTTTATGGCCAAAGGCAGGCTCCATAGGCAAACTTAATCAAGTTTGATGCCTTTCTTGGCGACAATGTTTTTCATTTTCTCGTACTCAACTTTAATCTGCGCGGCAAATTCTGCCGGCGTATTGGCAACCGGTTCGGTGCCGAGTGCCGCAAGTTTTTCGGTTACGGAGGGATGATTGACCGCCTTGACGGCTGCGGCGTGCAATTTGTCAACGATCTCTTTTGGTGTTTTAGCAGGAACCAACAAGCCATACCAGGCGCGATCATTTACGTCCGGCAATCCGGCTTCGGCGAAGGTGGGTACATTTGGATAAAACGGCAAGCGCTTCGGCGAGGCAACCGCGAGCAGACGCATTTTCCCACTGTCAATGTGCGCTTTCGAAGACGGCAAATTGTCAAACAACACCGGCACCTGCCCACCGACCACATCAATGACCGCCGGACCTGCGCCTTTATACGGAATGTGAACCATGTCGGTGCCGGTTGCGTTCATAAACAATTCGCCCATCATGTGGCCGATGCCTGCTGTACCGGACGTGGCGAAGCTGTATTTGCCCGGATTTTTCTTCAGCAATTCGATGAACTCTTTCAGGTTTTGCGCCGGCACGGAAGGGTGCACCGTTAATACGTTGGGCACGGCCGCAAAATTGGTCACCGGAATAAAGTCTGTCAGATTGTTATAGGGAATCTTTGGGTTGGCGGCCGGATTCACCGCCATCGTTGAAACCGTTGCGACGCCGAGGGTGTAACCATCCGGTGCGGATTTTGCCGCCTCGTTGGCACCAATCGAGCCGCCGCCACCGCCACGATTTTCCACAATAATCGGTTGACCCAACTCAGTCCCAAATTGGTTGGCAATAATGCGCGCAACAATATCGGTGGTGCCGCCGGCCGCAAACGGCACGATCATCTTGATCGGCTTATTCGGATAGGCTTGGGCGTGGCTGATTGCCGGTGCCAAAGCGGTGGCACCGGCTACCGCGAATGCCGCAAGCAGTGTCGAAAATTTTGAACGAATGTTATGGCGCATATTGTTGCCTCCTCTGATTGTGTAGATGCTGCTGGATAAAGCGTACTGGTTTGGCGTTGCTATTTTTTAAAGTGAGATAACAAGTATTCCGGGACTCACGGGGCTTAAGGCAACATCATCCCGGCAAAGTCCGCCTATTTTACCGTCACCGCGGCATTATGGAATGAATACAGTCGAGCCGGTGGTGTTGCGTGCCTCTAAATCGCGATGCGCCTGGGCGGCATCCTTTAATGCGTAGCTCTGCTTGACTTCGATTTTGACAATGCCGCGTGTGACCACATCAAACAAATCATTGGCTGTGGCGACAAGGTCTGCACGTTTTGCCACATAGGTGTCGATGGTCGGCCTGGTGAGGTACAAAGAGCCGCGTGAGGTCAGCTCGCCAACATACACCGGTGGCACCGCGCCGGAGGCCGCGCCAAACGTGACCATCAAGCCAAGTGGGGCGATGCAATCGAGCGATTTCAAAAACGTGTCCTTGCCAACGCCGTCATAAACAACCCGACACTTCGCACCGTTGGTGATCTCGGTAACGCGCGCTGCAAAGTCCTCCCTACGATAATTAATCACATGATCATAACCGTGCGACTTTGCCAGGGTGATTTTTTCGTCCGAGCCAACCGTGCCAATCACGGTGGCACCCAAATGTTTCGCCCACTGACCAAGGATCAGGCCCACGCCACCCGCGGCAGCGTGAAACAAAATGATGTCCCCCGGCTGAACACGGTGGGTGCGGCGCAGCAAATATTGTGCCGTCATGCCTTTTAACATCATTGATGCTGCTTGCTGGTCGGAAATACCATCGGGAATTTTTACCAACCGTTCGGCGGGCATCAAACGTACTTCGGCGTACGCGCCAATTGGCGACGATGCATAAGCGACACGATCACCCGTTTTGAATTCGCCGACATTGGTGCCGACTGATTCAACCACTCCGGCACCTTCGCGGCCGATGACACTCGGCAATGGAATCTTATACATTCCGCTGCGGTGATAAGTGTCGATATAGTTTAGGCCGGCTGCCGTGGTGGTGATGCGCACTTCATCGGCGGCGGGGGGAGGGACATCTATTTTTTCCCACTTCATGACTTCGGCTCCGCCAAATTCGTGTATGCGAATGGCGTGCGCCTGAATGGTTTTGCTCATGTCAATTGATCCTCTTCAATAAATTGTTGGATAACTTGCAGCTTCGCTTCGGCAATCGACTCGGCAATAGAGTTGGGATGATGGGCGGCAATGGCGGCAAAATCAATTGATTGCAAACAAACCAAGGCGCGCGACAAATATGCCTGAGGCGGGTAAGGCGTGTCCGCAAAGCCGAGTCGGCCGTGATGATCACATGCCGATGCCAGCAATACATCGGCAAATCGGCCGGGACGTCGCAACGCGTCGCAATCATCGAGTAGCGCCAACAACGGCACAGCATTCAAAGATAAGGCCGAATGAATTTTTCGATGCCAACGGGCAACGGTGATTGCCAGCTCGCGACAATCGGCGGGCACGCGCAAACGCCGGCACATTGTTTCAATCAGCGCCATGCTGTGTTCTTCGTGATGCGGGTGCCGCGGCAAATATTGGCTCGGCGTCATTGCTTTGCCGAGGTCATGGGTCAAGGCTGCGAATCGCACGGGCAAACCGGCTTGAATGTTGGCGGCGTAATCCAATACCATCATCACGTGCAGACCGGTATCGATTTCCGGATGGGTTGCCTTGGCCTGTGGTACGCCCCATAACCGGTCAACTTCGGGCGCAATGCGACTCAGCGCGCCGCACGCGCGTAGCACCTCAAACATGCTTGATGGCGTTGCTTCCATCAGGCCGCGGGAAATTTCCTGCCACACCCGTTCTGGCACGAGGGCATCGACTTCGCCGGATGACACCATCGCGCGCATCAACTCAATCGTTTCTTCGGCAACGCTAAAACCCAGTCTGGCAAAACGGGCGGCAAAACGGGCGGTGCGCAGAATACGCACCGGGTCTTCGCGAAAGGCAGGACCGACATGCCGCAGCAGTTTGTGATTGATATCCGCCCGGCCGCTGTGCGGATCAAAAAGGTGGCCGTCGATGTCGCGCGCAATGGCGTTAATGGTTAAATCGCGGCGGGCCAAATCTTCTTCAAGTGTCACTGTCGGTGAGGCATGAAAGACAAACCCCTTGTAGCCGGGTGCCGTCTTGCGTTCAGTTCGCGCCAACGCGTATTCTTGATGGGTCTCGGGATGCAGGAAGACGGGGAAATCGTTGCCCACCGGGCGAAACCCCGCCGCGATCATTTCGTGCGGGGTTGCGCCGACCACCACAAAGTCGCGGTCGGCCACGGGAAGGCCAAGGAGTTCGTCGCGGACGGCGCCGCCGACGGTGTAAATTTTCATGGCTCAATTATGGCGCGAATCTGGCTGGACGCGCGGTATCGGTTGGGTGCCGGTGTCACAAATTGCGACAACTATTTTTTAAGGAGGAGTCCGCTTTGGCGTACGATGAACGTCATTGATTTAAACGAGAGTCTCCATGCGTCTTTGCCTGTCCAGTAACTGCCGCATCATTTGCGCGGCCATCATTGTCGCTTTGGTGATGCCACATTCAATTTTTTCCAGCTGGGCGCAGACACCCGTGGCCTCGCCAAAGAGTGACGCGATGGCCGTCACCCCGCTGTTGTTTGTGGTGCACTTCACCACCGGACCGGCATGGGACCATGCACAAGCCGCCCATGCGCAGCCTGGCATGAAAGAGCACTCTGCAAATCTGGCGCGGCTGCGGACCGAAGGAAAACTTGTCACGGGCGCACGTTACAAAGATAGCCAAGCCGACAAGGGCATGATCATTTTAAAGGCCGCCAATCGAGCCGAGGTGGAGGCAGAGTTGGCGAACGACCCGATGGTTGCAGAAAAAATATTTGTTGCCGATATCGCCGAGTTTCGTCCGTTTTATGATGGATTTGTCGCGCGCGCCGGGACCGCAGCCGCGATGGACCCCATAAAATCCCTTGCCCAATTTGGCTGGCTGGCCGGTTGTTGGCAGGGGCAAAACGGCAACGTGTCGTTTCGTGAACACTGGATGCCGGAGGCGGGTGGCATGATGATCGCGATGGCGCGTACCTTGCGCGCGATGAAAGTGGTCGGTTTTGAGTCGATACGCCTGGAGTTGGATGCAGACGGCACGCCGGTATTGATCCCAAAACCATCAGGTCAATCCGCAGCGCGCTTTCGATTGGCGAGCGCATCGGCGGACAAATTTATTTTCGAAAACAAGCAGCACGATTTTCCGCAGCGGGTGATTTATCAGAAACTGACCGGCGGACAATTGTTGGCGCGCATCGAAGGTGAGCGCGACGGCAAGTTGCGTGCGGTGGACTTTCCCATGTCCCGCAGCAGTTGTGAATAACCACGGTCAATCGATCCGGACAAAGTCTATGTATTGCGCGCTTTTTCGGGTTGTATCGTCTGAAACTCGTTTCCAGTATTGGTGTTTGCACTGCGGTTCCATTTCGGCCGAGGCTGCCGACGCGTCCGATCGCCTGCACGGGCTTGACGCCGTGCGCGCGGATGCTGTATCCCCGCTTGGGGGTGGGCTTCATTAAGGACGGCTGCAACGTATTGCCCTGCGATTGGTGATCGGCAGGCATGTCTTCGCGATTGTTGATCCGCAGGGTCGCGCCACCGCGTATGCCGATCGGCTGGTTCGGTGGGCGGTCATGATGCCCCTGCCGATTTTATTTGCCGCACCATTAATGCTGGTTTTGATTTCAATTGACAAGTGATTGATGGCGGCTGGTATATCAACGCCCGGTCGATCGCCGTACGGCAATTTGCCCGCGTGGGTGGCGTTTGGGGCTGCGTTTGGGGTTGGCTGGTTCAGCAATCGGCAGAGTGTATTGCTCTCGGTCTGGCAACATCGCTGGCATCGGAACTTGGTGTTGGCAGTGGCCGCGACTCTCGCCTGCCTGGTCATACATGGCAAGGCGTCTGTGTTGCAGCCGACGGCAGCCGGTGGATTCACGCCTGGTTATGCAGCGTGTTACAGCCTCGCAACGTGGGGCTGGACCATGGCGGTGATTGGCATGGGCATGCGGTTTTTTTCCGGCTATTGGCGTGTGCGTCGATTTTGTGCCGACGCATCGTGTTGGGTTTATTTGATTCACCTGCCGATTATCATGGTGTTGCAGGTATTGGTGGCCAAGTTGCCATGGCATTGGGCGATAAAATTTCCGCTGATCTTGGGCGTTGGCTTCGGGCTGATGTGTATGAGCCACCATTTATTGGTGCGCAAAACCGTGATCGGTTAGGTTCTGAATGGTCGCCATTATGAGCGTAAAGCCGTTGCCGTGTCTCTTGAATCCGCCTAATAATCCTTCCAAGTCCGCCGGCAAAAAATTTGCTGCTCACCCGGCCGGTTTGGCGTAGGGCTCATCCTCGGCGACAAACTCATTTTCCGCAAGTGCACCACGAATCCATGCGACGACCGCAGGTTGCGCCCGCACTGCCGCGCAATATGTTTCTGTATCCAGAGCCAGTTTCGGCCGGTAGGTGGCGAAGCGCATCACCACCGGTGCAAACATGGCATCGGCCGCACTGAACGACCCAAACAAAAATGGACCGCCGTGACCAAACTTTGTTAGTGTATCGCGCCAAATGGTTTCAATGCGGGCAATGTTTTTGGCGACATCTTCATTCATGCCGAGCCCGGCGTGGGTCGCGCGAATATTCATCGGCATTGCCATACGCAGGGCGCGAAATCCCGCGTGCATCTCGGCGACGATGGCGCGTGCGTGGGCGCGCGCCGGACTGCTTTCCGGCCAGATCCGTTTGTCAGGGAACAACTCTGCCAAGTATTCGAAAATTGCATTGGATTCCCATACACACACACTGTTTGTGCCGCCGATTTTGCCGTTCCACAATACCGGCACCAAGCCGGAGGGCGACAGGCGCGGAAGTTGGCGTGACCATTGGTCGGAATGAAACTTCATCAAAATTTCATCAAATTGAATATCGAGCGCTGTCAGCAGCACCCACGGACGCATCGACCAAGAGGAATAATTTTTATTGGCAATAACCAGCGTCAGCATGCAGATATTCGATGTTTTTGAATGCGTGGTTTTAAAGGCGAAATTTTTTGAGGACGTCAAGGTGCCCGCTTTAATGGAACGAGCGTTGTCGCAATGATTGATAACGTGCCCGCCCGGATTGGCCCGGCATATATCCCGGCACGACCCCTTCCAATGCCGATGGCGCGCCGAATATGGATGGAAACGGGTCGGGAAAGGTGTTGGGCAAACTCATAGAAGCAAGGTTGTCGCGGGTGATAAGTTTGCCTGGTAAAAATTCAAACACGGTAGCCTGCAGTCTGGATAACGTTGGACCGAGGCCGAAAATTTTGCAACGCGAACCCGACTGGCTGATGACGTACTCTAGTAGCTGGCGTAAGGTGTATACGGCAGGACCAACCAGCGGATAGGTTTTGCCTATGGTGGCGGGCAGGGTGATCGCACGCACGAACGCCCGCGTGACATCCTCGACCCACACCACCTGAAACAAAGCGGTCGGCGAGCCGAGTGGAATGAGCGGACAAATTTTTGCGAGCATGGCGAACATAGTCAGAAAGTGATCACCTTCACCAAAAACCACCGACGGCTGAAAAATGGTGACGGCCAGCCCGGTCGATTGGGCGACCTTCAAAACCGCCGACTCGCCGCGGCCGCGGGAACGCAAATACTCACTAGGGCCGGAAACATCGGCATTTAACGCGCTCATGTGGAGTAGACGATTGACACGGTTCGCCACGCAACATTCGGCCACCATTTGTGGAAAGCGGACATGGGTGAATTCAAAGTCACCATGCAATATGCCGATTAAATTTATGACCACATCGTGACCACGGACGAGAGTGTCCAGTGTGACGTGATCAAAAACATTGGCCTCAATCACCTCGCAGGTTGGCAACAGCAAGAGATGTTTGGCGCGTTCCCGCTGGCGGCAGGGTACCGTCACATCGTAACCACCCTTGGTGAGCGCCTCGGCGATGGCGCTACCGATAAAACCGCTGCCACCAAGCAGTAAAACCTTGGTTGTATGCATTTATCCCCTCCCTACGGCTGCTCCGGTTTGACCGCCGCCTCTGACGGGTAGGCGACCGACAATATTGACGGTGACGCGATTGCAGAGGCTGCAACCACATTGGCATTTGCGGAAATTTTTCCAGGCACGGCACCCATGATTTCGCTTAATGGCGGCGACTTGCCGTGAATACGGTAGCCGTAAAACCATTTGTTCAACATGACTTTTTTGACGTAATCGCGGGTCTCGTTAAAGGGGATGGATTCAGCATAAATCGCGCCCTCGAGCGCGTTATCTGCCCGCCACCGGCGGGCGCGTCCGGGGCCGGCGTTATAAGCGGCGGTCGCCAATACCGGGTGACCCAGGTCGTCCAACACGTGCCGCAAATAAAATGAGCCCAGTGACAGATTGGTGGCGACTTCCACCACCTTAGCCGCCGGTAAGTCTTTGATGCCAATTTTTTTTGCCACCCACTTTGCCGTGGCCGGCATCAATTGCATCAATCCCTGTGCGCCAACTCGCGAACGTGCGTCAGTAATGAAGCGGCTTTCCTGTCGGATCAAGCCGAATACCCATGCTTCATCGAGTCCGTTTTGTCTGGCAGTCGCCGCCAGCGACTCACGGTGTGGCAGCGGGTACCTTTTGCCAAAATCGTGATCGGATTGGGTTCGTTCCGCGGTGTTGATCGCGCGGTCCGGTAGTTCATTTTGTAATGCCACCGCCACCGCGGCCAGCAGCGTCGCGTCGTCCATGCCGCGAATGGCAAACTGCCATTCGCGCAACGCATCCAGACGTAAATCCGGTTTATATGCGGATAATTTGTACAACATCACTGCCCGTTTGATGCCGATGCGACTGGCGACATTGTTAATGCGATCCTCGCTTGGCTGTACCGCTTGAAAGTCGGGCGTGGAAATGATGCCGAGGTCTTCCGCAGCCAGCAAACCATAAAAAGAGTTTTCGCGCGCGAGGGTCTCGCGCAAACTACGCGCCGCGCTCAGTTGCGCCGGATCGGTTGAAACTGCCAGCGCGCGCGCCAACCAATACCGCCAGGTCGGATCGCGTTTTTCGGCGGTGGACATGCCCTCGATTGCCCGTTTTACCGTTGCCCACTGGGTCGGGTCGCTGGCTGTCTGTCGCAATGCCGCCCGCACCAGCCATCCGGCCTGGGTGTCATTCAGTTGGAAGGTGCCTGCGCGGGAAAACCACGCCAATGCATTGGCGTCGAGTTGCATCGCACCATAAAATCCAATTTGCGACCATGCATACTGGCTGTCACTTTGATTTAAACGAAATTCGTTTTTGTCGAGCCATTGGGCGGCGTGGCCGGCATTACTGCGCGCCAGGCGCGTAATGGCAAATAGTGTCAATTCAACGCCTGCGCCATCGGTGGCCTTAAACGAATGTTTTTCCAGGAAGCGCATGGGTTCAACATTTGCCCGTGCACTGGCGGCTTCAAAGCCGGCGGAAATATTGGTGGCAAATGCTGCGCTGCGCCGGGCGTCGTTGAGATGGCCATTTTCAAACAGGATGCGTGTGCGCTGCCAAACGTTGCTGTTGGCCAACATTTTTGCATTGCGCAGTTGCTCGGCAACCCGTTCGAACACGTCATAACACGGACTCGCAATGGGTTTGGCCAATTCCCATAGGCGCTTGGCCTCGGCCAATGCGGCCGGAACAACCGTGCGGTCGTCACCGAGCAATCGAAAACGCAATCGTTGACAGGCAACTTCGGAGTCGTCGCCGCGATAGCCGACCTGGTTGACGGCAAAGCGCTGCCACATATTTAGGGATCCAAGCGCGCGCAAATAATCACGTCGCAATTGGTCGGAAAATGGTGCGTCTGGATATTCGAGCAGAAACTTATCGATGTCGCTGCCCAGCGGGATCACGTTTTGTGCCGACTGCGCGAGCTGGGCAGAAAACCACCACCAGCTAATGTAGGGCGCAAGCGGAAAATCGGCGCGGGCACCCGCGCCCACCGAAAAATTTTTGTGGGCAATGCCGAGTGCGGCAATATTGCGTCGATCAAATGCCTCGTATGCACTCAGAAATTCGCGCGCTACCAAACTGTCCGGTCGGTTCTCACTTGTCTGCGCGGCCGCCGGTGCCGCCATGAACGCCATCAGACCTATCATGACGAACATTACAAATGTCAAAAAGTTGCCAAATGTCAAGGACGTGATTCGCGCAATGGCGTAAAAATCAACTTCATTCACGACTGGCTGGATCGTTACCAACCGGTGCGAGGCGATCCATGTCGCACCCAAGGTCATACCGGACGGGTCACTTTCGCGACTACGCTGAATTTTTTTCCCGTCAATCCGGTCGGAGTATTGGTTCATGTTTTTCATACAGCGTCATTGTATAACGTCGGGCGAAAGGCAGTGAAATGAATTTCCTTGACCCGGCATTTTTGACTGCATTGCTGACCATCATCGGTGTCAACATTGTGCTGTCCGGGGACAATGCAGTGGTCATCGCGCTGGCCGCGCGAACACTTTCGGGAAAACAACAAAAGTTGGCTATTTTTTTGGGATCAGCAGCGGCCATTGTTTTGCGCATTGTGCTGACTGTGTTCGCCGTGAAATTGCTGGCCTTTCCCTGGTTAAAAATTACCGGGGCGTTATTACTCATCTGGATCGGTGTCAAGTTGCTGGTGCCCGATGTGGCGGACATCGACGCCGATGCCGATGGCCGCGCCGGTCTGTTAACGGCGATCAAAACAATCCTGGTGGCTGATTTGGTCATGAGTGTGGATAACGTCATTGCGGTTGCCGCCGCCGCCGATGCCGCACCGCCAGAATACAAAATGACCTTGTTGGCGCTGGGTTTGGCGATTTCAATTCCGCTGATTATTTTTGCCAGCACGTTATTGATGAAACTGATGGAGCGATTCCCGATCATCATTACGCTTGGCGCGGCGTTACTTGGCTTTGTGGCGGGTGAAATGGCCATTACCGATCCGGTCGATGCCCACTGGGTCAAACACAATGCGGCATGGATGTCCTATGCAATGCCGACATTTTGTGCGTTACTGGTGGTCACTTTGGGAAAAGTTCTCGGCGAACGCCAAAAAGCGGCGACGCAGACGAAATAGAATAAATCGTGTTGTGAGTTTTTTGATGATTTTGCTGTAGCCGTTTCATGTTGTTGGAATCACTTACCTAACCAGAACCATCCACAGGGATTTTTTTCGAAGGAAACAAGATGAATACACAAAATCGCCGCCCCGGTCTGAAAACAGTTTTTAGTTTAGTGAAGTCCACGCTCGGCGCGGCCGCCGTGATGGCCAGCGCCAGTTTATATGCATGGGAGCCAACCAAGTCGGTTGAATTCGTTGTGCCTGCCGGCACTGGCGGCGGCGCGGACCAGATGGCGCGATTTATTCAGGGTGTGGTCAGTAAAAACAATCTGATGAAACAGCCGATGATTGTGGTCAACAAAAGCGGTGGTGCCGGCGCCGAGGGTTTCCTCGACGTAAAGGGATCTGCAAAGGATCCGCATAAAATTATCATCACCCTGTCGAATTTGTTTACCACACCACTGGCCACAGGCGTGCCGTTCAACTGGAAAGAGTTGACGCCGGTGCAAATGATGGCGCTTGACCAGTTTGTATTGTGGGTGAATGCCGAGACGCCTTACAAAACTGCGAAAGAATATATTGACGCGGTCAAAGCGGCCGGACCCAGCAAAATGAAAATGGGTGGCACCGGTTCAAAGCAGGAGGATCAAATTATTACGGTCGCAATGGAGAAGCAGACTGGCGCCAAATTTATTTATATTCCGTACAAAGGCGGCGGTGAAGTTGCCGTGCAGTTGGTCGGCAAACACGTCGATTCAACCGTTAACAATCCGATTGAAGCAGTTGAACAGTGGCGTGCAGGCAAGTTGCGCGCACTTTGTGTGTTTGATGAAAAGCTGATGCCGTACAAAGGAAAAGTTACGCCGACTTTGGCCTGGGGTGACGTTCCAACCTGTAAGAGTCAGGGGCTGGACGTCGATTACCAAATGTTGCGCGGGATTTTTATGGCGCCCGGCGTGACCAAGGAGCAGGTCGCCTTTTATGTTGAGTTGTTTAAAAAAGTCCGCGCCACTCCGGAGTGGAAGGAGTTCATGGAAAAGGGCGCGTTTGATGATACCGCCTTGTCAGGTGACGATTATGTCAAATGGCTGACCAAGGAAGAGCAGCGCCACATCACGCTGATGACCGAGGCGGGTTTTCTGGCAAAAAAATAGACCACGTCATTTGACTCAGGGAAAACGAAACCACGAAAATGGTTTCGTTTTTTTTTTGAAAAGTAGAGCTACGTCAAGTCATTTATTTCATCTGCAAGCCAGAATGTAAAAAAACAGCTGCGCCGAAAAGAACAATGTTTTTGACGGAACATTAAAAATTTATCGTGCTGGACAAGTCTTTTGAGGAGGAAGTCCCAGTGAGTGAACCCGCAGAAAAGTCCGCCGCATCGGTGAGCAGCGTTGACATCGCCACGGCAATTGTCATTTTTATCCTGGGTGCCATTGTTATTTTTGACAGCAAACGGATTGGTGCCAGTTGGGCACCGGATGGACCGGAAGCGGGATATTTCCCGTTTTACATCGGTGTCATTCTCTGTATCGCCAGCATTGTTAATTTTTTTAACGCGCTTCGGGAAAAAGGACTCGTGGATGGCGGTGAATCGTTTGTCAGCGTGCGATCCTTGAGGCTGATTTTGTCGGTGCTGATCCCGACCATTGTTTATGTGTTGTTGATTGCCGGTGCCGGCCCGGTGCCTGGCTTGGGCATTTATGTTGCCTCGGCAATTTTTATTGCGGTATTTATGATTTGGCTTGGCAAATATCGCTGGGGCATCACGACTATGGTGAGCGTCAGTGTGCCGGTGGTGTTTTTTTTGATGTTCGAAATTTGGTTCAAGGTGCCGTTGCCAAAAGGCCCGCTCGAAGCCCTGTTTGGCCTGGATTAGGGGCGCGGCATGGACGAAATCAACAACCTCATGCACGGTTTTTCGGTTGCGCTCACACCGATGAACCTCGGTTTGATGATGGTCGGCATTCTACTGGGCGTCTTGATCGGTGTGTTGCCCGGATTGGGCGGCGCGAACGGCGTGGCGATTTTATTGCCGCTGACATTTGCCATGGGCACCAGCCCGGCCGGGCAGGTGAGCGCCATCATTTTGCTGTCTTGTATTTATTGGGGCGCGCTGTTCGGCGGCGCGATCACTTCGATATTGTTCAATATTCCCGGTGAGCCGTGGAGTGTGGCCACGACATTTGACGGTTATCCCATGGCGCAGCAGGGCAAAGCGGGTGAAGCATTGACGGCTGCCTTTACATCGTCGTTTGTGGGGGCGTTTGTGGCCGTGGTGATGATCACGTTTCTGGCGCCCATGGTGGCAAAATTTGCGTTGCGTTTCGGACCGCCGGAGTTTTTTTCCGTCTATTTTCTGACCTTTTGCAGTTTTGTCGGCATGACCAAATCACCGGCCATGAAAACAGTGGCGGCCATGATGTTGGGATTTGCCTTGGCGGCGGTCGGGCTCGACACTGTCACCGGACAATTGCGTCTGACCTTTGGCTTCACGGACATGCTCAAGGGGTTTGACTTCCTGATTGCGGTGATCGGCTTGTTTGGCATCGGCGAGATTTTGCTGACGCTCGAAGAGGGCCTGAATTTCAAGGGCACGGAAGGTAAAATGCGCATGAAGGTGGTGCTGGAAACATGGAAAGAACTGCCGAAATACTGGAAGACGTCATTACGTTCGTCTGTCATCGGCTGTTGGATGGGCATCACCCCCGGGGGCGCGACGCCGGCTTCGTTCATGGGTTATGGCGTGGCCAAACGTTTTTCGCCAAACGGTGCCAACTTTGGCAAGGGTGAAATTGAAGGGGTGGTTGCACCCGAAACGGCGGCACACGCGGCCGGCACGGCGGCACTGCTGCCCATGCTGACGCTGGGCATTCCCGGTTCGCCAACGGCGGCTGTGTTGCTGGGCGGTTTGTTGATTTGGGGATTGCAGCCGGGTCCGTTGTTGTTTGAGGAAAAGAAGGATTTTGTCTGGGGGCTGATTGCCTCGATTTATCTGGGCAATGTGGTCGGCTTGATTGTGGTGCTGACCACCGTGCCGTTTTTTGCCTCAATCCTGCGCATCCCGTTTTCGATCATTGCACCGGTCATTTTGGTGATTTGTGCCATCGGTGCGTTTACCGTGCATAACTCAATGTTTGACGTTTGGCTGATGGTTTTGTTTGGTGTCGTTGGGTATGTATTCAAGAAGCTGGATTACCCATTGGCACCGCTGGTGCTGGCGCTGGTGTTGGGGGACCGCGCCGAGGATGCGTTCAGGCAATCCATGCTGATTTCGCAGGGTGCCGTGACGGTTTTTTTCAGCAATGGCTTGGTGGGTTCGATTACCGGTCTGGCGTTATTAATGCTGTTTTGGACGCCGCTGGCCGCCATGGTTGGTAAAATCCGTGGTCGATAAAGTCATGTATTGGCGCGCCGATACGGACTTTTTTGGCTGGGACTACGCGCCAATAGGGGACTTTTGCATTTTTCCAGATTGCCGGAGCGGTCGTCAACGGGCAAGAATGGCTTGAATCTTGCCTTTTTGTTTTAAGCGGGAAAGTGTTTCCGCAGACAGGTTTAAATGTGACGCCAATTCTTTCATCGGCACCCGTTCGTAAAGCTCGGGATGTTTGCGCAGAAATCGTTGTACCCGGCCTTGGGCGTCGAGCAAATGCAGTGTGATGGCATGCGCCATGACTTCCGACATCAGATGCATGACTTCGTATTCGAAATCGCCTTTCATGGTGGGGTGGTGCTCAATAAAATCAACCCACGCCTCCATTGGCAACATGGCAACCTTTGATTTCATCACGGCACGAATGGCATAAGGAGTTGGGGTGCGTAAACGCCATGCGGCGTAACAGGTTTCCATATCATCCTCGGCGGCGAAACGCAAAATCATTTCCTTGCCTTCTTGATTGGAAACAACCCGTTTAAGGATGCCTTCCAAAACAAAATACTGGGTCATGGCGTGTTCACCTTGGCCTAACAGCAGATCCCCTTTTTTATATTCGGCAATTGATAGCAGTTTTTCCAAATCGCTGAACGCGCGTGGCTTGAGGGTGCGTAACACGATGTTTCGTTGCAACACGGTGCGAATGGCATCACGTTGTGGGTGAGAAATGAGCAGAGTCATCACGGTTTCCAAGGTTGATTGACAGGAATCAAGGCGGTCTTATTGTGGCATTTTTATGATGTTGTCTGAGGATTGTGTTTCCTTACATTCTGTACGCGGGCCATATATTTTTTGTCAGCCTATCGGAATCCGGGTAAAAAATCGTCATCCATCGATATTGAAATTAGAAAAATGGGTTCAGGTGACTGCCTGGGCCAACGAAGATAGCGCGAGGCAAATTCAAAATGGCAATCAATGAACCGACCAATGACGTCACAGATGGTTTTCATCTGGTGATTGACGCCCTGAAGTTAAACGGCATCAATACCATTTATGGCCTGCCCGGCATCCCGATCACCGATTTGACGCGTATGGCGCAAGCGGAGGGCATGCGTGTCATTTCGTTCCGACATGAACAAAATGCCGGTAACGCCGCCGCCATCGCCGGATTCATCACCCAAATTCCCGGTGTTTGTTTGACGGTATCGGCGCCGGGCTTCCTTAACGGCCTGACGGCGCTGACCAATGCCACCACCAACTGTTTTCCGATGATTTTAATCAGCGGGTCCAGCGAGCGGGAGATTGTCGACTTGCAGCAGGGTGATTATGAAGAAATGGATCAGCTCGCCATTGCCAAGCCGCTGTGTAAGGCTGCGTTTCGCGTATTAAACGCGGAAGATATTGGCATCGGCATTGCCCGCGCGATTCGGTCTGCTGTTTCCGGGCGCCCGGGAGGTGTTTATCTGGATCTTCCCGCCAAATTGTTTGCGCAGACCATGGATGCGGTGGCGGGCAAACAGTCGTTGATCAAGGTGGTCGATCCGGCTCCAAGGCAAATCCCTGCGCCTGATGCGGTTCAACGCGCGCTTGATCTGCTCAAAGGTGCCAAACGGCCGCTGATATTGCTCGGCAAAGGCGCTGCGTACGCGCGAGCCGACAAAGACATTCGGGCTTTGGTTGAAAATTCCGGCATCCCGTATCTGCCGATGTCGATGGCCAAGGGCCTATTGCCGGACACCCACCCGCAGTCCGCATCAGCGGCGCGTTCGTTTGTGTTGCCGGAAGCCGATGTGGTGGTGCTGATCGGCGCGCGTCTTAATTGGTTACTTTCCCACGGCAAGGGAAAAACCTGGGGCGGCAAGGATCACAAGCATTGGGGTGGCCAGAAATTTGTGCAAATAGACATCTCGCCCACTGAAATGGACAGCAATGTGCGCATTGACGCGCCGCTGGTTGGCGATATTGGTTCGTGTGTCTCGGCTTTGTTGATTGCCATGGACGGGGCCTGGACAAAGCCTTCGGCAGAGTGGCTGGCTGCGATCGCTGAGCGCAAAAACAAAAACGTGGCGAAGCTGGCCGAAACGCTTGCCAAGAACCCATCCCCAATGAGTTTTCATAGTGCGTTAAACGTGGTGCGCGACATTATCAAGGTCAATCCCGATGCGATGCTGGTCAATGAAGGTGCCAACACCCTTGACTTCACACGCAGCATTGTTGACATGTACAAGCCGCGCAAAAGACTGGATGTCGGCACATGGGGAATCATGGGCATTGGCATGGGTTTCGCTGTGGCCGCAGCGGTAGAAACAGGTGACCAGGTCATTGCCATTGAAGGCGACAGCGCGTTTGGATTTTCCGGCATGGAAGTCGAAACCATCTGCCGTTACAACCTGCCGGTTTGTGTGGTGGTATTCAACAACAACGGCGTCTATCGTGGCACCGATGTCAACCCAACCGGTGGGGCTGATGTGGCGCCGACCGTGTTCGTTAAGGGCGCGCGTTACGACAAATTGATGGAAGCGTTTGGCGGTGTGGGCGTGCACGCAACCACCCCGGTTGAGCTGCGCCAAGCCATGGAGGATGCGATCCGCACTCGCCGACCCACGCTAATTAATGCGGTCATTGATGAAACGGCCGGCACTGAAAGCGGTCGGATCACCAGCTTGAATCCACAAACCGCAAAGAAGAAGTAATCTAGTGTAGTGCTTTGTAATTAAGGTGACTTAATTGCTGTGAGAGAGCAGGCATTAACCACAGATGAACACGGATAAACACAGATGAACGCGGTTAAATCGCCTGGTTTTATCCGCGTTCATCTGTGTTTATCCGTGGTTACGTACTTTAATAAGTTCCAAACAGAATGAAGCACTACACGAGTCGGCATTTCGGCTTGCATAAGAACGATAGGAGCAGAATGGAAGCGCTTAAAGGAATCAGAATTCTCGACATGACCCACGTACAAGCCGGCCCGACCTGCTCACAGTTGCTGGCATGGATGGGTGCGGATGTCATCAAATTGGAGCCGCCTCAGGGGGACGCCACGCGCGGTCAATTGCGCGATATTCCCGGTGCTGATTCGTTGTACTTCACCATGTTGAATTGCAATAAACGATCGATCACGGTCAATATGAAGTCCGCTGACGGCAAGTCGGTTTTTGTCGACCTGCTGAAAGAGTGCGACATCATCATGGAAAATTTTGGTCCAGGCGTATTGGATCGCCTTGGGTTCACTTGGGAAAAGATTCACGAAATTAATCCGCGCATCATCATGGGCTCGATCAAGGGATTTGGTTCGACCGGACCCTACGCGGAATTCAAGGCCTACGAAAATGTCGCGCAAGCCATGGGCGGTGCCATGAGCACCACCGGCACACCCGAAGGGCCACCGTTTGTCACCGGCGCCCAAATCGGCGATTCTGGAACCGGATTACATTTGGCCATCGGTTTGCTCGCCGCCCTGCAACAACGCCACAACAGTGGTAAAGGTCAATATGTCGAGGTGGCCATGATGGACGGCGTGATGAATCTGTGTCGCGTGAAATGGCGCGATCATCAGCGGTTGGAAAAAGGCGGCTTGTCCGAATATTCAGTTCCAACCGCGCAGGGCATGGGCGACGTGCCGCGCGCGGGCAATGATTCCGGCGGAGGGCAGTTGGGCAATGCGATTCATTGCAAGCCACACGGTCCGAATGATTATTTGTACGTGGTCGTGCAGGAAGCGGTTTGGGCCGGTCTGGCGAATCGCATCGGACCCGACCTCGGCCTGCCCGATCTGGCAACAGATGCCCGTTTCGCGGCCATCGGCGAGCGTCGAAAAAACCAACAGGAAATGTGGAAGTTGATTACCAAATTTGCCGCGAATTACACCAAGCGTGAATTTATGGCGGTGCTCAATCCGGTTGATGTGCCCTGCGGACCAATTATGTCGACCACCGATCTGGCCAACGATGAACATATTCGCGGCCGCGAGATGTACGTTGAAGTGGATGACCCGCATCGTGGTAAATGGTGGAACGTCGGCATGCCGATTAAACTTTCCGCGTCACCTGCCAAGATTACGCGTTCACCGCTGCTGGGTGAACATAACGACGACGTGATGAAAAACGTCCTGGGATATCAGGACGATCAGATCAACGGTTTAAAAACAGCGGGTGCATTTTCAGCGCCGGCAAAGAAGGCATCATGAAAATTGCCATCATCGGTCAGCAGGACTTTGGCAAGGCCACACTGGACGCATTCCTCAGCCGGGGTGACGACGTGGCTGGCGTATTTTGTGCGCCAGAAAAAGAAGGTGCCAAACCAGACCCGCTGCGGGTGTTGGCGCAGGAAAGGGGGCTAAAAATATTTCAATTTCCGTCGCTGAAATCGCCGGAAGCGGTTGCTGCGATGCGCGCTTTGGATGTAGAGCTTGGTGTGATGGCGTTTGTGTTGCAATTTGCACCGCAGGAATTTGTCAATATTCCGAAACACGGAACCATTCAGTTTCATCCTTCGTTGTTGCCAAAATATCGCGGCCCGTCGTCAATCAATTGGCCAATTTCGCGCGGTGAGCACAACACCGGACTGACAATTTTTCGGCCCACCGATGGCTTGGACGAGGGTGCCATTATTCTGCAAAAAAAGACCGTCATTGGTGAAAACGACACACTTGGTACGGTTTATTTTGATCGCCTCTTCCCGATGGGGGTTGCGGCGATGCTAGAGGCCGCCGATCTGGTTGTGGCGGGCAAACACACCGAGGTGATTCAGGATGAATCACAAGCCAGCTACGAAGGCTGGTTTCGCGCCAACGAGGCCAAAATAAATTGGCATAACCATGTTGACGTGATTCACAATCTAGTCCGTGGCTGTGACCCGGCACCGGGTGCGTGGACGACTTTGGCGGGCAAGAAAGTGCAACTGTTTGGAACAAAAAAACATGTGGTGCGAACCTTTGGCATGGTAAAAGGTAAACCCGGTGAAATAACCGCCATTGCTGACTCGATGTTCATTAGTTGTCAGGGTGGGCAAATCGAAGTCGCCAAACTCAAACACGAAGACGGAAAAAAGACCGGGGTTGCTGAATTTGTACAGACTTATGCTGTGTCGCCCGGCGCAATTTTTGGCACGTAAAATCGGACTCCTCTTTCTGTGTTTTTCCCGCCGAATTGTCGCCTGCCAGAGACGAAAGCGGATAAACGGTTTATTTCAACCGACCGCTGCTTTTTAGGGCAATGGCTTGTTACAAATTGACAGTGTACTTTGTGGTTGTTGTGCGCGTTATCGCCTAGTATTATTCAATTCGATTGAATTTAACCCCCGCGCTTTTTTTGCGCGGCAAATTTCCTAGGCAGGGATACATATGCGACAACAAAATTCTTTAATGCGCAGACGGTCTGTCGCCACAGTGGCCGGTTCGCTCGCGATGAGTCTGGTTCTTGGTTTTGCGGGGACAGCACATTCACAGGTTGGCAGCACGACCGATTCCGTGGAATTTTTTAATTCCAAGACCGGACAGTACTATCGCACTGACATCGCGACGGAAATTGCCGCCATCGATCAAAACTCAGTCGCATCGGGTTGGGCGCGCACCGGGCAAAGTTACAAACTCTGGCGCACACAAGCCGATGCACCGGCAGGCGCGATCCCGGTGGTCAAACTGACCTCCCTGAATTTTGCAACCCCCGCAGCGCCGCAGGTCTGCAGTCTCAACAAGTCCGGTAAATTAACGGCATTGGGTGGCTCAAACAAATGTGTGCCACAAACCAGTGTCGGTTACGCCCTGTTGCCCGACCTTGTCGGCAATTGTGTTGATGGTACCCAGCCCGTCTTCCATGCAACATCGGCCAACAATAGCCGTTACGCCAATCAGTTGTCGGTCTATCAGGACATGTTTGATCGCGGCTGGAACACCATGGGTGTGAGTCTGTGTGTGCCCGGCGTGTCGTTGGCGGCGGATGCGGACGCTTATCGTTTGTTGAAACAAGCCTCTTTTGGTGCCACAGAAGCACTCATGAACGAAGTCAAGCAGGTTGGAGTGACCGCATGGGTGGATAACCAACTCAACATGACCGCGCAATCATCAATGCCGGCCATGGCGTTTTATCCGACACAAGCCGCAACCAATTGCACCAATAACGGAGTGGCAAATTCACCTGAGACCATTTGTGCGCGTGACAATTATTCGATATTTCAATTGCAATTGCGCTTCACCCAGAACGCCCTGACCAAGCAGGATCAATTGCGTCAAAGAGTGGCGTTTGCGCTGTCACAGATGTTGGTGACCTCCGGTGCGGACAACACCATCATGCCGTATGGCATGGCGAAATATCAGCAATTGTTTCTGGATAACGCATTTGGCAATTACAAGGATCTACTCACTGCCGTTACCCTGTCACCTGCAATGGGTGATTACTTGAATATGGCAAATTCCAATAAGCCGGATCTTACCCGCGGAATTGCGGCCAACGAAAACTATGCGCGCGAAATCATGCAGTTGTTTTCGATTGGCTTGTTTGATTTGAATTTGGACGGCACCTACAAAAAGGATCTGGGTGGCAATCTGATTGCCAGTTATTCCCAAGCCACAGTGGAAAATTTGGCACGTGTATTTACCGGATGGACGTACGCCAACTTCAACAACGCCACCCCGCCAACCCGTAATAATCCGGCGTATTTTGATTTTCCGATGTTGCCGGTTGAATCCAATCACGATACCGGGTCAAAAACCCTGATCGGTGGTTTTGTCATTCCTGCCGGACAAACTGCCACCCAAGACTTAAATATGGCGATCAATCATTTGTATGCACATCCGAATGTGGGGCCGTTTATATCCAAGCAATTGATCCAAAAGCTTGTCAGCAGCGATCCCAGCCCTGCATTTGTAACCCGGGTGGCAACAATATTTAATAACAACGGATCGGGAGTCAAGGGAGATCTAAAGGCCGTTGTGCGGGCGATATTGTTGGATCCGGAGGCGCGCGGCCCCATTAAGACCGATCCTGGCATCGGCAAATTAAAAGAGCCGGTGTTGATGGCATTGAGTGCTTATCGCGGTTTGGGTGGTGTTAATGACGGCGTTTGGGTGCGTACTCAATATGCAGCCATGTCGCAAGACTTGTTTCGGGCGCCCACGGTATTTAATTATTACGTTCCCGATCACACCATCTCCAATGGCAAACTGGGGCCGGAGTTTGAAATCCTGACCTCCACCACCGCCTTTGGCAGAACCAATTTCTTGCGTAATGTCACCAATGTGAATTACAGCCTTGACGCAACGGTCGTCGGTGCCACCGGCACAACGATAAATTGGGCGCCGTTTCAGGCGCTTGCCGGCAACCCCGCCGCTCTTGTTGACAAACTGTCGTGGTTATTTGCGGCCGGCGCGTTGTCTACATCCAGTCAACAACAAATTGTCAATGCGATTAATGCAATCACATCAACCGACACCCTGACGCGTGCACGTACAGCCGCATATCTCGTGCTCACCTCGAGCCAATTTCAAGTTGATCGGTAGGAGAAAATAATGAATTCACCATACATCATCACCCGCCGCCGCATGTTAAAAGCCATTGCCGGCGCGGGCGCGATTTCGGCTACCGGCACATTGGACGGACTGGGCTTGTCCGCGGCCTTGGCGCAAAGCGCCCCGCTAACCGATTACAAAGCTCTAGTTTGCGTATTTTTGTTTGGCGGCAATGACGCTAATAATTTGGTTGTACCCCTTGATCCGGCTGAATACAATTTGTATGCAACCGCGCGCGGAGCGCAAGCAGGCGGCGGGGTGGCATTGACCCAGGCACAATTATTGGCCATCAAGCCGAAATTATTGAACAAGGATTATGGCTTGCATCCTGCCATGGTTGGCATGAAGACCCTGTTTGACGCGGGCAAAATGGCGGTGGCCGCCAACGTCGGCACACTGGCCGAACCGTTGACCAAAGCAGAGTACTCAGCCGCCAGCAAGGCTCGACCAGAACAATTGTTTTCTCATTCCGATCAACAATTGCAGTGGCAGACTTCGATTTCGAAGGGCATCGTCCGTACCGGCTGGGGCGGCCGAATGGCCGATGTGATCGGACCATCCAACGGCAGTAATTTTCCGATGATTACTTCCATTGCGGGCTCGGCAGTCTATTTGAACGGTAACACGCCTCGGTTACTGGCCATTCCGTCCACGGGGTCGTTTGGATTAAGTACTTTTGGTAACGCAGCTGCAGAGACTGCGCGCGTGACTGCGCTTAAAAATATGATGAACTTGAATGCAGGCAATGACTTTGTCCGCGAAGCGGATGATTTGTTCGCTCAAGCAATCGGCGCATCCGATGTGCTCAACCCCATCATCACAGCCACTAACACCACCATTACCCCGATCTTCGCCAACGCCAACTCAAGTATTGGTAATCAGCTTCGGCAGGTTGCGAAGTTGATTGAAGCGCGCAATACAATCGGCTTAAAGCGTCAGATCTTTTTTGTTTCCCTCGGCGGTTTCGATACCCATACCAATCAAATCACCCTTCAAAACAACCTGTTTGGTCAGTTGGATGCAGCGCTGAAAGCGTTTTATGACGCCACGGTGCAAATGGGCGTGGCGAATCAGGTCACGGCGTTTACCATGTCCGATTTTGGAAGAACACTCAAGCCCGCATCCGGCGGTGGTTCTGATCACGGTTGGGGAAGTCATCAAATGATGGTTGGTGGCGCGGTGCGTGGACAAGAGTTTTATGGAACATTTCCAAATCAAACGCTGGGCGGTCCAAATGATGTATCGACCAACGGTCGTTATATTCCCACCACATCGGTTGATCAATATGGCGCAACATTGGCGAAATGGTTTGGCGTCGCACCGAGTGATATGTCAACCGTATTTCCGAATATTGGCCGGTTTTCAAATACCGATCTGGGTTTTCTTTCCTAACGCCTGGCAAATATCAAAATCAAATTCCGAGCCGCTTTTGCGGCTCGGTTTGTTTATAACATCCCAAAATGTGGCTCGGTAATGATGCGGGCCGCGTCCCAGAGCCGACTGGACCCGCCGCATTTAAGGTAGAGGCGTGTTTTTGCAATCATTCTTGTTAGAATCCGTGTAAACAGCACCACCACAGGGAGGAAGCATGAAAAAAAGTGGCTTTTGGTCCAGAGACTGGTTTTTTGGGTTGGTCATTGTGGTGGGGGTGTTGCTGATCCATTTCACCACCAGTTTTTTCTCCGCCCTCGAAACTCGGGCATATGACCTGGCTGTGTCGGCGACATCGAAGGCACCATCCGACCGCATTGCCGTGATCGCGATTGATGAACAGTCTATTGCCAATCTGGGGCGATGGCCATGGTCGCGGGATATTCATGCCAAGATGATTGACCAATTGGCCGCCGCGAAGGCCAAGGTCATCGGCCATACCGTGTTCTTCTTTGAGCCGCAAAAAGATCCGGGTCTGTCGTACATCAGCAAGTTGTTTGAAGTTTATAAAAAAGGTCAGGAAGAGGCCGGGATTGCCACCAAGCCTGTGCCACCCAGCCCATCTATCCTCGAGATAGGGTCGATTCTCGCGGAGGCGGAAGAGGCGCTGAATACCGATCGTCGTCTGGCGGCCAGTATCAAATCGGCCGCGAATGTGGTGTTGCCGATCAATTTGGCTGCGACTGGTCAGCCGCCGATTGGTAAACCTGACAAGCCCTTGCCTGACTATTTGAAGGCTAGCGTTGTACCGGCTGGTGCGGTGGCAATATATGCGGGTAACCAACCCGGTTATCCCATCGAGCAAATTGGCAGCGCAGCGGCCGGTGTAGGCGACTTGAGTCTGTTTGTTGATTCAGACGGCGGCATTCGCCGGGATATCACCACGGTTGACTATTTTGGCCAACAACAATTTCCGTCATTGGCGCTGTCGATTGCCGCCAAGAGTTTAAATTTGGGCGCAAAAGATGTGCGTGTTACCCCGGGTGAAAGCGTGACGCTGGGCAATTTGCGTATTGTCACCGACGAAACCGGCCTGATGTTTCCGTATTTTTATAAGGATATGAATGGCAAACCCGCGATGCCGGTTGATTCTTTTTATGACGTATACAGTGGAAAAATACCGGCCACCAAGTATCAGGACAAAATTATATTGATAGGTGCCACCGCCCAAGGTATCGCCACCAGCACCGTAACGCCGATCGGTTTGTTGTCGTCGGTCGAAACCCTTGCCCATTCGGTGTCGTCGATATTGCAGCAACACTTTTTCCGGACGCCGACCTGGGGTATATGGGCGACGTTGGCGGCCTTGTTGTTGGTGATCGCCTACCTGATTTTTGTTTTACCGAACCTGCGTGCAGGGCCTGCCGCGATTCTGACACTGGTTTTATTTATTGTCTTATTCGCTACCCACTTTGGGCTGATGATGGGGCCCGGCTTCTGGGTCAAGTTGATGTTGCCGGCGGCATTGCTGGTGATTGGCCACCTACTGCTCACCACCAAACGATTTCTGGTTACCGAGCGCGGCAAGGAGCAGTCCGATTTGGCTGGTGCCGAGTCAAATCGTATGCTGGGCCTCGCTTTCCAGCAGCAGGGTCAGCTCGATATGGCGTTTGATAAGTTTCGCAAGTGCCCGGTTGATGAACAACTTCTCGAAAATATTTACTCCCTTGCGCTCGACTTTGAGCGCCGCCGTCAATTCAACAAGGCTGAGTCGGCATTTGCCTTCATCAACCAAAATAATGCGTCTTTTCGAGATGTTGCCGAACGCATGAACCGCGCCAAGGCCATGTCTGAAACCATTATTCTCGGCGGGTCGTCGAGCGCTCGCTCTTCTCAGGCGACAATGATGTTGTCTGGTGCGGCTGAAAAACCCACTCTTGGTCGTTATACGATTGAAAAGGAACTGGGCAAGGGTGCCATGGGCGTGGTTTACCTTGGCAAGGATCCCAAAATCGGCCGGGTGGTGGCGATCAAGACCATGGCGCTGGCAAACGAGTTTGACGGAGAAGAGTTGCAAGAGGCCAAGGATCGCTTTTTCCGTGAGGCCGAATCAGCCGGCAAATTGGATCACCCGAATATTGTGCGCATTTTTGACGCCGGTGACGAACACGATCTGGCTTACATTGCCATGGAATTTTTAAAGGGCAAAGACTTGGTCGACAATACCAAGATCCCGAACCTGTTGCCGTTTGATGAAATGTGCGACATCATGATGAAGGTTGGTGATGCGTTGAACCATGCCCATGAGCAAGGTGTTTATCATCGTGATATCAAACCGGCCAACATCATGTATGACGCCGAGGCAAAAGTGCCGAAAGTGGCTGATTTTGGCATTGCGCGCGTCACGGATTCGTCCAAAACCAAGACGGGAATGGTGCTGGGCACACCATCATTTATGTCGCCAGAGCAATTGGCAGGCAAAAAAATTGATGGCCGTTCAGACTTGTTTTCGCTCGGCGTCAGCTTTTATCAAATGGCCTGCGGTCGCCTGCCGTTCACCGGTGAATCGATGACCCAATTGATGTTTGCCATTGCCAACGAGCCACATCCAAATATTCGAGAAATCAACCCGGCGCTGCCGGAGTGGGTGGTGGATTTTATCAATCAAGCGCTGGCCAAAGATGTGGAGCAACGTTTTCAAAATGGTGCCGAGTTTGCCAATGCCCTGAAGACTTACCGTAAACTTGGCTAAGTAAGGTGCAATTCAATGCTGAAAACGCCCTACGGGGCGTTTTTTATTTGTACATATGTTTTAGGAAATTTAATGCCATTATCAGCACCCGCGGCGCGCAAAGCGTTGCACCAACGCTCCATTTCTATCCGTGGTTATAAGCGGGACGATGGTTTGTTTGAAGTTGAGGGGCATTTGCTCGACACCAAGGAATACTCATTTCAGACGGTAAATGGCGAGCGGCCGGCCGGCGTGCCCGTCCATTCCATGTGGTTGCGTATTACCTATGACACCACCATGACCATTGTCGGGGCCGAAGCGGTGACGGATGCCATGCCATATGCGGGTTATTGTGAAACCATAACGCCCAAATATGCGTTGCTGATTGGCATGTCGTTGCGGCCCGGTTTTGGTGAGCAGGTGCGCAAAACATTTGGTGGCACCAAGGGTTGCACCCATTTAACGGATTTGATCGGCGTGGTGGCGACCACCGCGTTTCAGACCCTGGCCGGGCAGGTGGCACAGGATGGTGAGAAAAAACCATTCCAATTGGATCGATGTCATGCACTGGCATCCAGTGGAGCAGCCGTCGCCACATATTATCCAAAGTGGGCGCGCGCCACTGCCGACGTTGAGGGCGAAAATAAGTCAGGACAAGCCTGAAATCGACCCTTGGCGGATTCAACGGGCGGCGCTGGTAAAATAGCGATCAATTCTCGTTGTAATGCCGGTTTCGGCGCATTTAAGATAAATCACCGGTACATTGCCGGTTTATCCGCAAAGGTTTTCCATGAACGTTCATGAATATCAAGGCAAGGAAATCTTGCGTAAATATGGTGTGGCCACGCCCCGCGGCGTTGCCTGTTTCAGCGTTGACGAGGCGGTCAGGGCGGCCGAATCACTGGGTGGCAAGGTGTGGGTGGTCAAGGCGCAGATACACGCCGGTGGCCGCGGCAAGGGTGGTGGTGTGAAGGTCGCCAAGTCGATCAACGAAGTGCGTGACTACGCCGCACAAATTCTCGGTATGACGCTGATTACACATCAAACCGGGCCGGAAGGCCGCCTGGTTAAACGTTTGTTGATTGAAGAGGGCGCGGACATCAAAAAAGAGTTGTATGTCGGTATGGTGGTGGACCGTGGTTCGCAGCGCGTGACGCTGATGGCGTCGTCCGAAGGCGGCATGGATATTGAACATGTTGCCGAACACACGCCTGAGAAAATTCATAAGGTTTCGATTGATCCGGCAATCGGACTCACAACCGCCGCAGCCGAAGAAGTGGCACGCAAAATTGGTGTGCCGGAACAGGCGGTGGCACAGGGCGCGGCATTCATGCAATCGCTTTACAAAGCGTTTGACGAGTGTGACTGTTCGCTTGCCGAAATTAATCCGTTGATATATACCGGTGACAACAAGGTAATGGCGCTGGATGCAAAATTAAATTTTGATTCAAACGCCCTGTACCGGCATCCGGAAATTGTCGCCATGCGCGATCTGGATGAGGAAGATCCCGCAGAAGTAGAGGCGTCAAAATTTGATTTGGCCTACATCTCTCTTGATGGTGATATCGGCTGTCTGGTGAACGGTGCCGGACTGGCGATGGCGACCATGGATGTGATCAAGCTTTATGGCGGTTCGCCGGCGAATTTCCTCGACGTGGGTGGTGGTGCCACCACTGAAAAGGTCACCGAGGCGTTCAAGATCATGTTGAAGAATCCAAATTTAAAAGCGATTCTGGTCAACATTTTTGGCGGCATCATGAAGTGTGATGTGATCGCCAACGGCGTGATCTCCGCTGCCCGCGAGGTGCAATTAAAGGTGCCACTGGTGGTGCGTATGAAAGGCACCAACGAGGAACTGGGCCGGCAACTTTTGAAAGACTCTGGTTTGCCCATCATTTCCGCCAACAACATGGCTGAAGCGGCCGAACGTGTTGTCGCCGCTGCTGCCAAACATTCCGCAGGCAAGTAAATCATGTCCATACTGATCAATAAAAACTCGCGCGTGATCACACAGGGTATCACCGGCAAGACCGGCATGTTCCACACCAGAATGTGCAAGGAATACGCCAACGGCATCAATTGTTTTGTCGCCGGTGTCACGCCTAAAAAAGGCGGCCAATCCTACGAGGGCATTCCGATTTTTGAAACGGTTGCCGAAGCCAAGGCGCAAACTGGTGCCAACGTCTCGGTGATATATGTGCCGCCACCGTTTGCTGCCGCCGCCATCAATGAAGCCATTGATGCCGGACTGGAATTGGTGATTTGTATCACCGAGGGTATTCCCGTGCGTGACATGATCCGCACCCGCGAAAAAATGCAGGGTACCAACACCATTTTGATCGGGCCGAACTGCCCGGGCGTGATTACGCCGGACGAAATCAAGATTGGCATCATGCCGGGACACATCCACAAAAAAGGTCGTATTGGCGTGGTCTCACGCTCCGGCACCCTGACTTATGAGGCGGTCGGACAATTGATGGATTTGGGCCTTGGCCAATCCACCTGTGTGGGTATTGGTGGTGACCCGGTCAATGGCCTCAAACACATCGACGTCATGAAAATGTTTAATGACGACCCGGATACCGACGCGGTCATCATGGTGGGTGAAATCGGCGGCGACGCGGAAGAAGTCTGTGCGTTGTGGATGAAACACAATATGAAAAAACCGGTGGTTGGCTTCATTGCCGGTGTCACCGCCCCACCCGGTAAACGCATGGGCCACGCCGGCGCGATTATTTCCGGCGGCAAGGGCACGGCGCAGGAAAAACTGGCGGTGATGGAGGAATGTGGCATCAAGGTCACCAAAAACCCGGCAAAAATGGGTGAGCTACTGAAGTCCGTTCTTTAATTTTTTGTGCTTCGCGTAACGGCTGCTTCGGCAGCCGTTTTGCATTTTGATGTTGTCGAGGAGATTTTATGTCATCACCGTATCCACATTTGCTCGCCCCGCTGGATCTGGGGTTTACCACACTCAAAAATCGCGTGTTGATGGGATCAATGCACACTGGTTTGGAAGACAAGGCTAAAGAGTTTCCAAAACTGGCGGCGTATTTTGCCGAACGCGCGCGTGGTGGCGTCGGTTTGATTGTGACCGGTGGTTTTGCGCCGAATGTCGAGGGATGGTTGTCACCGTTTGGCTCACGTCTGGCGTCAAGCCGTGCTGCCAAGACCCACCACGTCATTACCGATGCGGTGCACGCCGAGGGCGGCAAGATTGCCTTGCAAATTTTGCACGCCGGTCGCTACGGGTACTCGCCGTTTTCGGTGGCACCATCACGTATCAAATCACCCATCACGCCATTCACCCCTCGGGCCTTGTCATTAAGCGGCGTCGAGCGGCAGATCAAATGTTTTGTCCGCGCCGGCAAACTGGCGCGTGATGCCGGTTATGACGGTGTCGAAGTGATGGGATCAGAGGGTTATTTCATCAATGAATTTTTGAGTCTGGCGACCAATCAGCGCGACGACAAATGGGGTGGTGCCTACGAAAATCGTATGCAGCTGCCAATTGAAATTGTTGCGCGTATGCGCGAAGCAGTCGGCAAAGATTTCATTATTATTTACCGCCTGTCGATGTTGGACTTGATTCCCGAAGGCCAAACGTGGGAAGAGGTGGTGAAACTCGCCAAGGGTATTGAAAAAGCCGGTGCGACCATGATCAACACCGGTATCGGTTGGCACGAAGCGCGCGTGCCAACGATTGCCACCTCGGTGCCACGCGGTGCCTTCGCCTGGGTCACCAAAAAACTCAAGGGCGAAGTCGGCATTCCGCTGGTGACCACCAACCGCATCAATACGCCCGAAGTCGGTGAACAAATCATCGCCGATGGCTGTGCGGATATGGTGTCGATGGCGCGCCCATTGCTCGCAGATGCGGAGTTTGTAAACAAGGCCGCACAGAATCGGGCGCTGGATATCAACACCTGTATTGGCTGTAATCAGGCGTGCCTTGACCATGTTTTTCAGCAGAAACTTGCATCGTGTTTGGTCAATCCGCGCGCGTGTCACGAAACCGAACTCGTCTTTACCAAAACAACAAAGAAAAAACGTATCGCTGTGGTTGGCGCGGGTCCGGCCGGTCTGGCGTGTTCAACCGAACTTGCCGCACGCGGCCATGATGTCGAATTATTTGACGGTGCGGCCGAAATTGGCGGTCAGTTCAATATGGCCAAAGTCATTCCTGGCAAAGAAGAGTTTCACGAGACGCTGCGTTATTTTCGCCGCAGAATTGACGCCACCGGTGTCAAGTTGATCCTGAATAAACGGGTGACGGCCGCTGAGTTGCAGGGGTTTGATGAAGTGGTGCTCGCTACCGGCGTGACGCCGCGCGATCCGAAGATTCCCGGTCAGGATGGTCCAAATGTGTTGAGTTACATCGACGTGTTACTGCACAAAAAGCCGGTTGGCAAACGCGTCGCAGTCATTGGTGCGGGCGGCATTGGCTTTGATGTATCGGAATTTTTGGTTGAGGACTATTCGCCCACCATGGACTTGGCGGTGTGGCAAAAGGAGTGGGGCGTGGGTGATCCATCGGTCGCGCGTGGCGGTTTGATTAAACCGGAAGTTTCCCCTCCGGCCAGACAGGTTTACCTATTGCAACGGAAAAATTCGCAGCCGGGCAAAGGCCTCGGCAAAACCACCGGGTGGATTCATCGCGCCACGCTGAAGAAAAAGAAAGTCGAAATGCTCGCCGGCGTTAATTACGATGCAATTGATGCGCGCGGTTTGCACATTTCGTTTGGTGAAAAACGCGACAAACCGACCTTACTGGAAGTTGACACGATTGTGTTGTGCTCCGGGCAGGAGTCGTTGCGCGAGCTGGCTGCACCACTCGCGGCCGCGGGTGTCATCACGCATATCATTGGTGGCGCGTTTGAGGCGGGTGAGCTGGATGCCAAGCGGGCAATTGATCAGGGAACACGGCTCGCCTACAAAATCTAACGCGCCGCCGTGAAATATGCGGGCTAAGGTGACCGATCGGGGCGCTTGAAGTTAATTCTCATGCGCCAGCGTGATCACCACGTTGCCCCGCTTGCGACCGGTGTCCACATAGCGGTGTGCCTCGACGATCTGCTCAAACAGATAACGCCGGTCTATGACCGGCTTGAATTCTCCCGCCTCTGCCAGTTTCGCAAGAAAACACAAATCATCGGATGAAGTGGCGACCGGTCCGGCAATGATTTTTTTGTTGCTGGTCAACATCACCCAAGGAATCTTCAGCATGTCCGGCAAGTCTGCTAACACCATCAGCAGGCGACCGCGTGGTGTTAACGATGTCCGGCTGCGTGAAAACGGGGTGGTACCGACCGTATCCATAGTGACGTCGTAGCATTGCCCGTTTTGGGTGAAGTCTTGTTGGCGGTAGTCGATGATGTGATCGGCGCCCAACGATTTCACCAGTTCGACATTGGCGGTGTGCAGACGCCGGTTACGTTGGCGCCGAAGTATTTGGCAAGCTACACCGCTGCGCTGCCAACGCCACCCGATGCGCCATTAATTAGAATACGTTCACCAGCCTGAAGTTTGCCGCGTCTAAAAAAATCCAACGCCGTGGTGCCACCAAACGACAACACCGCCGCTTCATCAAAGCTCAGGTTGGGCGGTTTTATCGCCACCGCGCCATCTTCCGACATACATTTGTACTCGGCATGGCAACCCATGGCGGCATCGCTGAACGCAAACACCGCATCACCCACTTTGAATTTTGTAACACCGTTGCCGACTGCCTCAATCACGCCGGCCAGTTCGGTGCCGAGTATGGGTTGTTTCGGCTTGGACACGCCAAACACCAATCGCATCATCAGCCCAAAGCCGGTCGGAACATTCAGGCTTCGCACCCGCCAGTCGCCGGAGGTGACGGTGGTCGCGACGGTTTTGATCAGCAGTTCATTGTTTTTCGGCGTCGGTTTTTCAATTTCGATGATTCGCAAAACGTCCGGTGGCCCGTAGGTTTCATAAACAATTGCTCGCATGCATGATCGCTCCTGAGTGGTTTTTGATGGGGAATGGTCCGCTGCGACCGCGATTTGCAGATTTAAATTCCGCTGATTTTTTCTTGGGATTAACCGCTTATTTTTTGCCGGCACCAGTAAATTGGGTACCGGGTAACCCCTGTTGCTTTTTTTGATAAATCAGGCGCACATACAAAATCAGCAGCACCAGCGGGCCAAGAAACAACGCCACAATGAAGTGAACAATCTGGCTCAGTTGTGAAAATCCCAGCTCCAACGCCCATTTTGCTGATACGGCGCCAAATAAAAACATGAGTCCACCAGCCATTAAATTATTGTCCATGCAAAATCTCCTTAAAAGTTTGCAATTCAATTGCATTTTTCACGAATCCTAACGACACGATTTTGCGCCGCCGCAATACGCGCGGTGCCGATCCTGAGCAAGCTAATATGCAGCGATTTCCCGCCGTGTGGTGATAAAAATGGCAGTGGCAAATACGGCTTCAATGGCTGAACCGACCAAGGCGCTGATCACCGGCACGGCGTTTGTGTGTCCCAACGCGTAGCACTGCCAGCGCAAGCGCCAAACCACAAAACCAATAAATTCGATTGCCGAAAATGGTTGAAATGGCCAGATAACGACCACCAATAATAAAAAGCATGGCCGGGAAAAACCACGCGATTCGCAGCAGTGACACGCCAAACGCGAGCGGTAATGCAAATAGCATCGCAAATGTCGTTGCCAACGCCAGCGAACCAAAAGGATTGTGTGGACTGTGTTTGCCCGATTGTCCGATCGTTTGGGTCATCAGCACCGCGACGGGGTGAATAAACACGCCGCCGATAAACAATGTCCACACCGCCCGGGTCGGTGAATCGATCATCGACACCATCCCGGCGACCAGCCACACGCCTGCTCGGACGCGCCCCAATATCAGGTGACACGCATTTCGCGTTGCGCGTCTGTAATTGTCAAGGCGATGGATTCGGTTGCTATTGTCGTCATATGAAAGTGCGGGGCGGGTTGATAAAAGGGGCGAAGTGATGGTGCGGAGCAGTCGAGTATTGCCTTTGAACCGAGACAAACAGAAAGATTGCGCCTGCCGCGAAGACATCATGCACCCCGCGCCGGAATGATGGTTTTGCATGCATGCTTGCACTCTGCGTGTATAAATGCCTGTGTGCGCCAAGCGCGGGTCGTCGGCGGTGAAATGCCGTCAATTTCAACAGTCGTTTATTGACGTGCTGTTTCGCGCAATAATACTTGTAACATGGCGTCATTCAACGGGTTTTGTTTGGTGGTGAATGGCGGCAGGGGGTCTTGATTCCCGTCATCGCTGATGCCACGGTGCACGGCTATGCTGTTGACTCTGCAAGTCCGCTGGAAACTGTGCCGAGCAAACGTCACACCACCAGACATGCGCCACGTCTCCACACGTTGGCGAGAAAATTCAATCCGTCACGGAGAAATTCTCGATGTCCGATCGCGCAACCATCGCCATTCCGCTCGCCAAAGTTGGTGGCCGCATGAAAACGCGCCATACCCGTAAGGGCCGGCAGGTGGATACGCAGGCACGGACCGAAATTGTGGCGTTGCTGAGTGGACGCGAAATTCGGCGCGATTTGTTAATCGAGTATTTGCATTTGATTCAGGATCAAAACGGCCAGCTTTCCGCCGCGCATCTGGCGGCGCTGGCAGATGTGATGAAAATTTCGCAGGCGGAAGTCTACGAGGTCGCCACGTTTTATCACCATTTTGATGTGGTTAAAGAAGGCCAGACCGCGCCACCCGCGCTGACGGTGCGGGTATGTGAAACGCTTTCTTGCAGCATGGCGGGCGCGACCGAAATGCTGGAAAAATTGCCGGGAATTCTTGGCAAAAACGTTCGCGTCGTTGCGGTGCCGTGTATTGGCCGATGTGAACAAGCCCCTGCTGTTTGTGTCGGCCAAAATGCTTTTGGTCACGCCACCATTGAACACGTATCCGCCGCCGTCTCCACTGGCCGCACAACAGCCGTTGCCGACGCGTGTGTCGGTTATGCCGAGTATCAGTCGGCGGGCGGTTATCGGCTGTGGCAGGATCATGCCACTGGTAAACAGGATGGAAATACAACGATTTCCGAGCTGGAACATTCCGGTTTGCGCGGTCTCGGTGGGGCGGGCTTTCCGGCGGGACGCAAGTGGCGCATTGTTAGTGCCGAGGCCGCGCCGCGTTTGATGGCGGTGAATATCGACGAGGGTGAACCGGGCACCTTTAAGGATCGATATTATTTGGAGCGCGACCCGCATCGTTTTCTGGAAGGCATGTTGATCGCCGCGCATGTTGTAGGCATCAATGCGATCTACATTTATTTGCGTGATGAATATCACGCCTGCCGGGAAATTTTGACCACCGAGTTGGCCGCCTTGCAAGCAAATCCGCCCGAAGGCATCCGCTTGCCGCACATCGAATTGCGCCGGGGGGCGGGCGCCTACATTTGCGGCGAAGAGTCGGCGATGATCGAGTCAATCGAAGGCAAACGTGGCATGCCGCGATTACGTCCACCGTATGTCGCGCAGGTGGGGTTGTTTGGCCGTCCGACGTTGGAGCACAATTTTGAAACGCTTTATTGGGTGCGCGATATTCTGGAAAAAGGCGCGGTCTGGTTTGCTGATCAGGGACGCCACGGCCGCAAGGGCTTACGTTCATTTTCGGTGTCGGGGCGGGTCAACAAGCCGGGTGTGCATCTGGCCCCGGCGGGCATCACCGTGAAAGAGCTGATCGACGAATTTTGTGGCGGCATGATTGACGGCCATCCGTTTTATGCCTACCTGCCGGGTGGCGCATCGGGTGGCATCTTGCCGGCCAGCATGGGAGACATCCCACTCGATTTCGATACCTTGCAGCCGCACGGTTGTTTTATTGGTTCGGCGGCGGTGGTGATTTTGTCGGACAAGGATCGGGCGCGGGATGCCGCACTGAATCTGATGAAATTTTTTGCCGACGAAAGCTGTGGGCAGTGTACGCCGTGTCGCGTCGGCACCGAAAAAGCCGTCAGCTTATTGGCTGAATCCAAATGGAAAACGGGTCTGCTCGAAGAGTTGTCGCAGGTAATGGTCGATGCTTCCATTTGTGGGCTGGGTCAGGCGGCCCCCAACCCGATTCGTTGTGTGATCAAACATTTTCCGCAGGAGATTGCATGATGTTCCGTCCCTGCTCCCAAGCAAAAATTGTATATCGCGGCAATTGTCTTTGTAAGGTTAGGTAATGAACGCCATGACTGAACCATTGATTGCACGTAGCGTGGTCGAATTCACGCTCGACGGCGAAAAAATTACCGCGTTTGCCGATCAGTCGCTGATCGAAATCGCCAAACAACACGGCAAGGACATCCCGCACCTTTGTTATAAACCCGGTTATCGTCCGGATGGTAATTGTCGTGCTTGTGTGGTCGAGGTCAAGGGTGAGCGGGTATTGGCGCCATCTTGTTGTCGTTACCCGACCAACAATATGGAAGTGCTGACCGATTCGCCACGTGCGGTGCAGTCGCAAAAATTGGTGCTCGAATTGTTACTGGCCGATGCGCCGGTGAAAAATTACAAACCTCAAGATAACGAGCTGACCATGTGGGCGGGGAAGCTGGCTGTCAGCACGTCTCGTTTTGACGCCCGCCACCAACCGGCACCCGATGTTTCGCACCCTGCCATGAGTGTCAACCTAGAGGCCTGCATCCAGTGCAACCGCTGTGTGCGCGCCTGCCGTGAAGAGCAGGGCAACGATGTGATTGGTTACGCCTTCCGTGGTGGGCATTCAAAAATCGTCTTTGATTTTGACGACGCGATGGGGGAGTCAACCTGTGTGGCCTGTGGTGAGTGTGTGCAAGCGTGCCCGACCGGCGCGTTGGCACCCGCCAAAGAAGCCTATGCCATTGTTGCCGACAAAAAAATCGACAGTGTCTGCCCGTATTGTGGGGTGGGTTGTCAGCTGACCTATCACGTCAAGGACAACACCATTGTGCAGGTGGACGGGCGTGATGGGCCATCCAACCAATCGCGCTTGTGTGTCAAAGGCCGCTTTGGGTTTGATTACGCGCATCATAAACAACGCCTGACGACACCGTTGATCCGCAAAACGGGTGTGCCAAAAACGGCCGATTTCAGTATGGACCCGGACAATTGGCGCGATGTTTTTCGTGAGGCGACGTGGCAGGAGGCGCTCGATTTGGCCGGAGGTACCCTGGCAACAATCCGTGATCGCGATGGTGCGAATGCATTGGCCGGTTTCGGCTCGGCAAAAGGCTCGAACGAGGAAGCCTATTTATTTCAAAAGTTGGTGCGCACCGGCTTTCAGACCAACAACGTCGATCATTGCACCCGTCTTTGCCATGCCTCGTCGGTGGTGGCCTTGCTCGAGGGGGTCGGCTCCGGCGCGGTGTCGAATCAAGTCAGTGATGTGGCTCATGCCGAGGTTATTTTTGTCATTGGCGCCAATCCGTCGTCAAATCATCCGGTGGCGGCGACCTGGATAAAAAACGCAGCTGCGCGCGGCGCAAAGCTGGTGGTGCTCGATCCGCGTCGCAATGATTTGTACCGGCACGCGTGGCGTTATTTGCAATTCAAGCCGGACATGGATGTTGCGATGTTGAATGCGATGATTTACACCATCATCGAAGAGGGCATGGTGAATGAAGATTTCATCCGAGACCGCACCAGCAATTTTGAAGCGTTAAAAGAAAACGCCAAAGATTTTTCACCGGAAAAAATGGCACCCTTGTGTGGCATTCCGGCCGAAACCCTGCGTGAAGTGGCGCGTGCCTTCGCCACATCGAAAGCGTCGATTATTTTATGGGGCATGGGTATTTCGCAGCACGTACACGGTACCGACAATGCGCGTTGCCTGATCGCGCTCACGCTGATGACCGGACAGGTCGGCAAACCCGGTTCCGGCTTGCACCCCTTGCGCGGCCAAAACAATGTGCAGGGTGCATCTGATGCCGGCCTGATCCCGATGATGTTTCCGGATTACAAACGGGTCGACAATCCGGAAAATCATGCGCGCTTTGAGAAACTTTGGAACAGCAAACTCGACAACAAACCGGGCTTGACCGTCGTCGAAATCATGGACGCCGCCTACGACAAAAAAATCAAGGGCATGTATGTGATGGGTGAAAACCCGGCGATGTCCGATCCCGACGCCAACCACGCCCGCGCCGGTCTGGCGAATCTGGAGATGTTGGTGGTGCAGGATATTTTTCTGACCGAAACAGCTTATCTTGCTGATGTCATTCTGCCCGCCTCGGCGTGGCCGGAAAAAACCGGCACGGTCACCAATACCGACCGTATGGTGCAGATGGGTCGGCGCGCGCTGGATATGCCGGGTGATGCACAACAAGATCTGTGGATCATCCAGCAGTTGGCGAAACGTCTGGGGTTGGACTGGCAATACCCGGGTGAAGAAAGTGGCGTGGCGGCGGTGTACGAGGAAATGCACATTGCCCAAGGCTCGATCAGTGGTATCTCGTGGGAGCGGTTGAACCGTGAATCGGGTGTCACCTACCCGTGCAAGGACGACAATGATCCCGGTCAGTCGGTGGTGTTTGTGGATCAATTCCCAACCCCCACCGGACGGGCGAAATTTGTACCGGCCGATATTATTCCCGCCAATGAACGGCCTGACGATCAATACCCCTATGTGTTGATCACCGGGCGACAACTCGAACATTGGCATACCGGGTCGATGACCCGTCGTGCAACGGTGTTGGATGCGCTGGAGCCGGATGCAGTGGTGAGTATGCATCCGCTCGATATGCGCCAGCTGGGCGTTTTTGCGGGTGAATTTGTCACGGTGAAATCGCGGCGTGGTGAAATCGGCATTGCGGTGCGCGCGGATGAAGGAATTCCCACCGGCAGTATTTTTATTCCGTTTGCGTTTTATGAAGCCGCGGCCAATAAGTTAACCAACCCGGCACTCGATCCGTTTGGAAAAATTGCCGAGGTGAAGTATTGCGCAGTGCAGGTCACCAAGGGTGGTGCATCATCGCCCCTGTCGAGTTACGGTGGTGGCATATCGTTTGGTCGGGCGGTGGGTGCAAATTAGCGATCTTGGCGATGGGGAGCCGCCGATTTTTAATGATTGGTTTTTATTCGGCTAACCGTGTTTGATGGTTTGCAGACCTTTGATCTCGCCATAAACGGCGTGAACATACGCGGAGTCACCGCGGGCAATGGTCCGCCGTTATTGTTGTTGCATGGTTATCCACAATCGCACCTGATCTGGCGCCGTCTCGCGCCGCAGTTGGCGCAACACTGCACCGTGGTGGCGACCGATCTGCGTGGTTATGGCCATAGTGAAAACCCGCTGGCGGTGCCAATCACGAAGGGTACTCAAAACGGAACATGGCGGGCGATCAGGTCGGTGTGATGCGCGCACTTGGTCACGAGACATTTTTTTATGCGGGCATGATCGCGGCGGACGGGTTGCGCACCGTCTGGCGATGGATTCACCGCATGCGGTAAAACGACTGATGACGCTGGACATTTCGCCGACCCTGGCAATGATCGAACAAACTGACGCCACTTTTTCCAAAGCATATTGGTGGTGGTCCTTCCTGATTAGGGCCGCGCCGTTCCCCGAGCAGATGATTTTAGCCAACCCGGAAGTTTTTCTGCGCAAAAAAATTGGCTGGCGACATGCCGGATTGGCGTGTTTTACAGATCAAACCTATGCAGCCTATTTGGCGGCCATGTCTGATCCGGTCACCGTTTACGCCATGTGTGAGGACTATCGCGCTGCAATCGGTATTGACCTTGAGCACGATCGTGCCGATCGTCTTGTTGGTGGCCGGCTGTTGATGCCGTTGCGGGTGCTGTGGGGCGAATTTGCAGTCATCAATCGATGTTTCCAGCCGCTGGCGGATTGGCAGACGGTGGCAACAACGATGTCCGGCCAAACATTACCCTGCGGACACTACCCGCCCGAGGAAGCACCCGGTGAATTGTTGGCCGAAATGTGTGCGTTTTTTGTTAATTGAGTGGCGGCTGCAGTTGGCGTGGCGGCACCGGCAAGTGTGACAAACTGGTCATCGGCTTGCAGCAAATGAGTTTTGGTGCGGAAATACACCGGCAATAATTTATCCGTTAACATGGCAAAAATGATCATGCCAAACGATCCGCCGACCCCATCATCAACGCAACCACCCACCACTTGGCCGCCGAGTCTTTTGGGGGCGAATGTGCGCAAAACCCACGTTGAATTTGTCGCCAAACTGGAGCACGCGGTCATGAGCAATCAAACCAGACCCATTGATAAACACGCCGTTGTCGCGTTACGCGAAATTACCGCGAAGACCGTACGCATCATCTCCTTGCTGGACGTGGCACCCGGACAGGACAACCTGGTTGCACCGAATGCTTTTTCCATCGCGCAGGCATATTTTCACCCGGAAGCGTGGTTTCGCGCCATTTACGCTGACGAGGTGCCGGTTGGTTTTGCCATGCTCGAAGACTGGTCACAGGTTGACGGTGTGGAGCCGAAACTGTATTTAAACGCGCCATACGTGTCGTTGTGGCGCTTTATGATTGACGCCCGTTATCAAAAGTTTGGTTTTGGTACGCAGGCACTCAACTTGCTGATCGCCTATGCCAAAACACGGCCGGGGGCGGAAACCATGCTGCTGTCGTTTGTCCCCGCTGAAAAAAATCCCGAAGCGTTTTATCAGCGCTTTGGATTTGTTCGAACGGGTGAGGAAGATGAAGGCGAACTGATCATGGTCCTGAAGCTGGGGTAGCATCAACAACAGACCGCGTGACGTGACCAAAACAAATTGAACAATATATTGGCCAACATTTTTGATGGGACCTTGATGAAAAGTTTTTTTGGGGTGGGACTGTTATTGATTGGCGGCATGTTTCTTTCTGGTTGTGCGGGTGATCGAGACAAGGCGCCGATGTCGATTCTTGGCGAGTCACCGCGTTCGCATCGGCAGCCGTTGGTCGATAGTGATTTAAATGGATTGTGGGCGATCAAAAGCGCCGAATTGGCCGGCAAGCCGTTGGTCACGGCACCGGAATTTGAATTGCGCATTACCGATGATCGATATGGCGCCGGACTTTCGTCGTCGTATTCTGATCGCGGCCGACTTGAATTGTTCGGCGATGAATTGGCCGGGCAGGCGCGGCGTCTTGACGTGATTGTCGAGGTCGGGATGAATGAAGGCAAACGTATTCCGGCTCTGTATCGCATGATTGGCCGCGAACTGGAAATCATTTACGATATGTCCGGCACCAGCAGGCCGACGGATTTTGTCAGCCGCGAGGGCACACAGCACTTTCGTGCCACCTACCGCAAGAAAATGTAGGCGTTATTGTTTATGCGCAGTTCGAGGCAAAATGGGCTGGAAGAGGTTTGATATAAACGATCTTGCCATTGGCCGTGCAACCGGAGAAAGAAATGACCATCACCACCGAACAACTCGCTGAATTGCTTGCCGGCATCACCCGCTCACAACAAACCATCATTGATGCGATTGAAAGTGAAACCGGTGGTTGGCGCAGCACCCATTTGTTACCAAAACTAAATACCGCCGCCAATATGCGCATTCCAACCGCGCGTCTACTTGACTTGCCATCTCGCATCCTTTTGCGCTCGCAAAGTCGGGTGCCGATGGACGCGGCAACCATTGCCAGAGAATTGACGATTGCATTGGGAAGTGCAAATGCATCGTCGCCGGCGGGAGGCCCGCCGGTGGTATCGACGGTTGCGCTGGCCGCAGCGGGGGCCGCCGCTGTCGTCGCCACTCCCCCGGCAGTAAGTGGCGCCGAGGGCGACCCGGACCTGAATTTTTTTGACAGCTAATCACTGTCTTTAATAGTGCCTGGCCTGGCGGAAAGAGTTGGCCCGGACAACAAACCCCGCGGTGCCAAAAGAGTGCGCGTTTGCCGATCGCCCGTGTGATTCCCAATTGTGTGAATTTTCGTGTCGTTTGGCGCAATTAAACTTTGCCAACGTAAAATTTCATTTGGCAATCGTCGCTATTGCGCGGCCATCACACCGACTTAAAATTAATGGAATTTGCCTTGTTTAATTTGTTATGGAAAAAATCTTCACCCGTTACCACCATCACAACATCACTTTGCATGGACGCCAAGCAGGAGCTGGAGGCGGAGATCGAGCGATTGTTAATTGCCCATTACGAAAAAAATGGCGCAACCTCACTGCTTGACCCGTCGTTGCGCATAATGGCGATCGGCGAACGCATCGAGTTGTCGACAAGTCCGATAGAGGCGGCGATCAGCGAAGTGATGCTGCGTGAGTTGCCTTCCGTAATGGCGTTTCTGGTGGTCAGAGAGGAACATCTGGCCGTTCCCAGGGATGTGCTTGCCAACATCGCCACGGAAGCCGCTCGTCTGATCGCCAAACGTATCGATGCGTTGAATTAGCGCATTCGGCCCGCCCAATGCTGGTGAATACCCGGTTTTTTGCAGATCGCCGCTGACCCAGCCCCCCCGCGCAGTCTATACTTTCTGTTGTTGCCGCTCGGCTAACAATTATTCAGCCGTGCCAAAGTTTGGGCGCGGCGACGACGTATTGACATGAACCCCCACGCCCATTCCCATCCCCCGCCGCCTTCACCGTTGTCACCTTCGCAGTTGTCCCATCCCGCACCAGCCAACGAATGGCAGGCGGTGCGCTCGCTTTTTCCTTACCTTTGGGATTTTCGCTGGCGGGTCGCATTAGCCATTGCGTTGTTGGTGACCGCAAAGCTGGCCAATATTGGTGTGCCTTTGTTGATGAAAGAAATCGTCGACGCCCTTGACAAGGACAAGGCGGTGTTGGCGGTGCCGTTTGCGTTGTTGGCTGCCTATGGTGTGTTGCGGCTGTCGTCCACATTGTTTGGCGAGCTGCGCGACATGGTGTTTGTCAAAGTCACCCAGCGCGCCATGCGCAAGGTGGCGCTTAATGTGTTTCGCCATCTGCACGCCCTGTCGCTGCGATTCCACCTTGACCGGCAGACCGGCGGGGTGACACGCGACATCGAGCGGGGTACCCGTGGCATCTCGACTTTGCTGTCGTTCATGCTGTTTTCGGTTTTGCCCATCATCCTCGAAATCACCTTGGTCACCATCCTGCTGGGTACCAAGTTTGATTGGACCTTTGTCGCCATTACGCTTGCGGCTATTTTTCTTTACATTGTCATTACCATTTCGATTACCGAATGGCGCACACGCCACCGTCGCCAAATGAACGAGATGGATTCGAAGGCCAACACCCGCGCCATTGACTCGCTGCTCAATTATGAAACCGTCAAATACTTTGGCAACGAGGAATTTGAGGCCGGTCGTTATGACAAAAATCTGCAACAGTACGAGGCGGCTGCGTCCAAGAGTGAGACCTCGCTCGGATTTCTCAACGCCGCGCAGAGTTTTGTCATTGCCACCGCGGTGACGCTGCTGATGTGGCGCGCGTCGGAAGGAATTGTCAATCGCACACTTTCCATCGGTGATTTGGTGATGGTGAACGTGTTGCTGATCCAGCTCTACATTCCCCTGAACTTTCTGGGTGTGATGTATCGAGAAATCAAGCAGGCACTGATCGACATGGAGAAGATGTTTCGTTTGTTGCGCGAGAACCAGGAAATCGCCGACCAACCAGGCGCACCGGCGCTGGTCACCCATGGTGCGGCGATTCGTTTCGAGAATGTCAATTTTGGCTACGACGTCAAGCGGCAAATATTGCACGATGTGTCGTTTGACGTGCCGGCCGGCAAAACGGTCGCGGTGGTCGGTTCCTCCGGCGCGGGGAAGTCCACCCTGTCGCGTTTGTTGTTTCGTTTTTATGACGTTGGTTTTGCCGCAGACAAAACGCGGCCCGGTGGTCGTATCACCATCGATGGCCAGGATATTCGCAACGTCACACAAATGAGTCTGCGCGCTGCCCTCGGCATCGTGCCACAGGATACGGTGCTGTTCAACGACACCATTCGTTACAACATCGGCTACGGCAAGCCGGGCTCCAGTGACGCCGATATCGAGGACGCCGCGCGCCGCGCCCATGTGCTCGATTTCATTTTGCGTATGCCGGACGGCTGGGAAACCATGGTCGGTGAACGCGGCTTAAAACTATCCGGCGGCGAAAAACAACGCGTCGCTATCGCCCGCACATTATTAAAAAATCCCGCCATCATGATTTTTGACGAGGCCACGTCCGCGCTCGATTCCGCCACCGAAAAATCCATCCAGGCGGAATTGCGCGAGATCGCCATCAACCGCACCACCCTGGTCATCGCCCACCGGCTGTCCACCATCATTGATGCCGATGAAATACTGGTGCTCGACCACGGCCGTATTGTCGAGCGCGGAAATTTTTCAACCTTGCTCGCCGCTGATGGCAAATTTGCAGAAATGTGGAGGCTGCAGCAGCAACAGGCGGCGCGTGGTGACATCGGCGGTTCACCACAACCCGTTTGAAGGCGCAAATGTTGCGCCCGAGGCTGACGCTATTTCAAAAAAGTCAGAATAGCATCGCGTGTTTGACCGGGCGCATCTTGCATGATGGCGTGTCCGGCGTTGGCGATGGTCACTAATTTGCAGTTTGGAATTTTGTTGTGGAGCGCTTCGCCGGCCGTTGCCGGTGTCATTTTGTCGGCTGCGCCGGTGATGACGATTGAATGAGCCGAAATGCCGGTGATTCTGTCATTGCTCAATTCAAATTGTTTACACGCGTTCAGATCGCTGGCCAATACGCCGGGCCGCGACGCGGCCAATAGCGCCCTTGTTTGTTGCATGGCAGGGCTGGGCGGCGGAAAGGAGCCATCTGCATTGCGAGCGGTGAAATGACTCCAACGTGTCACCAAATCAAACGCTTCTTCTGGTTGGTCGCGCGCCGTCGCCAACAGGGCATCGGTCACCGGCATCGGCATCGCAGACCCAATCAAAACCAATTTGCTGACACGGCCTGGAAAACGCGCCGCGCAGTCGAGCGCCACCAGACTGCCCATGCTATGTCCGACCAGAACAGCCTGACTGATGGCGGCATTGTCCAGCAAATCAATGATCCAGTCGGCGTAATCCGTAATGGTGGTTTTCGCGGCGGCGAAGGTCTTGCCATGACCCGGCAGGTCAACCGCCAATGTATTGATGCCAAGTGAGCACATGCTGTCAACCAACCCCGCCCACACCTGATGGTCATTGGCGGCACCGTGTATAAAAAGTATTGATGGTTTGGCGATATCAAAGCCGGTTTTACCGGTGTAAACGTAGGCGGGCTGGTGCTGTACAAGGATATTCATCAGGATGTCGTCGATAAATGAGACAGTTGCGTTGCTAATAAGAGAATTTACCTTAAGTGTTGCGTGAATCAGCAAGATTTGTTAAGGTTCGCCTTCCGTTGCCGTTAGTCCATGTATGAAAGTCCCTCAAGCCCGCCTATGAATCCTCGACCGACGATGCCTTTCCAATACAAAGTCGCCGCGCTTTTGGTCGCTGGTGGGTTCGCTGGTATCTGCGCGAGTGCGTCCGCCATTGCCGCCGAGCCGGTCAAATCCGCGCCACGCGCCAAGGTGGTAAAAGTTAAATCAGCAGGCGTTGCCGATCTGACCAAGGATGGTAATCCAAACCTATTGTCACAAGCGGTGATGGTTTATGACCAGACTACCGGCCGACCACTGTTTAGCAAAAACGCCGATCAGGCAGTGCCGATTGCCTCCATTACCAAATTGATGACCTCGATGGTGGTGCTCGATGCCAAACTGAGTCTGGATGAACCGGTGGTGATTGACACCGCCGATATTGATGTGGTCAAGAACTCACGCTCACGTTTGCCTGTTGGTACCGCCTTCCGCCGCGAAGATTTGATGCGTTTGGCGTTGATGGCGTCGGACAATCGTGCGGCGGCAGCGCTGGGTCGGTCATATCCCGGTGGTACCGGGGCGTTTGTATTGGCAATGAATGCCAAAGCCAGTGCGCTTGGATTGATCAACACCCATTTTTCTGATTCAACCGGGTTGTCGCCCTTAAACGTGGCCAGCCCGCAAGATCTCGCCGTGATGGTGGCCGAATCATCCAAATACGCTCAAATTCGCGAATTTTCCACGGCACCGGAACTGTATGTGACGTTGCCGAATACGACCCGCCAGCTTGGTTTTAATAACACCAACGCACTTGTCAAAAGCCAAGGCTGGAATATTGGCGTGTCGAAGACCGGATTTATCAATGAAGCGGGCAAGTGTTTGGTCATGCAGGCGATGATCGGCAACAACCCGGTCATCATTGTCTTGATGGATTCGTTGGGAAAGCTTACCCGAATTGGCGACGCCAATCGAATTAAGAAGTGGATCGAGTCCGGCAAGATGGCCTCCTCTCCTGCAATGCCCACCACGCCACCATCAACCGTCAAAGTCACAATAAAAAATATTTAGCACCGGCCTTCGGGCCTTATTTTTCACTGACTTGATGTGCATTAATCGCAATTGATGGTGCATGCGCTAACATGCGGCGTATGAAAGTTGGTCTCTTTGTCACCTGCCTGGTTGATCTGGTCCGCCCCAACATTGGGTTCGCGGCACTTAAACTTCTGGAAGACGCTGGCTGTACCGTCATTGTTCCAGCTTCGCAAACCTGTTGCGGTCAGCCCGGTTATAACTCCGGAGCACGCGAGGTGGCCAAAGTGCTTGCCCGCAAGGTATTGGCAGAGTTCCGCGATTGTGATTTTGTCGTCGCCCCGTCCGGCTCCTGCTCCGGGCAAATAAAAGTGCACGCCGTCGAAGATTTGTTTAAGGGTGAACCTGACGAGGCTGACTTTCGCGCGCTCGGCGCCAAGTGGTATGAGTTATCCGACTTTCTGACGACGGTTTTAAAGGTCACACTGCCGCTGCAAACCCCGTCAAACCTCACTTATCACGACTCCTGCGCCGGACTGCGCGAACTCGATATCAAATCACAACCGCGCATGTTGCTTTCGCAGGTGGGCGCGACCATCACAGAAATGGCCGATTGTGAAAAGTGCTGTGGTTTTGGTGGCACGTTTTCGATCAAGCTCGGCGACATCTCCACACGCATGGCGGAAAACAAGTGCGCCAATATTCGCGCCTCCGGCAGCCCTGCTGTTGTCGGCGGCGACCTGGGTTGTTTGCTGAATATTGAGGGTCGGTTGCGCCGTACCGGCGACACCGATACCAAGGTCTATCACTTCGCCGAGATTCTCGCCGGCATGGCGGACAAGCCATGAAAATCACCAGCATGCACTTCAAGGAAACGGCATCGTTGAAGTTGAACGATGCGGTGTTGCAAACGGTGATGAAAAAAGCCAAGGGCAAATTTGTTGACGGGCGCGCGGCGGCGGTGAAAGAGATTGATGTTTGGCAGGACATTCGCAGCCACGCAGCGGCGTTACGTGATCGGGTGATCAACAACCTGGACGCCTACCTGATCGAGTTTGAAAAAAATGCCGTGGCGCGAGGCGCGGTGGTGCATTGGGCGGAAACAGCCGAACAAGCCAACGCAATTATTGTAGAACTTGCCGTCGCGCGGAACGTGAAAATCGTCACCAAGTCCAAATCCATGGTGAGTGAGGAGATTGCACTCAACGACGCGCTCGAAGCGGTTGACATTGAGGTCGTGGAAACGGATCTGGGTGAGTACATATTGCAACTGGCCAAACAGCCGCCGTCGCATATTGTTGCGCCCGCCGTGCATATCTCCAAAGAGCAGGTGGCGGATTTATTTGTCGCCGCGCACGGTCGGCCGCGACTGACCGATATTGAAGCCATGACGCGTGAGGCGCGCGAGGTGTTACGCGATAAATTTCTCAACGCCGACATGGGCGTCTCCGGCGCCAATTTTGTGATTGCCGAAACCGGCACAACCCTGACCGTCACCAATGAAGGCAATGCCGATTTGGTCACGACTGTGCCGCGCATTCATGTGGTGGTAACCGGAATCGAAAAAGTCATTGCCACGCTGGAAGATTTTGCGACGCTGATGCGACTGTTGCCGCGCTCCGCGACCGGGCAAAGTGCCGCCAATTATTTAACGCTGACCTCTGGTATTAAAGCGCCCGCTGAACTGGATGGCCCGGAAGAAATGCACATCGTGTTGATCGATGCCGGACGCACCAATCTGGTCGGCAGCGACATGAAAGAAATGCTGCGTTGTATCCGCTGCGGCGCGTGTATGAATCATTGTCCGGTCTATCAAAACATTGGTGGCCATGCTTACGGATGGGTCTATCCGGGGCCGATGGGGTCGGTGTTGACGCCGAGTTATATCGGCATTGAAAACGCCGGTGATTTACCCAATGCGGCCACGTTTTGCGGCGAATGCCAGGTGGTATGCCCGGTAAAAATTCCCCTGCCGGATTTGATGCGCAAGTGGCGTGAGCGTCAATTTGAACAAGCGTTGCGACCATGGAGCGAACGATATGCCATTCGAGCTTGGAGTGCGTTTGCCACCAGACCAAAGCTATATGCATTCAGCACCAAGATCGCGGCAAAAATCGGCTCGTGGTGGGGCGGCAGAAAAAAACAAATCACCTGGTTGCCCGGGCTGGATGGTTGGACCAACGGGCGCGATATGCCGGCACCAACCGGCAGCACCTTTCGTGATTTATACAAAAAACAGGTTCAGCAAAAACAACCGACGACCAAATCATCATGAGCGCTCGTGAAAACATCTTGAATCGTATTCGTCGGCAAAGTGGCCGCAGCGGCCCAACAACCGATGCCGAGTTGACGATGGTGCGCGAGTATATCGTCCGTCGTGAGTCGGGTCCGTTGCCGTCCATTGCCCATGAAAATGCGCTGGAACGATTTGTCAGCGAGAGTGCGCGTCTGAAATCAACGGTTGAGCAGTTGCCGGGAATCGAAAACGTCCCGCAAGCAGTGGCGCGCTATTTGCAGCAAAATGGGCTGGAAACATCCGTGGTGGGCTGGCCTTCCTTGTCCATTCTCAATTGGGCGGGTGCGGAAATTAACTATCAAGACCGGCTGGCTGCTGCGAACGACCTGGTTGGTGTGACGGATTGTTTTTGTGCGATTGGCGAAACCGGCACGCTGATGTTGTTGTCGTCGCCGACCACACCTAAATTACACGCCTTGTTGCCGGAAACGCATATTTGTATTGTGTCGAAATCCCGCCTGGTTGCCACCATGGAGGCGGCATTTCAATTGTTACGTTTGGAGCGTGGAGTTTTGCCACGTGCAACATTTTTGGTTTCCGGCCCATCGCGAACAGCCGATATTGAACAAACCATTGTGATCGGCGCCCATGGACCGTATCGCGTGCATATTTTGCTGGTGCCATAAACAATTTGTAGCGGCGTGAACGGTGATGCGGCAACGGAAGCGAACTGACGGCGACAAAAAATATTGCAGTGCCGCATAATATGTTGTCGACTGTCAGGTGACTCAATGGTGCGTCGCAGCATCCATGTATGGAGAATTTCGATTGTCACAGCGAGTATCAAATGACATGACTTTTAGTTGCAACGTCGCAGGTGGTTTTGCTTGCGATTCAATGCGTGGCGCATTACCATCGTAGATTCAGTTGGTCGTAGTTTGGTAGCTGGTTTTGTAGCAAAAATGTTTCATTCGTTGTGCACCACAGTGCACCCTCTTTGCAGCCCTTCGCAGCCCTTCGCAGCCCTCCATGCAATAGAAAATTCAAACACGAGGATAAATATGACACAACAATCACAGCCAACACGACGTAAATTCTTGGCCGGGTCCGCCGCTGCCGGTGGTGCCGCCCTTACCGGTTTCCCGATGATCGCCAAAGCGCAGACTGTCAGCCTGCGTTTTCAGTCGACATGGCCGGCCAAAGACATTTTTCATGAGTACGCCAATGATTTCGCCAAGAAGGTGAATGACATGGCCGGTGGCCGTCTCAAAATTGAAGTGCTGCCGGCTGGTTCGGTCGTCAAGGCCTTTGACCTGCTCGACGCGGTATCAAAGGGCACACTCGATGGTGGCCACGGTGTGGTCGCCTACTGGTACGGCAAACAACAGGCGCTGGCGCTTTGGGGTTCCGGTCCGGCATGGGGCATGGATGCCAACATGGTGCTGGCATGGCACAACTACGGCGGCGGCAAACAATTGCTCGATGAAATTTACAAAGGCATGAATTTGGATGTGCAATCATTCATTTACGCGCCGATGCCAACACAACCTTTCGGTTGGTTTAAAAAGCCGGTTACAAAGGCTGCTGATCTGAAAGGTGTCAAGTTCCGCACGGTCGGTTTGGCTGTCGACATCTATAACGACATGGGTGCGGCGGTGAATCCGTTGCCGGGTGGCGAAATTGTTTCGGCGCTGGATCGTGGTCTGCTCGATGCGGCGGAATTCAACAACGCCAGCTCAGACCGTTTGCTCGGTTTCCCGGATGTGGCGAAAAACTGTATGTTGCAAAGTTTTCACCAAGCGTCCGAGAATTTTGAAATTCTGTTCAACAAGAAAAAATACGACGGACTTTCCACTGAGCTCAAATCGATCATTGATTACGCGGTACAGGCTGCTTCGGCAGATATGTCGTGGAAAGCTATTGACCGTTATTCCACCGACTATGCAGAGATGAAGGCCAAACAGGGCGTCAAGTTTTATAAGACACCAGACTCGATTTTGCAAGCACAGTTAAAGAGCTGGGACAAAATCGTTGCCGCCAAGGAAGCTTCCAACCCAACCTTCAAGAAAGTAAATGATTCCATGAAGGCGTTTGCTGAACGTGCTTGCGCGTGGCAAAACGACACCTTGGTTGACTACAAGATGGCTTATAACCATTTCTTCCGCGCCAAGAAAAGCTAAGCATTTGTTGTGGTTTGAAACGGCGGCGGATATCGCCGCCGTTTTTATTTGTGAACTTTGGTTTATTTTGTGTTGGCAGCCGGGAGTGACGTGTGCAAAAAATATTAATTGGCATCGACAAATTCTCAACGTGGTTTGGCCACGTCTGTTCCTGGGCTGCGGTGGCGTTGGCCGTGTTGATTGGCTGGGAGGTTTTTTCCCGATACGTGCTCGATAGTCCGCACGGCTGGATGCTCGATGCTCAGATCATGCTCTACGGCGTGTTGTTCATGATGGCCGGTGCCTATACATTGTCCAAAAACGGTCATGTTCGTGGTGACGTTTTATATGGATTTTTTCGCCCGCGCACCCAGGCCACCCTTGACCTTATTCTCTATTTTGTTTTTTTCCTGCCGGGCATTATTGCGCTGACCTATGCCGGCTGGACGTTTTTTAACGACTCGTTAAAAATCAACGAGCAGACATTCAACGCCGACCCTTTGCCGCTGTATCCCTTCAAATTTATTATTCCGTTGGCCGGTGGTTTGTTGTTGTTGCAAGGCGTGGTGGAAATTATTCGCTGTGTGATTTGTATTCGTGTGGGGGAATGGCCATCACGCATCGAGGACGTTGAGGAGGTGGACGTCAAGAAACTGAAGGAAATGGTGCACGTGAAAGACGAGGATATCGCCGACCTCGACAAACTCGTGATCGAAGCCGGAGAGAAAAAATGATTCGTAAAGAGCTCTGGTTCGGCTTTGGCCTGATGGCCATTATTCTGGCGACCGTGGTGGTTTTTATGCCCTGGTCCAATCTCACCAATGGCCATTTGGGTTTATTGATGTTGGGGCTGGTGGTGGTTGCCATCATGTTGGGGTTTCCAACGGCATTTACCCTTATGGGCATGGGCATGATGTTCGCCTTTTTCGCTTATTGGTCGCGCAGTAGCGGTCACTCGGAATTGGCGTTGCAGCAAACCCTCGACCTGATGGTGCAAAGCACCTTTGGGGTGATGCGGAATGACGTGCTGATTTCGATCCCGCTGTTTGTATTTATGGGCTATTTGGTTGAGCGCGCCAATCTGATCAGCAAACTCTTTAAGTCCTTGCACTTGGCGCTGGCCCGTCTGCCCGGATCGTTGGCGGTGGCGACGCTGGTGACCTGTGCGATTTTTGCCACGGCCACCGGCATTGTTGGTGCCGTGGTGACGCTGATGGGTTTGCTGGCCCTGCCGGCCATGCTGCGGGCCGGTTATGACGTTCGACTGTCGGCCGGTGTCATTACCGCCGGTGGTTGCCTGGGTATTCTGATTCCACCGTCAGTCTTGCTGATTGTGTATGGTGCCACTGCCGGTGTTTCCGTTCCCCAGCTGTATGCGGGCGCTTTTTTCCCCGGTTTGATGTTGGCCGGCCTGTATTGTTTGTATGTCATTTTGTTGGCGAAATGGAAACCACATCTGGCACCACCACTGCCGGAAAGTGACCGGGCGATCACGCTGCCGCCCGCCAATCAGAAAATTAATGATGGCATTGGCAACCGAGCATTACCGTCACTAATAATGGCTCTTAAGGGTGCCCGCAATTCGGAAATTTCAACAAAGATAATTCTCAAAGAATTGGGTGTGACACTGGCACCATTGATTATTTTCCTGGTCATCATGGGATTAACGTGGAACGCATTGACCAAGCCGGATGCAATTCAGGATTTAAGTGGCCTGCAGGAAATGGGTGTGGTCAGCGCTGTTGAGTCGTCGTCGAGTGGTTTAAAAGAACCGCCGGGCAGCGAATTAAAGGAGCCGGTTGCGGAGGGGGGGGTGCAGGAGCCCCCCGGCGCAGAGAAAGTGACCATCGACAACATAAAAGTGGATGAAAAGAAGGCGCCGTTAGCACATGGTGACTTCCATCGTGACCCCACCCCGACCGCGTTTTGGATTGTTTTTGGAATCGGCTTGGCAATGTTGGTTGTGCTCTACGCAATGATGACTTTTGTGCGGCTGGAAGTGTTCAAGATGTTGTTGACCTCTTTTTTCCCGTTGTCGGTCATGATTTTGGCGGTGCTGGGCACGATTTTGTTTGGCCTGGCAACACCAACCGAAGCAGCGGCTGTTGGCTCGCTTGGCGGATTTATGTTGGCCTCGGTTTATTTGTTGTTGACCCAGTCGCGCGAGAATATTATTCGTGCCGCAAAAATATGGGTGCCCCTGTGGGCGGTGTTTTTAATTGCGGTGGTCTGGTTTATTTTGTACAAGGCAGAAATGGTGGCAACGGGCCCATCAAAGTGGGTGGGCTGGCTGTCGATGGGGGCGCTTGCCTTATGGGCAATCATTGCCATGGTGCAGGCAAAAATGGTCGGTACCGTACGCGAGTCCACCTATCTCACCGCAAAAACAACGGCGATGGTTTGTTGGTTGTTTGTCGGCTCATCGATTTTTTCGGCTGCGTTTGCCTTATTAGGTGGTCAAAACATTGTTGAAGAGTGGGTATTGTCACTCGGGCTGACACCGTTGCAGTTTATGTTGTTGGCCCAGGCGATTATTTTCATTCTCGGTTGGCCGCTGGAATGGACCGAGATCATCGTGATTTTTATGCCGATCTTTATTCCACTGCTGCCCAAATTCGGCATTGACCCGCTATTTTTTGGCCTGCTTGTTGCGCTGAATTTGCAAACGGCTTTCCTGTCCCCACCGGTGGCGATGGCGGCGTTTTATTTGAAAGGGGTCGCGCCGAAACACGTGACTTTGAATCAGATTTTTGCCGGCATGATGCCATTTATGGGTATTCAGGTATTCGCGATATTCATCCTTTATGTCTTTCCGCAAATTGGTCTGTGGTTGCCAAATTTGCTTTACAAGTAGGGTTATGCCGGGCAGCCGTGCCGCCGGAGTAACTTGCCTTGCTCAAACGGACAGCACACTTGGCCGTGTGGTGCCGTTTGGCTTGGGGTGGTTTGGTGCTGTTCAATTTTTGTTTTGCCCCCTATGAAACCGAAAATTCTGATTGCCCGGCAGGTGTTTGCAGAAACGGTGGCGTTGTTGTCACAACAGTTTGATGTCGATCACAATGCCAGCGACGAAATATTGAGTGCGGAAGCCCTGCGCGCACGTGCGCACGGGTGTGACGGCGTGATGGCCTGCCTGACCGAAAAGATCGATGTTGCATTCTTCGATGCCTGCCCGACAGTGAAAGTTGTTTCCAACATTGCGGTTGGATACAACAATATCGACCTTGCCGAGGCCAGCAAACGCGGCGTGAAAATCACCAATACGCCGGGTGTGTTGGACGACACCACGGCGGATCTCACGTTCGCGTTATTGATGGCGGCCGCACGCCGGGTCACGGAAACCGAAGCGCGTTTGCGTCGTGGTGAATGGAAAAAAGGTTTTGCACTCGAGCAGTGGTTGGGTTGCGATATTCATCACGCCACTATTGGTATCATCGGCATGGGACGCATCGGCCAGACCATTGCCAAACGGGCGCTGGGTTTCGAGATGCAAACGCTTTATTACAATCGCACGCGGTTGGATGCGGTCAAAGAGTCCGCACTCAATGCGCGTTATGTTGGCCAGGCCGAATTGTTGGCAAAAAGCGATTTTGTGGTGGTGATGGTGCCGTATTCAACAGACACCCATCATTTGATTGGTGCCGCCGAGCTGGCGCTAATGAAGCCGTCGGCGATTTTTATCAACAGTGCGCGCGGCGGTGTGACCGATGATGTTGCCTTGATTCAGGCATTGAAAGAAAAACGTATCGCCGGCGCGGGTCTGGATGTGTTTGAAAACGAACCTGCGCTGAACCCACAATTTCTTGAATTGGCAAACGTGGTGTTGACACCGCATATTGGCAGCGCCACCCGCGCGACACGATTGGCCATGGCGAACTTGGCGGCAAAAAATATCAGCGCCGCTTTAAACGGACAGGTGCCGCCAAATTGGCTGAATGCCGGTTAATTTGACCGCGCGGTTCATCACCCACGTTGATTCGGCGGGTAATGGCAGGATGCGTTGCCGTGCACTGATTATTTTGGATATTTTTTACTCGGAGCTTCATCATGAAAATTGCATTTCTCGGCCTCGGTGTCATGGGCTATCCCATGGCGGGCCACCTAAAAGCCAAAGGTTTTGAAGTAACCGTCTACAACCGCACCACGGCCAAGGCCGAAGCTTGGGCAGCACAACATGGCGGCGCGTTTCATGCCACCGTAGCCGGTGCCGCGGCGGGTGCCGATATGGTGATGATGTGTGTGGGCAACGATCGGGATTTGTTGGATGTGGGTAAACAGGCGCTGGCGGCAATGCCGACCGGCACCATTTTGGTTGACCACACTACTGGCTCGGCAGATGCCGCGCGCAGCTTGTTTGCCGATGCAAAGGCAAAGGGAATCGGTTTTATCGATGCGCCAGTTTCTGGCGGGCAGGCCGGGGCCGAAAAGGGCCAGCTCACCGTCATGTGTGGCGGGGATGCCGATATGTTTGCCAAAGCCAAGCCGGTCATGGATGCTTACGCCAAAGCGACCACCCTCATGGGCGCATCCGGTGCCGGGCAACTGACCAAAATGGTCAATCAGATTTGTATTGCCGGTGTGGTGCAGGGGTTATCGGAAGGATTGGCATTTGCCGAAAAAGCCGGACTGGATGGTAATCTGGTGCTGGATGTGATTTCCAAGGGAGCGGCGCAATCTTGGCAAATGGAAAATCGCGGCCGCACCATGCTCAAGCGTGAATTTAACTTTGGTTTTGCGGTCGATTGGATGCGCAAAGATCTGGGCATTTGTCTGGACGAAGCGCGTCGCAACGGCGCACAGTTACCCATCACCAAGGTGATCGACTCGTTTTATGCAGAAATTCAGCAGGCGGGCGGCAGCCGGTTTGATACGTCATCACTAATTGGCAGGCTGAAATAACGCCGAATTTTTATTGCAGGCCGGTGGCGCCGCCACTGTGCATATCAAATTGCCGGTACTACGCGGCCGATTTATAACTTTGTGGTGGGTAATTCTTGTGGAAATGCGGACATTTCGCTAAATTGTGACGATGATAAAACTCTATTATTCCCCGGGTGCATGTTCATTGGCACCGCACATTGTCCTCGAGGAGCTCGGTGTTGCCTATGAAGCCGTGTTGATTTCCCTCGCCGAGGGGGATCATAAACGCCCCGACTTTTTGCGCATTAATCCCAAAGGCAAAGTGCCGGCCTTGAACGTGGACGGCAAAGTGTTGACCGAAGTGCCGGCGATTTTGACCTATCTGGGCGGAGGATATGCCGAACGCGGATTGTGGCCCAAAGAAACCTGGAAACAAGCAGAAGCGTTGTCACTAATGGCGTGGTTGTCGTCGACCGTGCACGTTGCGGCGGCGGGTGTATTCCGGCCGGAACGTTTTTCGAGTGATCCAGCAGCTAAAGACAGCATTGTTGCCACCGGCAGGGAAAACCTCATCAGATATTTCACGGAAATTGACAAACTTCTGGTTGGCCGCTCTTTCGCAATGGGCGGACAATATGGTGTTTGTGATGCGTATTTGCTGGTGTTTTATCGATGGGGTAATCGACTCAACATTGATATGAAAACCACCTACCCGGTTTGGGCAAAACATGCGCAACGGGTATTTTCGCGTTCAACTGTAAAGCGCGTTTTTGAAGATGAAGGCATTGAGCTGGAAAAATAGATGAATATCCTTCAGTCTGGGTTGGTGGAGCGTGTGCCTGCCCGTCACCCCGGCGCGTCGGGCATTTTGAACGATTGGTCGGGGTGGTTGTTGGTGACGGGTATGACCCTTGTCATGGGACTCACTTGTCCACCGGCTCATGCGACCGAAGTGACCGACGCCACTGCGCCGTTTTCGGCAGCGGGTACTTTGCGTATTTCCGTTGTTATCAGCCCGTTTTTGCGTTTTCGGGTCGGTACTGCCGGAGCCGCCATCAACCTGCTGACCTTCAGCCCCGCTGCGGCCAATATCGGCGATAGTGTGGCGGTGGTCGGCGCGGGCGGCGACGTCGCCGCCAGTACGGTCACAGTGCAGGTGCAAGGAAATAGCAGCCAAATTACCATCACGCCGACCAATTCGAGCGGTGGTCTGGGAATTGGCACGGGTGTTGCTGCTGATGGTCGCATCAGTTACAGCCAACTCAGCACAATCTCATCTGATCCCACCAATCTGCCCGCGCCGGTGCTGTCCAATGCCGGCGGCGGCGCTGTTTTGCCCGTGCAAAATTCCACCGGTGTCACAAACAGAAGCGGAACCTGGGCGTATTCGTATTTGAATCAAACCATCCCGAGTGCCGGAACCTACGGTGGCGTGAATATCAACGGCAGTCGCGTGACCTATACGGCGACCATGCCTTAACCGAGGTTGCCTCCGAAGTCAATGGCTCGGCACCAAAAATAAAATCTTTGTAAATCAATGTTAAATGTGTGATATTTCACAGTATGGGTGAGGTATTGCAGGTATCTTATCGCTATGACGTACGGTGGATAACCCCTGCAGCGCGATTCCCTGCAACGCGATTAAATGAATCGCCGCCTATGAACGGCGCCTATGAACGGCACCTGTGAACGCCGCCTATGAACGCCGACTTGTGCGCGTACGCAATTTTTCCTAATCAGGAGTGGGTGATGAAGTCCTTAAAATTAAAACTAGTTTCCGCTGGCGTTCTTGCTGCCACAGCAGCCGCCTTTGTACCTCAAGCCGCATTCGCCGAAACGGTCGTTGACACCGCATCACCGTTTTCCGCGGCGCCACGTATTGACTTTCGAATAATCATTCCGGGCTTTTTACGTTTTCGTGTCGGCACCGCCGGGGCAACCATTGACCAGATCACCTTTGATATGACCAGCACACCAGGTGCAGTTGGTGACAGCACCACCGTCGCCGGCACAGGTGGTGATGCCGCAGGTACCGGCGCAAATGTGCTGGTGCAGGCAAACAACGGACAAGTGACCATCACCGAGACCAACAGCAGTGCCACCCTCGGCTTGGGAACGGGCACCCCGGCTGATGGCTATATCAGTTATGGTCAGATCACGACCTTGTCAACCGATGTGCCGAATTTCCCGTCACCAACACTTTCCAATGCCGGGGGGGGCACATCCGCGCCGCTGCTGAACGCGGGCAAGGTCACCAACCGCACCGCAGTTTGGAATTACACCTACTCAAATGCGACCATTCCGTCAGCAGGTACCTACGGTGGGTCCGCAAATGGTGGACGTGTCACCTACACCGCAACCACGCCTTGATGTGTAAGTAACAAACGCCAAAAAAAGCCACGAGTCAGCTCGTGGCTTTTTTTTGCCCACAGCAAGTTCATGTGCATTATCATTGGGCGTTATGAAACGATTAATTTGTTTTTTTCTGACCGTGATGCCTGCGCTGGTCGCGGCGAATTTGGCGGTCGTGGCCAATGCGCCGACCCAAATCCGGCTGCGCATTGGCGCAACTGCTGCGACCATTACCACCACCACCGTGACCGTGGCTGGCGCGAATGTCGGCAATGCCGCTGTGCAATTGATGACCGCACCGGCGTCGGCACGAACCGGTTCGTCATGCGCGACGGCCAATTTTGTGTTTTTTAATGCCGAAGCCCGCGCGACACCCGCCGCATCACGCACGGCGACCTTGACCGCAAACTCCAGCGCCGGCATGGCCTGCACCACGCCTGCCACCTGCGGTACGGACAATATCCCGTTTACCCAGGTAGGCTGGATCAATACTCCCCCCGCAGCCTATAACCCGGCGACCATCGGCCCGGGGACTTTTTCCGGTGGGGTGGCGCAGTCGATCATCGTCTTCCAGAATTCAAATCAATCACAGGACTGTTTGCGTTTTCAATATTTGAATTCAAACATTGTTCGCCAGGGCACCTACCAGGGTGACGTCATTTATACGTTGGCCATGCCATGATTGTCAGGTTATTGATTGTCGTTTGGTTGGTTATCGGCGCGCTGCCACATGCCGCAACCGCTGCCATTGCCAAATACAAATCCACCCAAGGCACCGAGACCAGAATTACCCCCCGCTGGCTCTACGAGGGAGATGCATTGACCCCGGATCAAATGAATGCGTTGATCGCGGAATTAAAAGCGGTCGAGCTGAAAATTGATGTCTCCGCCCATACGGGGCGTCAGGTGCGTATTTATTTGCAGCTGCCCCTTGTTGTCAAGGGCTTGCGCGGGGCACACGGCCTCAGGGTCGAATGGGCCACGCGTGGTCATTTGCTATCCGGCAGTGTGGTGCCCGGTAATCGCACACTGATTTTTCACGGCACGGTCATGACACGCGAAATCTCGGATGTATTCGATTTTTCTTTGTTTATTGACAGCCGCCAATTTCAGGGCGGCCTGGGCTTTGATCCGGTTTTTGAAATTGAGGAGTCGTTGAAATGAAAATGGGTTTGGTGCGGGCGACGCTGATTGTCCTGTGCAGTTATGCTGTTGGCACTATGCCCGCTCTGGGCTTTGCAGGCTATGTGGTGCCGGCACGATTTGAGCTCAAAGCGACGCCGGGGCAGGTGTCACGTCAGGTGCTGACGATTGGCAATGATGCCGCGGCTGGCGATGAATTTTCCATCAAGACCGCAGAATGGCAATTGAGTCAAACCGGTGCGGTGGCCTTTTCCACGGAAACCCCGGGCGAGGGGAGCTGCCGACACTGGGTGCAGATTGAGCGACACACCGTCAAGCTGGCGGCGCGTGGCAGCCGCCGTTACCGATTTGAAGTGCATGTGCCGTCTGATGCCAAGCCACAGGAATGTCGTTTTGCCATTCTCATTGAACGCGCCCAGGACGTTTTGCCGACGGTGATTGCCGGCAATATTCAATTGCCGCTGTCAGGACGGATTGGCGTGATTGTTTATGTCGCCATCGGCGACGTTGCGCCAAAGTTGACGGTGGATGCCATTCGCATGGGACGTGTCAACGGGGTATTGACGCCGGTCGTCGATGTGCACAATACCGGCATGGCGCATGGCCGTTTTGAAGGTGTGCTGGAGGGGACCGATGCGACTGGAAAAAAATTTGAATTCACCGTGTCGAATCTGCCCATTTTGGCAGGAGAAAAACGCACCATTCTGATCACACCGCACGATTCCGCTGATGGCAAACGGCCGGACTGGAAGCCGCCGTTGACCTTGCGCGGTGATCTTGAGTGGACCGGCGGAAAGTGGCCGGTGAATGTGGTGCTGTCCGCGCTCTGACAGTCGCACGACATTAGCGGGTCAGGCGCACCAGGGCAATATCATGAACGGCTTCGCCGCGCAGTGGCACGGTGATTTTGAAACCACTGTCAGCGTCAACCGTCCACGGTAACGGCAGTGAGTCGGTGGAAATTGTCAGTGTGTGTAATCCCGTCGGCACCGACGAAAACACAAATCGACCGTTGCTGTCGGTGGTGATGGGCAAGCGTCCATCCAGAAATATCGTTTGATTTGCCGCGCCGCGCTCATTAGCCTGGCGGATGCCGTCGCCGTTCTCGTCAAAAAACACCACGCCGGTAATTCGTCCCGTGCCAAATTGACGATCCTGGGTGAAGCCCGTCGTGGCAAACGCTGTGCCACTCGCCCGCTCGTAACGCAGGGTAAAGGCGACCCGTTTTTCGCGGCGAAACGGATTAATCGTGACCCCCGGCAACGGTGGGGCCGGGTCAATCGTCGACCAGATCAACTGTGCTGATGCGGTCAGGTCCGCGTTGATTCGCCAATATCCGCCGACACTGGCATTAAAATTCTTTTCAACGCCGCGATTGTTGGCAACCTTGGCCAGCGCAACCGCCAGATCCCAATGCAGGTTGTATTCGGATGGACTGCGTATGCTGAGGTTGGCCGAGTCACGCCGTGTCTCCACACCACTACTGGTTTCGCGCGATCCGGTCAGGGCGCTGCTGATGGAAAAATCGCGGATGGGCGGCCAGTCGTGGGAGATCGACAAGGTGTCAACGATGTCCTGTGGTGACGATTGCGGACGGAGCAAATAACGCGCGACATCAATGCGCGACACACCAAGCGGGTGTGAAATGCTGGTAAACAGGTTGCCGGATAATGTACGGCGAAGCGGCGTATCAATCACCCTTGAGCGTGTTGATTGGATGGCGAGGTTGCCACCGACTGACAAGCGCCGATCAAGCCGCAGGGTGGTGCCTGCGTAGCCGGACATGCTTTCCTGCCCGCCGTGAGCAACGCTGCGGCGGATATTGTTGTCGTCGTAGCTGACACCACCTGACCAGGACTGGCGCAACTCCGTGCGGTTGATGCGCCAATACAATCCTTGCTGATCGTTGGCGATTTGGCTGTCGGCCCAGAGCAGACCGGGATCAAGTCGATACACGCCGAATTGATTGCGCATGCCGCCAAAAATAATGTCGGCATCCGACCAGATTCCGAATCGTCCCCGATCGTCGGCCAGTGCGCGCAGCGAAGCCCGGCCAGCCTGTTGTGGCAAAACATAGCGGACGACACCCATCGCACTGGTGTGTCCGGGGATGGTTTGAACATCGCGGACGTTGATTGCCTGGCCGCCGAGTGACCAGGCGTCGGACAGGCGCAGGTTGCCGCCGACGCTGGCAAAACTTCCGCTGGTTCGTTCAAATGCACCGGCGGCCAATCCATACAGGGTGCCAATTTGACCGGCGGCAAAACGCAACTCGCGCTGGCCGTCACCTATGTTGGTGGCCACACCGGCATAAAGCGGGCTGGGCAATGACAGGCGAAATGAATTGGTCACGAGTGGATTAAGCGGATTGCGAATGATGCCAACAATTGAATTGGCGACCCAGCGCTCGGTGAGGGGAAATAGATTGTGAAACAAGGTTGCGCGCGGATTGCCGTCGGACGATTGGATGCGATCCCCCGGCGCGGCGTCGAGCCGTCGGACGGCGGCATCTAAAACCCATTCGCCCCAGTTTTCGGTTTCGCGCCGATAACGGACATTGATCGCCTGCTCGTTGCCTTTGCCGCGGGCAGACTCATCTTTGGCATCCGCAAAAAATTCAATGCCGATAAAGCGCTGGCCGGGCAATGCGTCGCTGGCTATTGTTTGCCCACTGTCTGTGCCATCGCGCTGTGCATCGGTGCCGTCTATCAATTTGTCCAGATAACTTGTTGCGGGTGCAACCGGTGTTGGCACCGCGACTCGGGCGGGAGCAGGCGCGGCCGATGGTGCTGCCTGCTGTGTGCCCACCGCCACCTGTGCCGTCGTTGTCGTCGCAGCCGCAGCCGCAGTCGGCAGCGGCGCGGTGATCGCGGCTGTTGATTCTGCCGCGGCTGGCGCAGGTGTGGCGGGCCGCCACAGTGATGCGGGCAACGTCAATTTTTTTCCAGACCGTAACAAGTCTGGCTGGCCATGTCGAAAGGCTTGCGGGTTTTCCGCCACAAAATCACGCACACATTGGCGTGCCCGAATGGGTTCCTGTGGAAAAAAGCCCTTGCAAATTCGGGACAATCCATCACCGCGCGTAATCAGCCAGACACCGCTCAGGCGGGCTTGTTCAGCCTTGGCGACGCGACCCAGATCGTTGGCATTGGCGGCGGCAGAGTTGGCCAGTGCCAGTAACATGCCGCCAATCAAGATGTGTGTGAAATTCCGCAACGTCGGTCAATTCCAAAATTACCCTCGGTGCAAGCCAATCTATGGCACCGACGCAGGTTGATCATCAATGCCTGAGAGTATAGCGGCGGGAAAATCGTGATGGGTTTTGTTGCAATAAATTCCAGCAGAATTTTCCGCATGAAAATACCACCGTGGCCAATCTGTGGTGGCGCGCACCTCAGGGCACAAACCGCCCGGTCAATGGCCATACACAGTCTGGGCCGAATGGATCGGATGTGCGAAAATTCCCGCATTGGCGGTAAGGCTCGTGCACAAATGTTGGTATTTTCGCGATAAAAATTTATGGCCAATCCGTTCAAATCTTTTTCCTGGAGTAATCGCATGGACACCAACCTGAATGCCGTCTCAATTTTCCGTGTGCGAGTTGATGGCATGCGCGCCGCCATGCGTCGTGGTGCCATCGACGCAGTGTTGATTCCGTCCAGCGACCCGCACCTTTCTGAATATTTGCCGGCGCGTTGGAAAAGCCGCGAATGGTTGTCCGGCTTCACCGGCTCGATGGGCACCTTGATTGTGACGCTTGATCACGCCATGCTGTTTGCCGACAGTCGTTATTGGCTGCAGGCGGAGGCTGAGTTGGCCGGCTCCGGGGTGACGCTATTCCGACTGCGCACCAGCGCCAGTATTGAGCATATTGATTGGCTGGCCGCCAATGTGGCCGCCGGCAAAACAGTGGCGGTGGATGGCGCGGTGATTGGTCTGGGGGCCAGCCGCATGTTGTCTGCGGCATTGGAATCTGGCGGCATTAACCTTCGCACCGATTTGGATTTGCTCGACTTGGTTTGGCCAGATCGTCCAACACTGCCAAACGCGCCGATTTATGTGCACCACGCGCCTTATGCCGTCATCACCCGCGCCGACAAGCTGGCCGCCACCCGCACGGCGATGACCAGGGCAGGCGCACACTGGCACATTTTGTCGACCCTCGACGATATCGCCTACCTGCTTAATTTGCGTGGCAGCGATGTCAGTTTTAATCCGGTGTTTGTGGCGCATGTGTTGGTTGGGCAAGATGACGCCACGCTGTTTGTGATGCCCGGCAAATTGCCAGAGGCGATTGTGTCGGCACTCGCAGCCGATGGGGTGCGGGTGAAACATTACGATCAATTTGCTTCGGCGCTGGCGGCAATTGAATCCGGTCAAACATTACTGCTCGATCCACGTCGCGTCACCCACCATACGCGCAACGGCATTGCGCCGGGCGTGCATGTTGTCGAAGCGGTCAATCCGACCACATTTGCCAAGTCGCGCAAGACCGCCGATGAAGCCGCACACGTGCGCGATGTCATGGAGCAGGATGGTGCCGCCATGGCGGAATTTTATGCGTGGTTCGAAAGTGCGTTGGGCAACGAGCGCATCACCGAGGTCACTATCGACGAACGCCTGACTGCCGCGCGTGCCAGGCGGGTGGGTTTTGTCAGCCGCAGTTTTGCCACCATTGCCGGATTTAATGCCAATGGCGCTTTGAATCACTATCGTGCAGAGGCAAAAACTGCTGCGGTGATTGAAGGCGACGGTATTTTGTTGATTGACTCTGGTGGCCAGTATCTGGGCGGCACCACCGACATCACCCGTGTCTGGCCGATCGGCAAATTTAGCGCCGAACAACAGCGCGACTACACCCTGGTGCTCAAAGGCGTGATTGCCTTGTCCACCGCAAAATTTCCACAAGGGGTGAAGTCGCCGTATCTCGATGCCATTGCCCGCGCGCCGATCTGGGCGGCGGGATTTGATTACGGCCACGGCACCGGCCACGGGGTTGGATATTTCATGAATGTGCACGAAGGCCCACAAACCATCAGCCAGAATATGCCCGAGCCACACACAGCGATGGAGGCCGGCATGATTACTTCCATTGAGCCAGGCCTGTACCGCGACGGCAAATGGGGCATGCGCACCGAAAATCTGGTGCTGAATGTGCCGGCGGGTAACGAGGGTTTTGGTGACTTCCTGAAATTTGAAACCCTCACTCTGTGCCCGATTGACACCCGCCTCATTAATCAATCACTGCTGCGTGCCGATGAAATCGACTGGCTGAATACTTATCACGCCGAGGTCGCGCGACGTTTATTGCCACACGTTGAGGGCGATGCCAAGGCGTGGCTACTGGCGCGCACGGTGGCGATTTAACGTCGGGGAAACATTGCGGTTCATCTAAAGGCGGCGGCACAAGTTAACCGCTGCACTGCGGATATTCCATTGTGAGGATTGGCGGCACCTCCGCGTAAAATGGCGGTTATGTCTCAGCCATCCAAGTCATCACCATTGTCAGCGCCCGCATTCGACCCAAACGATTTGTTGTTGGCCGATCGGGGTCGGCTGTTTGCGCTCGAAAAAAAACGCCGCGACTGGTCACGCGCCAAAAAATCAGTCGAACAGATTGGTCAGGTTGATAAACAGCTGGCGGATTTAAAAGTCGCCGCGATGGCGCGTGCCACACACCGCCGCGCCCGCCACGCCGAGGTGGCGAGCCCGGCTTTTGACGATGCGTTGCCCATCGCCGAAAAACGCGCCGAAATTGCCAAGCTGATTCAAGATCACCAAGTGGTGATTGTCTGTGGTGAAACCGGCTCGGGCAAAACCACCCAGCTTCCGAAAATTTGTCTGGAGTTGGGGCGCGGCATAAACGGCATGATTGGTTGTACGCAGCCGCGTCGGATTGCCGCACGCACGCTGGCCACGCGACTGGCGCATGAGTTAAAACAATCCGGCCAGCATACCGTTGGTTACAAAATTCGTTTTAACGACAAAACCACCGACGACACCTTTGTCAAAGTCATGACCGATGGTATTTTGCTGGCCGAAACCCATAGCGACCGGAATTTGTTGGCGTATGACACGATCATTATTGACGAGGCGCACGAGCGCAGCCTGAACATTGACTTTTTGCTGGGCTACATCAAACAGTTGATGGCGAAACGGCCCGATCTCAAAATCATCGTCACCTCGGCCACCATTGATCCGCAGCGATTTTCCAAACACTTTGACGGTGCGCCGATTATCGAAGTGTCCGGCCGCACCTATCCGGTGGAAGTGCGTTATCGCCCCGAACATTTTCTCGATGACAGTGATGACGCGGTCGAAATAGAGGATGCGGTCACCCACGCGATTGATGAAATTTTTCGTGAGACCCACGAGGGGGATGTGTTGGTGTTTTTGCCGGGCGAGCGGGAAATTCGCGATACCGCCGAGGCGCTGCGCAAACATCATCCACAACACACGGAAGTGTTGCCGCTGTTTTCGCGGCTTTCCAATTCGGAACAGGATCGTATTTTTGCGCCGTCGACGTCCAATCGACGGCGGATAGTGCTTGCCACCAACGTCGCTGAAACATCGCTAACGGTACCCGGCATCCGTTATGTGGTCGATACCGGTGTGGCGCGGGTGCATCGTTACAGTCCGCGGCAAAAAATTGACATGTTACTAATCGAGCCTATTTCACAGGCATCGGCACAACAACGATCCGGGCGCTGCGGCCGGGTGTCGGCGGGCATTTGTATCCGTCTGTACAGCGAAGACAACTTTATCGCGCGACCGCCATTCACCACCCCGGAGATTTTGCGCACCTCGCTCGCCAGTGTGATTCTGCGCATGAAAGCGCTTGACCTGGGAGACGTCGCCAATTTCCCGTTTGTCGAGCCGCCCAGCCCGCGCATGATCGAAGATGGTTACCGGCAGCTGTTTGAGTTGGGCGCGGTGGATGAGGCCAAAAACATTTCGCCACTCGGCTGGAAACTCGCCAAGTTTCCGGTGGATCCGGCCATCGCGCGTATGTTGATCGCCGCTGAAAAGGAAGGTTGTTTGGGCGAAGTGTTGATGATCGCTTCGGCGCTGACCGTGCAGGACCCGCGTGACAGGCCGATGGATAAACAGGAACAGCATCTGGCGGCGCATGAAAAATTTGCCCATCCACAATCGGAATTTTTGGCCTATGTTAATTTATGGCATTTTTATCACGAGGCCATCAAACATAAACAATCACATCGCAAGCTCGACATTCAGTTGCGGGAAAATTTTCTGTCGCCGATGCGCATGCGCGAATGGCGCGATGTGCATTCGCAGTTGGCTGAATTGTGCGGCTCACTCGGTATGCATACTGGTGCGGCACCTGTTGTTGATAAACCATCGGCTGAAGCTGCCGCGGCAATCAAGCGCGCTGGCGGTGCCGAGGCCGCCAAATCCGCCGGCAAATTTTATGGCCCGCGTTACGAACAAATTCACCGCGCCCTACTGACCGGTTTGATCACCAACGTCGGCACCAAGTCGATTGACGGCCACGATTATCTGGCACCACGCGCGGTTAAATTTCATTTGCCAAAACGCACCCGCGACCATGCTGCGCAAAAAAAAGAACGCATGAAATGGCTGATGGCCGCCGAGCTGACCGAAACCACAAGGATTTATGCCCGCACCATCGCCACCATCGAGCCGGAGTGGATCGAACAACTGGCCGACCATTTGCTGACACGCTCGCACTACGATCCACATTGGGAACGCAAATCAGGCCAGGTGGTGGCGTTTGAAACGGTGTCGCTTTATGGTTTGGTGATCAATGCCCGTCGGCGTGTTCACTACGGCAGCATCAACCCCAAAGAAGCGCGGGAAATATTTATCCGCCAGGGTTTGGTCGCGGGCGAGGTCGATACCCACGGCAAATTCCTGAAAATGAATTTGCGATTGATTGATGAAATTGAAGACATCGAGGCCAAGGCGCGGCGGCAGGATGTGTTGGTCGATGATGAAGATATGTACCAGTTGTACGACAGTGTGATTCCCGCCGACATCGTCACCATGGTGGCGTTTGAACGCTGGCGCAAGGATACGGAAAAGTCCAAGCCAACCACGCTTGAATTTACCCGTGAACAATTGATGCGCCGTGGTGCAGACGACATTACCTTTGACCTCTATCCAAAAACACTCAAACATAAAGGGGCGGCCTACCCATTGCAATATCGGTTTGAGCCCACCCACCCGATGGATGGTGTCACAGTGACGTTACCGGTGTCGGTGTTCAATCAAGTCAATGCCGCGCGTTTTGAGTGGTTAACCATGGGCATGTTGCGCGAAAAGGTGCAGGCGTATTTCAAATCTTTGCCGCAGCGTATTCGTAGCGCCCTGGTGCCGGTGCCGGAGACGGTGAGTGACTTCATCACCTTTGTCACCAATCGTCCGGGCATGCATGATTTGTCGATGGCTGACGAGCCGTTGATTGACGTCATCAGCCAATTTTTGCGCAAGGCAAAAAATATCGAGGTGCCAAAGGACGCGTGGGATGTGGCACCTTCTGCCGGTCGGGTGGCGACCCATTTACACATGAATTTTCGGATCGTTGATGCCGACGGCAAAGAACTTGCCATGTCGCGCGACTTCGCAGTCTTGCGCGCCGAATTTGCCGATAAATCCAAAACGGTGTTTTCGACATTACATCGAAACCGCATGGAGCAGGACGGATTAACAGCGTGGCCGGCGGATCAGCCGGACTTGCCCGCGACCATTAACTTTGAGCGCAATGCCATACGTTACGGTGGTTTTCCGGCGTTTGTCGACAAGGGTGGAAGCGTATCAATAGTCATATTTGACGAGCCTCTTCAGGCAAAAATGGCGCAAACACAAGGTCTGACAAGGCTTTTTGCCTTGACGCTGTCGGATCATGTCAAGTCCTGTGAGCGTGGCATCAAGGTGTCGCCGGTGGCGGCGTTTCAATATTCAAGTTTTTTCCCGGATGCCAAAAACCATGCGCAGGAAGCGTTGCGGCAAGAGCTGCTATTTGCCGGCTTACGCGCCACATTCGTTGATGACGGGCAAATTGAAGCCGATGACGTGCGTGATCTCAAAACATTCGAGCAGAAAATCGCCAATGGCAAGGCGCAATTGGTCATCCGGACCGGTGCGATTGTTGCGGCCATCGACGAAGCGCTGACGCTGGTGGCGGAAGTCCGCAAACTGTGTAATGAACGGTATGTAAAAGGCTGGGAGCATATCGGCCCGGATGTCGACGAGCAACTCGACAACTTGTTTGCAGCCCGTTTCTTACGGGCAGTTCCATCGTCACAGTTGTTGTTTTATCCGCGTTATTTAAAAGCAATACTGATGCGGCTGAATAAAGCGCGGCAAGGTGCCATGGAACGGGATCTGGAGAGTTTCAAACAAATTCGCCCGTTGTGGCAGCGCTATCTCGGCGCAGCCGAATCGTTATTGCCGGCGGTGCAGGAATATCGCTGGGCGGTGGAGGAATTGCGGGTGGGATTGTTTGCGCAGGAGTTGCGCACGCCCATGCCGGTGAGTGTCAAACGAGTCGGTAAAATGTGGGAACTGTTGGAAAAATCGTTATAACCATCGCGATCACACAATGATTAATAAAACCCGTATCGCCGGCCGCATGGCCTACATTGCGCCATTTGAAGTCATGGAAATTCAAACCCGCGCCCGCGAGCTTGAACGTCTCGGCCATGATGTGATTCATATGGAGATCGGTGAGCCGGATTTCGCCACGCCGCAGCCGATTATTGATGCTGCCAAACACGCATTTGACACCAAACCGATGAATTACACCTCGGCGCGTGGCATGTTGTCATTGCGTGAATTGATTGCCGGGTTTTACGCGAGTAAATACGGCGTGGTGATCGACCCCGAACGGATTGTCATCACCGCCGGCTCCAGTGCGGCGTTGATGCTGGTTTTTGGTGTGCTGCTGAATGCGGGCGATGAAGTGTTGATGGCGGATCCGGGTTATCCGTGCAACCGTCATTTTGTGCGTGCCATGGATGGTGTGCCTCTGACTATTCCGGTTGGCGCCGATACCGAATACCAATTGGCGGCCAAACATATTGCGGAACATTGGACGCCGCGGTCTGTGGCGACATTGGTGGCGTCCCCCGCCAATCCCACCGGCACCACTGTTGCCCGCCATGAATTGCAAATGATTCATGACGCCACCGTCAAACGTGGTGGTACTTTGATCGTCGATGAAATTTATCAGGGGCTGACCTACGACGTCGCGCCTTCAACCGCGTTGTCGTTGGATGGCGCCGAAGATATATTTGTCATCAACAGTTTTTCCAAATATTTTCAGATGACCGGTTGGCGTCTCGGCTGGATGGTGGTGCCCACCGCCTATATCCGCCACGTCGAAACACTCGCGCAAAATTTATTTATCTCGCCATCGGCACCGGCGCAATATGCGGCACACGCTGCATTTACTCCTGAAACCTTGGCCATTCTTGAAGCGCGCCGTGAAGAGTTGCATCGGCGGCGCGATTTTTTGTTGCCGGCCTTGCAACAACTCGGCTTCAAAATTCCCGTTGTTCCGCAAGGTGCGTTTTATCTCTACGCGGATGTTTCCGCCATCGCCGATGACAGTTTTGTCTTGTGCCGCCGTATTCTGGAAGACGCGCATGTCGCGATTACACCTGGCAGGGACTTCGGCAGCAACGCGCCGGAAAAACATATTCGTATTGCCTACACCCAACCGATTCACCGTTTGCAACACGCGGTGGATCGGCTCGCTACAGTCATCAGGAGCGCGTTATGAAAATTTTTGTGTCGTGTTTAATGGTCATGTTTTGTTTGTCAGCGCACGCCGGGGAGCGGGCCATCAATGAAAAAGTCACGGTCAAAGCGGGCGTGAACGACGTTTGGAATGCGTGGACCACCACAGAGGGCATCAAATCATTTTTTGCGCCTGACGCAAAAATTGACGCAAAAGTGGACGGTGCGTTTGAGGTGTATATGTTGCCGTCCGCGCCGGTGGGGTCGCGCGGTGCTGACGATATGCGGTTTTTGGCGATTCAGGATAAAAAAATGATTTCATTTACCTGGAACGCGCCGCCGTCACTGGCCAATGTGCGCAAACAAAGAACGGTGGTGATTGTGCGATTTATTGCGCGCGGGGATCAATTGACCGATGTCATGTTGCATCACGTTGGCTGGGGCGACGGCGAAGAATGGGACAAGGCGTACGCCTATTTCGTCAAGGCTTGGCCGGCGGTACTAAAAAACCTGAAAAAACGTTTTGATGATGGCCCGATTGATTGGAAGCCGTGGCTGGACAGCATGCAGGCCCCTAAATCGCCACCCTCAACCGGTGCGGCCAAATAGGCTCACGATTGCTACGGTTGGCATGTTTAGCCGGTTAACGGCCAAGTTCCCAATGTCTCGTAGCGAACAGACGGACCGTCTTGTATGGCCTGGATCAAGCTGAATTGATCAATTTTCCAGTGGGTCGGGTTAATGGCATGTTGTGCAAAAGAATTTTCGATGTGCCGGGTCACCGTAATATGTGGCCGAAAGCGGCGTGCATCAACATCAAAGTCGGCGTTGGCAATGGTGTGGTACAGCGTCGATTGCAGATCAAACAACTCCTTGGGTGGCGTGGCGCTTGCCAACCAGGCCACACCGGCGCTGTCAAAACATCCGGCTGTATCGATGACATAGGTAAACGGTCGGGCGCGAACCTGGGCGCTGGCCAGCTTGAATTCCAATAAGCGGCTCGACGGCACATTGCCGGCAAAAACCAAGGTCATGTGCATGGTCACCGGCATGGTCGGCCGGCCGCCGGTCACGCGCGCAATCTCCAGGCGTTGTGCCGCAAGAGCGAGGCGAACATTGTCGTCCGGCCAGAGTGCAAGAAAGAGCCGCATTAAAAGAGTCTAATAAGTTAGGCGCGAGATTTGAATATCGGCACTTGCCGCAGAATCTTGATTGTTAAAAAGTTTATTGGTTTAAATGTATGGCCATCGTCCATCAGATCAGCCAAAGTTCCGGTTAATGGTAATGCGTGCTTGGATGGTCAACGTCTTCCGGCATTTCGGCGTGTACCGCTTCGCCATCGTGGTTGTAAAACAGTGGTGCACCGCAATCATCACAAAATTCCGGGGGGCGGACGCCATCAAGCAAGGTGATTTCCGACAGATGATGTTGTTTTAACAAGGTTTCGATGGTTTGACGCGGACCCGGATTGGTGTCGTCGTCTTCTTCACCATACAGCGGCCAAACCACGCCATTTACAACTTCATTTTGGTTTTTACGCGTGAGGCTGACACGATACTCGTCGATCTGACCGTCGCCGACACCGGCGATTACGGCAGCCATGGAGGTGGCCGGTAAATCAAGCATGGTCGCGGTGCCATCAATTACCGAAGCCAGCGTACGTGGTCTCACCAGCAAATCGGATTCGCGGCAATTGTTAAAAAATGCATTGGGCAAACCACATTCAAATTCGCAGCCGGGTAATATTGCGGCCAGCAGTGGGCGGGTCTGCTTATTCCATTGTTCATGGCAGGACTGATGCGTGGGCGTGCTGTCGGGGCCGTCGGTCTCCTGCCACTGGAATAATGCGTTACCCTGGTTCACCACCACGGCGGCAAGGATAAAGCGCACATCAGCCGGCAGGGCGGCAGTTTCAGCGAGATTGCTGTAATCAATCAGCGCGGGCAATTTTTGTTCGGCGGCCGTTGCCATTAATTTCAGCAACTTGCGGGTGTCGGCAAAACCGCGCGGCAGCTGATCGATTGAATATAAAAATGGATTGACGCACAACGATACATCCGGGCCAAGAATGTGGCCGTGGAGATGGCTGCTAATCGGTGCCATGGTCCTTTTGGTTAAGGGACCTGCCGGGATTTGATACTTTGACCAGACGACGAGTGGAATGGAAATCAGCAGCGCTTGACGCGGTGCCCTGTCGGCCGTTGCGGTATTGGTGATCAACAAACATGCTTCGGCAGCAGCTTCGCAGGTGGCGGCAAGCACGTCGTGCACCGGCGTGTTGAGTTTATGTGTGTGGCCGAGTGCGGATTCTATAGCGGCGTCGTTGCCGCGATCCATCAATAACGCAGCCAACTCATCGGCTTGACCGATCCAGAATTGTTCTTCCACACGACTGCCGGCGGCAATGGCCGCCTCACACAGGCTGACCAATCGGGCTGCTTCTTTCGGCAGACGAATTTTAGTTTTGCCGCCGACTGCACTGATAGTTCTTTTCATGTTGACGATGCCAAATTATTCACCCGACATTATATCGCCCGTAGCCCGGGGGAAAAACACCGATCGTTATGCCAATGCAGATTCGACCGCGGTGCGGAGTGAGTTTTCGACCATTCCTGGCGGAGGTCAGGCCGGCGTGCCGTTGACACTGTGCATGCGTCGACGTCTGTCAAGGCGACGCAAGGATGCCTCGTGTTGCTTGCGTAGGATCTCGGCCAGTCGATCAAAGCCGGTCGAAATCAGCCTGGCGAGTTCGTCGCGACGAAGCTGGCGGGCGCTTTGTTGCAGAGTGAAGTTCGCCTCGTTCATGGTTATTTCCTCGTCTATTTTGGCCGCCGCGATGATGTCTGAATGGTGGTTTGGCGACATGATGGCCCATTATGATTGCTATTGATTTGAATGATAATCTGGCAATAAGGCATAATTTTATGGAAAAATATTCACAAGTCTCAACCAGCACGATCAAAGAGGAGCGTATATGGACACACCGGGTGAAATGAAGGCATTTGTCAGGGCTGTTGAGCTTGGTGGTTTTTCCGCCGCCGCGCGTGATTTGGATCTGACGCCGTCGGCGTTGTCGAAATTAACCACCAGGCTGGAGGACCGGCTGGGGGTCAGATTGATGAATCGCACCACCCGCAAGCTCGCCCTGACCGCAGAGGGGGAGGCGTATTTTGCAAGCGCCCGCCGCATCCTGATGGAAATAGAGGAAGCCGAATCCGCGGTGACGCGCTTTTCAGCGCATCCCAAGGGTTTGTTAAGGGTAAACGTCGGCGCCGCGTTTGGTTTGCATCAACTTGCGCCGGCGCTGCCCAAGTTTTTGGATCGGTATCCACAAATTGAGCTGGACATCACCATTACCGATCGGCTGGTAGATCTGGTTGAGGAAGGGGCGGATGTGGCCATCAGGAACAGCGTATTGGCGGACTCGTCGTTGGTGGCCAAAAAAATATGTGATTTACAGCGGGTGATTTGTGCCTCCCCCGCGTACTTAAAAAAACACGGCACGCCGCGGCGGGCGGTCGATTTATTGCAACACAACTGTATTTCTCTTTCTGGTGCGCCGCAGTTGCGTCGCTGGCCATTTGATGTGGCCGGCGGCAAAGCCGGCGCGGTCGGTGAAAAAACGACTGAAAACAGCATCGAGTATATCGATGTCAAGGGCAATGTATCGGCCAACAATGCGGAAGCGTTGCTGCAATTGGCGGCCACCGGCGTGGGCATTATCCGGCTGACGGACGTGATTGTCGGCGACGGCATCCGTGCCGGTTGGCTGACCCCCATTCTGTTGGACATTCATCACGTTGAGCCGGTACCCCTGTCGGCGGTTTATCCACACGGTAAACACAAGAGCCCGCGTGTCGCGGCGTTCGTCAACTTTTTGGTGGAAACGTTTTCGAGCGCACCATGGCGTCGCGAGAGTCATCCGCCTGCCGGAAAGTGAAAAAATCAGGCGCAAAATGGTCGGGGCGTTTGGCGTGCGTAAAATAACAACCTTATGAATTTATTTCCCGGGTGCGACAGTGGCAATGATTAAAAAAGTTTTGATTGGTTTGTTGGTGTTGGTAGTCGCGCTCGTAATCGCCGGATTTTTATTGCCCAAACAATACAAAGTTGAGCGGGCAATTTTGATCAATGCCACGTCATTGACTATTTATCCATTGGTTGCAGCACCAACCAATTGGCAATCGTGGAGCGTCTGGAATAGCCGTGATCCAAATATGGTGTTGAGCTTCAGTGGTGCGGGCGCCGGCAAGGGGGCCAAATGGTCGTGGCAGTCTAAAACAGAGGGCAATGGCGAAATGGAATTTATTGACGAGGTCTCACCGCGCAAACTCGTTTACCGGCTGACGTTTGCCGATTGGGGCATGACTTCCGTAGGTACGATGTCACTGGTGCCAAAAGGCGGGGCAGTCACCGAGGTGACATGGACCAGCGAGGGTGATCTGGGCAACAATCCGGTGTATCGGTATTTCGGTTTGTTCATGGACAGAATGATTGGCAAAGATTTTGAATCTGGCCTGCTCAACCTTAAAGCGCTCGCAGAAAAAAATAGTCTGGTTCCGCCCGCAGCACCGGCGGCAAAGCAAACGAGTGCGGCAACCGAAGCGGTCGTGCCGACCGATTTGCCGGTTGTGAATGTTGCGCCGCCCGCCCCGCCGACAACTCCACCTGTCAAAAAGTGACCCATCTCATGAATCTATTTTCCCCGAAAGCCGCTGCAAACACCGCAGTCAATCACGTGTTGATCGGCCTGGTGATGCTGCTGGCAGGTTGCGCCGGTTCTGATGTTGGTCAATTCGGTCCGTATAACGTCAGCGCAAGCGGTGCGGATCAGCGCTTGATGTTGAACGGGTACGATCCGGTTGCTTATCATTCGGTCGGCCGGCATATCCTCGGCGAATCGACCATCAAGGCCGAGTTTGACGGTGTCACCTATCGATTTGCCAACGAGGCAAACAAAATTGAATTCCAGAAGGACCCTGGTCGTTATTTGCCGCAGTTCGGCGGCTTTTGCGCCAACGGCATTGCCTACGCAATTCCATGGGGTGGAGATGGCGACGCCTGGCAATTGATTGACGGCAAATTATTTATTTTTGGCGGGCAGGCGTCAAAGAAGTATTTTTTGATGGAACAAACCACCAATCGCAAGCTGGCCAATGATTATTGGCATGCCGAGGTCAAAGGCCGCAACGCTTTTATTCAGCGTTACAAACGCCTGGTTTTGCGTGTGCCGCACTATCGAACCGGCGCAGAACTTGAGCAGGCATGGGAACGAGCACAGCCGCCGGGTTCAAATTAAAGATGTTTTTGGCGCTGTGCGTCACGTTTTAAGCCATGATGGCTTCGTAAAATACTCTCGAATTTTTGTCCCCCCTTTCTCTGCGGACGATCAATATGAAAACCAAAAGTTACCTGACCTCTGACGATGTAAAGAAAATTTTGGCAGCCGCCGAGGCGCACGCTTTGCTAAACAAATGGGCGGTTTGTATTTCGGTGGTGGACGATGGTGGCCACCAGCTGGGTTTTTTGCGGCTTGATGGGTGCGCGCAAGCGAGTATTAAAATTTCCCAGGCAAAGGCCTACAGCGCGGCGGTGCGGCAACGCGCCACCAAGCAGGACGAAGATTTGATCGCCAACGGTCGCATCGCGGCGTTGTCCATGCCGGACATCACCTTTTTGGAGGGCGGCGTGCCGATTTTGCATAACGGTGAAGTGATTGGCGCAGTTGGTGTGTCGGGTGTGAAGTCGTCGGATGACGCAGCGATTGCAACCGCCGGTATTCACGGTCTGATCCATTAGAAGCGACCGATGGCGATTTCGTGCCCAAGCTGTGCAACCTCGATGACATCAACCGCGTTGGCATCGCATTTTGGGTCGCCGGTTGAAATTGATGTCTGCTGGCCGTGCAATATGATTTGGTTTGATCATCTCGAAAGTCCCTCGCTGTCGGCGCAATCGGTGATGGATTTTTTTCGTCAGATTCATAATCGCCGTGCGGATAGCCGAAATATTGTTTCGTTGACGGGGCGCTGCCACACTTGCCGCGAACGATTGACAGCCACTGCCGACGTGACCCGAAACGGGCGGTTTTCCTACTTTCGATGTCCGCATGGGCACGGGCGGCTAATCACTTTTGTGCAGTTTTTGCGGGAGAAAAATTTTGTCCGCAATCTGACCACAATTGAATTGACGACCTTGAGTGTGAAAGTAAAACAGATTCGCTGTTCAAGTTGTGGTGCCGACATTGATATCGTACACGATAGCGCCTGCCGTCACTGCGGTTCGCCGGTTGCGGTGCTGGACGAACTGGCCGTGGCCAAGGCACTGGCGGAATTGGACGCCAAAGTTGAGAACCGGCGGCGGGTGCCTGATTTGACCTCGGCGATACCGCGTCAGCCTGCACGTGTTGATCGTTCTGAAAATTGGGCGCTGTCACATACCGTGTCGCCCACAGCAGGTGTGGCGGATCTTTTATTGACCGGATTGGCGGCAATTATTGCGTCGAGCATGAATTAGCAGGAGCGAAAAGTTGAATCTATTTATTGTCACCGGAACCAGCAAGGGGCTCGGTCGTGCACTCGCCGACCAACTGTCTGCCTCCGCTGAAAATGTTGTTTTTGAAATCGGTCGCCAAAGCCAGACTGGTAATCGGCAGCCGACGTTGATTGCGGCAGATTTTGCCAATACGGCTTCGATTGAGCAGGCATTTGCCGTACTTGCCGAGAATTTGGCGGGAAAAAATTTCGTTTTTGCCGCACTGATCAACAATGCCGGTGTGGTTTTGCCGGTTGGTCGTTTTAATACTCTGGAGGCTGCCGCGTTGGAGAAAAATTTTACGGTCAATGTCACCGCGCCCATATTGACGACCAAATTATTCGCCAATCTTACGCGGGCGATTGCGGGCAAACGCCTGGTGGTCGGCATTTCGTCGGGCGCAGCAAAACGGGCGGTGCGTGGCTGGACCGCTTATTGCGCAGCCAAATGTGCACTCGAAATGGCGACCAGGGTCATGGCCGAAGAAGCGCGCGAGCTCGATCCAACCTTAGCTATTTGCTCATTGGCACCCGGTATTTTTGATACCGCCATGCAAGCCACCATACGCAATGCCAGTGCAGAAGACTTTCCGGATGTGGCGCGATTTCGTGACATGAAAGAAAGCGGCGCATTGCGGGATGTGGCTGCTGTTGCCCGCGACATTATTTTGCTTCTTGATCCCCCCGCCGGTCAGGAACAACTTTTGAACGGCGGCAACTATGACATACGTGAATTGAACCATGCCTAAAACAAGCGCCGCCAGTCCAACCGTTAAAAAAATCGCCGTCACCAAGCCAACCAAACATACCAAACTGCACTATTGCGATTTGCGCGACTGTCAGGGAATTTGTTGTAGCGACGGGGCTTTTTTGCGCCCGGAAGAAGTGCGAAAAATACACAAACTCGTTGAAAAATTCCCCGAGCACTTTGCACAACTGCCACTCGACTATATTATCGAGGAGGAGTGGGCGCACGGCGTCGGCATGAAAACGCAGGTGCGGAAATTTCGTTATAAAAACAAACCAGACCACTTTAAACATAGCAAATGTGTTTTTGCCGAAGCAGATGGCAAGTGCTCGTTTCAAACGCTGGCCATCAAACAGGGGGTGCATAAGTGGAAATACAAGCCAATGGGTTGCTGGTTGTTTCCATTGGAAAGTGACGAGAAGGGTTTGATTGCGCCGCCGCGAACCCGTCGGGATGATCCCAACAATCTCGGCAAGGACTATCCTGGTTTTGTCACCCAGACTCCCTGCGGAAAACATTCCGCAAAGGGCAAGGTGTGGTGGATTGCCCTGAAGGAAGAAGTGCGCGAATACCATCAACGCTGACCGGTTTTTGCGCGATGCATGACCATCTGCGCTGTTTGATAAAAGGAAATAGAAATGGAATACAGAAGATTGGGACGTGCCGGCGTAAAAGTATCACTGCTGTCGTTTGGCTCGTGGATCACCTATGGCAACCAGCTTGATGAGGCGGCATCAATTGAATTGATGGCGGCGGCACGTGACCATGGCGTCAATTTTTTTGACAATGCAGAGGTGTATGCCGCCGGCAAAAGCGAGCAGTTGATGGGCGCGTCGCTCAAAAAACTCGGCTGGGATCGGTTGACCTATATGGTTTCAACCAAATTTTTCTGGGGCTTGCCGGCCAAATTTGGCGACGGCATCAATGAGCGCAATACCCTGAACCGCAAATACCTGATGCAGGCGATCGATCACTCCCTGCAGCGGTTGCAAATGGATTTTGTCGATATTGTTTATTGCCACCGCCCGGACGCCCATACGCAGCTGGAAGAAACCGTGTTTGCCATGCACGACATGATTACGCAGGGCAAGGCGATTTATTGGGGGACATCGGAATGGAGCGCGGCGGAAATCGCCGCGGCCTGGCAAATCGCCGACAAACATCATCTGCACAAACCGGTGGTCGAGCAGCCTGAGTACAATTTATTTCACAAGCATAAAGTCGAAAAAGAATTTGCCAGACTGTACAGTGATATTGGCTTGGGCACCACCACCTGGAGCCCGTTGGCATCGGGATTGCTGACCGGAAAATATGTCAGTGGCATTCCGGCAGATTCGCGTGGCAGCCTGAAAAGCATGGCATGGATGCACGATAAGCTGACTGACCAAAAACGCAATGCCATTGTCGGTAAACTCGCCGATGTGGCGGCAGAGCTTGGCGGAACCACGGCGCAATTGGCGATTGCCTGGTGCGCAAAAAATCCCAATGTATCGTCGGTGATTACCGGTGCCTCGCGCGCCTCGCAAGTGGCGGAAAATATGAAGGCCTTGGATTTGTTGCCAAAATTGACGCCGGACGTGATGGTGCGACTCGACAATATTGTCGGTGTCAGTGCCGATTGACAACGGCATGGAAACCAAAAAAGTGTCGGTTGGCAATTTGCGTTCGATCAGTTATGACGCGGCCCGGCGGGTGTTGCTGGTGGAGCAATCAAGTGGCACTTTTGAATATGCCAATGTTTCCGCCGACGTGTGGCGGCGTTTCTCCACTGCGTCTTCGTTGTTGAGTTTTTTTAAAGACACCATCGAGGAGGATTACAAAAAACGTCGGATCAAATAATCTGACTAGTTTTTTGTCGACGGCGCGCCGCATTTGAACGAATAAATTTCGTTCTCCCGATAAAAACCCCCGCATGTATGCGGGGGTTTTTATCGCACCGGTTGTCATTCGATTGAACGATAGGCCGGCATGGTTAAAAATTCTTCGTAGTTGTCATCCATTACGAGTCGCTCAAACAATTCGGCACCCTCAACAAATTTGCCGGCTTTAAAGGCGCCGGCACCAACAATCTCCGGCGTTAAGGTGAGCTCGGCGGCTGTCAGGGTGTGGATCAATTCCTTGGTTACTTTGCGGCCGTCGTCCAACACCCCTTTGGGAGAGCGAATCCACTGCCAGATTTGTGAGCGCGAAATTTCCGCAGTGGCGGCGTCTTCCATCAGGTTAAAAATTGGCACGCAGCCATTGCCCGCAAGCCATGAGCCGATGTATTGAATGCCAACTTGAATATTGTTGCGCACTCCGGCTTCAGTAATCGGTGTTTCCGGACGGAAATCGAGCAGATCGGCTGCGGTGTAATGGATATCGTCGCGTTGCCGATGAATTTGATTGGGAGTCGGCATATGTTCATCAAAGACGGCCTTGGCAATCGCCACCAAACCCGGATGTGCGATCCAGGTGCCGTCACAACCGTCTGTGACTTCGCGTAATTTGTCGAGGCGGACTTTCTCCATGGCCGCCTGATTTGCGGTCTCGTCATTCTTAATCGGAATTTGTGCGGCCATGCCACCCATCGCCGAGGCATTACGACGGTGACAGGTTTTCACCAGCGTCAGGGCGTAGGCGCGTAGAAACGGCGCGGTCATGGTTACGGCGGCACGATCGGCCAAACAAAAATCATTATTCAAACGGAATTTTTTGATAGCTGAAAAAATATAGTCCCAGCGGCCAATGTTTAGGCCGGCGGAATGTTCACGCAGCTCATACAAAATTTCGTCCATCTCAAACGCGGCCACAATGGTTTCAATCAACACGGTCGCCTTGATGCCGCTTTGCGGCAGACCCAACTCGTTTTGCGCCATGATAAAAATGTCGTTCCACAAACGCGCCTCGAGATGTGACTCGAGTTTTGGCAAATAAAAATACGGGTTGGAGCCGCGTGCCTGCAGTGCTGTCACATTGTGGAAAAAATACAAGGCAAAATCGAAAATGCCGCCGGAAATTGGTGTGCCATCCAGCGTCACATGTTTTTCATCCAGATGCCAACCGCGCGGACGTGGAATTAGGGTTGCCGTTTTGTCATTGAGTTGATATTTTTTGCCATTGGCATCGAGTGTGATGGTGCCGAGGTTGGCGTCGCGCAGATTTATTTGCCCATCAATCATATTTGTCCAGGTCGGGCAATTGGCGTCTTCAAAATCTGCCATGAATGTGGATGCGCCACAGTTCATGGCATTGATCACCATCTTGCGATCGGTTGGGCCGGTAATTTCAACCCGGCGATCCAGCAGGTCAGCCGGCAGCGCTGCCACCACCCAGTCGCTGTCGCGAATGGTTTTTGTATCCGGCAAAAAATCAGGCAGCACACCTGCGTCAAATTGTTGCTGGCGGACCGCTCGGGCGGTCAACAGTTGCTGACGTCGTGGTTCAAATGTGCGCGCGAGTTTCACCATAAAATTGAGCGCACATGGCGTCAAAATGGTCGCAAATTCCGCAGAGATTGGCGCATGGATAGCCAGCCCGGTTGGCAGGTTTGATGTTTGAGTCATTACAGATCCTGGTGGGTAGTGCTGCAATAGGTGGTGCTAATTAATGAAATCCAATTGTATTATGATATTAAAAGTATGATAATAGCCGTTGAATCATTAGCATTTGATACCATTTGGAGGTTGGTGTGGATAAATTCAAGGCTTTGCAAACCTTTTTAGACGTGGCCAAGACAGAAAGTCTATCGGCTGTTGCGCGCGAAGAGGGTGTCACCCCGGCGATGGTGGGGCGGCGGGTCGATCAATTGGAAGAGCAACTTGGCGTAAAGCTGTTTAAACGATCGACACGGAAAATCACCTTGACGCCGGAAGGCGCCACATTTTATGAAACGGTCCGGGTCATTCTGGAGGATCTAACGGCAGCCGAAGAAACCATTACCATCGGTTCAAAAAATGCCACCGGTCGCATGATTGTTTCTGCACCCACCGCTTTTGGTCGCAAACATATTGCGCCGCATATTCCGCTGTTTCTCATTGAAAATCCCAATCTCGCGGTCACGTTGCATTTGTCGGAGCGTTTGGTCGACTTAAAAAACGAGCGGGTGGATTTGGCCATTCGTATCGCCGATCTAAAAAATGCCGATCTGATTGCCGTGCGACTGGCACAAAACCATCGGGTGGTGGTGGGTGCGCCAAGTTACATCAAACGTGCCGGAAAACCACAACTACTGACCGATCTTGCCCGGCACAATTGCCTGGTCACCTCCTCCGAGGATGGGCTTGCCGATACCTGGCATTTCCAGGACAAGGGTGTCGCCGAACACGTCAAGGTCACCGGTAATATGCATTGCAACGACGGTGGCGTGCTGACCAGATGGGCTTTGGCCGGCCATGGTTTGGCGTGGCGCAGCGCGTGGGAAGTCGCCGAAGAGATCGCCAATGCACGTCTGGTTGAGGTGCTGCCGAATTTCTCCGCGCCAGGAAATGATATTTATGCGGTTTATCCGGAGCGTAAATTTTTGCCGGCCAAAGTGCGACTTTTTATTGATTTCTTGAAACGCACCTTTGGCGACCCGCCATACTGGGAAAATAAAAAACATTAGCCTGCATATTCCACGGTGGCGCGTTCGAGAGCGTACGGAATTATTTTTAGTTAAAGTCTTTGCCTGGCGGGGTTTTTCAGGATTTTTTGATTCAAAAGGCGCGCCAATAAACGACTTTTACTGTTCGGCCGTTCGGTTATTTGCATCCGCATTGTGGCTTCGTGGATTGCCATCACCCTGGTTAATGCGTGGCCCGCGCGGTTTTTCCACTGCTTGCGGGTTGCCATTGTTAGGCTTTCCGCCAGGTTGACCTTCGTTTTTACTTGGCTGTGGATTTCGATCTTCATTGCGATGGGCGGGACCATCGACGCGTTGTTGTACGCGACCGTCGGCGCGCTCTACTGGCAATGCAGCGGGTTTGTGCTCGCGCAGCCGGTCGCGTGTGCCGTCTGTTGGCTGCGGCGCGCTGATTTGTGCAGGCGGCAAAGCTGTGGGCGAAGGTATCGGCGCGCCAACTTGATTGACCACCGGATTAGGCTTGTTTGATCGGACATTTGGTGTGGGAGGGGCGCTGGTGCTGGGCATAGGCGGAGGGCTGATCACTTGCGGCTCCTGGCCGGATGACGATGGCGGCAGCATTGTCGCCCTGGTGTAGTTCGGGTGTTGACGCGGCGCTTCACCGTTAACTGCTGTTTGCCCGACTGCATTCGACGCCGGCGGCAACGACGCAGGACGCACAGGCTCACCTGTGACCAGTGTGCGGTTGCTGCTGACGACCGCACCGGGGAAAGTAGACGGCGTCTGCGCACGCGAAGGTTCGCCCTGGACCGACAATACCGATGGTGAATCTGGCAACATCATCGGTCGGTTCCGCCCCGTCGGGCTGGAGGACGGCGGACGAGAAATGGAGGTCGGTGACGGCGGCGGGGTGACGGTCGCCGTCATTTGATTGTCCATCTGTCCATGTGGATCAATCATCGGCTTGGTCATACGCTGATGACCATTGCGGTTGGTTGCCGACTGCCAAACAGGTTCGCCACCGACCATCACGCCGTTGCGAACCACTGTTCCGCCATGGTCATGATTGGCAAATCTGGCGGGTGGTTTGATGACGGTAATGTTGTTGGTGATGTTGTTAATGTTGCGGATATAGGTGTGGTTGTGGGTGTAATGCGGCACATAGATTTCGCGCGGTGCCAACGGAAACCAGCCGACATGGCCACTGCCAAATGATAGTGAAATATTCACATTGCCACTGTTGTACCAACCGACTAGAGCCGGTGCATAAACCGGCCGATAGCTGTAGGTTCCGGGCCACCAATACCAGCGTGTTTGCCGTTGCACCCAGCGACCATAGTGAAAGGGGGCGAAGCCCCAGGGGGCGTCATCCACCCAAGTCCATCCCCACGGTTGCACATAGGCCCACGATCCATATCGATAAGGTGCCCAGCCGCTGACAACCACTCTGGGTGTCCACAGGCGGCCATACTCCCGATCATCGGTCCAGTTGCCGTAGGTGTCGAGGTCTTCGTATCCGGTCATGCGCGGTGATACCCTTCTATCGTGGGCGTAGCGTTGGTGGGTTTCGTCCCAACGAATGTCGCGTGCCGCCGCCCAACGGTCGAAGGTCGATTCGCTGGCCAAGCCAAACACGAATGTAGGGGCACCCGTCGCCAGCCGGATAATCAACGACTTGCCATTTTCAATGTTGAGCGTTGAGCCGCGCCCTTCATAACGCGCCTGGCCGGACAGTACCGAAACGCGTGTTTCATTGCGCTCCGGCGATGCGTCAATCCGATAGCGGCCGGCGGTTTGTAATTGAATCATGCCCTCGGCGGTTTCAACAATATAGGCATCCTGACTCGGATGGTTGCTGTTATCGCTGGTAGGGCTGCTGCGCACGCGCACGTTGAGATTGCCAGTTTGTAAAAAGAGGTGTGTGCGTTCATCCTCAAGTTGGGTGAAATCCAGCACACTATCCGCATCGATTCGGATGGCGGATCCACCCACCCCCACTTCTGCGCGCGCCGGTCCGTTGGTCCAGATGGAGTTTTTGCTGGTCACAGGGAAATTGAGCCGGGCCTTGGCCCACCCGTCCGTTCGATTGGCATAGAACGAAACGTCGCCCTCGGTTAAAACAATGCGCCCGACCCTGGCGGGTGGGTCGGCAAAGACGGCGTTGGCCCAGCCTATAAACAGCAATATTGCGGCGCAACAAACCAACCCTATTCCGGCAGGCGGGCGATGGCGAGAAATGAATGTGCGCATATTGACCTCGAATTAATTTTGATGGTTCTGCAAGAAACGCTTGTTAACAAAGTATCGTTGACCGTCGCTGTACTGTAGGCCAGTATGTGGGGGTTCCCATTCGGTGACGCGAGCGGGGCAAATTTTGATCGACTCGCATTCCGCACTAGGTGCGCGCAGAATTTCATGCGAATATTACGGCTGCGAATGATGGTGGCGACACCGCGAAAAAAATGTTGTCAAATGGCGGCTGTTGGCGATTGGCGGCGATGGTCGGAACGATGTTTGAAGTGTCGTCAGTTGGTGACAAATTTTTCTCACCCATTCCGCCGTTTGCATAACCAGCTTGTCGGATTAAAAAATTACCGGGAATTGACGTACGGTGCTGAAACAGCAATCGTCAACTCCGATTTGGAAAGTGCATGGACGTAAAAACTGTCTTCACCAAAACCGCGAAGGGTGTTACCCAAGTCAATCAAAAGACCCAGTCCCTGTCGCGGCAATTGACCAAGGTATTAAAAGCAATCGATGGTAAATCCTCGGTCGCAACCCTTGCTGATAAAGTTGATTTGGTGATTCCGGCATTGGAAAAGGAGCTGAATCAACTCAAAAAAGACGGCTTCATCAAAGTCTTTGAAGTTCGACAGGAAGAGCCGATTTCCGAATTTGGTGGTGACGAGGATGATTTTGATTTTACTGCTCCCTCCAAAATAGCGGTTGCACCGAACCCGTCTTTCGGCCCGTCAAAATACCGCACCGGATTAAGCGATCGCGTCGAAAGTGTCGGTGCTGCCGGCGGCACGGACGAAGCGGAAAAAATCGCCGCACAAATTAGCGCGCGAAAAAAACAGGAAGAAGATACGCGCATTGCTGATGAGGCGTTGGCAGCAGCAAAATTGGCCGCGCAACACGCACAGGCAGCCGCACGTGCGCGCGCCGAGCGTGAGGCGCAGATTCGTGCCCGTTTGGAAGTGGAGGCGCAGGCGCGCAAAGATGCCGAGACGCGTGCGATCGAAGAAGCCCGGCGCGCGGAGATTGCCGCGTCAAAATCGCGCGCGGAACTAGAGAGCAAACTCGCCGAGGAAGCGATAAAACGCGCCGAACTGGCAGCTTCGCACGCACGACTCACCCAAGAACAGCAAGAGCAGGGTGCGGCGGCGCAACGCGCGTTGGCCGAGGCGCGTGCCAAGGCCGAGGCGGAGGCAAAGGCTTTTGCCGCGGCAAGGGCCAAGATTGAAATTGAAACCAGGGCGCTCGCCGAGGCAAGGGCGCAAGCAGAATTGGCGTCGAAACGCCAAGAGGAAGAACTCGCCTCTGCGCAGCGTGAATTGCGCACGCAATTAAAGGCCGAAATCGAAGCCAAGGTTCGCGCCGAAATGGAAGTGTTGTTGCGGTCGGACATTGACGAAAGTGCGCGGCCGGAAGTGGAAGCGGCAATTCGTGCCGAAGCGCGGGACGAGGCGCGCCGCCAACTTGAAGAGCAGCTTGCAGACGAGCGTACGTCACTCGCCAAAATTGATTCAGATGCTAGAAAGGGCGCCGAAGTCGATGCTAAGCGCATGCTCGTCGAACAGGAGACCCGCCTGCGCGCGGAGATGGATGCGCGATTGCAAGAAATGGCCGCCGAAAATATGCAGGTCGAACAGGCTGCGCGAAGGATGGTCGATGCCCAGAGTGAGGCGGCAGCCAAGGCGGCCGGGGAATTTGCGGCCAGATTAAAAGCGGAGGAAGAGGCACGACGCGTCGCGGAAGCCGCAGCCGATGCGCAGCGCAAACGCGACGAAGCCGAACGTATCCGACTCGAAGCCGTCGCCCGTGAGGAGGCGGTTGCGAGGGCCAGGGCCGATGCCGAGGCCAAGGCGCTAAGTGAGCGGTTGCAGGTTGAAGAGGACGCGCGCGCGCAAATCGAAGCCGCTGCGGAGGCGCAACGCAGCGCCGAAAAAATGCGCAATGCACGATTGCAAAAACGTGCGGAAGAAGAAGCCGGGGAGCGACAAAAAGCCGAAGCTGAAATGCACGAAAAACTCGCGCAGGAAAAAAAGGCGCGCATCGAGGCGGAGGCATTGGCGGCATTGGAAGCCGATCGGCACGAGTCAGCAAAGCGTGGTCAGGAAGAGGCCGAAGCACGCGCAAGACGCGAAACCAGGGCGCGTGAAATCGCCTCGAATGTGCTTGCCGAACAAGCCGCCCAAAACGAAAAAATAGTTGAATTGGCCGAACAGCGGATTGCAGAAGAGCGTGAGGCGCGCGAGCGCGCCGAAGCCAAGGCCTATGCGGATGAGCGCGCCGAGGAGGCGCATCGACAGGGCCAGGTGGCCAGACTCAAGGAATTATCCGAGCAGGCGGAGCAGGCGAAACTTGCGCAGGAAGAAATCACCGATGGCAAACGAAAGCGGCCAAAACCCAAAAAAGAAGTGCACCTCGGGCGCTGGATTGCCTTTGCTGTGGTCGCGTTGATTGCCGGTAGTATTTTTGCGTTGCATGTCGTACCGCTACACGCCGTGAATACCCGTATGGAAAAAGCCCTGTCGGAATGGCTGCATGATGACGTTACATCGCAAGGATTGCGGGTTGCACTATTTCCCAAACCACACGTCAATGTAGATCAAATTTCTCTTGGCAAGGGGCTCGATGCCAAGGCGACCAGCGGCAAGATTTTTATGGACATCGGCGCAATTTTTGGCGACAAATTCGTGATCGAATCGATGGAGTTAAATAATGTGACCATTGCTGCCGAAGCGTTGCCACGCGCGTTAAATTGGGCCAGTTCAGCCAATCGCGGCACCGCCATCGAAATCGGCAAAATAGTTTTGAAGAACGTCAAGTTGGAAGTGAAGGGTGTGGTGCTTGATGCTTTTGACGGCGAAGTGATCTTTAATCGTAGTGGCGCGATCAGTCGGGGCCACGCAAAATCGCGCGACGGTAAATGGACGCTGGACCTTTCCCCTGACAAAACCAATCCGCCGGTGGCGGGGGTTGCTGCACCATGGGTGATTGATTTTTCCGCGCGTAATTGGACCGCTCCAATCGGCACATCCATACTCTTTGCCTCGCTCAATGCCAGGGGAATTTGGCTGGGTGATGACATGGTCTTTTCCGGAATCGACGCCAAATTGCTGGAAGGCGCAGCCAAGGGTGACCTGAAAATTAACTTAACCAATGGTATTGCCGCGCAGGCCGATTTCACCGTCGAACGATTCAAGGTTGAGGAATTGATGGGATCATTTACGCGCGATATTTCGATTACTGGACGCGCGCAAACCTCGCTGTCGGTCCGCGCATCGTCGCCAACGCTTGGCACCCTGCTGGATACGCCGTCCATTACCGGCAACTTCGCCATCCGTGACGGCACCATGTCCAACGTCGATCTGGTGCAGGCGATGCGCACACCCGGCAGCGTCGGCGGGCAGACCAAGTTCACCGAATTTAGCGGCAAAGTTCGTGTCGGCGAAGCCGCTGTGCGGTACGAGTCGATGCGCCTGGCCGGCGGCGTACTATCCGCCAGCGGCAATATTGGTGTTGCTTTTGGTAAGGGCAACCTCACCGGTGCGGTTAATGCTGAAATCCGCTCCTCTGTTGCTCAGGATCGCGCCCTGTTCTCGGTCGGTGGTACGGTCGCCCGCCCAAATTTGAAGCGAAACTAGCAGTTTGTTGAAATTCTGCTGCGCTCGGTGATGCGGCGTTGGTAAGCGGCTCAAAATCCTCATGTATACCGCATACATTCCGGTTTTTCGCCGCTTCCCGCCTTGCCTGACCTTCGCTCGCGACGTATTTCAACAAACTGCTAGCCTGCATATTTCATGGGGTTGCGTTCGAGAGTGGGTCGATTGGCGTGTGATTTTTTGTTCGACTGACCACGGCATAGCGAGCCGTGTTTGGCAAAAGAGCACGGCAAGAGAGCGCAAAAGCGCATGTTCAGCGGCATGTTATCGGGCGCAAAAGCCCGATGTTTAATTAAAACCAAACTGGATGGCAAAGTGCGGTAACACTTAACGGGCAAGCCCCCAAGCAGAGCGGGGCCGACCCGTGAAATATGCAGGCTAGGCGGGAGCTGCGCCTTATTGAATTGCGATCAATCGGGCCGGGGAACGAGCGCGGTTGAATAGTCGGCATTTGCCCTGATAATGATGCTGTGAAAGATACCAAGCCGCCCGCCCCGCCTGCCGATGCAGCACCCTTATCAACCGCCCTGCCGAATGAATCACCGGCTGTGGCGGCGGAAATTCCAGCCAACGGTAATAAGCGCAACTTAAAAAAGTTGGCGTCCCTGCTGCGATTTCTTGCGCCCTACAAATGGCGTTTTGTGATCGCCATGCTGGCGTTGATGACGGCCGCATCAACCGTGCTGGTGATCGGCCAGGGCTTAAAACATGTGATTGACGAAGGGTTTTCCGCGCAAAGCGCGGCAACCCTCGACGCCACCCTGTTCGCATTGCTCTTCATGTTGCTGGTGCTGGGTGCTGCCACCTATATTCGTTACTACCTGATGACATGGATCGGTCAACGATTTGTCGCCGATATCCGGCGCGCCGTGTTTAATCACATCCTTACCCTGTCACCGCGTTTCTATGAGAAGACCCGTACCGGTGAAGTGATTTCACGACTGACCAACGACACCGCCGCTGTTGAAAACGTGGTTGGTGGTGTTTTTTCGTTTGCGTTGCGTAATTTGGTTTTGCTGATTGGCGGCTTGATCATGATGTTTGTCACCAGCGTGAAATTATCATTGCTGGTGATCTGTGTGATTCCGCTGGCAATGGCACCAATCGTGATTTTGGGGCGCAAGGTGCGCAAGTTGTCCAGACAGGCGACCGATCGTGTGGCGGATGCAAGTGCGCATGTGGATGAAACCCTGCATGAAATCCGCACGGTGCAGGCTTATGCGCATGAGCCGGTTGACCGCGAAGTGTTTGCTCGTTTTGCCGAAGCCATTTTTCAGGTCGGCGCAGTCAAGGCACGTATTCAGGGTGGCTTGATCGCGGCGGTGATTGTGCTTGCCTTCGGCGCTATTGGCGTCATTCTCTGGCTGGGCGGTCGGGACGTGATCGCCGGCACCATCACCCCCGGCGCATTGTCGGCTTTTGTGTTCTACGCCATCATAGTTGCCAACGCGAGTGCCGCGGTTTCAGAGATGTATGGTGAGTTAATGCGCGCCGCGGGATCATCCGAGCGACTCAATGAACTGCTCGAAACCAAAGCTGATATAGCGACACCGGCAAATCCACAGGCCATTTCGTCCGGATTACACAAGGCCGGTCGGATCCATATCAACAATGTGACGTTCTTTTATCCATCGCGACCGGATCTGCCGGCGCTGGAAAATATTCAGTGCGAAATTCAGCCGGGCGAAGTGGTCGCCTTGGTAGGCCCGAGCGGTGCCGGTAAAACCACAGTGTTCCAATTATTGCTGCGTTTTTACGACCCATCATCCGGTCAGATTCTGATTGATGGTGTGGATATCAAGTCTGCGGCGCTGCACGATGTGCGCACGCGTATTGCGTTGGTCAGTCAGGATCCGGTTATTTTTGCCACCAGTGTCGCCGACAATGTTCGTTATGGGCGGTTGGACGCGACCGATGAAGAGGTGCGCGCCGCCTGCGATGCCGCCTACGCCCTGGAATTTATCGCCGCACTGCCGGACGGACTCCAAACCAACCTTGGTGAACGCGGCGTGAAGCTGTCTGGTGGCCAGCGGCAGCGGATTGCCATTGCCAGGGCATTTTTGGCCGATCGTGCCATTTTGTTGTTGGATGAGGCGACGTCGGCGCTGGATGCGGAGTCGGAGCAAATGGTGCAGCTGGCAATGGATCGCCTGATGATCGGGCGCACCACTCTCATCATTGCCCATCGATTGGCAACCGTAAAGTCCGCCAATCGCATTATCGTCATGGAGCAAGGGCGTATCGTCCAGGTCGGCACCCATGAATCATTGGTGGCCGATGGCGGTCTGTACGCGCGTTTGGCTGCGCTGCAGTTTGCATCGGTGGTTTAATCCGGCCTCGGCTAAAATAACAGTTATGACTGACGAATTACCTACCGCACCCGTTTCTGGGGTGGCATTTGAAGCGCCCGCACCGGCAAAAATTGTCAATGCGCCGATTATTTGGCGACGTCATTGGAATGATCATTTGTTGTCCGTTCGGATCACAAGACCGCCTGACTATCAATTCCTCCCCGGGCAGTTTGCCCGTATTGGTCTGACCGATGAACAAGGTGAAAAAATTTGGCGGGCGTATTCCATTGTTTCCGCACCGGACGAACCTTTCCTGGAATTTTTTCTGGTGGTGTTACCGGACGGAAAGTTCTCGGCCCGTGTTGCCAAATTGTTGGTCGGCCAATCACTTTTGCTGGAAAAACCCGCGCAGGGATTTTTAACGCTGGACCGGTTTAAAAATGGTCAGGACTTATGGCTGATTGGTACCGGCACCGGGCTGGCTCCGTATATTTCGATGTTGCGTGATCCGTCCACATGGAAACGATTTGAAAATATTGTGATTGCGTTGTCTGTGCGCGAAGCGTGCGATCTGGCGTACATCGAAGAAATCCAATTGTTGGCGACCGGTCACACCCGCGGCGAGGCGCGATTACGATTTATTAAATCGCTGACACGTGACAGCGACGTGGCAGACACAATGCACGGGCGCCTTACCACACTCACCGAGTGCGGCGATCTGGAGCGCGGTGCGGGTGTTTTATTCGACCACGACCGTTCGCGATTCATGTTGTGCGGCAATCCGGACATGGTCGAAGCCATGCGGGCGATTCTGAAGACGCGTGGATTTTTGATGAATCGGCGCATGACCCCGGGCCACATCATTGTCGAAAATTATTGGTAAGACGTTTGCTCGATAATACGAAGGCGTTTACTGCCGTATTGTTTTTTTCGTCCGATTTGTCTCAGTACAACGACGATCTTGGTTGTGATTTTTTCGCAATCATTCACAAAGTGTCCGTCTCGTGATAGGGTTCGAGCTGGCACATCCTTTGGTAGTTCGCAATGAATATTAGATTTTCCGCACTATCCGTTTTCATTTTTGCTGGCCTGAGCATGGCTTGGCTGGATGATGTCCGCGCCTCGCAAAACGGCGAGGCAATAACACAGTCGTCGCCCGGCAAAGAAACACCAGGCGGCGCAGCGGTGCCGGTGGCCGCAGAGGTTGCCACTGCAGCAACGCCCATCAAACCGTTTGTTGCCCCGCGGTTAAGAGTGTTGGCGCGCCCGGTGACCGAGAATTTTTTTGGGACGCCCGTTGTTGATCCGTATCGCTTTATGGAAGATGTCAATCATCCGGATGTGGTCACATTCATGAAAGGTGAAAGCGCCACGACCCGGGCGATTTTGGATTCGATCCCTGGCCGCAAAGTCATGGAGGCGCGTATTAATGATTTATCACAAGCCAACGTTGCCATTTCTGGGGTACAGGTCACGGGTGATGATAAAAATCCGCGGGTGTTCTATTACAAACTTTCACCCGGCGTAAATTCGCGTAAGTTATATATGCGCGATGGTTACCGCGGTGCCGAGCGGATGGTGTTTGATCCGGTGGCAATTTCGACCACCGAAAAAAGATTTGCCATCGATGGCTTTCGCGCCGCTCCGAACGGGCGTGCCGTTGTGGTTGCTGTGGCCGCAGGCGGATCCGAACAGACCTCGCTGCGGATTTTAGAGATCAATTCAACCACCCCGCGCGATACCGGGGTGGTGATCGACCGGATTGGTTTTGCGAACCATATCCAATGGACATCCGACAGCCGCAGTTTCTTTTACAACAGGCTGCCCCCCATGACCGAAGGCGGCGAAAATAATCGCTATCTAAACAGTCGCGCCTATCGCCACGTGATGGGCCGTCCGATGCGCAGTGACGAATTCCTGCTCGGCGGCAATAAAGCAAACGGCATTGCGCTGGCAGATATTGATATTCCCAGTGTGCAAGCGAGTGTCGATGGCAAAAACTTGATTGGCCGAATTGAGCATGGCGATGCCCGTGAAATCAGCATTTTTACGGCTGAAATCAGCAATACCAATGGCCCGCTGGAAAATATTTCATGGCGGCGCATCATTTCGCCGATTGATGAGGTGACCGCGTTTCAAGTGCACAACAATGCAATTTATTTGTTGACGAAAAAAAACGCGCCACGTAACAAATTGGTGCGGATGGGCCTGTTCCGAGCAAACTATGCCCAAGCCACCACCATCGTCCCGCATGGGGACACGGTCATCGCTCAAATTGAAGTTGCGCAAGACGGGTTGTACATTCGCGAATTATTTGCTGGTATTGATCGTCTGCAACGATTGAATTTTTCCACCAGTTCGTATTCGGGTGGCAAACTTGAATTCGTGAAGTTGCCGTTTGATTTGGCGATCCGCCAGATTATCACCAGCCCAACCCGTCCCGGCGCCTTGCTGCGACTGGAGGCATGGACGGAAAGTCCACATTACGTTGCTGTCGAAGAGCGCAGCGGCAATGTCGCCGATATCGGCCTGCACCCAAAGCCGGCGGCTGATTTTTCTAATATTGTTGAGTTGCGTTTAAATGCCGTCGCCAAGGATGGCGTAAAAATTCCGGTGTCGCTGATGTACCGCAAAGGGACCGAGTTGAATCAATTTAACCCGACGTTGATCCGCGCTTACGGTGCCTATGGCATTGTGCAGGCGCCCACATTCAACCCCTCGACTTTGGCGTGGCTGGAGCGCGGGGGCATTCTGGCGACTTGCCACGTGCGCGGCGGCGGTGAATTTGGCGAGGAGTGGCATCGCGGTGGTCAAAAACTGACCAAGGCCAATACCTGGCGTGACTTGATCGCCTGCTCTGAATTTTTGATCGAGCGTGGTTTTACCCGTAAAGAACGTCTCGGTATTCAGGGGGGCAGTGCGGGGGGCATTACCGTTGGCCGCGCCCTGACCGAACGACCGGACTTGTTTGCCGCTGCGGTGCCGACCGTTGGTGTGATGGATGCGATGCGCATGGAATTTACGCCGAATGGCCCACCCAATATTCCAGAATTCGGTAGCGTGAAAACCGAGCCGGGATTCCGTGGCCTGTTGGCGATGAGTGCCTTGCATCAGGTCAAGGATGGTGTGCGTTATCCGGCGGTGATGCTCATGCACGGCGTCAACGATCCGCGCGTCGAAGTATGGCAATCGACCAAAATGGCGGCACGTTTACAAGCGGCCACCCGGCAAATTCCGGATGCGAATCCGGTCCTGCTGCGGCTTGATTACGACGCCGGACACGGTGTCGGATCGACGCGAAATCAGCGCAATGCCGAGTTGGCGGATGTGTATTCATTCTTGCTGTGGCAATTCCGCGAACCGGGTTTTCAGCCGGTTCAATAATGACCGACGGCAACCGCCCCGCCAGCCGGTTGCCATACGAAGGCATTCGTGTGGTCGAGTTTACGCATATGGTGATGGGGCCGACCTGCGGCATGATGTTGGCGGATCTGGGGGCGGAAGTGATCAAGATCGAGCCGCTGACCGGGGACAATACGCGTAATCTACCCGGTGCCGGCGCCGGTTTTTTTGCGATGTTTAATCGCAATAAGAAAAGTCTCGCCATCAACGTCAATGATCCACGTGGACTTGAAATTGTCTTGAAACTGGTCGCCACGGCCGACATCTTTAGTGAAAATTTTAAAGACGGCAATATGCAAAAACTCGGGCTCGATTTTCCGACCCTCTCAAAATTGAATGAACGCCTTATCTATGTGGCATTGAAGGGATTTTTGCCGGGGCCGTATGACCATCGCACGGCATTGGATGAAGTGGTGCAAATGATGGGTGGACTGGCATACATGACCGGGCCGGAGGGACAGCCGTTGCGGGCGGGCACATCGGTCAACGACATCATGGGTGGCATGTTTGGCGCGATGGGTGCCATGGCGGCGTTACACGACCGCGAAAAAACCGGTCGTGGCCAGGAGGTCAAAAGTGCCTTGTTTGAGAACAATGTGTTTTTGATGGGCACCCACATGATGCAATATGCCGTCACCGAAAAACCCGCCAAACCCATGCCCAGCCGGATTTCACCATGGGGTATTTATGATGTGTTTACCGTCGCCGATCGTGAACAAATATTTTTGGCGGTGGTATCCAATACCCAGTGGCACCTTTTTTGTGAGGTGTTTGAATTTGCCGACTTGCGAGCCGACATGCGCTTGGCCACCAATGTTGACCGGGTGAATGCGCGCCAATGGATGATGCCAATTCTGTATGAACGGATGGCAAAACACGGTGCGACAAAAATTGCGCAGATGTTTGAAAAAGCGGGATTGCCGTTTGCGCCGATCACCAAACCGCATGAATTATTTGATGATGCCCATTTGTTACAAAGCGGCGGGTTGGCTGATATTGCCGTGCCGGCCGACTGCAGTGGTGCCGGTAAACCGATCGCCACCAAAACTCCCTTGCTGCCGTTGATGTTGAATGGTGCCCGGCCACCGATCCATTGCGGCCCACCGTCACTCGGTCAGCACACGCAGGCCATGCTGGCGGAACTGGGTTACAACGATGCGCAGCAGGCTGAACTGCAGCGTGCCGGTGTGATTGCCACCGGCAGCTAACCTGCATATTTCACGGGTCGGCCCAGCTCTGCTTGGGGACTGACCCGTTAAGTTTTATTGCACTTTGTCATCCCAATTTGTTTTGATCGAACATGGGACCCTTGCGTTCGATAACATGCCGCTGAACATGCGCTTTTGCGTTTTCTATCCGTGCACATTTGCCAAACACGGCCGGCTATGTCGTGGTCAGCCAAACGAAAAATCACACGCCCATCGACCCACTCCCGAACGCAACCCGTGAAATATGCAGGCTAACAAGCCGTGTCCGCGCGGTGGATTTGCATTAATAGACCAACACCACCTACAAACGTATTTCCAGACGTAATGCCGTCGACAGTTTGGTGAGTCCGGTGGTGGTTACGGTTTGTTGTTCACTGCCCTGTAATAAGACATTGGTGTTGATCACGTCATTCGGCAACAAATTGGAGAATGCCAGTCTAACCTTAATACTTGAATTCACCGTCCATAAGACATAGGCATCGAGCACCCGTTTGGTGCTGACTTTTTGCAGTTGCGTATTGGTTAATTGAAGTTCGTGTGCCGGCACCCAGTTGACACTGCCACCGATGGAAATGGGGGAGCCTCGAAAGCGATAGTCCGCACCGAAATTTCCAGTCGCACGCGGTTGTTCACCAATTCGGTTATTGGGTCCGTTCACAGCGTCAACCTTGGAGTCAAAAAGACTCAAATTGGCGCGCAGGTTGATCGCCGGTGTGTTGGTTATTAATTCCGGCAGCCGGAATTTGGCATCAAACTCGATGCCGCTGGTGCGCGCCTTGCCGAGATTTTGCGGACGATTCACATAGCGGGGTGAGGTGGCCCACGAAACGTTTTCCAGCGCAGTCACACTGCGAATCAAGTCGGTAATGTGACGCGTGAATAAATTCACCGCCAATGTGCCGCCGCCCTCGAAATAATTTTCATAGGCGACATCAATGCCGTTGGCGAGCTCCGGCTTGAGGTTGGCGTTGCCGGCGCGATCCGGCGTGATCGAGGTGTTGCTACCGGGAACCGGAAACAATGTATTCAGACTGGGCCGTGCCACCAAATTTTGCGTGGACGGTGCGCGGTAACTTTGTGTCAGGCTCATGCGAATTTGGTCGCGGCGAGGTGAGGCAAATCGCCACACACCGTGTGCAAGTGGTGTGATCACGCTGCTTTTGTTGCTGACCGGGTTGGAAACCGTGCGGCTATTGGTGTTGATTTCTTCCCAACGTATGCCGAAATAGGTGGAAAACTGTGGCGACGGATCCCATTCGTCCTGAATGTAAAGTGCTTTTCGCTTGGTTGATACATCAATTTGGCTGCCAAAATCGGCCAGCAATGGGGCGCCATTTAATATCGTCGTGGCATTGTCACTGCGTTTGATGTTTTCGTATTCCCAGCCGCCGACCAAACTATGTTTGCCGTCACCCCAGCTGTACATAAGTTTGCCGACCAAATTCCATGACTGATCCTTGGTGTGGCTATCGGTGGATTGCGTCAGTACCGGACTGCCGTTGGCGGCCCGCTCGCGCAACGTTGAATTGCCATCTGATTTGAATTGGCCTGCTGTGCCGCGCAACTCCATACGGGTGTTGGGGTCGAGTCGTTTCACCAGCGTGGTCATCAGTCTGGCAACATTAAACTCGCTGTCCGCATCCGCCCGACTGGTGGCGAAGGGTGCGGGCAGCGTGCCAATGGTTTGACTGAGGGTGCCATCGGTGTGATTGGTGGACGCATGGCGAACCAGGAACGGCTGGATGCTGAATTGTTCACCCGGTCCCAAACGCCATTGGAAACGGCTGGAAAAAAACACGCTGTCGCGTTCCCCGTTTGTGCTGGAAAAGGATTGCTGATCGAGGTTGATTCTGTTGCCGGGCAAATCAAGATAGGTTGAGCGGCCGGCGGTTTCGGTAATTTGGTCGCTGCGGCTGGTCGAGAGCGTTAAATTGTACGTGCCGGTCGGGCTAAACGGCTCATTACGTGACCACGATAAGGAAGGTGAATAGCGCCCCTGTTCGCTTTGTAAACCGGCGCGAATGTCGTTGTTGCGCGTACGTAGTGGTTCACGCAGCACGATATTGATGGTGCCGGCAATGGCGCGTGTGCCGGTTTCTGCGGTGGGTGCGCGCAATATTTCAATGCGTTCAACTTGCTCCGGGGTGATTTGTTCGATTGAGAAACCAGGCGCAGTGCGTTCGCCGTCGATCAGAATCTGGGTAAATCCACCGCCCATACCACGCATACCGGGCCCGCCCGGCCGGCCGGGGCGGCCACCGCTGGTGACGCCCGGCAGACGACGCATGACCTCACCAAGATTGCTGTCACCATACTGCTCGATATCTTCGCGGGTGATGACGATTTTTGAGGCAGACGAATCACGCCGCACATCGGTGGCACTGCGGCGGCCGCTGACTTCGATTTTTTCGGTCTTGGGCGCTGGTTTCGATGCGTCTTGGTTGCCGTCTTTTGGCACCACTTTTGCGGGCGGTGTGTCTGACTTTGGCGCATCCGGCGTCGGCGTGGATTGCGCCATGCCGGTGGTCCACGGGCCCATGACGAGCGCTGTGGCAAACAGGGCGGCAGTGATGTTTTGAAACATACGACGGTTCAGCATGAATGGCCTCGGATAGCCCTGACAAAAATTACCTGCCATACAGAAGCAGAATCAGCAGCGGGCAGGAGCAGGGCGGATTGAAAATGGTGGTTGGACTTAGGAAAATACTTGGGAAAACAATCGACAATATCGATCTGCTATTTTACGATTGCACCGTGTTTAGTTCCATTGATATCTGTCGGATAGATGCTGGCATTGTCTATATTCAGTAACAATTTGTGAGGTGCCTAATCGACCCGACCTATGACGGGCCGTTATGGCCGGTACCGTTCATACAGGTGGTATAGGGCATTGCTACCCAAACAGGGGCATAATCCGCAGCAGATGGAAGGCGACAAAGATTGGTTATTGCCTCACATTATTGAGAATTTTTTAAACGGAGTTGCCCGCTGTGACCGACCAACAGACCATTGTCAGGGATTTTCACCATACGTTGATGTGGCCCATCACTCTCAGCCCGCTGCGTCGGCAGCCCGGCACCGACGTGGTGCACTACTGGGAAAAATTGAAGAGAAATCCCGGGCCCTGGAAACATGTTGGCGATACCTTGTTGGTCGAGGATGACTCGTGTGTTTCTGGTTACGAGGAATTTGTTTATTTTTTGCCGTATGTGCAGCGGTTTTTATACGGTGTCGGCGATGAGGAGCGTGGCGCACAGTCTTCGCTGCATACCTTTACGCGCGATGATATTGCCAGTGTTGACGTCGCCCTGACCGCGCAATCCAAGCCGATCACCCTCGAGGTGATGCGCGCGCGCATTTATTTTTTCTACGATATTGATGTGGCGGTGGCGGTGTTTGAAGTCGCCGGAAAAAATATTGCCATTGCCGACGCCGTCGAAATCATGGATCGATTTGGCCGCCCGTACGCACCTGCATGGGAAGGGCCGGACCAAGGTGCACATTGCCCGCACCGGGTTGCATTTCGCGGCCATGATGGCAGCCTGCTGTCCCAGTCCGATTATGGCGACCGCGATAAATTTATCGGCTTGGTGCGCGGACAACGACAAACCCCGTTGTCGATGCACTGGGAATATTTTTTGTCGCCCATGGTTCCCGGCTACCTGCCGGGCGGCACCATTAAATATCACCAAATTGAAAATAAACGTTTTCCAAGCATGACTTTTTTGTCGTTTGACGATCCGACCGTACTCACGCGCGGGGACATGGCGCGTATTGGTTATGCCGCCAAGTGGGGGGATTCTTCGACCCTTCCTTACTCCGTCGATTACTTGAAAATGTTTGAGGCGGAATTTTGTTATGATCGTTATTGGTGTCCAGAACAAAAAAATAACGAACTGATGACCCGTTATATATTTTGCGGACTCAATTTTTCCGCGATCACGAAGGCCGGCGTGGGCAACACACTTCTCAGGCAATTTCGCCACCACTTTTTTCAAATCGGCCTGATTGCCAATTTTAACAAGGCGGCGTTATTAACGCTGTCGAACCGGTTCTCGCGGGCGGTCGAACGCTTGAATGTGCGCGATTATGAATCGGTCAAACAATTCAAAAAAAATGTGCGCGAGACACTGGAAGTGTTTTTGCGTTTTAACCATCGGTATTGGTTTCACGAGATTTCCAACCAGGTGCAGGCGGGTGAATTTTTCAAACGCTGGTCGTATCAACTGGGATCGGCTTCGCTGTATGCCGAGGTACGGGATGAGGCGCGTGACATCAATGAATATCTGGATACCGAGCGTGCGCGTAAACAAACCGATAACGCCATGCGGCTGACGGTAGTGTCGGCGTGTGGCATGGTTGGCACCATCGTCACCGGCTTTTTAGGCATGAATCTGTATTCCCATTCGGAATTGTCAGCGCTGACCAAGGCGATGATATTTATGACCGTGCTGATCACCACCGTTCTACTGGCCCTGTATGCGGTGATTCTTTCCCGGCGGATTGCCAACTTTATGGAGTCACTGGCGAGTGAAGGATTTACCTGGCGCGAAAAAATGGCGACGTTCGGGCAAATATTCACGTTCACCAGCAGGCGCAAGCAGGCGGAAGCGCGACGCGGAGCCCGTGGTTTGGCGGGGCCGGACTAACCTGCATATTTCACGGGTCGGCCCCGCTCTGCTTGGGGGCTTGCCCGTTAAGTGTTGCCGCACTTTGCCATCCAGTTTGGTTTTAATTAAACATCGGGCTTTTGCGCTCGATAGCAGGCCGCTGAACATGCGCTTTTCCGTTCTCTTCCCGTGCTCATTTGCCAAACACGGCTCGCTATGCCGTGGTCAGTCGAACGA
>CAMTWK010000033.1:0-25850 GCA_947085425.1 uncultured Burkholderiales bacterium | reverse complement strand
GTTGAAATTCGTCGCGAGCGAAGGTCAGGCAAGGCGGAAAGCGGCGAAAAACCGGAATGTATGCGGTATACATGAGAATTTTGAGCCGCTTACCAACGCCGCATCACCGAGCGCAGCAGAATTTCAACAAACTGCTAGCCAACAACGGGTTTGGCAGCAACACGCTTAGGTGCCGGGGACGCCACCGATGTCATACGCTCCGCAGCGTAGGGTTGGCACAACTTCAGCGCCAGTTCCGGGCTTGCATTCAACCAAATATCATATTCATCCATGGCGAGTATGACCGGCATGCGTTTTTCATCGTCCGGCCGATGCATCCGACTCATAATCGCGTGATCGTCGGCGTTCACGGTCAGCATGGTGAAACTTTCAACGATTTTGTTGTCGCGTCGCCAACGCTCCCAAATTCCCGCCAAAGCAAAGGGTTCGCCGTTGGCCAGTGCCATTTTCCAGCGCACGGCCTTGCCTGTTTCCCAACACGGCTCGTAAAACGATTTGACCGGGATGAGACAAAACTGGGCATTACGCCAGGCGTGTTTAAAACTGGGCAATTGGCCAACCGTTTCCACACGTGCGTTGTGGGTGGCAAATTTGAGGCGGGGTTTTTCGACGTCCTCTGGTTTGGACCAAGTGGGCACCAAGCCAAAACGTGCCGCGACACATTCGAGACCAGCGGGCTCGGTTGACGACCTGCGGACAATATTTCGGATCATGGGTGCCAGATAACCAGGGTACGCCTCCGGTTTAAATTGGTCAGTGGGCAAGGACACGCCAAATTGACTGGCGAATGCCGCATCCATATGGGGTTCGTAATTGGTACACATGATCAACCGATAAGATGCATTGCGAATGAATGGCGTGGATTAGGTTATTGTGTTGTCAGTCTATGCAAGTCGGGCGTGCATAGAGCTTGCCGGCAGGTCATGCCAACCGGAATTAAAATATTTGACCAATATTTTATAGATGTCTGCGTCAAAATCGGCTTTTGTTTTGGTCTGTAACAGGGTAGCCAATGTTTGTTCATCGTTGGCGGCCCCCAAATACTGCCAGTGATGAATCAAATGAATTTGTTCGAGTTTGCAGTCCGGGTGTTGTTCTTTGCAGGCAATCGCCCGTCACTTGGACAAGTACAAAACTGTTTGACAACCATGGCGGTCATGATGTGAAGATGATGCTGGATGAGGTTCTTGCGTCAGGTTTTAATGAAAAGCCTCAGTTTATCCACCATAAAAAGACAGGCTTGCCGGGCAAAAAATCTCACGTCTTGCCACCGCAATCGCCGGTAATATGCGCGTAGTGAATACATATTAGTTCCACATCAACCGGAGTCAGGCAACCATGATCAAACGCAGTTTTAATTCCATTGCCGCAACCTGGCTTGCCGGTCTGGTGATATTTCTGCCGCTGGCGCTGACGGTGGCTGTGCTCGGCTGGCTGATTGGTGTATTGAACCACTACCTGGGACCGGAGAGCCTGGTGGGACAGATTTTTTCCGCGATGGGCTACGGGATTGCCGGTGATTCACCTGTGTCATATCTGCTCGGCACCTTGTTGTTGATGGCCGCGATTTACCTGCTGGGACTGGGCGCGCAACTCGGGCTGAAGCGCCCGCTGGCGCGGCTGCTTAACAACACGGTGCGGCGCTTGCCGGTGATCGGCAGCCTGTACCATTTTGCCGACCGTTTTGTGCATCTGTTTAAACAGAACCAGGAAACGGATATCCGCGCCATGAGAGCGGTGTGGTGTTTTTTTGGTGGTGACGGCGTGGCGGTGCTGGCGCTGGCACCGAGCCCCGAGCCGATCGAGATTGACGGGCGCGGCTACTATGCAGTGCTGGTGCCAACCGCCCCGGTGCCGATTGGCGGCGGGTTGCTTTATGTGCCAAAGGAGTGGGTGCGTCCGGCCAATATCGGCATCGACAAACTGACCGAGATCTATGTGTCGATGGGCTTGACGCCGCCGCCGACTTTGGCGCAGGGCGCACCGGCAATGGGTACCCTGCAAAAACCCTGATACCCGAGGGAAATGACCACAACCCCAGAGTGCAGGTTGAAGCCCCCTAAAACATTTGGGGATCATTTTGCCTAAACGACCGGATGCAGATGTCGACATTGCATTTGGTGCCCGGGACCGGAATCGAACCGGTACGAGGGGATTAGCCTCGACGGATTTTAAGTCCGTTGTGTCTACCTATTTCACCACCCGGGCAGATGCCAGCAACTAGGCACATTTTAGCGGCAACTACCCGCAATCGACAGACCAAACAAGAGATTTATGGAGGCGGGTACCGGAATCGAACCGATGTAGACGGATTTGCAATCCGCTGCATAACCACTTTGCTAACCCGCCCCAGACAACTGCTCCGGAATACGAGCAAGAGAATGAGGGACAAGGACGGAAACCAACGCTATAACTAAAAAGGGGAAGCGTAAGCCTCCCCTTTTTATCAACCTGGAGCGGGAAAAGAGTCTCGAACTCTCGACCTCAACCTTGGCAAGGTTGCGCTCTACCAACTGAGCTATTCCCGCAATGAGCGAAATTATATATGAATTTCCGAGAACGGCACAACACCTGTCATTTTTTGTGACTTTGGTGAAATGTCCGATTTACCTATATCCGCAAAGAGTAAAATTCACAAACGGTGAATGCAAATCCAAAAAACAATCCCGGCGTGCCGCGCGCGATGGAAACAATGGAATCTCCTTCGGGAGTGGATCCCCTGCTGCCTGAATGGGCGGCGGCGATTATGCCCGGCATCGAAAAATTGTCGTCGGCAGCCTGCATTATTCGTGCTGATGAAATCTTTTTGTATGCCAATGCCGCTTATTGTCATCGGGCCAATCTGTCGCCCGGCGAAATTATTGGGAAAAGTCTGCGCGAAATCGTTGGCACCGATGCCTACGACATCATTCGTCCGAATTTTGAAATTTCACTCCACACCAGGCAAATGGTGCGTTTCGGTCGGCCATGGCACTCACCAGACGGGCATAGCGAATGGATTGAATTCAACTTTTTTCCACATGTCGGCGACAATGGCAAAGTACAGGGGTTTATGGCTATTGCCGTGGATACCCACGATCTGACTGTCAACGAAAAACAGACTATCGAACATGAACGCCTGCTGCGACAGCTATCAGACCGGGCCGGCAATCCCGTTTTGTATATCGATCAAAATTTGCACGTCAAGTTTGCCAATAAACCACTGCTGGATTGGGTCAACAAGCCCCCGGAAAGCGTGATCGGCATGCACTGCGACAAGGTGTTTAACGCCAAGGCCTACGCGTTTTATATGCCACTGGTTGAACGCTGTCTTGGTGGTGAACAAATCACCATTGAGGCACCATCCAAGGCGCGAGCCGGGGAAGATCGCCAATCGCGCATTTCGCTGTACCCCGATCGGCGCCAGGGCGGCGAAATTACCGGCGTTTTTATCAAAGTTATTGATATCGAGGAAGACTACCGACTGCGGCGGCAACTCATTGAGCGCGAGCGGCAATTACAATTATTCGCCGACAACATTCCGGAAATCATTGTTTATCTGGACATGGAACGTCGCTATAAATTTGTCAATAACGCCTTCTTGTGCCGTCGCAATCAAAAACGGGAAGAAGTGGTTGGCAAAACAATGCTTGACGTACTGGGCGCAGCAGACTCCGTGCAGGCAATGGCAATTGCCGAACGTGCTTTTGCCGGCGAAACCGTGGTTGACGAACGATTGTTGACGATGCCGAGCGGGATCAAACGTTGGCACCGTATCAATACAGTTCCGGATTTTTTGGTTCATGGGGGGGCAAGTTGCGTTCAGGGTGTATACGTTGTCGGCATTGATATTCACGATGTCAAAATGGCACATGAATTATTGGCCACAGAAAAAGCGGAGATGCGCGAAGCCATGGATAGTCTGCCCTATCCGATGGCCGCTCTTAATCATAATTTGCAATATCAATTTGCCAATCGAAGCCTTGAAGGTCAGTTGGGAATGTCGCGCGATGAACTAATCGGCCGTAATTTTCGCGATGTCATCAATGCGGAATACTTTGAGGAACTCACACCGATATTGCAGCGCGTGCTTGCCGGCGAAACGGTTTCGAGAGAACGATTGATGACACTGGCCGACGGCAGTGAGCGTTGGATGATTATCAAATACACGCCGCGCCGCGATAGCCAAGGCAACATTCAGGGGTTATATACCGCAGGAATCGATATTGATGTCCAAAAGCGCAAAGAAATCGAGTTGCGTCATGCCAATTGGTTGTTATCGTCCCACTTTGAAAACACCCCGCTGGCGGTCATCGAATGGGACCCAAACTATCATGTACGCCGCTGGTCGCCGCAGGCCGAAAGAATTTTCGGCTGGACGGAGGCGGAAGTCATCGGCAAGCGTTTTGATGAGTGGCAATTTGTCTACGACGAAGAAGCCCAACGCGTCATGGCGACCATGGACAGCTTGCAAGCCAGGGATATGCCAAGAGTAACCAGCCTGAATCGCAATTACCGCAAGGATGGCAGGGTCATCTGGGTCGAATGGTACAACTCAGGCTTGCTGGATGAGAACGGCAAACTCATATCCATTTTTTCGCTTGCACAGGATGTGACCACGCGAATATTGTCGGAAGAGCGGCTGGTTCACCAGGCAACACACGACGAACTGACTGGACTTCCCAATCGCACGCTGTTGCAGGAGCGACTCAATCAAGCGATCACCCGTGCTCGGCGAAGTGGTTTACGTGTTGCCGCTTTATTTATCGATTTGGATCGATTCAAGGACGTCAACGACACGCTTGGCCATCGAATTGGCGACGAGTTGCTGCGTGAAATGGGCCGGCGCTTATTGGTGGCAATCCGAGAAAGTGATCTTTTGGTGCGGCTTTCGGGTGACGAATTCATGGTGGTGATCGAACAAATGAGCGACATGGAAACCCCGCAGCGGGTAGCCACAAAGTTGCTGGGCGAAATTTGTCGACCGATCATCATCGAGGGCCACGAAATTCATGTCACCGGCTCGATTGGCATCAGTCTGTTTCCAGACGACGCCAGTGATACCGAGTCACTTTTAAGAAATGCCGATATGGCAATGTATTGCGCAAAAGATGCCGGCAAAAATACCTTTCAGCCGTTCACCCATGATATGGCCGAGCGCAGCAGCAAAATGCGCATGCTCGAAAACGCCTTACGTGCGGCGATCAAACGAGACGAGCTCAAACTGACCTACCAGCCCAAAGTGGAAATTGCCAGCAACAAAATTGTTGGTGCCGAGGCGCTGATTCGTTGGCAACACCCTTCTCGCGGTGAATTGCTGCCGCACGAATTTCTAGAGCTGGCGGAAGAAACGGGGCTTGTACACGACATCGGCTTATGGGTATTGGACTCGGCACTACAACAATTGCGACAGTGGCAGGATAGCGGCATTACCGACATCAAGATTGCAATCAATTTATCCGCCGGGCAATTTCGCGCCAGCCATTTGACCGAACGCATTCGTGAGCGCATCGTTCGGTTTGGGGTGGATGCCCGCAATCTTGAGGTTGAAGTGACCGAGACGGGGTTGTTTCGTGATCCGGAAAGGGTCGGTCGCACGCTGAATGGCTTGCGTGAACTTGGCATTACGGTTGCCATTGATGACTTTGGCACCGGTTATTCCAGCCTCTCCCACCTCAAGCGCTTTCCGATTGATACCCTTAAAATTGATAAAACATTTATCGCCGATTTGTTGACCGATGCCGACGATCGCGCCATCGTCACGGCGGTGATCGCGCTGGCCAAGGCATTGGAAATCTCGGTGATCGCCGAGGGCGTCGAGACGGAAGCGCAACGTGCCATGCTGATGAAAATGGGTTGTCACGCTTATCAGGGCTATTTGTTTGCCAGACCCCTGAGTCCGGCGGATTTGACTGCGATGTTACAGAGTAAAATGCACTAAAGTCGTTTATTGGCGCGCGTTTACAAACATTTCTGCTCCATTTTGCGCACTCTGCCTAGTGTTTAATATTTTTTGGAACGACCGCCGCCCGTAAATAAATCACCATCGACCACAGTGTCAATATTGCCGCCACCCAAATCAGCAGACTACCAACAACACGGCAATTGATCACGTCAAACAAAAAGCCGTCATAAATCAAAAACGGAATCGCCACCAACTGCGCGACAGTTTTGATTTTGCCGATCAATGATACTGCGACACTTTTTGCATTCCCCAAATGTGCCATCCATTCGCGCAATGCCGAAATGGTGATCTCCCGACCAACAATAATCAGCGCCACAACGGCATCGACCCGACCCAACTCAACCAGCACAATGAGGGCGGCGGCCACCATTAACTTGTCGGCAACCGGATCGAGAAACGCGCCAAATGCGGATGTTTGATTCCACTTGCGGGCAAGGTAACCATCTAACCAATCGGTGACGGCCGCAGCGATAAAAATAGTGGTGGCAACAATATTGGCCGTGTGATGCGCCAGCCAATCCCATTGGGGAAAATACAATACGACCACAAAAAGTGGGATCGCAGCGATACGCAGCCAGGTCAACAAATTCGGGATGTTCATTTGCATAGGTGAAATTACATCACATTAATGCAGTTCGCTATAAATTGTTTCGGCCAATTCATGTGATATTCCCTCCACATTCGCCAAATCCTCGACGCTGGCTGATACCACCCCCTGTAAGCCACCGAATTGTTGCAATAATGCCTTGCGGCGTTTGGGACCAATGCCTTTGATGTCTTCCAGCGTCGACGTTTTGCGTTTATTGCCACGCCGTGCCCGGTGGCCGGTGATGGCAAAGCGGTGGGCTTCGTCGCGAATTTGCTGCACCAGGTGAAAACCGGCATTGTCGTTTGGCAAATGTAATTCCTCACGCGCGCGCGCGCCGTGCACACCAAAAATCAATGTCTCCAGGCCTGGTTTGCGTTCCTCCCCTTTTGCCACACCGATCAGCAGAATATCCGAAAGTCCCAATTCCCCCATCACTTCTTCGGCCACACTGAGTTGACCCTTGCCACCGTCAATCAATATCAAATCCGGCCGCAACCTTGGTGTGGTTTCATCTTCAGGAGTCGCGGCAATTTTTTTGTATCGGCGCGTCAATACATCGCGCATCGCCGCGTAGTCGTCACCCGGCGTGATGCCGGTGATGTTGTAGTTGCGATATTGTGACGCCTGCATGGCGCCCTTATCAAACACCACACACGACGCCACGGTGGCTTCACCCATGGTGTGGGAAATGTCAAAACATTCAACTCGCTCAATACCTTCGAGTCCCAAAGTGTCATTGAGGGTGCGTAGCTTGGTCTCCTGCGAGGCGCGATCGGCCAATCGTTGACCGATCGCATACAGGCCGTTTTTGGTTGCCATCACCATCCATTGGCGCGCCTCGCCTTGTGGACGGGTAACCATTCGCACCTGCCGTCCCGCCTTGGCGGAAAGCGTCTCCTGCCAGTCGGTGGTATCAAAATCACCTTCAAGAATCACCGAGGTTGGCGCCGCCCGTTCGGCATAGTGTTGATCAATAAACGCGTCCAGAATCGACCATCGATCCGCTTCATACACGTTGGCCGGAAAAAACGGTTTATCACCCAAATGCCGCCCGCCACGCACCATGGCCAGATTGACACACCAGGTCGAGGACGACTCGACCACCGCAATAATGTCGGCATCGCGTTCCGAGGTCGTCTCCACAAATTGTTTGGACAATATCTGTTGCAACACCCGCACCTGATCGCGATAACGCGCCGCCAATTCATAGTTGGTTTCCGCGGCGGCCAGCTCCATTTTGCGATTAATTTCATTGACCACATCATTTTCCTTGCCGTCCAGAAATTGGGTCGCATTGCGAATGTCATTGGCATAACCGGCTTCGTCGATCAGACCGACACAGGGTGCCGAACAACGCCCGATCTGGTGCATTAAACACGGGCGGGACCGGTGCGAAAACACGCTGTCGTCGCAGGTGCGCAACTTGAACACCTTTTGCAAATGGTTAATGGTGTCGCGTACCGCCCACGATGATGGAAAAGGTCCGAAATATCGATGTGGTTTGCTGTGCGGGCCGCGATGAAAACGAATCTGCGGAAATTGTCTGCCGCTGACCATGATGTACGGGTAACTCTTGTCATCCCGGAACAACACGTTATAACGCGGACTCAGCGATTTGATCAGATTGTTTTCCAGGATCAGCGCTTCGGATTCGCTGGCGGTGATGGTGATATCAATGCCAACTATTTGCGCCACCATCATGCTGGTACGTGGACTGGCGTGTTGTTTTACAAAATACGACGAGACGCGTTTTTTGAGATCACGCGCCTTGCCCACATAAATGACCCCGCCTTGCGCATTTTTCATGCGGTAGATGCCAGGCAAATTGGGCAACGCCTGCAAAACCGGCTTGGCGTCAAAAACAGGCGGCGCGGGTGGCGGGGTGCCGGCAGGTGTGGTGTCGGTCATCGCGGCAAGTGCTGCTGGATCAATTGAAATACATCATGAAACGTCGCCTCGGTCAGGCGGCGGGTATTGGTGTTGTATCGAGAGCAATGGTAACTATTAAACAACGTCCGGCCGTCCGGTAAAGGATGAATTGCGCCATGGCCAAATTTGGCGGCGGACTTTTTTAGACCGACACTCATCAACACCGCATCATGGGCGATGCCGCCCAGGGTCAGGATGGCGCTACCGACAGGCAGCACGGCCAGCTCCGTAGCCAGGTACTTGTTACAGGTGCGAATTTCCTCCGGGGTCGGCTTATTTTGCGGCGGCAGGCATTTCACCGCATTCGAAATCCGGCAGTTGATGAGTTCTAGATTGGTGTCGAGTTCACCGTTGGCAAAAACCGTACTGGCCTGGCTCGCGTACCCGAATTTATGCAGGGTGCGATAAAGCAATTCACCGGCGTAGTCGCCGGTAAAGGGCCGTCCGGTACGGTTGGCACCATGCATGCCCGGTGCCAGACCAACAATAAATAATTCCGGATTACCCGCACCAAATGCCGGCACGGGTTTACAAAAATAGCCGGGAAATTCACGGCGGGTTTCATCCAAAAACGTCGCCAGACGGGGGCAATCGCGACAGTCAGGCTTGAATTTTTTCGCTGCGTTCATGGGGTTTGACAAATCGTTTTCTGACAGATGATTGGTTCGATTATGCCCAATAAAAAAGGCACGGGAACCCGTGCCTTTTTTGCAACCTGATCGTGTAAAACTAAACGCGACGGCGATATTCGTTGGTACGGGTGTCAATTTCAATTTTGTCGCCCGACTCACAAAACAACGGCACCAAAATTTCGTGGTTGGTCGGCTTGATACGTGCCGGCTTCATGACTTTGCCTGATGTGTCGCCACGCACGGCCGGATCGGTATCAATTTCGCGCACAACTGAATTTGGTAATTCGACGGAAATGGCGCGACCATCGTAGAAAACCACTTCGGCAACCAAGCCGTCATCCAGATAAACCAGGGCATCGCCCATATTTTCAGCCTCAACCTCAAACTGGTTGTATTCGGTATCCATGAACACATACATCGGGTCGGAAAAATACGAATAGGTGCATTCCTTTTTTTCCAGTTGGACAACTTCAAACTTGTCATCGGCTTTGTAAACCGATTCGGTGCCGGAGTTGGAAAGTAGATTCTTCAGCTTCATTTTGACCACAGCCGAGCTGCGGCCGGATTTATTGTATTCGGCCTTTAATACGACCATCGGATCTTTGCCGATCATGACGACGTTTCCGGCGCGGAGTTCTTGTGCGATTTTCATTTGGAAATTACCTTGGGACTAATTTGATGAGGAGTTATGGCGATTGCCGGCTTGCCAATCAAGCCGTAATAATGTTGTTCGGTCGCGCCAAAACATCCAGTGCGACATCAAGCGCGGCAAAGCTTTAAATTTTAAGGAATTTTTGATAAAAAGTCATCAAATTCGTTGCTAAATCGGGCTGCAACAGCAATTGTTTTTGTTTGATGACGGCATGGGTTCGTAATTCTGGCAGTTGACTGAGAAAACCCTGCCAAGCATCCACCATGCCTGCGCCATCACCATCGTTCACCGCCAACCACAGCGCCCGCAGAACCTGTTCCGCCGGGGGCGTCAATCCATGGCAATAAAAATTCAAAAAGGCGCGCAATTTGGTCAAATGGACGCCGTCGTCTTGAGGGTAAATTTGCCAAACGAACGGTTTGGCCGCATAGAAGGCCCGCACCAACGAATCCTCGCCGCGTACGAACAAGATGTCGTGCGCAGCAAGAACGTCGTCCAGCGCCGGTTGTGAGACAAACGGCACAATATGGCACTTTTTTAATCGATGGCACCGGGCGGTGTCGGCCAGGCCGCCGACTGGAATAGTGATTCCCACCACGGAGTCCGTTGCCGCAAGCGTCGTCAACAATGGCAACGCACGCGCGGAATCGTAACCAAACAAAAAAATTTGTTCGGGTTGCCGATCAAGGTGATCGGGATGGTCATCAGCCGGCTGGATGCCCGCCTCCCGGATCAGTCCACCGGTGCCCTCCACAAAGCCGGGGAAGAAAAAAGTCTTGGTCAGCGGCAAACGCGGATGGGGCGAAGGCAGCAAATGATGATCGGTTACCCACGCTTCGGCACTTAAATATTCAAGGTTGATCCACAGCGGCTTGACCGGTTGCCGCGCCAGTTGGCCAACATACGATTCCGGCAATCTGCATTGAAACGCCTCGATGACGATGTCGATCGCGCGGTCTGCATCACCCTGCCCGCCGATCTCGATGTGATGCCAGTGTATTACCGAGACGCCGTCGACTTGTTTGGGGGCCGGATCGGATGAACGACCCCTGGTGGGCGCGGCATGGGGTGCGATAGTTTGCCAGCCGGTCAGATCATCAACAATCAATCGTACGGCAAGCGAATGTTCCGTTACCAACTGGCGCGCCAGCCGCCACGTGACGCCGATATCACCGAAGTTATCAACGACACGGCAAAAAATATCACAGCGCAGCGGACCGGCCGCGGCGGATTTCCCTATCCTGCTTGCCTCATCTTCATTGCCATTCATTCGCTAATCGCGGCCGATGCCAGTTTCCATACAAAAGCTGTCGACAGCCGCCTTCGCCTTCAAATAACCGGCACCGGTAAGTGTGACCGATTGGGCAGCGTGCATACGCGTCAAATGTTTGGAGGCGGCTGTGGATGGCACAACCCCCTCGGCCACCAAACCGGCCAACAACCGGTCAAAACGTTGCTGGTCATTACACAGCACCACCATGTCGCATCCCGCGTTTAATGCCGCCATGCCACGCGCCGTATCACCTCCAACCACGGATGCTCCTTCCATGGTCAGGTCGTCGGAGAAAATCACGCCGTTAAAGCCGAGGTCTTTACGCAAAATTTGTTTGAGCCAATGCGACGAAAACCCGGCCGGTGCCGGATCCACTTTTTCAAAAATAATGTGCGCGGGCATGACCGCGTCATATTTTTTTGCAAGATTTTGAAATGGCAACATGTCATCGGCGGCTATGGCCGCCAGTGTGCGGTCATCGCGCGGCACTTCATGATGCGAATCGGCACGCACAAAACCATGGCCTGGAAAATGTTTGGCGCACGACGCCACCCCCACCGCGCGCATGCCGGCGACCACCGCCCCCGCCAGCGCAGTCACGACCTGCGGATCACGCCCAAACGAACGCTCACCAATCACGGTCGATTCGCCCCAATCCAAATCCAGCACCGGTGCAAACGAAAAATCGAGCCCGTGGGCGACCATCTCGGTGCCGATCACCACACCAACATCGTGCGCCAATTTGCAGGCTTCAGTCTGATCGATTTGGTAGCGTTCGCCGAGCGCACGCATCGGCGGAATAATGGTGAATCCATCCCGAAAACGTTGCACACGCCCACCTTCGTGATCAACCACAATCATTAAATGTGGCCTACGAAGTGCGCGAATCGACACGGTTAATCGTTTGAGTTGCTCGGGATTCTGATAGTTACGCGCAAACAAAATCACGCCGCCCACCAGCGGGTGCATCAGTCTGGTTAGATCGTCGGCGGTAAGTTCGAGTCCGGCAACGTCACCCATTACCGGGCCCAACAACATATTCGTGGTCATTTTTTCTCCAAAATTACAAAGGCAAGCACGTGGTCAATTTCATCGGAAATCGACACGTGACTTGCGCCGATATTTTCAACAGCCAGTTTTTTTTGCAGGGCATCACTGAATACCAGCAACGGCGCGCCGTTTTGATGATGACCTACCCCGACATCCTGCCAGCCAACCTGCCCACCAATGCCGGTGCCCAACGCCTTCGAAAACGCCTCTTTAACAGCAAATCGCTTGGCGACAAATCGTGCGGTGACCTCCGCCAAGGTGTGTGTCTGATTGGCCGATAACATTGCCGCCTCGGCCGTTTCGTTCACCGTCAGAATGCGCTGCAAAAAACGCTCACCGCTTTTTTCCAGTGCCACTTTGATGCGGGCAACCGCCACCAAATCGCTGCCAATGCCATAAATCATGCGGCGTTCGCAATCGCCTGCTGGTAAAGATGAATAGTCTTTGCCAAACCAAATTCGAGCGCATCAGCGATCAAAGCGTGGCCAATGGATACTTCCAACACGCCCGGCACCATCCGCAGAAAGTGCGTTAAGTTTTGCGCATTTAAATCGTGGCCGGCGTTGATGCCCAGTCCCAGTCGGGACGCGCCACGGGCCGTATCAACATAACGTGCCAACGTGACCCCGCCTTCATCGCGCGAAAAATTCTCCGCATAAGGCTCGGTATACAGCTCGACGCGGTCTGCTCCCAGGGCCTGCGCCAGTGGCATACCATCTGGCACGGGATCCATGAACAGGCTGCAGCGGACGGTGAGTGACCTGAGCTCGGCAACAATCGGCTGCAAGCGGGCACCGTCTTTGGCCAAATCCCAACCGTGATCCGACGTGAATTGCCCCGATTCATCCGGCACCAGTGTGCACTGGTGTGGTCGGACGTCGCGTACAAACGCCATCAGGTTATGAAACGGATTACCTTCAATGTTGAACTCCCGATCCGGCCAAGCGCGCATTAATGATGCCAGCGCGTCGACATCGTCGGCACGGACATGACGGCCATCCGGTCGGGGATGCACGGTAATGCCATCGGCACCCGCCAGCAGCGCGATTTCGGCAAACTTGATGACATCGGGAATGCCAATACTGCGGGTATTGCGCAGCAAAGCAATTTTGTTCAGGTTCACACTGAGTTTGGTCATGCGAATATTTTACGGGACAACGGTCGCGGACTGGCCAGCACCACATTTTGTCAAAATTTGAAACTCGTTTAGGGACGCACCGTTTGACGGCAAATTGTCTAAAAATCCCCGCCACACATAGACTTTCTATTTTAGTTCACGAATCAACTGACGTGTGTGCAATGCTTTGTCACCCAGATGATGGTTGATCACGCGGCGCATGAGTTGTTTCGCCTGGCTGAGAATCAGCGGGTCGGCGGTATCCCTCCCGGCGTCGGCGAGGCCCTCATGTAATGCCTGTAATGTTTTGCCACTCAATTTAACCGGATCTATAAACCGATCACTGTGACGCGGATGATTCGCAGTCAGGCGAATCGGACCGCGATCAACCACGTACAGATACTGCGCTTCGGCAACAATCGCCGCGTCCGAGTCGGCTTCGTGTGCCAACGTTAACGCATAGCCCAACTCAGCCAACAAGGTCAGCTCAAAGCGCCGCAAAATGGTTTCAATTTCACGCACGCTGGTGGCCTTGTTGTGTTGTGCCAGCGACGCCACCGCGTCGTGATAAGCATCGAACAACAAATCGTGCGGATCATCCTTGACCGCCAGCTTCAACAATAATTCGTTGGCATAAAACGCCGCCATCAATGCGTCACTGCGCAATTGCGGGAAAATTTGTTGGTGCTCGGAAGCCTTGAGGGTTTTTAATTCGGCGCGGCCAAACCAATCGAGTGTGACTGGCTGAAACGGGTTCAGGGCATATTTGTTATTGCCGCCGCGTTTAGCTCCTTTTGCCACCATCGCCACCCGGCCATGTGTGCGGGTAAACGTCTCAAGAATTAGGCTGGTTTCTTTGTAGGGATAACTGTGCAGTACAAATCCGCTGCTGCGCAGGCTGGTCGGGTTTTTCATCGGCAAAAAATCGGCACGATGTTACTGATAACCGTACTGCTTCACCATTGCCTCGTCGTCAGCCCAGCCTTTTTTGACGCGCACCCATAATTCCAGATAAACCTTGTTGCCAAAGGTGGTTTCCATGTCTTTGCGAGCATCGGTACCGATGCGTTTCAAGCGCTCGCCTTTTTCGCCGATGATGATGGCTTTTTGACTTTGCTTTTCGACCACGATGGTGGCGTGAATACGCCGCATGGTGCCTTCGATGGCAAATTGCTCAATCACCACATTCACGCTGTAAGGCAATTCGTCGCCCAACTGGCGAAAGACTTTCTCGCGAATAAATTCCGCCGCCAAAAAACGTTCGGATTTGTCGGTTAATTCCTCGGCCGCAAAAATCGCCGGCTGTTCCGGCAGGTGCGGTCGAATGGCACGCTTCAATTCGACCAGGGTTGCGGCTTTTTTGACACTCAACGGCACCACAGCGGCAAAAGCATAAAGGTCCTGCATTTCGGCCAAAAATGGCATCAGCCGGCCCTTTTCCTTTTCGCGATCAATTTTTGTCACCGCCAAAATCACCTTGGTGCCCTCCGGTAGCGATTTTAAAACCGCCGCATCGGCATCCGTATAACGCATGGCCTCAACCGCAAATACCACCACGTCCGCGTCATTGGCGGTGCTGGCAACCGTCCGGTTCAAAATCCGGTTCAAGGCATTCATGTGCGTTTTTTGGAAGCCAGGGGTGTCCAAAAATAAAAACTGGGTATCGGCATCGGTCAGGATGCCGGTAATACGATGACGGGTCGTCTGCGCCTTACTCGAGGTAATACTCACCTTTTGCCCGACCAAATGATTTAGCAACGTTGATTTGCCAACGTTTGGTCGGCCAACAATGGCCACACTGCCACAACGAAACGATTGGCTGCTCATACTGCCTCACCACTTTCACTCAATACCACTGGTTTGTTTTGCAGGCCCAATTTGACCAACACCTTTGCCGCGGCAACCTGCTCAGCGGCACGACGGGTGCTACCGCACCCTTCGACCTTGAACGCAGGACGCTCGGTAATACATTCAACAAAAAACTGCTGCTGATGGGCCGCGCCCTCAATGCGTTTGACCATATATGTTGGCAGCGGTTGATGTCGGCCCTGCAACCATTCCTGCAACTGGGTTTTGGCGTCCTTACTGGGCATCGATTGTGAAGGGTCGTCCACCCGATTTGCAAACAAACGCGCCACCAGCGACAAAGCGGTATCAAATCCGGCGTCAACCAGCACCGCACCGATCACCGACTCAACGGCATCCGCCAAAATCGACGGGCGCATCGCACCGCCGGTTTTAATCTCCCCCTCGCCGAGCCGCAGCAGTGCACCCAGACCGAGGTCCATGGCAATTTGTGCCAATACCACTTGATTGACCAAATTTGCCCGCAAGCGGCTGAGTTCGCCTTCGGCCATATCGGGGAAACGGTCATAAATGAGTTTGGCGACGGCGAGGTTCAATAATCCATCGCCCAAAAATTCCAGCCGCTCGTTGTGGGGCGAACCAAAACTGCGATGTGTCAGCGCCCTGGTAAGTAGTGCGGCATCGCTGAAATCGTGGCCGAGTATTTGCTCAAGCGGATGCTGCGCGCCAGTCATACCGGACTATTTGTCAGCCGTACTGATGGCAAAATCGATCAGCAGGGTGTAACCGGGAATCAGCACAATACGTGGCTGCCAGGCGGCGGAAACAACGGTTTCGTTATTTTCTTTGCTGATTTCCAGATCCACACCTTTGATGGCAACAATATTGTCAATCACCGCACGACGATCAAAGCTGGTGCGGATTTCCGCCACTGTTCCGGTTTTTATTTCCTCGCTACTCGCGATGGAGGCAATAACTTTTTTAATGGAAAAAAACTCGATGTAATGCGGCATCAATTTCAGACCGCCGAGCACCACCACGCCACCCACCACAAAATAGAGAATGAGCGTCACAAAGCCGACTCCACGCTGATTGGCGGGCAAACGGCCGGCGGGCGCAAGGTGACGTTGGTTTACGGTTTTAATCATTGCGACTTCCCCAATGGTTTTGAAAATGGACAACTGCGTACTCACTAAACTGCTATTCCCAAAACAGCTTGATCACCAAACTGCGTTACAAACAAAAGAATAAACGAAGCCCAAGTGCTTTTGAATGCGGGCTTATTCAATGGTGGTGCCGAAACGTTTCATGTTGCCAAAATTCATCCAAACCAGCACTGCTTTGCCAACAATATTTTCTTCCGGAACAAAACCCCAATAACGACCGTCGTCGCTGTTGTCCCGGCTGTCGCCCATCATCAGATAATGGCCGGCAGGCACGGTACAGGTCATGCCTTCGTCATTGTAAGTGCAATTGGATTTATGTGGAAAATCGCGGACACTGCCCAGATTCATCGACGGGTAATTGGGATCAACCATCATCTTATGGGGCTTGTCCCCCAGCGCCTCAGTGTACGACTCAAAAAAACGCACACCACCTTCGGTTTCGGTATAGGTGCCGGTTGACTTGGTCTCTATCGCTTTACCATTGATCGTCAGGCGTTTATTTTTGAATGAAACCACGTCACCCGGCAAACCGACCACCCGTTTAATGAAGTCCTTGGTTTTATCTTCCGGATAACGGAACACCATGACATCACTGCGTTTGGGAAGGTTGATATCAACAATCTTTTTGTTGATCACCGGAATACGAATACCATAGGTGAATTTGTTGACCAAAATAAAGTCGCCCACCAACAACGACGGCACCATCGAACCGGTGGGAATCTTGAAGGGCTCATACAAGAACGAGCGCAAGGCAAACACGATCAGGATGACCGGGAAAAAACTTTTTGCCATTTCAACCAGCACCGGATCCTGGGAACCGGCCAGGCGATTTTTGCGGAACAGATACACATCCGCCAGCCATATGGCACCGGTAATCAAGGTTGCCGACAGCAACACGGCGGCAAATCCCAACACTTCTTTAAACGTCAACATGGCCAACGAAGCGATAAACAACACCGGCCAGGCGATTTCAAGCATGGCATGCATGGATGACGGCGACGAATTCCCCGCCGCCACATTTTGTCCGCCTGCGGTGGCGATCGATTCACGACCGACAAAAAAACCTGCGACAATCACTGCGAGACTTGCCGCAATGGCAATCCAACCAACCAGTTCCCAATTCATTTGTGTGACCCGATTTCTTTAAAGTTTGCCAATTAAAATTTTGATGCCAATCGTCATTTCACGCCATCCACAACGTGACCCTTACCCGGTCCGGCAGTAGAAATGACAATATTCACATCAAGCCTGCCGTCAATTATTTGTCACCAATCTGCAAAATTGCCAGGAATGCCTCCTGTGGAATCTCGACATTGCCGACCTGCTTCATGCGTTTTTTTCCGGCCTTTTGTTTTTCCAACAATTTGCGTTTGCGGGAAATATCGCCACCGTAACATTTCGCGATCACGTTTTTGCGCAACGCCTTGATGTTTTCACGGGCAATAATATTGCCACCAATCGCCGCCTGCACGGCGACGTCAAACATTTGCCGTGGAATAAGCTCGCGCATTTTTGCCGCCAACTCACGACCGCGATACTGGCTGCTGGCCCGGTGCACAATCAACGACAGGGCATCAACCTTTTCGGCGTTGATCAATATGTCCAGCTTGACCAGATCACCGGTGCGGTATTCTTTAAAATCATAGTCCAGAGACGCATAACCGCGCGATACCGATTTTAATTTGTCGAAAAAATCCATGACGACTTCATTCATCGGCATTTCGTATTTCAAAACAACCTGGCGGCCGTGATACTGCATATCAACCTGCACGCCGCGTTTTTGATTGCACAAAATAATCACCGCGCCCACATACTCTTGCGGCATCATCATGGTCGCCAAGATTATCGGTTCACGAATCTCCTCGATTTTGGTGATTTCCGGTAATCGTGATGGATTTTCGATTTCGATGACCGTCATATCCTTTAACACCACCTGATAAATCACCGTTGGTGCGGTCGTGATCAGCGACTGGTCAAACTCGCGCTCCAATCGCTCCTGGACAATTTCCATGTGCAACAGGCCCAAAAACCCGCAACGAAAACCGAACCCCAGCGCCTGTGAGGTTTCTGGTTCAAATCTAAGGCTGGCGTCATTCAACTGCAGCTTGGTGAGTGCGTCCCGCAAGCCGTCGTATTGATTCGACTCGACCGGATATAACCCGGCAAAAACCTGTGGCTTGATTTCCTTGAAACCCGGCAGGGCTTCGGTCGCGGGATTGTCGAGCAAGGTAATCGTGTCACCAACTTTGGCGGAAATGAGTTCTTTGATACCGGCAATAACAAAGCCGACCTCACCTGCTTTTAATTCTGGTCGCGGTTGTGATTTTGGTGCAAACACACCGACCTGCTCGCAGAGTTGCGCCGAATTGGTCGCCATCAGCAAAATTTTGTCTTTGGGCTTGAGTACGCCGTCAACCACACGCACCAGCATCACCACGCCGACATAGTTGTCAAACCAAGAATCGATAATCAGTGCTTTGAGTGGTTTATTGACGTCACCACGGGGCGGCGAAACCCTGGCAATGACAGTCTCAATCACGTCATCAATACCAATACCGGTCTTGGCACTACAGCGCACCGCATCATGCGCCTCAATGCCGATAATGTCTTCAATTTCATCAATCACCCGATCCGGGTCGGCAGAGGGCAGATCAATTTTATTCAGCACCGGAAAAACTTCAACGCCAAGATCGGTTGCGGTATAACAATTGGCAACCGTTTGCGCTTCGACACCTTGTGACGCATCCACAACCAATAATGCGCCCTCACAAGCGGACAACGAGCGCGACACTTCATAGGAGAAATCAACGTGGCCGGGGGTGTCGATCAGGTTGAGCTGGTAGGTGATGCCGTCTTTGGCTTTGTAACTCAGCGCGGCCGTTTGCGCCTTAATGGTAATGCCGCGCTCGCGCTCAAGGGCCATCGAATCAAGAACCTGGGACTCCATCTCACGTGATGACAAGCCTCCACATCGTTCGATGATGCGATCGGCAAGAGTCGATTTGCCATGGTCAATATGAGCGATGATAGAGAAATTGCGGATCAGATTCATTAAGGCGCTTTACAAATATTCGACAAATGACAATTAAAACTGTTACCAACCGGACGGCAACATGTCCCTGATGAGCAGGGACAACACGCTCCGTATTGCCTTCGGCAAATACAAATAAGGGCACCAAAGGTGCCCTATTCGTTATGCGCGCTCAGACAACCTTGTATTTTAGCCGAAAGTGACTTGTTTTACGAGGACGAGTTGCATTTTCGGCCAGCCGCAGCCGCATCTTGACGGCACGCGGCCAACCACGATGTTTCGTCAAAATGGTAGTGACAAATTTCCGCACCGGTTTCAAGTGATCCCAACAGCAAAACCGGCACCCATTCGCCAAATTTGTCTTCAAGTTGTGGATGGTCTTCCAAATCCACTATCTGCAGATCAATTGCCTGCTGGTGGCGTTCTGCTGCCTGCCGGCAGACGGCCTGCATGACGTCACAAAGACTGCAATAGCTGCGGCCAACCAAAGTTAACCGCAGCATGTTGGCTACTTTGAATCAGGTCGAAGGGTGATGTAACGGGCCGGCGCATCTTCCCGTTTGACCAACAACGCCACCGGACGTTTGTCATCCAGCTTGGCCACTACCTCGTCAAATTGCGCGACCGACTTAATTTCGGTGGTATTGACCAACAAAATTACGTCGCCCCGGCGCAAACCAACCCGTGCGGCAGGGCCGGATGCCTCGACAATCGCCACGCCTTGGGTGATCGACATCGACTTGCGGTCATCTTCGTCGATTTCTTCCAAAATCAGTCCCAAACTATTTGGCTTCAGCGAGGGTTTATCCTTGCCCGGAGACTTTTCTGTGCCGACCGGACGGACGTCCGCAGGATCAACCAATTCCATAACAGCGGTGACAATTTCCTTGGTTGCGCCATTACGCCAAATTGACAAGGTCACTTTGGAGCCAGGCACTTTGGGGAAAATGATGCGTTGAATATCTGGTATTGCCTTGACAACTTTGCCATCCACCTTTTGAATCACATCACGTGGCTTGACTCCGGCTTTGGCAGCAGGCGCGCCTTCTTCAACGCTGTCGACCAAAATACCGGGATCTTTTTTGGGCAATCCCAGCGCTTCGGCGAGCTCTTCGGTTATGGGGAAAGGGCTCAGGCCAATACCGATGCGGCTGCGCAGTACCTTGCCTGATTTCATGATCTGGTTGGCAACTTCCATCGCGGTATTGGACGGAATCGCAAAAGAAATGCCCAAATAACCACCGGTGCCGGTGAAAATCTGCGAATTGACGCCGACCACTTCGCCCTTGGTATTGAATAACGGACCACCGGAATTGCCCGGGTTGACGGCGGCGTCGGTTTGGATAAACGGCACCAATTCGCCGGTTTCCCGCGACTTGGCGCTGACAATACCAGCCGTGACAGTGTTTTCGAAGCCGAACGGGGAACCGATGGCAAGCACCCATTCGCCCACTTTTAACCGATCCGAATTACCGATGGTGACCTTTGGCAACCCCGACGCCTCAACCTTCAGAACAGCCACATCGGTACGCTCGTCTGCACCAACCACTTTGGCAATAAACTCGCGTTTATCGTTCAGTGTGACCTTTACTTCATCGGCATAAACCGGCGCCGGGCGATTGTTGCTATCGCGCCCCTGCACCATCACCACGTGACGGTTGGTGATAATAAATCCATCCGAAGAGATGATAAAACCCGAGCCCTGGCCGACGTCGCGCAGCGGCGCTTCGTTGTTTGGGGCGCGCTCACGTGGCTCACGCGGTTCGCGTGGATTGCGACGAGGATTTTGCGGAGTTTGTGGATTTTGCCGTGGCTGTGGAAGCGCATCAGGGGGCATAAACCGACGGAAAAATTCGTAAAACTGTTCACTATCCTCCGGACTGGTGCCGGTCATGCCCGAATTGCCACGACGCGATTTGGTACTGACGTTGACCACCGCAGCGCCCTCCTTTTCCACCAACTCTGAAAAATCCGGTAACGTCACACGCGCTGCTCCTGATTGCGCCTGCGCGGGCGACATCAGCAATCCGAGGGTGACAAAAATTGCACTGATGAATAACAATCGAATTTTGGTTGCATGGGTGCTGACTGAGCGATGACTAATATTCATGAGTAATAACATTCCTACGTTTTGATTAAAAATCACCGGACAACGCCGGTTGGTTAAAAAAATTTCCGGAAGTTACCCGGCTTAATTGCCGGTTATTTGCGCAACGAAATACTGTCCGCAATGGCCTGCACCGCCGCCACAGGGACTTCGCCCATTACGGTCACCTGATATTCCAGCAACGGACGGATCGCATAACTGACCGGACCGTCGTCCTTCATGCCGGCTGACGCCACTACCGGTACGCCCGCCGACGGTTCGATAAACACCGACACATTCAGCAGACCGTCAGAAAACACCAAATGTGACACCGATTGCTTTCGCCCGGCCAAGTTGCGTGCCATTTCAGTAATTTTACGAAAACCGGCCGGAAGATTGCTCACCTGCCAGCCGGTATCGGTTGATTTTAAGTCCGTTTTCACCGAATAGTCCCGCTGCCAACCCTTTTCGTCGAAGCGTGAACGAATATTTTGTTTGGCACCCGCCCCAGTTACATCAAGCTGGGTAAACATAAATTGCTCGAGCAATTGGTTGCGACCGTTGTACAAACGTGCGCGCAACAATAATCCCGAGCCCAATTCGGCGCATAATTTTTGCATATAACGCATGGCGTCCTTGGGTTGCAAAATCACCCATTGGCAATCAAAGCCGGCGATACGCTCGATCGCACCCAATTTCACCTTGTAGTTCTCGCTAATTTCTGCTGCGCTTCCGGTCACCAGCGACGTAAAAAAACGACCGGCTGCACGCCGGTCTACACGCACCATTTTTTGATCAGGGTGATAACAAAACATTTCATTATTCCGGCGTACCACTTCCATCACCGGTCCGTCCATCATTTCAAGGCGTTCATGCTCATTTCCCTGCTGATCGACCATGTGGGTAATGCGTGTTGTGGTCGAACCCTCGCCGGTTTGATGAATAAACACACCGGTATACGGCAACTCACGAGCGGATTTGGCAATCCGTTCCAGCCATTCCGATGAATTTTTAGGTGGATTGGCGAAACTGGTGCCCAATAAACCGGCCGCAATCATGCCAACCAACCAGCTTCGCCGCGAGCGAACGCTCGCCAAAATACGCATCAACATAAGGATTTGTTTGGTTTATGGGTCGTTAAACCGGCCTGGTTAATTAAACCGGCCTGGTTAATTAAGCCGGTCTGATTCATTAAGCCGCTTTTGCCCAACGAGGCACTCATTTTCCTGCGGCGGCCCGTGGTGCTTCGCCGCGGGTGGACGCGGTTTGTAATCCTTGTCGATTGGCAAACTGACGATGAATCACCAAATAATCATTCACCCGCTCATTCACCGGTGCCGCCACCGGCACAATTGCCTGCGGTGGGTTTTGCTGCACCATCTGCACCGGTGCCACTACACCGCTCTGTTGTTTCATGGCAATCACCGCAATCGCAGAAACGGTCACAATCGATGCCGCCATGGCCATGGCGATACGTGTCTTACTTTGGCGCCTGGCCTGGTGAATAGCCGCGGGAGCGATCACGGTTGGTTCTGCCGCCAACTTCGCAAAAAGGACTTCCGTCGATTTGCGGCGACGCGCCATTTCCCCCAAGTCCTCACCACGCAATACATCACCAATAAGGTGATAACTATCCCAGGTCGCCCGACGCTGGGCATCGGCACCAAGATGGCGGATGGTTGCTATCGCCTCCTCACGATCCAACTCGCCATCTAGCAGTGTTGAAATCTTGTCATTCATACTAAAAATCTCCATTAATCCGCGCGCCCATTTTATGCACGATTTTCATTTGCCGTGACAGTACCCGTTGCGCACCTGTGTTATTCCCTGCTGATTTACCTGCAAATTCATTTACCACCTTGTGCCCTCGTCGGTTCCCAATTGCGGGCGCAATTCGGCTGCCACCGCTTCGCGCGCACGGAAAATACGCGAACGAACCGTGCCGATCGGACAATCCATAATTTGTGCAATTTCTTCGTATGACAGCCCTTCGATCTCACGCAGTGTGATGGCTGTACGCAATTCGGCCGGCAATGCATCAATAGTGCGATTGACGATTTCACCAATTTGTTTACTCATTAATATCGAATCCGGCGTTGCCATGTCGCGAAGTCCGCTGGCATCTTCGAAATTTTCCGCTTCCTCAACGTCATAACCGGTTGAGGTGGGCGCGCGTCGTCCCTGACTGATCAGGAAATTTTTTGCCGAATTAATCGCAATGCGATACAACCAGGTGTAAAACGCGCTATCGCCACGAAAGCCGCCAATTGCGCGATAAGCCTTGATAAAGGCTTCTTGAGAAACGTCCTCAATTTCAGATTGATTGCGAATAATGCGCGACAATAAACGCTCGACCCGGCGCTGGTATTTGATCACCAGCAGCTCAAAGGCCCGTTTGTCGCCCGCCTGCACGCGCAAAACCAATTGTTGATCGATCTCACGATCGCTCATCGAACCCGCTCCCTGTTTGGAATTTACCGCATCGCGGCTATTTTTTTCCTGCACCGACACACCTGCATGGTGTTTATGGCGCTCATTGTTAATCGAGGTGCCGTTTGTCACATTGCGCAATCGCAGGCCAGTTTGTCTGGAACCACCGAGCACATCATGTTCCATTGCACTGCCCGCTATTATAAACGCCGTCATCTTGTCCCTCCTGAAATTCTGCGTGAAATCAATCTGTTTGGCTTGGTCACGCTCCGCAATCACCGGCGAACCGGTAATTACGGTTGAGCATCACCATCGACCATCGCCATTCAAAAAACTGAAAACCATATTGCGAACGGTATAGTGACAGGGGCAAACTCGATTAGTTCCACCATCGCTCCTCCCATACCCTCTTGTCCATAACGCCCAATCGACCTTGATTTCTAAATTTTTGTTGTATAAACCAAGAAAATGACCCCACCCACCGCTCCAATCACCCTGACCACCATTGACGAATTACGTCAAATTGAACAGACGTACGCCGCAGCCCATCCAAAAGTTTCACTGATGCAGCGCGCCGGACTTGCGGTCGCCAACCATGCCTTGGCTGCGCTCAAAAAATCAAAGACAAAGAACATTTTGATATTGGCCGGTCCGGGCAATAACGGTGGTGACGCCTGGGTGGCCGCAGCAAACTTGCAGGCTAAATGCCACGTTACCGTGCTGGCGCTGGGTGAACAGCAACAACAAAATGCCGCGGCACAGGTCGCCTATCAGGCGTTTATCAAAGGCAACGGTGAAATTATCAAATCATGGCCGAAAAGTCCTCTCTTTGATCTAGTGATCGACGGCTTGTTTGGCATTGGCATTTCACGACCGCCAACCGGCGCCTTTGCCGATGTCATCAATCGCTGCAACCAGCAACGACGCATCGGCGAATTTTTGATGTTGGCCATTGATATACCAAGTGGACTAGATGGCAATTCCGGCACCGCGTTTACGCCGACAATCGAAGCCGACCAAACCATCACCTTTATCGCCGCCAAACCCGGTTTGTATACCGCGGATGGGCCGGATCATGCCGGCACGGTCACCATTGAATCGCTTGGCATAACTGATATCAAACCGTGCGGCGCGGGGACATTACTCACGGTTGACCAAGTGCGACCGTTGGTACCGATGCGTCGGGAGAATTCCCACAAAGGCCACTATGGCAATGTAGGCATCATCGGCGGTGCCGAGGGAATGACCGGTGCGGCGGTATTGGCCGCACGTGCCGCGTTACACATGGGGGCCGGCAAGGTTTACCTCGGACTATTTGACAAGGATCGCCCGGCGCTGGACATCTTGCATCCGGAAATGATGGTGCGTGATGCCAAACTGCTGTGCAAGGACGAAACAATGACGGCATTTGCCGTTGGCATGGGTATGGGTGAAATGGGTAGCGCATCATTGCTCGGTATGTTGTCGCTCAATCGGCCGATGGTAATTGACGCCGACGCAATCAATACCATATCAATAAACCCCAGCATTCGCGCCGCTTTTCAGACAAAAAAGGCTGAATCAGGGCTACCCTGCTTGCCTTTTATTTTCACACCTCACCCCGGCGAAGCCGGTCAATTACTGGGCATCAAGGCCAGCGAAATTCAAAGTGACCGGATTGCGGCGGCCGGCAATATTGCCCGCCAATTCGCCTCGGTGGTGGTGCTCAAGGGCGCCGGAACAATTATTGCCCACCCTGATGGCCGTCTGGTGATCAACACCACCGGCAACCCCGGCATGGCAACGGGTGGGATGGGTGACGCGCTGGCGGGCATGCTTGCGGCATTTTTGGCCATTGGCCTCGATGTATGGGATGCGGCCAGACTGGGCGTTTATTTACATGGTGCGGCGGCGGATGCCGCGTTACACCACGGCATGGGGCCGCACGGCTTGACCGCGTCAGATGTTATTTTTGAGGCGCGTAGCTTGCTCAACAGCGGGCTGGTCCACGACCATGACCATTAGCCTGCATATTTCACGGGTCGGCCCGCCTTATATACGCTTTTCATTCTTGGCGACCTATAAATTCTGCGAATCCAAACTGTACTTCGTAAGGTTGATGGCCTACGCACTCGATAGCGGGCGGCTGAACAGCGCTTTTCCGCT
>CAMTWK010000032.1:0-57347 GCA_947085425.1 uncultured Burkholderiales bacterium | reverse complement strand
CTAACAGTTTGTTGAAATTCTGCTGCGCTCGGTGATGCGGCGTTGGCAAGCGGCTCAAAATCCTCATGTATACCGCATACATTCCGGTTTTTCGCCGCTTTCCGCCTTGCCTGACCTTCGCTCGCGACGAATTTCAACAAACTGCTAACCTGCAAATTTCACGGGGACGCACTCGGAGCGGGTGGAAAAGCGCTGCTCAGCCGCCTGTTATCGAGTGCGAAGGCCGTCAACCTTGCGAGGTGCGGTTTGGATTCGCAGAATTTATAGGCCGCCAAGAATGAAAAACGTATATAAGGCGGGCCGACCCGTGAAATATGCAGGTTAAGTCCTGTTCATCCAAGCCGTGACGATGCCCAACACCAAGCTGCCAATGGTGCTGTAAACAATTTGCTGCGCGACCATATCCGATGGCAACGGCTGCACGGCGAAATAGATGAAAAACGTCGGGATGGTTGAGACCACTGCAATGGCTGCACCAAAACGCACACCCTGCTGCATAAACGATTTTCCAGCCTCACGTCCGCGAAGGTAGATCCAGGTCATGCCAAAGCCGATCAACACATGCGCCAACAACATATAACCAAAATGCGCCTGACTGTCCGTCGCGGAACGGTACAATCTCGGCAGGCGGGCGTAGTCGGCTTGTAACAAAACGGCGTGAATGATAAAACCGAGCATCAGTGAAGCAAATGCAACCACTGCGGCTGAAAAGAAGAATTTTTTATTCATGGGTCACTCCCGAAAAGATGTGCGCCAATTGTACTCGCAGCATAAAAAACAGTTAAAAAAATCCTCGTGGTGGCGATTGCCGCCTGCCGTGTTGGCGGCGGCAACCTTCTATTGATTACCTGACGCTATAACCGCGTCCTTCCAGACAGGCCACCACCGCCCGCTGGTAGTCGCTTTTTTTCGCCGCGTTGTCTGCCGACTGGCCGGGAAAATAGCCGGTTTGTTTGCCGCCCCAAGTTTCGCACTCGATGCGGTCAAAAGTTGCTGCAGAATCAGTTTGGCCCTTTTGTGGGTAGGCATACAATTGGCCGGTTTTCGCGGACGGTTCGTATGACGGCGTCGGACTCGATTGGGAGGGGGGTGCGGCGACCACCGGTGCCGGTCCGGACGCGGAAAACACCGGGTCTTGACGCGGTTGTTCAACGACCAGAAAACCACGGCCATCGGCAACATAATAATTATCGCGATACGCGTAATAGGGAGAGTCGTTGTACCAGTAGGTGCCAAAACCAATCGGCAACAAGGGAACATGCAAACCGATGCCCAACCGTGGCCCGCTCCAACGTATGCCGCCGGTGTGATGGTGTCCGGAATAACCATGATGACCATGACGTGCGCCAATATGAATCGACGGACCGCCAACATGCACGCCGATCGATGTCGTGACCCTGGCATCGGCAGGGCCGGCCATGAGTATCGCGCCGACCGCTGTAGTCACCAGCCAGGCGAAGTGAATAAACAAGAATTTAGCCGGGATGGTCGCAGTGTAAAACAATCTGCGGGAAGTGGGGTGGGTGGGAATCATGATGCATGCCTCCTGATGCTTACCCGCGGCCAAAATGTTGGCCGCTATGGAAAAGTATAAACCTTGTGTCATTGAAGCACGTGTCGGGGTTGTAACCAAACCTGCCAATGTAATGGCTGCGCAACGCCGCCGCCATTGCGACATTGCCCTACGATCAGGCGGAAATGAATAACCTGCGCGGCGTCACAATTGATCAGTCCGCAGCACCGCGATGGCGGGCGGCATGTTATTTGCCGCAGTTTTTTGCTGCAGATGCCGCCGACGCAGCCAAAGCCAGATGCCAGTGACCGCGAGCAACAAGGGGATCAGGCCGAGCACACACACCAACACCCGTCCCGCCAAACCAAAGCCCTGACCGCTGTGCAATGGAAATTGCCAGGTGCGGATCTTGTCACCGACCGTGCCGTCGCGATGATCAAACTTGCCTCTCACCGCGCCGTTGCGGCCGTCGACAAAAACCCGGATGGTGCCACTGTCCATGATATCGCCCGGCGGCATAAACCGCACTTGATAATGACCGCGACCTTCGATCTTGCCAATGCCCGCGAGTGGATCCTGCGGGTGGGTGGCGCGCGCCGCCCGATAGGCCGCATCCCATCCAATGCGCCACACCTCATCCAGACGAGCACCCGCAGGGCGGATGGAAGCGGGGCGTTCGGTGAACGGTGTCACCGCCGCCAAAACCGGTTCGATCACGGTCGGCAGGTTCATGTACATACCGGTGAATGCAGTAATGAACAATAACGAACCCGCGACCAGACCGATACTGCGATGCAGATCAAACATGACGCATGCACGGCTGGCGCGCCATTTCACATTGATCGCGTGGCGCAGCGACGCAACACTGGGTAAGGCCAACACCATGCCATGCAAAATGCCGAGCATCCATAAGCCGGCGACAATGCCTGTGATCCATCGGCCCACTTCGCCCAGAAACAGGCTCATATGAAAACGGTAAATCATCGGCATCACGTGCGCTGACGACCAGCCAATCTCCCCCCAATTGCGTTCACCCAAAATGCGCCCGCTATAAGGGTCGGCGTAAACCTCGGTCGGGCGCGGTGTGTCGCGATCCAGCCTGCCTTCGAGGGCCGCCTCACGCGGATTCATGATTACGTGCAGCGATGCCGCCGGGTGATCGTTAAATAAAAAATAACCGACCACCAGCTGTGGGTACCGGCTTTCAATGGTGCTGGCGATGTCATCCAACGCTGCCCGCTGCTCGGTCGGCATGACACGATGCAGTTGTGGATTGAGCTCTGCATCCAGCTCGTGATGAAACACCAGCAGCGAGCCGCTGATGCCCGCCGAAACCAATATGGTCGCAAGAACAATGCCCAACCAGCGATGGACAAACAATAATTTTTTACGAAAACGCATCAAATTCATGCCTCCGGCGCCATTTAACCACCACTAACCACCACTTTGCAGGTGAATGCCCAATTTTTCGCAAGGGAGAAATACAAAGGTGTCATTGAGTGAACGGCGTAAATTCCGTGCGAAATTTTCTTGCTTCAACACATCAGCGAGAGAGGACACTATGTGGGATCGTGTTTTAAGAAAAATCGCCGCGCGACCTTGATCTCTCGCCGCATTTACAGATTATCAAATCCGTGATGCCCACAGCCTGCGATTATCACGAATTGGTTTGGGACGAAGCGGCGCCGCGTCCATGGCTGCGTGCATAAAGTTGTATGTGTGTCGCCGCACGGATAGCCAAGTTGAAAACTTGTAATATGGGCGCAATGCGTGGGTGGATCCTCATGCAAAGTTTCGTTGTCGCCACATGACGACAACGATGCATTTGGCGTCGGCGCGGTCAACTCCGGCCGCACCAGTGCGTTAGTTTTGTCGGGCCACCTTTTGATTGGATCAACATGAAAAAATTATTTATTGCTTTAGGCATACTGACCGTCGTTGGTTCTGCACACGCTGCGGACGTAGGCGTGTCCATTTCCGTCGGGCAGCCTGGTTTTTATGGCCGCATTGATATTGGCAACGCCCCAAAACCGCAACTTATTTTTGCCGCGCCGGTGGTGATCCATGCGCCGCCGCCACAGGTGGTTTACCAACCGATGTATTTGCGGGTGCCACCGGGCCATGAGAAAAAATGGAGCAAACATTGCAGAAAGTACAATGCCTGCGGCCACCCGGTATATTTTGTGCGCGACAACTGGTACACCGACGTTTATGCCCCGCACTATCACAAGAGCCATAGTGGCGACGATCAGGGAAAAAAGGGTAAAGGCCACGGCAAGGAAAAGAAGGACAAAGGCAATCGCGATAATTGATTTGTTCGTCGTTCGTTAGCCGTTAATTAGTCAACTCCGCCGGATCATCCAGTCTGGCGCAGTTTTGTTTTAAGGGGCAGGCAGGCAATAGCGCCATGTTGCGCCACGGCTTTGCACCCGTGGCTATTTTCCTTCTGCAGATATGGTGCGATGGTCAAAACTGATCACTCGTGTGACCCGCCAATTTCCCGATTTGTTTTCCAGAACATGCATAAATCGACCGCTGCCTTCGCAGCGAGGCGCGCCGGTTTTGCAAAAAACATGACGACCGGAAATCAACGCGCCGTAATCGCCCAGCGGAAAAACTTCCAATGTGCCGGCGACCAACTCGCGGCGAAATTTTCCACATACGTTTTTTTGAACGTCGCCAATAAACTTGTCGCGTGACCACGATACGCCATCATTGTCGTGATAAAACTCGAGCGCGGGCACAAAAAAGGCCGTTAATTTTTCGATGTCGCAGCTATTGAAAGCCGCAAACAGCTTCTGATCAAACGCCGTCATGCGTGCGAATAACTCTTGTGGTGTGTCACGTTTGGGAGGGTTCGACATTGCCGGAGCGGAGCCAAATGATGCCGCTGTCGCCACCAGCGTTATCATCATTGCCAATTTCTTGATGGTCATGGGTTTTCCTTTAATTCGTCCGTGGCCAGAGCCGCCTCAGTAAGGTGCATGTATGGTGCATGTGTGGTGCACATTATGGGCGACGAGATGGGCCCAACAAGCCTCGAACCGACGGAATGCAGATTGCGCGCCGCCAATCACTTACGCAGAGCGAAATTTGCAGGTGCTTTACAATCCAACCAAGCCGATTCAATTTCACCCATTTTGGAAGCAGCCATGTCAATTAAAACGCTGGGCCTCGACGCGCATTTGGCGCATTACATTCATGCGCACTCCTTGCGCGAGCACGCCGCGCAAACGGCACTACGTGACGCCACCCGCGATCATCCACGTGCGGTCATGCAAATTTCGCCCGAGCAGGGGCAGCTCATGGCGTTTTTGGTGAAAATGCTCAACGCCAAACGGGCCATTGAAGTCGGGGTGTTCACCGGCTACAGCGCGCTGTCGGTGGCGCTGGCCATGCCGGAGGATGGTTATTTGCTCGCGTGTGACATCAGCGCGGAATTCACCAACATCGGCAAGCCATTTTGGACGCAGGCGGGTGTTGCCAGCCGTATTGACTTACGCATTGCCCCGGCGATCGACACACTCGACGCCTGTCTGGCGGGTGGCCAGGCGGGCAGCTACGATTTTGCGTTTATCGATGCCGATAAGCCCAACTATGATCACTACTATGAGCGATTGCTCAAGTTGATTCGCGTCGGCGGGGTTATTGCCATTGACAACGTATTGTGGAGCGGCAAGGTGGCGGATGTGGCTGCTGCGGATGATGTCGAGACGCGCGCGCTGCAGGTACTGAACGATAAAATTTTTCGGGATATGCGTATTGATATGTCGATGTTGCCGGTCGGTGATGGACTGACCCTTGCGATGAAGCGTTGACGGTTGGGCGTTCGGCGTTGGCAGTTCAACAAGTTGGCTTCACACTTCGAGCGAACTTTTTTGAAAGAGTGAGGTAAACATGGTCGATCCGCGTATTGATGCCTATATTGCCAAGTCGGCCGATTTTGCGCAGCCGATATTGAGACACTTGCGGCAACTGGGCACACGTATTGTCCGGATGCGACCGAGACCATCAAGTGGGGTATGCCGTACTTTGAATACCGTGGCGGGATTTTTTGTAGCATGGCGGCATTCAAGGCGCATTGTGCGTTCGGATTTTGGCTGGGCGACTATCTCAACATCGAAACCAAGCTCGATAAAGCCATGGGTCAATTTGGTTGTATCGCCTCGTTGGCCGATCTGCCAGGTGATGCAAAGATGGCGAAATATATTCGCGATGCAATAAAACTTCATCACGTCGGCGTGAAGCCGGCAGCCGTGCGCACGCCAGCAGAAAAATTGGTTGCGCCCGGCTATTTTTTGGCGGCCATCAAGAAAAACAAAAAAGCGTCGGCAACTTATACGGCGTTCACCCCATCGAAGAAAAAAGAGTACATCGAATGGGTGGTCGAAGCCAAAACCGAGGCGACCCGTGACAAACGTCTCGCGCAAGCGGTGGAATGGATGAGCGAAGGCAAAGTCAGAAACTGGAAATACGTAAATTGCTAACGATCACCATCGGCGGATCCGCAGCGGCGCGCCTGCCGCGATGCGCGCAGCCACCCTTCCGCGGCGTGAATGGTGCTTACCGATCAGAGCACGACGATTACCGAATGACGAATGACGGTGATGATGGGCGGGCTGGGCGAGGTGGGCGAGGTGGGCAAGGTGGACGACGTGGACAAAATCGGTGGAGCGGAGGGCGTCAGCACTGTTAGGTTGTCAGGCGGCGTCAAGCTCAAATCATCCGGACAGGTGCAAAGCCGATTTTCCGCAGAAACGTTGCATAACTTGTCTCGTCCGGAAGCGTGGTGCTTAAAGAACATTGAATAGTCCATGCTGGAGGCGGGCCTTGAGAGAGTTTTGGCTGAAAGTGGACTTAAACAGTCATCTTTCATGCGCGCACCTTCTTTTCGTTGCGTTTGTCGATGCGATTGGTAAACACCAGTGCGCCATCGCTCCAATAGACTTTGATTGTGTCGCCACTGATAAATTGGCCGTTACGCAATGCCCGCGAAATGGGCAGCTCAATTTCCATTTCAATAATTTTTTGCAGAGGTTTTGCACCAAATTTTGCGTCAATTCCCTTTTTGGCAATTTCTGCCAACGCCTCATCACTAACAATCAAATCGATTCCCACGGCTTCCAGGCTTTCGATACATCCTGTCAGTATTTGCCGAGCGGCAATGACAGTCAGGCTTGTGGAAGTTTTTCTTTTGTATGGTCCTGCCGCCATGCCTGGAAACAAACCGATGACGTTATTGGCTCGTTTGACCAATTCTGAAATTTGTAGGGTGGCGATATTGATCATCGAAGCTTCTTCTATGTTGTCAATTTGTTGAGTCACGGCGAATCGCTCGCTTTCTTATGGTTTGCCGGCTCCGGCTGGCGCAATCTGAAGTGATCGGCGCAGTCGAATTGACTTGCCGAGGGAACCACTTTCTGTCAATGCGTCCCGCCACGTCCTTAAGTCGACCTTAAATGTTCTTAAATATTCATTAATTTGCTCCCCAAGGTAGAATCGGTTTTCATTGATGCGAGGTGCCCCCGTGTCACAGAATTACCGTTTCGGGTCAATTGAAATCCGCACGGCCGAACGGCGTGTTTTTGTCGAAGGCCAGGCCGTCGCGGTCGGCGCGCGCGCCTTTGACTTGCTGGTGACACTCATCGACCACCGTGACCGCGTGGTGTCAAAAGACGAATTGCTCACGCTGGTCTGGCCCGGTCTGGTCGTCGAGGAAAACAACCTGCAAGTGCAGGTTTCCACACTCAGAAAGATCCTCGGCAACCACGCCTTGGCCACCATTCCCGGTCGTGGTTATCGCTTCACCCTGCCCGTGGAGGACGAATCCGCCGCGATTACGACACCAGCGTCGCGGGCCAAACACAATTTGCCCGCCGCGCTCACCAGCTTTGTCGGTCGTGAAGGAGAGATTCGGGATATTTCAGCGTTACTCGCCACCACCCGGCTGGTCACACTGACCGGCATGGGCGGCACCGGCAAGACCCGCCTGTCGCTCGAAGTCGCCGGCGCGGTGCAAGACGACTACCCGGACGGCGTGTGGCTGGTGGAACTCGCTTCGCTGGGGGTGGCGCGACTGGTGCCGGAAGCCGTGGCGGCGGTGCTGGGCGTCAAAGAACAGGCAGGCCACCCGGTGACGGATGCGCTCGAAAAATTCGTCAAAGACCGGCAACTGCTGCTGATTCTCGACAACTGCGAGCATTTGCTGGAAGCCGCCGCCGCATTGGCCAAACAATTGTTGCGCGCCGGGCGCGGCATACAGGTGCTGGCATCCAGTCGTGAACGTCTGCATGTAATGGGTGAGACCGCCTATCCACTGTTTTCACTCGCATTGCCCAATTTGACCCCGGTGTTGGCGGCCACTTTCGACGCCGATCAACTGGCGGCGTTTATACAAAATGACGCCGTGTGTTTGTTCATCGATCGCGCCCGTGCCGCCCAGCCGGGTTTTGAAGTCACACGTGCCAACGCCGTTGCTGTTGCCGATATTTGCCGCCGGCTGGATGGCATTCCGCTGGCCATCGAGCTGGCGGCGGCACGCGTGTCCGCCATGTCGGTTGAGCAGATCGCGGCGCGGCTCGAAGACCGCTTTTGTCTGTTCACCGGTGCGGATAAGACCGCTCAGCTGCGCCAACAAACCCTGCGCGCCTCCATTGACTGGAGCGTTGATCTGCTGTCGCCGGCCGAGCGTAGGCTGTTCCAACAACTTGCTGTATTTGCCGGCGGTTGCACGCTGGCCGCAGCCGAAGCGGTGGGCGCAAACGACGACAAATCCGCCAATGCAGTACTCAATGACTTGATCCAACTGGTCGAAAAATCACTATTGATGATGGATGTCAGCGGCGGGCGTTACCGCATGCTCGCAACAGTACGCCAGTACGCACTCGAGCAGTTGCAACAAGCCGATGCCGAAAACCAAGCTCGCAGCCGTCATTTGGAATTTTATTTGGCGCTGGCCGAACAAGCCCGCCCCGAGTTATCCGGCCCGGACCAAGGAAGTTGGCTGGCTCGGCTCGATCTTGAGCGCGAAAATATGCTGGCTGCCCACTCCTACGTACAGGCCGCGGGCATGCGTGACGGTGCGGCGATCGGTTTGCGGTTGGTATGGGCGTTAAAACCGTACTGGATAACCAGCGGACAGTTAATGCTTGGGCAGCAGATGACGCTGGAGGCGTTGGCGCATCCCGGGGCGGAAGAGCGAAATGTTGCGCGCAGCCGCGGGTTATTTGAAGCGGGTCAGATTTATTTTTTTATGGGTGACTATGGCCGTGCGCAGACCTATCTGCAGGAGAGCCGAACGATTGCCCACGAAATTGGCGACAAACAGATGCAAGCAATGGCCCTGCAGCCGCTTGGTATGGCCTTTCTGGGTTGTGGTGATGTAGCCGCTGCGCGAGTGCATTTACAGGATGCACTTGATTTGGCGGGTGAATTTGGCAGCAAGCGTGAAATCTCAGCAGCGATGAACTTATTGGCACACTTATACCGGGTATCAGGCGAGCCTCACTCGGCTGAGAAGTTGTATCGGCAAGGTTTGGCGCTTCTTCGCGAGTTGCAGGAACACGAAAATGTTGCAATTATTTTGCTAAATATTTCGATGGTTTTGATTGATCGCCAATCGGGAGAACAAGTAACACCGCTGTTGATCGAGGCAGCCTCGATCATCAACCAAATCGGCGCAAAACGGATCGGACAGAGTGTGCTTGAAGTGTCGGCAGGCTATGCCGCTTCGTGTCATGAGTGGGAAACGGCGGCGAGATTTTTTGGTGCCGCCGAGGCGTTGGCTTTGGAGACGGGCCTGCAGCGTGACCCCGTGGATGAGGCGTTTCTCGCCCCCCACGTTGCGCGGGTCAAAGCGGCATTGACCGATGCGGTGTTTACAGTCGCCGAGAACGAGGGATACGAACTTGGTTATGAACAGGCGATGTGTGAGGTGCACGAATGGCTGGTGAACATTGATTCATAACCAGCCATTCGTGCGAGACCAACTAGGGTTATGGTTCTTCCCGGCCGTTTACCAAAATCGGGCCACCAGCGACCGCCCGTACTTCCGCGGTGGTCAATAGGCGTGGCTGGACTGCAACGACAATTTCTTGTTCGGCTGAAGTGGCGTGATGGTCACCGCGCCCATCGTGGATTTATTTGCCCAAGGCAAATTCGTATCTGGCCGCCAATTGGCTGCCAACTTTGCGTGTTAACCGTTCGCGATAATCGGATCCAACGGGTCGATCGCCGGGGTGCCGTTGAGTTTGATGGTGTACTTGTAGTTTCCGCGCTTGTTGTGCATGTTCAAACACGAAAAACTTTTGCCATCTACTGAAGGGCGACAATCGACAAATTCATCCCCCTTGTCCAATATGACAATGCCGTCCGCACCGAAGGTGTAGTTGGAATTTTCAGGCGCGTACCAAGTCACGACTACTTTTTTCAAATTCTTCGGAAAGTAGATCGGCTCCTGGCTAACGACAATCTGTTTGCCATCGGCAATCGACAGGTAAACGCTCAGGGGATTAGGGGCGGTCCTGTTTGCCATGAGCATCGCTTGATGCGACTTATGGTGTGACTCAAAGTGTGACGCTTGATGTGACCCGCAGGCGGACAGCAAAAGTGCGGCGCATGCGGAAAAGAACAAAGATTTTTTCATGTGGCATTTCCCTTTTTATTGTTGACGTGGAGGACGTGGGGGCGCGGCGTGCGCCGTCACGAAACCCGAAACACCCAACGGCTGGTTGAGTGCGAAATATTCTACTCCGGTGGCAAAAAGCAAGATGAGGCGCGTGTTGGGTGGTGGACACGGTCGTCAATTTGCGATGATCAGATGGCATCAGATGGCGCGCTGTTTGGGGTGAAAGTGGCTGGAACAGCCCGTGGACTGGGGTGGTTGGCAAATTTAACGACGCCGGGTCGTCTGCGTGCGAATTGATTGATGAGGCCGCGCAGTCGCCAACTGAGTTGCGCGCCTACCTTGCCGCGCAATGCGGGATGCTGCTGGATACGCAGGCGTTGAACGACAAACTTTAGCGTGATGCCAGTGTCGATATTTCCATGTTGCCGATTGGGGATGGGCTGACGCTGACGCGCAAATGCTGCCAAAGAGTAGTCGCGGCTGCCCTGATTATCTGCTTCTGTTTTAGCGCTTGGGTCTGGCCGAATTTGCTCGCACAGGAATAATCGCGCTTACACTATGGGATGCCGACCAAGGGTTTTCGCGTAAATGGGCGCGCAATGTGGAGCGAAACAATTTGCCGTGATTGCGAATTCGTAAATGCAGCAACTCGTGCACGATTACAAAATCCTGAAACGCAATTGGCCTTCCAGCCAGATCGGAACTGAACGTTACGCGCCCCAATGACGAGCATGAGCCCCACTTCCGGGTCATCGTCTGAATGCGAATCTGGCCCGGCTTTACCATTAGCCTGCATATTTCACGGGGACGCACTCGAGAGTGTGTGGATAAGCGAGTGATTTTTTGCTCGACTGACCGAGTAATATCGAGATACTACGAGGGAAGAGAGCGGAAAAGCGCTGCTCAGCCGCCCGCTATCGAGTACGTAGGCCATCAACCTTACGAAGTACAGTTTGGATGCGCAGAATTTATAGGTCGCCAAGAATGAAAAGCGTATATAGGGCGGGCCGACCCGTGAAATATGCAGGTTAGTGTGCCTGCCCAGAGAATGACGCGCGCGCAGTTTTTCTTTCGCTGGAGTATTCATTTACCCGCACCAACGATCCGGAGAACCGCGTCGCCAAGTTTTACCATAGTCGGCCCGTTCACTTCCCGAAGCAATGCAGCATAGATGGCGGCCTTGAATTGTCTTTTTTCATCATCATGGTCGAGATGGTTCGGAAACCGGCTGATCGCCATGACGATTTCGCCGGCGGGGGCGACTCGGGATGAATATTGCGGTCGGTGAGAATCTTGCGCACGTCCTCGTTGTTCTTCACATGTTCACGGGTGATGTCCAGCTCCGCATTCAAGTCCTGTTGCTTCACCTGCATGTTGGTCACTTCGTTGGCGAAGTCCTTGGCCTTGATGGTGATTGTCGGCAGGAAGTCGGCGAGCGGGCGGGTTCCCGGCACCGCCAGTTTGTTTTTCATATCCTGCGTGGTCAGTCCTCCGAACAATGCCGCGTCACCTTTGCTCAGGATGCGCGCGAATCCGGGGCCATCCACACCGCGTTCGTACAAGACACCGGCCAGCGCTTTCTGCGATGCGCTCAATTTGTCGCGTGCTTCCAACCGCTCGAAATCCTCCAGCCGCTGCTCGATGATCTCCTGCTTGCGTGTTTGAACCGCGAAGTAAGTCATCGCAAAGGCGATCTCGTCCTTGCGCGGGTCGCCGTTCTGGGCGATCAGGTAGCAAGCGTAACGCGTAAGGGCCAAGTCATTGATTTCACGAGTGGCGCCTTTGGCCAGCTCGATCATTTTGTTGACGTCAACAAAATGATCCTCCACCCGTTGTCCCGCGTTCTGACAGGCGATCTTGGCCTTGTCTATTACCAGCGGAAAGTTGCGCCACTCGCTATAGCCCAGCAGCGTTTGCAATTCGCGCGCATTCCAGTATTCGATGCCATCCTGCTGATGCGCGCAGTCTTCAAAGCTTTTGTGCAGACGGACAATCAAGTCTTTTTTCACGGGGCAACTCCTTGAGGCGCGGCAACTTCCGAGGTATCGATATTGAGGTCGGTCACGCGGATTTCGCCGGTCATCAGCTTGTGCAGCAGGGTCTGGAACAGGTCGTTCAGCGCGGCGCGCTTTTTCTGGTGGTGGGCGAGTTTGTGGTCGATGGTGGTGAGGGCGGCGGCGATGGATTGCTGTTCGTCTTTGTCAGGTGGCAATGGGACCAATACGGAATCAATCACGGGCGTGTTGATGTTGAATTTGCCATCAGCCGCAGGCGATCCTCGACCCGCGAGTTGGGCGCGGCCTTGTGCTGTCATTGAGTAGTATTGGAAGAACTCGGCGTGCAACCGGTTGTTAGGACGCGCGCGAATGAGATAGGACGCGAACAGCGCACCAGGCAATTCATCGCGAAAGACTGAACAGGAGCCAACGCGATCGATAACGCCATTGGTGCGAATGAAAAGGATGTCACCACTTGCGAGTTCGTAGCTGGCGATTTCTTTGGCAGTCAGTTCGGCCCATTTGATGTCATTGGTATCCACGCGGCCATCAACGATGTTTGGGATGCGGATGACCGGCCGACCCTGGCGGTGATAACCGCATTTTGTCGACGTGCCGTACTGCAGAAACTCTCTTAGGCCCTCGATTTTATCCGCTGCCAATCCCTCGAGATCCTTTTGATCGAGCCACTTCTCCCGCATCAGACAGCCAAACACGAGGATGAGTTGGGAGTAGCGGAAGTCGTATTTGCCCTTGATATCGCGCAATCGACCGGATAAATATTCATGCATATCCCAGGTGTCAGCCGGGGTGACGAGTTTTGCAGCCATCGCCTTGAGCTGGTCATTCAATTGGGCGAATTCCCTTGCCTGCGCGGCATCAAATGCGCGTCGGGCAATCTTCTTTTCGGCGGCAGTCCATTTATGGATACTCATCGTCGTGACCCTTGAAGTGTGGAGACAACTTGCGCCGGGTTATTTCTTTTGCAGGTTAACCACCTTGCCGCCAGCCGGTGATGATGCCGGGCCGACTTTGCCGAGGAGACCCGGCGAAACCGTCCACCGCTGACCGGTTTCGGCAATGACGGTGACGGATTTCCTGTTGTACTTGGCAATGATGCCGTACAAGACATCGTGGCCATCCGGCTGAAACGCCACCCTCTCGCCGATGCCAAATTTGAGCATCGACGAGTGTGCGCGCATCTGTTGCAGAAATTTGAGACGCGCAACAATACGGTGGTTCAGGTCGATCAGTTCGACCTCTTTCAGTATGTCTATGTCGATGTTCATGGTGTCCCGCACGTGTTGATTATTCTTTGCTCACTAATTCACAGGCTAATCGCCCGCCCATTTTACTTGCGCCCCAGCCGGTACATCAGGATCGCCGCGCGCACCGCACCGCGCTCAACCGAATCCGGATACAAAAATTCATTGGGTGAATGGGCGCCGCCGCCGGCCGCACCGAGCGCATCGAGTGAATCGAGCAGCGGCGACACAAACTGGATGTCCCCCGCGCCACGCACCGACGGGTGCGATGCCTCGACTTTTCCATAACCCGCGGCCAGACTGATCTCGGAATACAGCCGCTGCAAAACCATGTTGCCTTCGGTCGGTGGCATTGGTGGGTACGCTTCACGAAAGGAAATGGTCGCAGACGTGCCGGGTAAATTGCGGCCGACAATGTCGCGCATGCGGGTATGCACCCGGTCACGCTGCTCGATGGTCAGGTAACGCAGGTCGCCGCGAATGGTGGCAACGGGCGGAATGATGTTGCTTTTGCCGGCCACACTGGCGCGCGCCTGGGTTTCGTCATATTTGACTTCCGTGCCGATCAACACCAAGCCGGGGCTGAAGGTGAGGCCCGGCTCCATCAATTCTTCGCGGAAAGCATTCAGAATGCGCGCTGCTTCATAGGCGGCGCCATATCCCGCCACCACACCAAACACCCCCGATGAATGGCTCTGCCGCGCGGTAACATCCAGCGCCCAGCTTGACGACGCCCGCCGCGCCACCGCGACAAATTCGCTGCCATCCGCTTCGCGCAAAATATTCTCGAATGACAACGCCACATCACTTTTTTTGGCCAGCGCGATCATGGCTTCGCGCGCTTTTTCCACCGGGCTGCCGACCCGTTCCTCGTCGCCGGTGAGCATCACCGAGATGGTCATGTCGTCGAGGGCACCGGTGGCATGCAAGGCGCGCAACGCCTCCAGCATGACCACATTGCCACCCTTCATGTCGCTCACGCCCTGCCCAAAAATACGCTTGTCCTTCGGTGCCCACAATTGCACCGTGCTGTCTTTTTCAAACACCGTATCAATGTGGCCGAGCAACAACAAACGTTTGCCGGTGGTGTTGGTTTTGGCCACTCGGGTGGCGACCAGATGGCCGGCGCGCTGCATGGTGGCGGGCATTTCCACCCAACGGGTGGTAAAGCCAAGCGCATCCAACTCCGCACGGAACAATTTGCCGACTTCGCGCACACCATCCTGATTGAGTGTGCCGCTGTTGATGTTCACCGCCTTTTCCAACAGCAACATCGCCGCAGGCACACGCGCCTTGACCGCATCAGCGAGTTTTTGCTCGGGTGGGGGGAGTTGTGCGTATGTGGATGTGGTGATGGCGCAGAGTACACCCATCAAGGTGCGGCGATAGTTTGTGAATGTTTGCATGGTGGCTTTCACTGCGGGAGGGAGCACCATCCAATATAACCAAAAAATGAAACTGTTTTTCGTTGGGGATTGGCTATGACCGTGACAGTGGCCGCCTGGGTTAAATCAAATGACAGGCCGGTCAGGGCTTTTTGAATACCACACCGTCTTTCATCACAAATGAAACCTTGCGCATCAGGCGAATGTCCGCCGCCGGGTCACCGGGCACCGCCACGATGTCGGCGAGCTTGTTGACTTCGAGGGTGCCGAGTTGTTGTTGCATGCCCATGACCGTTGCGGCGGAAAGTGTGGCCGCGCGCAATGCTTCAAGCGGCGGCATGCCGGCTTCCACCATGTATTCGAATTCTTGCGCGTTTTCACCGTGGGGTGACACCCCGGTATCGCTGCCGAACGCGACCTTGACGCCCCCCTTGTAGGCCCGGCCAAATGCGGCTTGAATAAGATTGCCGATGGCAAGCGCCTTCATTCGCACCACGTCCGGAAAACTTCCCACCGGTTTGGCGGTCTCGGCAACGTAGCGTCCGGCGGAAATAGTTGGCACCAGCCACGTGCCCTTTTCCTTCATGGCGGCAATCACCTCCTCATCGAGATAACTGCCGTGCTCGATCGAGGTCACGCCAGCGCGAATGGCGCGCAACATGCCTTCCTTACCGTGTGCGTGGCAAGCCACCGGCAAGCGGTAGTCGCGCGCGGTGGCCACGATGGCGGTGAGCTCGGCATCGGTGAGTTGCGGCGCATCGCCGCTGCGCCCCAACGACAACACACCACCGGTGGAGGCAATTTTGATCAGGTCAACACCATCACGATAAAACTGCCGCACCACTCGTGCCGCCTCATCGGGGCCGGTGATGATGTTTTTCTCCGGCCCGGGGTTGCCGCTCAGATCGGCGCGCAAACCAGGTGCAAAGATATCGATGTGCCCACCCGGGGTTGCCACTCCACCCGCCACCTGAATACGCGGCCCGTTGATACGCCCCTGATTGACCGCATTACGCACCGAGAGCATCACCGTTTGTGGCGACAACAAATCACGCACCGACGTAAACCCCGCCAACAAAGTCTTCTGGGCATTGGGCACCGCACGCAACGCAAAGTCGGTTGGCGACAGCGTCAACATTTCGGTGGACAAGTTGTTGGTTGAATCCATCGACAAATGCACATGCAGATCAATCAAACCGGGCAGGCAGGTGTGGGCTTTGAGATCAATGACACCGGCACCCGGCAGCACCACCAGCCCGCGCTGAATCGCTGCGATGCGATTGCCCTCGATGCGAATCGAATGCTCACCCAGTAGCGCGAGGCGACTGCCATCAAAAACATTGCCGCAATGCAAAACGGTGATGGTGGGTTTTTGTGGATTGGCAGCAGCGACGGTTTTGGCGGGTTGGCCAATGCTGCTGGTGCTCACCGTGCCGAAAATGGCAAACACAAGCGCCAGGATTTGAGTGTGAAGTTTGTTGATACGCATCTTTGTGTCCCTTTTATGATTTCGTCGCCAACCTGTTACCTACCACCAAATACAATTATCTCGATCGGCAGCTTGACAGCATATCGCACACTCGCTTCACACACTTTATCGCCCTCGACAATGCAGCGCGCAGCGCGATAACTTACATCACAGCCTGAATGCCTTTGCGATCAAGAATATTGAGCAGCTTCAACGATGGTCCGCTTGGAGTTAATGGGGCCGTGGCCGAATTTCCCTGCGCACCTACGCCGCAATCTCAACCAACTCGCTATACGAAGTTGGTGGTGGAATCGGCAAGCCGTCATCCTTCATGCCGTCGATGTGAAATTTGATGGCCTCATGGATGAGTTTGAGCACTTCTCCGCGTGAATCTCCCACTGCGACGCAGCCGGGCAAGTCAGGCACATAGGCACCGAACGATATTCGCCCCTTTTCGACGATCACCAAATATTGCATGGCACTCCCCCACATCTTTATACCTGCCTGACGAAGAATGCTCGCAAGCGTACCAGGTGGCACATCAATACTCGGCTTGCCTGCGATAGAAACTGTTCCGGATTTTGTCGCATGATGAAATTGACGGTGGCTGCCTTTCATTCGCACTTGGAACCAACCGTCGAATTTCATTTTGTCTGGCAGCTTATTACCTTCATGGCAAAAGTATATGCCAACTACACTTTTTGATAAACCTCGCTGCCCCGCTTCACAAACTCAATTGCCTTCACTTCCATGCCCTTTTTCAACGCGTCTTCATTGCTGAGTCCTTCGGCCTTGGCGAAATCGCGCACATCCTGCGAAATTTTCATCGAGCAAAAATGCGGGCCGCACATTGAGCAAAAATGCGCGAGTTTCGCGCCTTCCTGCGGCAGGGTTTCGTCGTGGAATTCCTTGGCTTTGTCGGGGTCGAGGCCGAGGTTGAATTGGTCGTCCCATCTGAATTCGAAACGCGCTTTTGACAGTGCGTTGTCGCGCATTTGCGCGCCGGGGTGGCCCTTTGCCAAGTCGGCCGCGTGGGCGGCAATCTTATAAGCCATGATGCCGTCTTTGACGTCGTTTTTGTTTGGCAATCCCAAGTGTTCTTTGGGTGTGACATAACAAAGCATCGCCGTGCCGTACCAGCCGATCATCGCCGCACCAATGGCGGAGGTGATGTGGTCATAACCCGGTGCGATGTCAGTTGTCAAAGGCCCCAGCGTGTAGAACGGTGCCTCATGGCAATATTTCAATTGCAGGTCCATGTTCTCTTTGATGAGGTGCATCGGCACATGGCCGGGGCCTTCAATCATCACTTGCACGTCGTGTTTCCACGCCACTTGCGTGAGTTCGCCGAGTGTTTTGAGTTCGCCCAATTGGGCTTCGTCGTTGGCGTCAAATCCGGAGCCGGGGCGCAAGCCATCACCAAGCGAAAACGAAACGTCATAGGCCTTCATGATTTCGCAGATGTCTTCGAAGTGTGTGTAAAGGAACGACTCTTTGTGATGCGCCAGACACCACTTGGCCATGATCGAACCACCACGCGAGACAATGCCGGTCATACGATTGGCGGTCATCGGGATATAACGCAGCAACACACCAGCGTGGATGGTGAAATAGTCCACGCCCTGCTCGGCTTGTTCGATCAGGGTATCTTTGAATATTTCCCAGGTCAGGTCTTCGGCTTTGCCGTTTACTTTTTCGAGTGCCTGATAAATTGGCACGGTACCGATCGGCACCGGTGAATTGCGAATAATCCACTCGCGGGTTTCGTGGATGTGTTTGCCGGTGGAAAGATCCATCACGGTGTCGCCGCCCCAGCGGGTGGACCAGGTCATTTTTTCGACTTCTTCGTAAATCGACGACGATACCGCCGAGTTGCCGATGTTGGCGTTGATTTTCACCAAAAAATTGCGGCCGATGATCATCGGCTCCGACTCGGGGTGGTTGATGTTGGCGGGAATGATGGCGCGGCCGCGGGCGACTTCGTCGCGCACAAACTCGGCTGTCATATGGCTTTGAATGGACGCACCAAATGATTCGCCGGGGTGTTGGCGGGTGATGACTTCCGGGTGATTGGCGAGCATCCACGCGCGGTTTTGGTTTTCGCGAATGGCGATGTATTCCATTTCGGGTGTGACGATGCCCTTTTTGGCGTAGTGCATCTGTGACACATTCATGCCGGCTTTGGCGACGCGAGGTTTACGTTTTAAGTTAAAGCGCAGTTCATCGAGTTTTTTGTCGTTGAGACGATCAATGCCATATTGCGACGATGGGCCATCCAGCAAAATGGTGTCGTTGCGCTCCGCAATCCATTTTTCGCGCATCGGCGCCAGGCCGGAGCGAATGTCAATTTTTACATCCGGGTCGGTGTACGGGCCGGAGGTGTCATAGACAAAAATGGCGGGATTTTTTTCGCCCTTGCCATCGGCGGACATGGCAATCGGGGTGTCGGATTGCGAAATCTCACGCATCGGCACACGAATGTCGGCGCGTGAACCTTCGATGTAAACCTTGCGCGAGTTCGGCAACGGCTTGACCGCCGCCTCGTCAACGGTGGCGGTGGATTCAAGAAATTTGCTGGGCGGGGTGGCCAATACGGCTGCGTTCATGTGGTGCTCCTAAATGTGGCAAAAGCAGGCATAGGAACGCACCAAAGTGCGCTTTCCTACGCCGATGTGAATCGGATCAGGTTCAAAGGGTAATGTCTCATCTCCCAAAAACTGGAGAACCCCTAGCGTGGTAACAGGTTACTTCAATACGGGCCGGACGGCATACGGCGTAGGTCAAATAATTACTACTTGACCGAGTAATTATACGGGCGTACAGTAATCGTTGCACTCTCAAAATTACGACATGCAACGGATACCCAACCTCATGCCGCGTCCATCCCGAAACGTTGATCAATTGCTTGTCGCCTCCGGCCAAGTGCTGTTGTCGCAATCGGGTGTGCGTGGGTTACGGATCCGGCAGGTTGCCGCACACGCCGGGGTGAATCTTGGCATGTTTCACTATCACTTCAAGACCAAGGAAACGTTTATCCGGGCGCTACTTGACGACCGATACAATCAAATGTTTGCCGAGCTGGAATTTAAGTCAAAAAGCAACCAATCGGCGTTGGAAAATTTGCGGGCCAGTATCACTCACTTGGCGCGATTTGGACGTGACAACCGACTGCTTATCGTACATTTAATGGGGGATGCCCTCGCCGGTGAAGTTGTTGCCGTTGAATTCCTGCACGCCAATATGCCACGACATTTTCAAGTGATTACCGGGTTGTTGCGCCGGGCGCAACAAGAGGGCGCGCTGCGCAAACTCCCGGTCATGCAGGCGTTGGTTTTTTTGATGGGTGCCATTGGTGCGCCGATTTTTGCCGGGACCGCCGCAATTCACAACAAACTGATGGCAACGACAATCGCGCAACAATTCGAACAACACATTTTTACCGATGCTGCGATTGCGGAACGATTGGACATGGCGCTGGCCGGTTTGGCCGCACCAAGCAGCTCCGGAGGCCAAAAGTGAGCACGAATTCCACCACACGCACAGCATTTTTCATCTTGGTCTTGGCGACAATACTGTCAGGATGCGGCCAACCCAAGGAAGTCTTTCTCAGTGGTTATGCGGAAGGCGAGTATGTACGGGTGGCATCGGCTTTTGCTGGAAGTTTGACGACGCTTAACGTCAAACGCGGTGATCGAGTGGCCATCGACGCGCCGTTGTATGCGCTGGAGCAGGACAACGAACGCGCGATTCGCCAAGAGGTCAATGCCAGAGTCACCCAAGCCGAGGCGCGGCTGGCGAATCTGAAAAAGGGACGGCGTGCAGATGAAGTCGCCGCCGTCCGTGCGCAACTGTCCAAAGCCGAGGTCGCGCTCAAACTGGTGCAGGTTGAATATAAACGCGTCGAAAATTTGGTGGCATCAAAATTTTTATCGCCGGCGAAGCTCGATGAATCACGCGCGGCGTTGGAAACCGCCCGGTTGCAGGTGGCAGAGATTAACGCGCAACTCAAAATTGCGAACCTCGCCGGACGCTCCGATGAAATCGCCGCTGCCGCTGCAGAAGTCAAGGCCATCCGCGAACAGCTGGCGCAGGCCGATTGGAAGCTTGACCAAAAGACAAAACGTGCACCACGCGCCGGACTGGTCACGGAAACCTTGTATACGGTCGGGGAGTGGGTGCAGGCTGGCATGCCGGTGGTGGCAATATTGCCGCCGGAAAATATCAAGCTGAAGTTTTTTGTGGCGGAAAAACAATTGGCATCAATTCGCATTGGTCAGGAGGTGCGGGTGAGTTGTGACGGTTGTGCCGCCATCGTCGCCAAAATAAGTTATGTGGCGCCACAAGCGGAATACACATCGCCACTTATTTACAGCAAGGAAAACCGCGCCACGTTGGTGTTTTTAATCGAAGCGAGGCCGACCGCGGCAGATGCCGTTCATCTTCATCCCGGTCAGCCGGTGCAAATCCGGCTGTAACCATGACTATCACGCCGGCCGTCCGAACGCAGTCACACCCACCGTCAGACCCACGCAGCGGGGAAGCCATTATTGATGTCCGCGGCTTGACCAAAAAATACGGCAATCGTGCTGTGGTGGATGACTTTGCCATTCGTGTCAATCGTGGACAAATTTATGGCTTTCTGGGGCCCAATGGCAGTGGCAAAACCACCACTATTCGCATGCTCTGTGGATTATTGACAGCCGACGCCGGCGAGGGTCACTGTCTTGGTTTTGATATCCGCAGTGAAGCACTGTTGATCAAGCCGCAGGTTGGTTACATGACGCAGAAATTTTCACTTTACGAAGATTTGTCACTCGCCGAAAATCTTGATTTCATCGCCAGGGTGTATGGGGTCCCCGATCGTCAATCCGCGGTGAATTCGGCGTTGGCATCGTTGGGTTTGGTGAGGTGGCGTGATCAATTGGCCGGCACCCTCTCCGGCGGGTGGAAACAACGTCTGGCGTTGGCGGCGTGTTTATTGCATAAACCAAAACTATTATTACTAGATGAGCCCACGGCCGGGGTGGACCCGAAGGCGCGACGGGAATTTTGGGATCACATCCACAACTTAGCCGCCGATGGTTTAACCGTCTTGGTGTCGACGCACTACATGGATGAGGCTGAACGTTGCCATGCGCTCGCCTACATTGCCTTTGGAAAATTGTTGGCCACCGGCACCGCCGCCGAATTGATTCGGAAATCCGGTTTGACCACTTGGTCGGCAAGCGGCAAAAATTTATCCGCATTGGCGCAGTCGCTGCGCAGCGCGCCCGGTGTCGATATGGTGGTGCCGTTCGGTGAGACGCTCCATATCAGCGGTGCCAATGCGGCGCTGATGGCCGACTCATTGGCGCCGTTCATGGCCGGTACCGAGTATCAATGGCAAAAAATTGAACCGACGTTGGAGGATGTGTTTATTGGACTGATGAACACTGTCAAGGACAGATTGCAATGACAACACCCTTGTCCTGGCGGCGTTTTGTGGCGGTGTTGCTCAAAGAATTTGTACAAATGAAACGTGACCGGTTGACGTTCGGCATGATCGTTGGCATTCCGATTGTTCAATTAGTACTGTTTGGGTTTGCCATTAATACCGATCCGAAGGGTTTGCCTGCGGCGTTGGTGGTATACGATGAAAGCCCGTTTTCACGGTCGATAGTGCGTTCCATGGAAAATTCCCAGTATTTCAAATTTACCCATCGTGCGAGCAGCGAAGCGGAGGCGGATCAATTGTTGAAATTGGGCACGGTGCAGTTTGTGTTGGTGGTGCCGGGAGATTTTTCAGCAAAATTGCAACGCGGCGAACGGCCACAGTTGTTATTGGCAGCCGATGCAACCGACCCATCGGCCACCGGCAACGCGCTGGCAGTGGCGAGCCAAGTTGTCAGACAAGCCGTCGACCGGGAGTTGACCGGGCCCTTGCGGGTACTGAAATCGACCGAAGCGGCGGTTGATTTACGGGTGCAGCGCCGTTATAACCCGGAAGGCGTGACGCGCTACAACATCGTGCCCGGACTGATGGGCGTGATTTTAACAATGACCATGGTGATGATGACGGCGTTGGCGATGACCCGGGAGCGGGAGCGTGGCACCATGGAAAGCTTACTGGCCACGCCGGTGCGGCCAATTGAAGTGATGGCCGGCAAAATCGCCCCGTTTATCATCGTTGGTTATATTCAGGTGGCGCTGATATTGATTGCGGCGAAGTTGATATTTGGTGTGCCGATGGTCGGCAGTCTGATCTTGCTGTCGTTCGCGTTGATTATTTTTATTGCCGCTAATCTGGCTGTTGGGTTTACCTTTTCAACCATCGCCAGAAACCAGTTGCAGGCCATGCAGCTGACGTTTTTCTTTTTTCTGCCGTCCATGCTGTTGACCGGTTTCATGTTTCCCTTTCGCGGCATGCCGCAATGGGCGCAGGTGATTGGTGAGGTGTTGCCGCTTACGCATTTTCTGCGCATCGTTCGCGGCGTATTACTCAAAGGCAATGGCTTTGCGGAAATTGTTCCGGAATTGTGGCCGATCATGATGTTTATGGTGGTCGCCGGCGGCATCGCAATGATGCGTTATCGGCAGACACTGGACTGAAGGGTACTGTCTGTTTTTTTGCGGCGTGCCACCTATGATGCGGTTGACGAATTTGCCAAATGAGCGTATCTTAATGACTTAATGGTCATTAAGATCGTCGCCACCTATTTAATTATGTCCGCACTGGCAAAAATTATTGAACCACGCTGGGAACGCCGCAAAGATGCGCGGCCTGGTGAGCTCGCGTCGGCGGCGCTGGATTTGTTCATCGAGCGCGGATTTTCGGCGACCCGTTTAGATGACGTTGCCAAACTTGCCGGCGTATCCAAGGGTACTTTATATTTATATTTTGACAGCAAAGAAGCGCTGTTCAAAACCGTCATTCAAGAAGGCATTGTATCAAGGATCGCAGAATATGAGGTCTTCATGCGTGCCTTTGAGGGCAGTTCCGCCGAATTATTGCGCGATCTGGTCGGCCAATGGTGGGCACAGGTCGGAGCCACCAAGTTGGGCGGTATCACAAAGTTGATGATGTCGGAAGCTGGAAATTTTCCAGAGTTGGCGATGTTTTATCACGATGAAGTCATCACCCGGGGTATGGGTTTGTTTGTTTATGCAATCGAACGCGGCATCAAGGCGGGTGAATTTCGACCAATAGATATGACCCATGTGCCGCGAATTTGCGCCGCACCGGTGGTGATGTTGATGTTATGGCGCCATTCGTTTGATTTGTGTGGTGGCAAACATATTGATCCTGAAACGTATTTGGCGGCACATACCGATATGCTGATCCAATCGTTATCGGTCACTGTTACGCCGGTCGCCCGGGCAACAACTGAAAAAACCGCACCCATGTCCGCCAAGGAATAAACACCGCCATGCAAAAGCCAAAGGGTGATTGCGCCATCCGTTGTTAAAATAATCAAACCGCCTTACTCCTTACTTTCCAAGCCTTCATTGCCGAGCCTGCCCATCATGTCCATCGAACAAGCCCGTTTTAATATGGTCGAGCAACAAATCCGCCCGTGGGATGTCCTTAATCAGGACGTGCTCGCACTGTTGTTTACCGTCAAGCGTGAAGATTTTGTGCCCGCTGCTTATAAATCGCTGGCTTTTATGGACACCGAAATTCCCCTCGATGAAAACGGCGAGGGGCAATCGATGATGTCGCCAAAACTGGAGGCGCGCATTCTCCAGGAACTCGCGCCGAAGTCACACGAGCGCGCTCTGGAAATCGGCACCGGTTCGGGTTATTTCACCGCCCTGCTGGCGAAGTCTGTCGAGCGGGTCGCGTCAATCGAATACTTCCAAACCTTGGCCACCAGCGCCGCAGCCAAACTCGCCACAGCCGGAATCGGTAATGTCGAAATTACCGTTGGTGACGCGGCCATCAGTCCGGCCGCATTTGTACCGTCGCAGCAAAAATTTGAAGTGATTGTTTTCACCGGATCATTGCCGGAGGTGCCGGGCGCTTACCTGCCTTTTCTGGCAATTGGTGGCCGTTTGTTCGCCGTGATTGGCGATGCGCCGGCGATGAAAGGCACCTTGATCACCAAAATAACCGAGACCGCCTTCAACACCTGTGAATTATTTGAAACCGTGGTGCCGCCACTTTTGAATGCGCCGCAACCGTCGCGTTTTCAGTTTTAACCGATTCGGTTTTTATGCATCAGCTTTCCGCCATCGAACTCAGCAAACTGCTTGAATCCCCCATGGCCGACCGGCCGGTGGTGATCGACGTGCGGGAACCGTGGGAGTGGGCGCTGGCCAAACTCGACGGTGCCATGTTATTGCCAATGCAGCAAATACCGGCGCGCATCCAAGAGATCGATTCAACACATCCTACGGTCATAATTTGTCATCACGGCATGAGAAGTCTGCAGGTCGTCGCATATCTGCAGCGGCAGGGCTTTAATAACTTGCATAATCTACAGGGTGGTATTGACGCATGGTCACGGACGGTTGATCGTTCAGTGCCAACTTATTGATGCACGTCCCGCGTCCACCAAACCAATTTTTGTTCTTTTGTTCGAAGGTCCAAACGTACCCATGAAAAACCACAAACTCTCTCGCGTTGTTGCCGGACTTTTTGTCACCACCCTGGCCAGTTCCTTCAGCGTGGGCGCCAATGCCGCCGATCTGATGTCCATTTACCGCGACGCGGTTTCCCAAGACCCGGTCTATGCCGCCGCCCGCGCCACGTATGAAGCCGCCAAAGAAGCGTCACCGCAGGCACGCGCAACCATTCTGCCGAGCATTTCGTTGTCTGGCAGCCAAACGCGCTTCGACAGCGAATCGAATTCCGCCGGTCTTATTCGTAATAGTGATTACACCAGCAAAGGTTATTCGTTAACCCTCACCCAGCCGTTGTTCAGAATGCAGAGCTGGATTGCGGTTGATCAGGCGGGATTGCAGGTCAAACAGGCTGAAGCCGTGTTTGCCGACGCCAAACAAAATATTGTCTCGCGCACCGCACAGGCCTACTTTGATGTTTTGTTGGCGCTGGACAACGTCACCTTGTCGGCCGCCCAGAAAAAGGCGTTTGCCGAACAGCTTGCGCAAGCCAAGCGTAATTTTGAAGTCGGCACATCAACCATTGTCGACACCTACGAGGCGCAGGCCCGCTACGATTTATCGGTGTCGCGCGAAATCGCCGATCAGAACGACCTTGAAATCAAGAAAAATGCACTGCAGCAATTAATCGGCAAAGACGCACCGGTGCTGTCCCCGCTGCGCGACAAAGCCCCGTTGGCGCTGCCAACCCCGGCCGATCCGTTGTTATGGGTGAAGGGCGCGGAAGAGGCCAGCCCCGCGATCGCCCAAGCGCGGGCGCTTTATGAAATTGCCCAGAAAGAAGTCAATCGCAGCCAGTCGGGTCATTTGCCGACACTCGATCTTACCGGCGGCTATTCGTACAGCGATGCGCCATCCACCGGCACACCGTTTACCTCGAAAGGAACCTCCGTCGGTTTGGTATTGACCATCCCGTTATTTCAAGGCGGCGGCACCCAATCAAAAATCCGCCAATCGTTGTCTAATCGCACACGTGCCGAGCAGGATTTTGAAAACAGCAAACGGGTTGTCGGCCAGTCGGTGCGTACCTCCTTTTTGAATGTGACCAGTGGTGTCGCCCAGGTCAAGGCGCTGGAAGCCTCGTTGATATCGTCACAGGCATCATTGGATTCAACATTGCTTGGTAAAGAAGTCGGCGTGCGTACCAACGTCGACGTGCTGAATTCTCAGCAGCTGTTATTTCAGACCCGCCGTGATTTGCAGCAGGCGCGATACACAACCATCTTGTCGCAATTGCGATTGAAATCGGCTGCCGGCCGTTTGACCGAAGAAGACTTGGCGGAAATTAACCGTTTGTTGGTTAACTAGCAGATTGTTGAAATTCTGCTGCGCTCGGTGATGCGGCGTTGGCAAGCGGCTCAAAACCCTCATGTATACCGCATACATTCCGGTTTTTCGCCGCTTTCCGCCTTGCCTGACCTTCGCTCGCGACGAATTTCAACAAACTGCTAGCCAGCATATTTCACAGCTCGGCCCCACTCCGCTTGGGGACTGGCCCGTGAAAAATGCGGCTGGGCACTACTGTTTAGGCGGTGTTTGAGGGTTTTTTGCCGCAAACGCTTCGCCAGTAAACGACTTTCATTTCAACGGCTTTATTTTTTTAGCCGTGATTGAATGACGGCGATGGAACGGTCGGTCGCGCCGCCGTGCGCTGTGGCAAAACCGAGCGCATTGGCACCCATGGTTGCCAATAATTCGTTATCCGCCAACAACCGCCTCGCTGTTGTCATTGCTTCTGCCGGGTTGGCGACGTTGAACATGGCATTGGCGTTGCCCGCCAATTGCACCGCTTCGTTGAAATTGAATGTTGAGGGGCCCATGATGACCGGCTTGGCCAACGCTGCTGCTTCGATCAGATTCTGTCCCCCCAACGGCTCAAAGCTGCCGCCAATAATGGCCACGTCACACATGGCGTAATAGGCCTGCATTTCGCCCATCGAGTCACCTAGCCAGACATCGGCCAGCCGCATCGGGTCACCCGCGCTGCCTGCGTCCTCCATCTGGCTGCGCCGCATGATGAGCAGACCGGTTTCCTGCGCTTGTGCAAACACCACGTCAAACCTGGTTGGATGGCGTGGCACCACCACCAGCAACGGTCGCCGCGCGTGGTCAGCAGCCGGCCAGTCGGTCACGTTTCGAAATGCGGCAAGCAACGGCAGTTCTTCATGATCGCGGGTACTTGCCAGCAATATCACTTTGCGACCATCCAGGCGTTTTCGCCACGCCAATCCTTGATTAATCGCCGCTTCATCCAGAGCCTGATCAAATTTCACATTGCCGGTGATTTCGACCGTGGCGGCACCGAGGCTGGAGAGGCGCACCGCGTCATCTGCTGACTGCGCCAAAACGGCAGAAAATGATTGCATCGCCTGTCGCGCCAGCGCGCGCACGGGCGCAAATCTCAAATAGCCCTGTTGCGACTTTTGCGACATTCTGGCGTTGACCAAAAACGCCGGCACCTGCCGTTGGCGGCAGGCGGCGAGCAGATTTGGCCATAACTCAGTTTCCATGACGATCAACATCCTTGGTTGATGGCGGGCCATAAACAAAGCCAGCGCCCACGGTAAGTCGTAGGGTAAATACACCACGTCAACCTCGTCGGCCAATAGTCCGCGCGCGGTGCGGCGACCGGTCGGGGTCATACAGGTCAACAGGATTGGGTGGCCGACAAAAGCGATCCGCAATTTGTCGATGAGGGGAGCCGCCGCGCGCACTTCGCCGACGGAAACTGCGTGCAACCAAATGGGTTGCGGTTGGTGCCGTGAGCGGCCAGCCGATTGCGGTGCCGTATCGCCGGGCAATCCAAACCGTTCACCAATATGTTGTCTATAACCATGTTCTTTGCGGCCGCGAAGCCATAGCCGCACCAGCACCACCGGCACCGCCAGGTGAAACAACAGGCTGTAAACAAGTCGCAACATCAGTGTGCGCCTGCTGCAATGTTTGCGACTGCATCAATCACTTTGTCTACCGTTACAACGGCGGGTTGATCGCGGCTGCCACCGCCTAAATTGACCGCATTTTGTGTGTTGGTTTCACCCGCATAGAGTCCGGTGGCCCCCGGCTGGGTGGTGAGGAAAATGCCGATGGCCGGGCGCTTTAACGCCACCGCCAAGTGCACCAGGCCGGTGTCCACACCCACCACCAATTTTGCGCCGGATAAAATGGCTGCGGTTTGCGGTAACGGCATGGGCTCGATCGCATCGGTGGCATCAGCGGCGCCGATGGCAACGGCGGTATTGGTAATGCCGGTGATGATTTCGGTGCTGCGTGCGAATTCAGCAGCGTTGCCCGCCAACACCACCACCCGCCAGCCGAGGTTATGACAGGCGCGACCCAATTTAATCCACGACTCCACCGGCCAGCATTTATCGGCACGGCTGGTGGCGTGCAAAAATACCACGTAGTCACTTGCCCAACGCGGGTCAACAGCGGGGGCAACGGTAAATCCATAATCACAGTCTGGCGGTACGTCGTAACGCAGGGCGGCGGCAGCCAGGGCGCGGTTTCGCCGCACCGCGTGGTTTTGGCGATCTATCCCCGACGTGTGTTGATACCAGCGCGCCGCCATGGGCTCGCGCGCGCTGCGTTGATCAAATCCGGCGACCGGCCCGTTTGCCCAATGGGCAACAAGTGCGCTCTTAAGGAGTCCCTGAGAGTCGAGAATGAGATCGAAACGGTGCCGGTTTAGTGCTTTTTTTTCGTCAAAAAAACGCCACCAATTGGACGGCCGCCACCAGGCCTTTTTTAAAGCACGCAGGTGCACGGTAAAAACAGTCTGAATATCCGGATGCAGCCTCACCAACGGCGCGTAGGCCGCCTCCGTAACCCAGTCAATCGTCGCGTCCGGAAAGGCGCGCCGCAGGTCACGGGCAACCGGGAAATTGTGAACAACGTCGCCAAGCGAGGATAGTTTGACCAGCAAGATGCGCATATCGCAATTTTACGTGCTACTGGTCTCGGCCACCAATATTGGAATGCCAAGTTCAAGCCCGTTCGCGTAGAATTTCACGCACAATGACCCAAAAAATCCCGCTTTCCGTTTGTATCATCGCCAAAGACGCGGCCAGTCAAATTGCCGAATGTATCGATAGTGTTGGTTTTGCCGACGAAATTCTGGTGGTCGACTCGGGCTCCGAAGATGAGACCCGCGCCATTGCCAGTGTGCGCAATTGTCGGTTGATTGAAAAGGAATGGCTCGGTTTTGGCAAACAAAAACAATTTGCCGTCACGGCAGCCAAACACGACTGGGTTTTGTGTCTGGATGTGGATGAACGCGCCACCCCGGAACTCGAAGCCAGTATTCGTGCCACGCTGGCCGCGCCGACTTGCAAAGCCTATCGGATGGCGCGCCGCAACCGGTTTTTTGGCCGTTGGTTAAACCACGGCGAGGGGTATCCGGATTGGTCGTTACGACTGTTTCATCGTCAATTCGCCAGCTGGAGCAACGACCCGGTACACGAAGCGGTCATCACCACCGAGCCGGTCGGCAAACTCGGTGGTGACCTGTTGCATGAGTCGGCCGAGGAGATTTCGACCTACCTGCTGAAGCAAAATCGTTATTCCTCGATCCACGCCGAATCATTGTTTGAGCAGGGGGTGCGGGCGGGTTACTGGCGGCTGTTTTTGAGCCCGGTGGCACGTTTTATCAAATTCTACTTTTTACGGCGCGGATTTCTCGATGGCGGGCCTGGATTTGCCCATGTTGCCATCGGCAGTTTTGCGGCCTTTGCCAAATACGCCAAATTGATCGAATTGACCAAAAAGTCGCAGCAGGGTTGACCGCGCCATACTGCTAAAATGATGCGCTTTAGTCACTCAATTGGGTCGAGCGCGCACTGTGCGGGTGTTGATTTGATGGTTCAAAATTCATGATTATTGTTACCGGTGGTGCGGGCTTTATTGGCTCCAACTTTATTCGCGACTGGCTTGCCAACTCAACCGAGCCGGTTTGTAATCTCGACAAACTGACCTACGCGGGTAATTTACAGTCACTGGATGACGTTGCCGACCATCCCCAATACCGGTTTGTCAAAGGGGATATTGGTGACCGGGTGCTGGTTGATAAATTATTTGCCGAGCTGAAACCACGTGCGGTGGTCAATTTTGCAGCGGAAAGTCATGTTGACCGCTCCATTCAGGGTGCCGACGAGTTTATCGCCACCAATGTGGTCGGCACCTTTAATTTGCTCGAAGCCACACGCAAATTTTGGATGGCCTTGAGCACCGATGAACAGGCCACCTTTCGCTTTTTGCATGTTTCCACCGACGAAGTGTATGGCTCGCTTAGCATGGACGACGCACCGTTTGCGGAAACCCATCGCTACCAACCCAACAGCCCTTATTCGGCGTCCAAAGCCGCCTCGGATCATTTGGTGCGCGCCCATCACCATACCTACGGCTTGCCGGTATTGACCACCAATTGCTCAAATAACTACGGTCCATATCACTTTCCGGAAAAACTCATTCCGTTGATGATCACCCATGCCCTGACCGGCAAACCCCTGCCGGTGTATGGCGACGGCAAAAATGTGCGCGACTGGTTGTACGTGCTCGATCATTGCCGGGCGATCCGGCTGGTGCTGGCCAAAGGTCGGGTCGGTGAGGTGTATAACGTCGGCGGGCGGAATGAGCGCAACAATTTGCAAGTGGTGCACGCCATCTGTGCGACGCTGGATGAATTAGTGCCCCGTCAGAACGGCGGCAAATACGCCAGCCTGATTCAATTTGTCAAAGACCGGCCGGGGCACGACCGCCGTTATGCGGTGGATGCAACCAAACTCGAGCGGGAACTGGGCTGGGCTGCCGAAGAAAATTTTGAAAGTGGATTGAAAAAAACCATCCGCTGGTATCTTGATCATCAGGAATGGGTGACCGGCGTAACCTCCGGCCGTTACCGCGACTGGATCAACACACAATATGGACAAACAAAATGAACCGTAAAGGCATTATTCTTGCCGGCGGCAGTGGCACACGGCTTTACCCGGTGACCCAGGTGGTCTCCAAACAGTTGCTGCCGATCTACGATAAACCGATGGTGTATTACCCGTTATCGACCCTGATGCTCGCCGGCATCCGCGACATTCTGATTATTTCCACGCCGCAAGATACCCCACGTTTCACTGAATTACTCGGTGACGGCAAGAAGTGGGGGTTGAATCTGTCGTATGCGGTGCAACCGTCGCCAGATGGATTGGCGCAGGCGTTTATCATTGGTGAAAAATTTATAGGCAACGATCCGTCGGCGCTGATTCTCGGCGACAACATTTTTTACGGCCACGATTTGTCCGGCTTATTGAGTCGGGCGGCGACGCGCACCTCCGGCGCAACCGTGTTTACTTATCCGGTGCAAGACCCGGAACGTTATGGTGTGGCCGAATTTGATCGGGATGGCAAGGTAATTTCACTGGAAGAAAAACCCGCCAACCCAAAATCACGTTATGCGGTAACCGGTATTTATTTTTACGACAATCAAGTGGCGGCATTGGCGAAGTCATTAAAGCCATCCAAACGCGGCGAGTTGGAAATTACCGACTTGAACCGGCTGTACCTGGAGCGCGGCCAACTCAATTGCGAAACCATGGGGCGTGGCATGGCGTGGCTCGATACCGGAACCCATGAGTCTTTGCTCGAAGCCTCGCAATACATCGAAACCATTGAACGCCGGCAGGGCTTAAAAGTCGCTTGTCCGGAGGAAATCGCTTTTCGCCAAAAGTGGATTAGCGCCACCGACGTTGAGGCGCTGGCCAAACCGATGCTCAAAAATGCCTATGGGCAATATTTGATTCGTATGTTGTCGGAGACGCTCTACTAATGCGCCTCGTTGATACCAACATTGCCGATGTAAAAATTATTGAGCCCACGGTGTATGGCGATACACGCGGATTTTTTTTCGAAAGTTTTAACGAAAAACAATTTTCCGAGCTGATCGGAATAACCGATCGGTTTGTGCAGGACAATCACTCCAAAAGTGCCCGTGGTGTTTTACGTGGCCTGCATTACCAAATTGAACAGTCACAGGGAAAGTTGGTGAGGGTGGTGGCCGGTGAAGTGTTTGATATTGTGGTCGATTTACGCCGCAGCTCCACTACCTTTGGCCAACACGTGGCGGTTACCTTGTCGGCAGCAAATAAAAAAATGTTGTGGGTGCCAAAAGGCTTTGCCCACGGTTTTCTGGTGACCTCGGATCACGCCGAGTTTTTATACAAAACCACCGACTATTACGCGCCCAAACACGAACGCAGCCTGCGTTGGAACGACCCGGCGCTCAACATTGATTGGCCGATCGCCATCTCCGGTGAACCCCAGCTCAAAGCGGCCGATGCCAACGCGCCACTGTTGGCCGACGCCGAAACCTTTGTCTAAGTTATGAATCCAACACGCATATTAATCACCGGAAAAAACGGCCAACTCGGTTACGAATTGGCGCGATTATTTTCGACCGTAGCGGATGTTGAAGTTTTGGCGCTGGACCGCAGCCAGCTTGATCTGACCAAGCCGGATCAAATGCGCAGTGTGATTCGCGACTTAAAACCGGCGCTGATCATCAATGCCGCCGCCTACACGGCGGTTGATCAGGCCGAGCGCGAAGCCGCGCTGGCGATGCAAGTCAATGGCATCGCCCCCGGCATTCTCGCCGAAGAGGCCAATCGTTGCGGTGCCTTGTTGATTCATTTTTCAACCGATTATGTGTTTGCCGGTGACGGCAACACGCCATATCAGGAGTCCGATGGTGTCGCGCCGCAAAGTGTGTACGGCAAAACCAAACTCGCCGGTGAATTGGCGGTGTCGTCGATTGCCAAGCGTTTTTTGATTTTGCGTGCGGCCTGGTTGTATTCGAATCGCCGCCACAATTTTTTGCTGACCATGTTGCGTCTGGCACGTGAACGCGACCAATTAAAAGTGGTCAATGACCAACTGGGCTCACCGACCTGGGTGCGTGATGTGGCCGAGGCTACGTTGCGATTGGTGACCATCAACAACGGTGTGGTGCATACGACGGCCGCCAGCGGCATTTATCATGTCACCGCAACCGGGGTTACGTCCTGGTTCGGTTTTGCCGACGCCATTATTCGCCAAACCGCCGACCCACAGCGACGCGTACAACAAGTTGAGGCGATCACCACCGCCGAATATCAGGCTCCCGCGCCGCGACCGGCTTATTCGGTGTTGGCGCATGACAAATTAGCCGCCGCCGGTATTCCGATGCGCGATTGGCAAAGCCAGTTGCACGATTGTTTGCAGGAACGCGAAAAACTTGCCACTGAACCGGTCGGGCCCCCCGCAGCGTTGGCAACCGCCGCGCCGGTGGTGCCGGTGCAATTGTTTGTGCCGACCTTTCGCATCGACGAGTGTTTGGGTGAAATTCGCGAGTGTCTGGAAAAAGGCTGGACCGGCCTTGGCTTCAAAACTGTTGAATTTGAAGGCGCGTGGAAAAATTACACTGGCCTACCCCATGCCCATTTTTTGAATTCGGCGACGGTGGGTTTGCATCTGGCGGTCGAAGTGCTGAAACGCAAACACGGCTGGGCGGATGGCGATGAAATCATTACCACCCCCCTCACCTTTGTTTCCGATAGCCACACCATTTTGTACGCCAACATGAAACCGGTGTTTGCCGATGTGGATGTCTCTTTGTGTCTGGATCCGGCCGATGTCGCCAGAAAAATCACGCCGAAAACCCGCGCGGTGATGTTTGTCGGCATGGGCGGCAACCCCGGTCAATACGCTGCGGTACTCAAATTATGTCGTGATCGTGGGTTGGCGATGATTTTGGATGCCGCGCATATGGCCGGTACCAAAGTTGGTGTCGGTGATGCGCAACGCCATGTTGGCTTTGATGCCGATGTCACGGTATTTAGTTATCAAGCAGTGAAAAATTTGCCGACCGCCGACGCCGGCATGATTTGTTTTCGCGACGCCCTGGACGACGAGCTTGCGCGCAAATTGACCTGGTTGGGTATCAACAAAGATACCTATGCGCGTACGGCGGCGCAGGGTAATTACAAATGGAAATATGACGTTGAGTTTGTCGGTTATAAATATCATGGCAACTCCATCATGGCGGCCATTGCGCTGGTGCAGCTGAAATATTTGGATGCCGATAATGACCGGCGGCGTGCCATTGCCAAGAGATATCGGGACGGATTTGTCGCCCACAAATTTATTCGCACCATTCCGATCGCCGAAAATTGCCAGTCGTCCACACACCTGTTTCAGATTCGCGTCAACAATCGCGATGCGCTGATGGCCCTGCTCAACGACGCCGCAATTTATCCGGGGGTGCATTATCGCGACAACACCCACTACCGGATGTTTGCGTATGCCGATGGCACCTGTCCGGCCGCGCGCGCCGCATCTGACGACATTATTTCGCTGCCGTTACATTTGCGTATGAGCGATACCGACGTTGATCGTGTGATCGAAGAAGTCGTCCGGTGTGCCGCACGATGAATCAAGTGAACACCACCATTGCCGGCGGACTGGTTCGGCTACGGATGCTGGCCGAGGACGATTTGCCGATGACACTCGCCTGGCGCAATCGTGACGAAGTGCGTCAATGGTTCCGACAATCGGCGGTGATTGATCTGGCCAAACACACCGCGTGGTTTCGCGAACAACAACTCACCGACGACGCGCTGATCTTTATTGTGGAGGATGCGCACACCGGTGAGGCGGTCGGCCAGGTGTCGATTTATCATATTGATCGCGAAATAGGCGAAGCCGAAGTCGGACGGTTTATTGCCGCGCCGGGTGCGTCCGGCAAGGGATATATCCGTGCCGCCATTATTGCGCTGGCGCAGTTTGCGTTTAACGAGCTTGCGCTGGCGCGGCTCTATTTGGAAGTGATCGGCAACAATGATCGGGCCATTCGTTTGTATGCCTCGGTCGGTTTTGAAGTGTATACCGGTCCGGCGAAACCACTCACAACCGGCGAGCGCCTGGTCATGATGGAAATGAAAAAGCCGACATGAACGTCTTCAAAAAACTCGCCAACGATAACGTGACCGCCCTGCGCAATTGGCGGGTATGGTGGCATTTGGGCATGGCCGACGTGCGCAACAAGTTTGCCAAGTCGGTGGTGGGCCCCACCTGGATTTTGCTGAACCTCGCCTTATGGGTGGGCGGCATCGGCCTGATTTATGGCACCTTGTTTAATCAAAAGCTGGAAACCTATTTGCCGTTTTTGGCGATTGGTTTTGTGGTGTGGACCTATTTGACCCAAACCATTACCGACGGCGGCAATGCATTTGTATTTGCCGAGGGCTATATCAAACAATTTACCTACCCCAAACAGATTTACATTTTGCGGGTGCTGGTGAATGCCAGTGTGCCGCTGCTGATTGGTATCGGCATCTTTTTTGTGGTGATGATGATCATGGGTCGTTCACTCGGTGCGGGTATGTGGTGGGCGTTGCCGGGGTTGGGTTTGTTATTGATCGCCACCTATTTGCACGCCACCATCATGGCCTATGCCTCGGCGCGGTTTCGCGATTTGCCACACGGCATGACGGCGTTGTTGCAGGTGCTGTTTTTTGTGACACCGGTATTTTTTACAGTCGGCACCCTCAAGGACCGCGGCTTGGATTTTATCTACAAATACAATCCGCTCTATTACCTGATTGAGGTGGTGCGGCATCCGCTCACCGAGCTTGAGGCCGCGCCGATCGAGGTTTATGTCGCCACTGGCATATACATTGGTTTGTTATTTCTGATCGCCGTGTTTGTCGCCGCGCGCTTGGACAAACGCATTGTTTATATCCTATGAGCACCATCGGCATATCTCTTGATCAGGTCGGTGTGCGCTTTGATGTCAGCGCCGCCGCCGACGGCCATACCCTTAAAGGTTTTCTGGCGGGCTTAAAAAATCGCGGCGCACGGCCGAGCAACGTGATCGAGGCGTTAAAAAGTATCACGCTGGAAATTCGGGCCGGTGAACGCGTCGGTTTGATCGGTCACAATGGCGCGGGTAAATCGACCTTGCTAAAAGTGATGGCCGGCATCTACCCGCCCACCTCCGGTGTGGCGCATACCGTTGGCCACGTTTGTCCCCTGTTTGAATTTGCCACCGGATTTGAGTACAACCGTTCCGGCTGGGAAAACATCCGCATCCGTGGCATGTTACTGGGTATGTCGCCTGCAGAGATCGAGACGCGTCTGCCGGAAATCGCCGAATTTTCCGAGCTCGGCAAGTTTTTGGACTACCCGGTGCGCACCTATTCCTCCGGTATGTTTGTGCGCCTGGCCTTCGCGGTTTCCACTTCGGTAAATCCGGAAATATTATTGCTTGATGAAGTGATGGGTGCCGGTGATTTGGCATTCACCGAAAAAGCCAATGTGCGCATGCGCGAATTTATGGACCAGGGCAAGATTTTGGTGTTTTCTTCACACAGTCTGGATCTGCTCGCCGAATATTGCAGTCGCACCCTGTGGATGGATCACGGTCAAATTATTGAAGACGGCCCGACGGCTGCGGTGGTGGCAAGTTATAAGAACCACGCGCTTGGTCGGTCGGTGATCGCCGCAGGCGCGTAAATCATGGCCGGGTCGTCGCCCACAGTTGAATCTGCTTCACCGTCCGGCATGGTGACCACCATTGTTTTGTTGGTGGGTGAAGTTGCAAAACTCGGCGCGCGTGCCACCGAAATGTTGACGGCGCTGCGTTATTTTGCCGAGCGCGATACCACCGAAAATCAACTGATTCTGGTGGTTGATGGCCCACAGTGGCAGGGCTGGGTAAACGATTTGCAACAAAACCCGGCGTCGATCGCGCGCACCAGAGTGGTGACCCTGCCCACAGCGACCCATTTGCCAGGCGAGATGGTCAATCGTGTTTTTGCTGCGGTCACCACCGATCTGGTTGGCTTCGTCAGCATCGGCAGCGAAATCAGTACCTGGTATGCCAACCTGCCGATGTTGACGGCAGCTTTGCGGAACCAGGGTGATTCACCGACGATGGTTGCGGGGTATCGCGGCCCCGGGGAAGCGCGCACCGCAGCCAATGAGTCCTTTTTGGTTCATCCGGACGATCAGTTTTCGAGTGACTATCCGCATGCCTGGTTACAAATGCTCGATTTGGTGCCGATGAGCAATAGTCTGCTGTCGGTCGAATTGATTCGGTCCCTGGGTGGATTCAGTGATGCAGCGGCAATGCAGGCGATGTGGTGGTGGGAATTTACCCTGCGGACCAGCCGCAATCAGCTGATTGTCTCGTTGCCATTACAGCCGGTGCCGATGATCGGTTGGCATCATTTTCCGTTTGAGGTCACCATGGCCGAATCGGTCGACCAGAACCTGCGCACCATGATGCGTTTGGGTGGCGAGCGCGGACGGCTCAGACCCGCGCGTCCGGACGAGGTGGTGCGCGCGGCGATGGTGTCGGATGTGGCAATGACGGTTGAACATCAATCCTGGCGCGATTTGCCGGCTGAGTTACGGCAACGCTTGATTGTTGCCAGAGCGAAAAAGCAGCGCCCGTTAAAAATTGCCGTGCTCGGTGGGGTCAATGAACCGGCCCACAATCAATTGTGTTTTTTTAATTATTTTGCGTTGATGCGCGATTGGAATCTGCTGAGCTGGCGCAGCCTGCTTGACGAGCGCGCCACCAACGATGATTTGGCAGATTGTGATCTGGTCATCTTCAGCCGGGTGCGTTCCGACAACGGCGTGGCATTGATCAAAGCCTGTGCCGAACGAAACATACGCACGTTGTACATGCTCGATGACAATTGGTTTTGGCTGGGACGCGAATGGTTGGAATACGCTGACATTTTTGCGCCGGGCAAAAAGCCCTATGAGAATTTCCTGAGTTGTGTGCGACAGGCCGATACCACGCTGACTTACAGCGCCCCGCTGGCGGAGGACTTGGCACCCCATGCGCGGCGCGTGGTGACACTGCCGACCAATGTGGATTTGCGGATGTTCGTCGCTGACAACCACCGGCCAATCAAAGCCATCACCACCATCGGCTACGTCGGCAGTCTGCGCAAAAACATGCTGGCGTTTGACGCCTTGGTGGTCTTGGCGAAACGACGCGCCGACGTGTCCATTTTTGTCATGTCGAATATGTTGCCGCCGGAGTTCGCCGCGCTGCCGGCGGAGCGCGTGCATTTTGCGCCTTACCAATTTAATTACGAAGCCTACGCTGCCGTGGTGACCAATGCTGCCCCGGACATTCTGGTGGCACCGGTGGGACGCAGCCGCTTTGAAGCCTCCAAATGCCCGAACAAATTTTTGGAAATATCGGCGTGTGGCGCGGTCGGCGTGTATTCACGCGCCGAACCATATTTGTCGTTTGTGGTCGGCGCTGAAACCGGAGTGTTTGCCGATGATAGTCTCGAATCATGGACCTCCGCCATCGAATCGTTGATCGATGCGCCTGAAAACCGCAGAAATATGGCGGCCCGTGCCCGTGCGCAGGTGGCCAATCACTACGCAACGGCGGCGGTACTGCCGGCTTTTTTGAACATGTTAATAGAAGCCTTGTCGGAAGATGGGCGCGCTGGCATCGCTGGCATAGGTGACCAGTCGATACATTCGGTTACTGAAAACCCCTGATCCGGTGCATTCACGCGAGGGCAGTGTGACGTTTGAAATCACCCCGCTGCTATACTGATTTTCTGTTTTTTTACGACTTCAATTGCCGGGCCATCACCACCACATGACCGATAGCCACCTCCAAGCCGACCTTATTGACCATCAAACCAACACCGACCCGGTTGCCGGGCGCAGGCTGGGTGACATCTTGTGCGCGCAGGGAAAATTGGATCCGGCCAATTTGGAGCGGGCACTGAAGGTTCAGGAAACCGCACGTGCCTCGGGTGGCCGGGAAAAAATCGGCGCCATCCTGACCCGTATGGGCATGCTTTCGCATCGGCATCTGGCCGTCGCCCTGACTGAACAGCACGGTTGGACTTTGGTTGAAGTTGGCGCGTTTCCTGAGTTGCCGGTCATGGAAGAAACCATTTCGTCGCGTTTTATTCTCGAAGCGCGCGCCATTCCGCTGTCGGACACCGACACCGAGGTGGTGCTGGCAATGGTTGAGCCGCAGGATGCCTTCACCGTGCGGGCGTTTGCCGCCGCCACCGGCAAACAGGTGCAGACACGACTACTCGCCGCCAATGATTTTGATACGGTTTACGAGCGCTTGTATGGCGCAGGTAAATCGTCGATGGGGCAGATTGTCGACAATATTTCGACGCGTGATGAAGAGCAGGAGTTTGGCGATATCGAACACCTGAAAGACCTCGCCTCGGAAGCGCCGGTGATTCGTTTGGTCAACCTGATCATCAATCATGCCCTCGAGCGGCGCGCGTCCGACATTCATATTGAACCGTTTGAAAACCGCTTGATAGTGCGTTATCGGATCGACGGCGTGTTGCACGAGACCGAGTCGCCGCCCAGACGATTGTCTTCCGCGGTGATTTCGCGCGTAAAAATCATGGCTAATTTGGATATCGCCGAGCGCCGCCTGCCGCAGGATGGCCGCATCAAGTTGCGGGTGCAGGGAAAAGAAATTGATTTGCGGGTGTCGACCGTACCTACCATGCACGGTGAATCGGTGGTGATGCGTATTCTCGATAAGGGCGGGGTGACGCTCAATTTTGCCGCGCTCGGTTTTGACGACGACAATCTGAAAGTTTTTCTGGAGCTGTTGAATCAGCCGCACGGCGTGTTGCTGGTGACCGGGCCGACCGGATCGGGTAAAACCACCACGCTGTACACCGCGCTGGACCGGCTGAACCAGCCGGACGTGAAAATTTTGACGGTGGAAGACCCGGTTGAATATCAAATGCCGGGCATCAATCAAATTCAGGTCAAGCCACAAATTGATCTGACCTTTGCCAACGCGTTGCGCTCGATCGTGCGTCAAGATCCGGACGTGATCATGATCGGCGAAATTCGTGATTTGGAAACCGCGCAGATTGCCGTGCAATCCGCCCTCACCGGCCATCTGGTGCTCTCGACCATTCACACCAACGACGCCGCTTCAACCATTAATCGTTTGCTCGACATGGGCGTGGAAGATTATTTATTAACCTCGACCGTGGTCGGTATTCAAGCGCAACGTTTGGTGAGACGCCTGTGCGGGCATTGCAAAACACCATACCAGCCGGTGGCCGAGATGGTTGAACAAATGGGTTTACGGCGTTACTCGAACAACAAGCCGGTGACCCTGCACCACGCCAAGGGTTGTGATCGTTGTGGGCATACCGGTTACTTTGGTCGGGAGTGCATTATGGAAGTGTTGCCGATTACCGATGGTTTGCGCAGTCTGGTGATGCAACACGCCACCGCCTCGGAGCTGCGTGCGGCCGCGGTCGCGCTGGGCATGGAAACGATTTACGAAAACGGTCTGAAAAAAGCGGTGGCCGGGATTACCACCATCGAAGAAGTATTGCGGGTCACACGTGAAGACTAATTCTCCAGCGGTCGGCATGTTGTCTGCGCAGTGGTTTGCAAAATCCGTGCGCGCCGTTTTTGCCGCGTTGCAGCTGGCCGCCTAAATGCCGCTGTTCCAATACAAGGCTGTCACTCCCGGCGGCGAGACTCAAGAGGGTGTGCTCGATGCCGCCAGCCAGGCCGCCATCATGGCGCATCTCAAATCACTCGGGCTGATCCCGATCCGCGCCACCGAAGTCGGTGCCGCCGGTGGTGAGACGAGTATTGCACCCGCCACATCCGGTCTGTTTGGGCCTCGGCGGTTACGCCGTAAACATATTTCGCAAGACGATTTGGCCATCACCACGCGTGAATTGGCCACCTTGTTGCGCGCCGGTTTGCCGCTTGATCGCAGTCTGGAAATATTAATCAATCTTGGCGAGCACAGCGGCTTGCGTGAGGTGCTGCAAGCCATTCGCAACGAAGTGCGCGGTGGGGCGGCGTTGTCCAAGGCGCTGGATCAACACCGCGATGTGTTTTCACGGTTTTTTATCAACATGGTCAAAGCCGGTGAGGCGGGGGGTGCGCTGGGCGGGGTGCTGCTGCGCCTGGCCGACTATATGGAGCGCGCCAAGGAGCTGCGCGACACGGTGGTATCGTCGCTGATATATCCGATTATTTTGTTGTTGGTGGCAACGCTGTCGATGGCGATCTTGTTGATGTTTGTGGTGCCGCAGTTCAAACAAATATTTGACCAGGCCGGCAAGACCCTGCCGCTCATCACCGATATTGTGCTGACGGTGGGCTTGTTTTTGCGCGGCAGTTGGCCGCTTGTACTGGCCGCCATGCTGCTGGTGGTGTGGCTGCTGAAACGCTCATGGAACCACCCTGTATCACGCGCCGGTTGGGATCGACGGATTTTGTCTTGGCCGGTGGCCGGGCCGTTGGCGGCCAAGGTTGAAATGGCAAAGTTCTCGCGTTCCCTTGCCACCCTCCTGCAAAACGGTGTGCCGCTGCTGGCGGGATTGTCGATATTAAAAGACACGCTGGGGAACGCGGTCTACCGCGGTGCGGTCGAAGTGGTATCGCGCGAACTCAAGGAAGGACGCGGCATGGCCAAGCCGATGATGGAGACCGCTGTGTTTCCAAAACTGGCCGTGCAAATGATTGCCGTGGGAGAAGAAACCGGCAAGCTGGAAGAAATGTTGATGCAAGTGGCCGATGTGTATGACCGCGAAGTCGCCACCGCCATCAAACGCGCCCTGGCATTGCTGCAACCAGTGATGATTATTGGTCTGGCCATCACCATTGGCATCATTATTTTTGCCATTTTGAGCCCGATGTTTGACATGATGGATTTGCCGTTCTAAAGCCAAGCGTCGGCACTCTTTTTTACAATGCGTTAATCACCGTTATGCGTACGAGGATAAGATGAAGACAAATGCCGCGTTATTCAGAAATGGACCCATCGGTCAAACCATAGGTCAAAACTCCGCACGCGGATTTTCATTGATGGAAATAATTATTGTTGTCACCATCATTGGTTTGATCGCGGCGTGGGCGGCGACCAATATTTTCGGCAAGCAGGAGCAGGCGCAGGTGCGCATTGCCAAGGCAAAGCTGACCAGCCTGTCCGGTCCGCTGGATTTGTACAAACTCGACACCGGACGTTATCCGAATTCGCAGGAAGGTTTAAACGCGCTCCTGAGCAACCCCGGCAATGTCTCGAATTGGAACGGTCCGTACGTCAAAAATGCAGATGAATTAAAAGACCCCTGGCGCAATAACCTGATTTACAAATCGCCGGGTGACGCCAATCGTGCTTTTGAATTGACCTCGCTGGGGGCCGATGGCAAAGAGGGCGGCGAGGGGCCGAACCGCGACATCCATTCGTGGGACTAACCAAACAAATTTGTTGGTGTGAAAGTATTTGCGGCCCTGAACAATGGGTGCCGCGTTGAAACATAAACACGCAGAGCCTTTGGGCCGCCATCGTCAAGTGCCGGCAGCCTGCCAACGCGGTTTCTCATTGCTTGAAATCATTCTGGTCATTGCGCTCGCGGCGGTCATGATGACGCTGGCACCACGAATATTTGGCAGCGGGGTATCGGGCAGCGAATTAAAATCCAGCGTGCGCACCCTCGCCGCCGCCATGAAAATGGCGCGCGACCACGCCATCAACAGCCGCCGCGAAACGTTTGTGTCGATCAACGTCAACAGCCGCGAATTCACCACCACCTTAGATGAGCGGGTGCACAAACTCAATGATCAATTGACGCTGAAATTGTTTACCGCGGAAACCGATCAAATCACCGCGCAGTCGGCGAGTTTCCGTTTTTATCCGGACGGTTCGTCTAATGGCGGGCGGGTGACCGTCATAGCCGGGGAGCGAGAATTTTTCATCGATATTGATTGGCTGACCGGGCGCGTCACCGTTACCGATATGATTGCCAAAGTACAGGCGGGGCGGGCATCATGAGACAAAAATGCCTGAAACCGCGCGCTATTGCTGGTGTTTATGGATTTTCTTTGCTGGAGGTGTTGGTCGCGTTTACCCTGCTGGCGGTGGTGGTGGCAACGTTAATGGCCATTTTTTCACGTGGTGTAAACAACGCTGACGTCGCCAACCGGTACGCCAGAGCGGCGATTGTTGCCGAGTCAAAATTGGCGGCGCTGGGGGTGGAAGAAACAATCAAAGAAGGCGAGACCAGCGGTCAGCTTGATGACGATTTTTCCTGGCAACTGGCGGTGAAAGCCTACACAACGGCGAGTGAGCCGTTGATTCGTTCCAGTCTGGAATTGGCCGCGATCGACAATGCACAAACCAGCGGCACACCACTGCCGTCGAGCCTGACCGCGCCCGCCACCAATGCTACGGCCACCACGCTGGGCAATGTCGATGTCGATGCGTTGATGTTTGTGCGACTGTATGAAATTGAATTGCGCGTGATGTTTAAGACCGACGACGGGCGCGAACGGGTGGTGACGCTCAACACCATGAAAATCGGACCGCGACTGTGAGCATCGCCCGGCATGATGACGCAAAAACGCACAGCTCGGGCCAGGGATGGGGTGCGCGTGGTGCACGCGGAGCACGTCGGACGCGAGGATTTACGTTGATCGAAACCATGCTCGCCATCACCTTGCTGGCAATGATGATTGGCATGATTTATGCCGCACTCAACATTGGTATGCGCGCCTGGGACACGGGCGAGGCGCGGGTGGAGTCGGCGGCGAATTGGCGCACCACTGAACATTTTTTACGTCGTGAATTGGGACAAATTTTCCCCACGCGCTGGCGTGGTGTGCCGCAGGCCTACATTGCTCTTGACGGTGGCGCCGCCAGCCTCAAATATGTCACCGCTTTGAACTTGGATGCGGCACGACAAAATGGCGGCGCGGCGGGTTTGCAGTGGGCGGAGTTGAGTTTGGTCGAGGGTGGAATCTTGCAGCTCAATCGGCAGGTGTTTGACGGTCAGGCGCAAAATTTTGACGGGCTGAATAACGCCGCATCGGGCGCGTCGGCATTTGATGCCAATCCCCCCGCGATTCCACCTGTGCGCTTAATGGAAAATGTCCGCGCTGTCGAGATTGCTTATTTTGGTGCCGACACCGATTTGAATGAGCCGACCTGGCGCAGCGAATGGCGCGATCTGGTGCGACTGCCGATGTTGATGAAGTTAAGCATCGACACGGGACGGGAAAAGCTCGAAATGGTGGTGGCCCTCAAAATCGGTGAGGAAGCAGGCTGTTTGGCAAATGGATTGACGCGGGTTTGCGGGCCGAGGCCGCGATGAGGCGCGCAGGCAGACAATCCGGGGTGGCACTGATTATGGTGCTGTGGATTATCACGTTGCTAAGTGTGATTGCCGTGTCGTTTTTACACACCATACGCACCGAGGTCAATGTGGTCGGTAATTCCGTGGCACGGGTCAAAGCCGAGACGCTGGCAGATGCGGGGCTACAACGGGCAATTTATGAGTTATTCAAACCGCAGAATACCGAAGGTCGTTGGATTGCGGATGGCAGTAGTCGCGAATGGCGTTATGGGGAACTGGTCGTCAATATCAGCATGCAAGACGAAACCGGTCGCATCGATATCAATACCGCCAACGCGCAACTGCTGCGTGGCTTGTTGTTGTCGCAGGGGCTGGTTGAGGACGACGCGCTCAAACTGGTGGATGCCATCGCCGATTGGCGTGATGCCGATTCACAAAAACGGCCGCGCGGGGCCGAGGCTACAGATTACGCGGCTGCCGGTCTAACTTACGGCCCGGCCAATGCGCCGTTTCAATCGGTCGAGGAATTGGTGTTGGTGATGGGCATGACACCGGAGCTGTACGCGCGAATCGCGCCGCTCATCACGGTTTATTCCTTGCAGACCGGCATCAACGAACAAATTGCCACGCGTGATGTGTTGCGCGCCCTGCCAAACGTGAGTGATGAACAAATCGACGCCTATTTGACGCGCCGGGATTTGGCGCGGGCCAGTCGGTTGCCGGTGCCGACTTTTCCCCAAAACCTGTTTCGCAGCCAATCAACAGACACTACGCCGACACGTATTCATAGCGTAGCGGTGTTTTCCGACGGCAATAGTTTTACCCGCGAAGTGGTGGTGCGGCGTTATACCGATACGCGACGGCCGTTTGCGTATTTATCGTGGAAAGAGGGCCGCGAGTTGGCTGCCAATCCAGCGCAGCCCGGGGGAATCACCACCACGGATGGCAAAATCGTAGAAAATCCGGCAACAACTGGTAACACTTCCGCCGGTGTAGCCAAGCTGGCAGCACCGTCGAACCCGCCGAATCCGGCACCATAAAGGTAACATATAAGACTTATGTCTACCGTCATGCCCAATTCTGCCGCCAGTTCCTCGACCCGTGCTGTCGTCAATGTTCGTGCGCCACGCTTTCTTGCGCCGTTTTGGCGGTGGTGGTCGGTCGAGCTTGCGGCGATTTTTACTCCGCTGATTGAAAAGTATTGGGTGGATCACGCCAACACCGTGACAATTACTTTTGGGGCCAATGGTGAGTTGCCAGCCACAGCGCGTATAGAAGGTCGGGATTTCCGAATTCTGTTGGCAAAAGATGTGGTCCTGCAAAAAATTGCCTGCTACCCCGCTGCGGTGGAAGAAAATTTGGACGAAGTATTGGCCAATGATTTGGACCGGCAAACCCCGTTTACACCCGATCAGGTCTATCTGGCGCATCGGCTGGTGCAGCGTTTTGATGCGGCCGACGGCCTGGCGAAAGTCGATGTTGAACTGACGCTGGTATTGAGACGGGTGGTGGATGTTGCGTTACAGCGCGTGCGCAGTGCCGGCGGCCGGGTGGTTTCGCTCGGTCTGGTGGGTGATTCACACCACATTGAACTGTTGCCGATCAATGACCGCCCCGCGCGTCGTTTAACCACATTGCAAAAAATAAATATTGGTTTGTTGCTGGCATTGCTGCTGTCTATGCTGGCGGCAGTGGTGGTGCCGATTGTATTGACCCGCAACCACATCAATGTTTTGACACCGTTGGTGGAAAAGGCCCGTATTGAGGTGGAAACCACCCGCAAAATTGAACGTGAATTTCAGCGTCTGCAGCAGCAATATCAAATTGCCGTCGGCAAAAAGTATGCGGCCACCCCGGCTATTGATATTGTTGAGGAACTGACCAAACTATCGCCGGATACCACTTGGCTGCAAAGTTTAGAAATGAAGCTGGTGCCGGCCAGCAAAGGAACCACCGCCAAACCGGCGACACGTGAAATTCAGATGATTGGTGAGGCGGCATCGGCGTCAAAAATGATTGAACTGCTCGAGCAGTCCGCCCTTTTGCAAAATACCACCCAGCGGGCACAAACCACGCGCGGTTCCCAACCCAATACCGAGCGATTTCAAATTGCCACCGAGGTCAAACCCCGCACCGCTCCGGAAATGACTGATTTGCTGGCAGCGGCGGAAAAGCCTGTTGTGATTGCGCCGGCCGTCCCGCCGCCATCTGCACCATTCCCCACATCACCACCACCCCCGCCGTCACCAACATCGCAGGCCGTTCCGAATGCGCCATCCCTGCCACCGCAGACCACAACGGGCCAGGCAACGGCTGTTGTTAAGCCAGCCGTGCCGGTGGCAACCAACAAGCCGGTGGACAAGCCATGAACACCGCCGTGCGTCCGTTCGGCTTAGGCACGCCGCGATCAAACCGCCTGGCTGCACTCGCCTTGTTGGGTGTGGCCGTGCTTTTGTTGGTGGCAATGGTGACGATACCCGCATGGTGGCTGTACCAACGTGAACATACCAAGGCGAAACAGATGGCGCGGCAACTTGAAAGTTATACCGCGCTTAATCAATTGCGACCAAAATTGCTGCAGGCGGCTGACTTTCTAAAGGCCAAGGAAACCAATAAGTATTTTTTGAAGGGTGCCACACCGGCGTTGATGGGCGCGGATTTGCAGGACGTGGTGAAGAGCATTATTGAAAGCAATAACGGTCGCGTGTTGTCGTCACAGTTGTTGGCGCCGAAAGACGAAAATGGATATCGGTTGATCAACGGCAATATTCAGATGACCGCCAGTATTCAGAATTTGCGGCAGGTGCTGTATGCAGTGGAAAGCCGCGAGCCCTATTTGTTTATCGAAAACCTGATCATTCGTTCACAAGTGCCATCCGGATTCAAACCGCAGGCCGGTTTTGAGCCGGATATGTTTGTTCAATTTGACGTTTCGGGATTGGCGCCAACTGAAGCTGAGAAAAGTTCTGACAAACCGGCGGCGGTGACACCAACCAAATCCGCGGCGGCCGGAGCAAGCGGGAGCAAAACATGATTGCTGCGCGTTTTTTGATCAGCAGTTTGTTGGGTTTGTCGCTGGCAACAACAGTGGGTGTGATTGGCTGGGAAACCGATTGGGGACGTTTGTTGATTGCCGATGCGGCCACCGACTCAAAACAACGTATTGCCTCACTCGACAGCAAGATTTTGCCGGCCTATAGTCTCGCGCCCATGACCGCCCATTACAAAGAAACCGTTGAACGCCCCCTGTTTATTCCGACCCGGCGCCCGGCACCGGCCAGTACCGCGTCACTAACAACAATGAAAAAAGGGCAATTCAAACTGGCCGGTACCACCGTCGGCGCCGAGGTGTCGGTCGCCTATTTGTATGAAGCGGCAACCAATAAAACCCATCGCGTCAACATGGGAAGTGATATTAACGGCATCAATGTGGCCACGGTTGAAGCCACCAAAGTGGTGCTGCAATTGGGTGATGATCGTGAAGAGCTGTCGTTGCGTACTTCGACTTCACCCAAACCGCTGCCACCACATGTGGCCGCGTCCGCAGCGCCAGGCCAGCCAGGTCAGCCCGGACAATTCAACCAGCCCCGGGCGATGGATCCAATGGGTGGACCGATACCGGGTAATGCCGCAGTGGCCGGCTCGGGAAGCAGTTTGCCACAGCCCGGAATGGGTGGGTCCGACATGGGCGGTGCACCGGTGCCACCCATGGCCGCCGCACCTGGTAGTGGACCGCAGGCAGCCCGGGTCGGACCGGGCGTAAATGTGCAGGACGCCAGCAATGCTGACGTTCCCGCCCCCCCCGCCGATCCAAACGCGCCGCAAACGCGTCGGCGGCGATTCCAGAATTTGCCGCAGTAACATCGACGAGCCAATTTGTAAAATCACGCCCGCTTAAACGGTTACCCAACATGACCAGAATGACCAGAATGACCATGAGAAATTTTGCGACACCAAAAATTGCCAATGCCCGACCGCCGACAATGACGGCAGCCGCATGGTTGGTTTTGCCATTGATGTTGTTCGGGTGTGCGCTGACCGCGCCGGAAGAAGGTGTCGGCAGAGGGACAACGGATAAGGTGTCTGTGGCAACGGCTTCGCCGGAGCCAAACGGTGCGGTTACATCCAGCCAGTCAGCGGTGAGCCCTGCGCGCGTGCCGACAAATGTGCCGGATGTGATGGCGGCGGTGCCAGGAAAAGCGCCAACGCCAATGTTCACCAGTCCTACCGGGGCGCGGCCACCCACGCCGCCCACGTTGACCACACCGCCAACCGCGCCCGCCGATACCGGCCGTGTTGCGACGACAGCCGCACCCGGCCAGTCCGCGGACGCCAGTGCGGCACGCCTTGCCCCGCAAATGGACAGCGCCCGTTTGTTCCATGGCACCGGCAATTTTGTCCGCCAATCCACGCCGCCAACACCCACAACCAAGGGCGCGGAGGAATTCACGCTCAATTACGAATCGCTCGACATTCGTGCCGTGGTGCAGTCCATTCTGGGCGATATGTTGCGGGAGTCGTTTTCGATTCATCCGCAAACGTCCGGCAACGTCACCATTCGTTTGACCCGCGCTATTCCGCGCAGCGAACTTATTCCGACGCTGGAAATGTTGTTGCGCCAAAACGGTCAGGTGATGATTCGTGAAGATGGTATTTATAAAATCATGCCGGCCGGTGTGGCGGTAAAAGGTTCGGTCACCCCGCAGGTGGCGACCACGGCCGTGCAATTGCCGAACGGCTACAGCACACAAATTGTGCAATTGCGTTTTGCCGGTGTGCGCGACATGGCACGTATTTTGGAGCCCTATGCTCTTGAGCCGCAATCATCCGTACGGGTTGATGAGTTGCGCAATTTGGTGATTCTGTCCGGCACCCAAAAAGAACTCAAACATATGCTCGAAGTGGTCGACATTTTTGACGTCGATTATTTGGCGGGATATTCGGTTGGTTTGTTTTCAATGCAGACCGACGTCAAGGCCTTGTCGGCGGATCTGGATCGAATTTTTGGTGGTGCCAGTGCCGCACCGGCGGCGGGTGCGGCAGCCGGCAGCGCCAATCCCCTCGCCGGTATTGTGCGCATCATTCCCATCGAACGGCTGAACGCCTTGCTGGTGATCACCACCCAGCCGCGTTATTTGGAAGAAGCTAAAAAATGGATTGACCGCCTCGACAAAGGCGGCGGGTTGGCAGGTGGGGTGCGGTTGAATGTTTATGCCGTGCAAAACGGTCGCGCCGATCGGCTGGCACAATTACTCAGCAGCATTTACGGCAATCAAACCGGCAGTGGCGGCGGCAGTGGCACGCTCGCGCCTGGGGCGAGACCGGTCACGACCACGACCACGCCCACACCGGGCGGGCAGGCCGGTGGTGCGGGTGGGTTTGCTGCCGGAGGCGGTGCGTTTGGCGCGATGATTAGCAATCTGTTTCAATCCAGTGGCGCGGCGGTGTCCAAAGACACCCGCATCATTGCCGACGACGACAACAACTCATTGTTGATTTTGGCCTCACCCGCCGATTTCGAAACCATCCGCAGCGCACTGCGCCAGCTCGACGTGCCGCGCCGCCAGGTGCTGGTGGAGGTGCTGGTCGCCGAGGTGACATTAACCGACGAATTGAAATTTGGCATCGAGTGGTTTATAAACGCCAACAACTTCACCATGGGTGCCTTGCGCAATGCTGGCGGCGACAGCGGCATTTTGCCGCGTGCGCTGCCGCAATTGCCGGGCCTCGGCACGGCAACGGACCCGCGCGGCACGGTGACGGGTGCCACCATTCCGCTGGTGCCGGCCACCGGTGGCCTGCAATTGATCAATATGGTTGGCACTGATATTCGTGCCGTGTTGCAAGCTCTGGGGCAGGACGGTCGCGCACGTGTTGAGTCGGCGCCAAAACTGTTGGTGTTGGACAACGCCAAAGGTATCGTCAATGTCGGCACACGTATTTCTGTTGAAACCGGCTCCACCACATCCACCGGCGGCAGCACCGTGACCTCGCGTCAGTACATTGATACCGGTGTGTTGCTCACCGTCACGCCGCGCATCAATGCCGGCGGCCGGGTGACACTCGAAGTGAATCAGGAAGTCAGCTCGGCCGGCGCCACCTCTGGCAACAACCCACCGATCAACACCCGCAAAGCACAAACCACCGTCAATGTGGGCAGTGGCGAAACCATGGTGCTGGCAGGACTGATCCAGAATGATCGTGGCTCCGGCACCTCCGGCATCCCGCTCTTGTCAAAAATTCCTTTTATCGGCGGGCTGTTTGGTACGCAGAGCTTTCGCAACAACCGCACCGAGTTGGTGGTGTTGATCACACCGACCGTGATCGCCAATAGTGATGATGCGCGTGCGGCGGCCGACGAAATGCGCAAAAAATTACCGGCGCTGGAACACCTGATTCCCAAAAAGGATGCGGTCAGCGGGAAATGAGCGGGAAGTTTTTTTGCCGCCCCTTACCAGCGCCAGCCGTGTTTATGAAAAAAGCGCGCGGCGGATAACACAAATAACCGCACGTGATTCCCCCCCTTGCCGGCGGCGTAACCACCGGCATGCACAATCCGGCACGCCGCCACACGATCAATGCGCGTCAGCGCGGCAATGCGTTTGCTGAGATCAAAATCCTCGAAATACAAAAAGAACTTCTCGTCAAAACCACCGACTGTTCGCCATACCTCGCCGCGTATAAACATACAGCAGCCGGAGACAATCTCGCCGTCGCTGAGTGGTGCATCAAAGGAGGTGTCGGTGCGGTCATAGGCGGCCAATCGTTTTTGAAATTGCGCCCGCAACCATGCCGGTGCAAATCCACGCAGCGCCAACGTCAAAACAGACGGGTTGGACTTGACCAAAAATTGCGGTCGACCATCGGGATAGGTGGCGACGGGTGTGACCATGCCGCAATCCTGGTGCTGTTGTAAATAGTGAAGCGCCGTGGCCACCGCATCACTTGCCAATGTCACGTCCGGATTCAAAACCAGCACTGTTTCCGCCTGCAGTCGCGCCGGTGCCATCAGCGCGCGGTTATTGGCCGCACCGTAACCGATATTTTGTTTTTGTTTAATCAGGGCATGGCTGAAGTAAGCCGGTGTATGGGCAAACAATTGTTTGAGCAAACGCCGGTAACTATCGCCGTTGGTGGTCGGGTCATTGTCCACCAACACCACGGAAGCGGTGGTTAAACAATTTGCGTTAACGGCATGTTGCAGGGCAAGGATGAGTGAGTTGAGTGTCTGGCGCAACCAGGCGTCGTCCGAGCGATACACGACAATCGACACCACCAGACTGCCGGGGCCGGCCGTGGATGAAGCGGCGGCATCTAAAGGGTTGGCGGCGGCAGACATGCGCGGCAGAATAACATAGACGAGCCAAGCTACGCGCCATCATTGATAATAGGCGCGCGCAATTGACAATCCACCCCACCCCACCCCACCCCACCCGCCATCGAACCGACCCCAAGCATGCGCCTGAGCATCATCATTCCGGTTTTTAATGCGGGCACCTATTTGTCGCCGTTGCTCGCCAGTCTGGCGGCACTGCCGGACGTGGATATTGAGTTCATTTTGGTGGATGACGGTTCAACCGATCAAAGTCTGCCGACCCTCACGGCGTGGACTGCACAGGAGCCACGCGCCAACCTGATCCAACAAAGCAACGGCGGGGTGGCCGTCGCGCGTAATCGGGGTTTGCAAGCCGCCCGCGGCGAATATATTTGGTTTGTGGATGCCGACGATTTGCCGGTGGTTGGGTCGATTGCGGCGTTGTTTCACGCGACCGAATCCAAACCGGACGTGATTACCTTTAATGGTGAAAAATTTGTTGATGGGCGGGCAACCGCGCCATCCTCCGACGGCGTCGCCAGTAGGCAGCTGATTTATCAGTCGACCAAACCAACCGGGCTGGTGGCGGGGTCGGTGTGGCTTCACACCTTGTTAAAACAAAAAGAACTGCGCCATTTTGTCTGGTTGCACTGGTGTCGCCGCGCGTACCTACAATCGATCGGGCTGACATTTATGGCCGGTATTTCGCATGAAGACGTGGCCTGGGTGACAGAGGTGACGCTACACGCCAAACAACTGCAGTATGTGGATGTGTGTGCCTACCAATACCGGCTCAACCGCGCCTCGGCCACCGGCAGCGTAAGTGATGATCGCTTGATGCGGCGCATTAAAAGTTATTTCACCGTCGTCAAACAATTACGCGCGATCAATGTCGCGCTGGCAAAATCCGCGCCCGAGCCAGCCGAGTTGATCGTACTGTTGCGCGGTGAGGTGGTGGGTCAGGCGTTGCAAATTTTTGAGGTCGCCAAACAATTGCAGGCCCCCGCCGCCCGTGCCGAAGTCGTTGCCATGTGTCGTGCGCAGCGATTGGCGCAGACCCTGTGGTGTGACGCGTTAAACTTCAAACGCCAACGGCAGGTGCTGGTCATGTGGTGGCGCCAACGGTTTGGTTAACTGCGTAATCAATTTGAGTTGTCTTATTCACGCCTGATCACCATTCCGTTCAAAAAACAAGCGAACTAAACTCCGTGACCCCCGCCCCTTCTCCCGCCCCAACAGTTATCGACAACGGTCTGAGGACTGCTTTGTTTCGATTTGCTGTCATCTGTGCGGGCATCGCCATATTGGTTGCGCCATTTCGCTCCAGTGCCGGCCTGCGAGGTGGCTTGTTGGTATTGGCGTTGTTGGCGCTGATCTGGCTGCGCCAAATCGGCGCGCGACACCTGCTGTCAGCCGTCTTGCCAACACCGATGTTACGACCGTTGCTGTGGGTGTTGGTCTGGTGGGTGACGGTGGTGGCGGTGTTGTCGATTGTCGGCCCCGCGCCTTTGGAGAGTTTGCGTTCGTGGCGCGGCGATGTGCTTACCCCGATCGGCGCTGGATTGGTATTTTTTGCACTCACCCGCCATGCCGGTGTATTGGCAGTGTGGCTGCTGGTTTTGTTTGTGTCGCTGCTAATATTGGCCGGTTTGGTGGTGGCCGACCCGTTTCAACCATTTGTCCATGATCAGGAGCCGCACTATGTCAGTGTGGGTTGGTTATCAACTTGGCTGGTGATGCTGGCGGCGTTGTTGCCTTTGGGTTGGCTGATTGCCTGGCCGAAACCCAGGATGGCGCGGGCGATCGGGGTAGTGGCGGTGGCGGCAATTTTGATTGCGGCCTGGTTCACCGCCAGCCGTATGGTTTGGGTTTGTTTTGCGGCCATGTTTGTGATTTACGGCGGGTTGCATTGGCGCGCGGATCGGTCATCCGTCTGGCGCATCATTGTTTGGGTGTTGGCCGGTCTGGTGACCATGGTCAGTTTGTTTTATGCCACGGCGGTGGGCCGTGCCAATCTTTATCCTGACGCCGCACCCGGCGTCAGCGCATTTATGTGGCGCGACAACCGCGCGGTGATCTGGACAGAGGCCGCGGGTTTGATCGCCGAAAAACCGATTTTTGGCCATGGTTATGCCCTTGAGGCGCCCAGACAGGCGTTGTCACAAAGATTTGTCGATCCGTGGTTTCGTGATGTGTTTAAACACGCCCACAACATCGTGCTCAATTACGCCATTCAGCTCGGCATGATTGGCGCGCTCACGCTGTTGGTTTTATTCGCCGTGCTGGCCCGCACCTTTTGGGTGATGCGCAACCCGTCCGATTTTTCCCGATCCATCGCCGCCTGCGGTTTGATGCTGGTGGCCGGTTTTTTCCTGCGCAACATGATGGATGATTTTTTTTCGCGCCACGCGGCACTGTTGTTTGGTGCCTTGGTGGGACTGTTGCTGGCGGTGGGGCGCTGGCCCGCCGGTGTGGGGACAAATATCAGGCACGAGACCAACAAGGATCAATAAACCGGTGCCATTGGCGGGAATTGATTTGCGCATAGCCGACATGCCGGCATTAAGACACCAGCGCTGAGGCGGTGTTTGGGGCAAAAATGGTTGTAATGGCAAGTGAGACGGATAGTTTGAGTTATTGTCGTTTCATTTATCTTTTCACCAAAAAGCATAAATTACTAAAAATTAGGTGAAATTCGTTTAATATCATGGTCGTATGATATTAAATCTTGAAGACTTTCCAAAATTTCCCGCCGATGGGCTTCGTATCGCGGCAAATTTGGCTACGGCCTATGACACATGGGCTGAGGCGGTGCGTGAGCGCGACGCCATTCCATCATCAATGTATTGGGTGCAACGCAATCACATTGAATATCTCGGCCTCAAAAAACATTCGCGCGATCACGGAACAACCGTCGGCCCAAGAAATGCCGAAACCGAAGCGCGCTACAACCAATACCAGGCTGACCAAGCAAGACTCGCCAATCGCATCACCGCCAGCGCGGCCGAAATGTCGCCCGCCATTCGCCAATATCGCGCGCTCCGCATGCCGATCATTGCGCAGCGCCCCGGACAAATTCTGCGTGAGCTTGATTTGTCCGGTTTGCTGGGTAATGCACTGATGCTCGTTGGCACCAATGCTTTTGCGGCGTATCAACTCGAATGCGGACACCGGTTCCCCACCGGCATTGACGAAACAGAGGATATCGATTTTGCCTGGTGCGCCAAGTCAAAAATTGCACTCACCGTCACCACTGAAAAACAAATTGGCTCGCCGCTATTGCGCGCGCTGCGTGCCTTCGACCCGACATTTTCCATCAACCGGAAAAAGCCCTTTCAAGCTGTCAACGATGCGGCTTACGAAGTCGAATTACTGGTCGCACCCAGTCAACTCAAAACGCTTTCGCCCGATGAAGCATTTTCACCGGTCAGCGGATTGATCGAGCAAGAATGGCTATTGGAAGGTCGCGCCATTCGCCATGTCGTCATCACGCGCGACAACAAACCATGCGCGCTTTTTGTTCCAGACCCGCGTTGGATGGCGCTGCATAAAATTTGGCTGTCTGCACAAGCCAAGCGCAACCCCTTGAAGCGCGAAAAAGATGCGCGCCAGGGCAATGTACTGCTGGATGCGACGCGACATTTTTTGAGTGTAGGGTATCCTCTTGATGTGGATTTTGTATTTGGACTGCCACCAGAATTACGCGATATATTTCGTGATTGGTGTGAGGTTCGACGCTTTCATCCTGATCGGGTCGCAGGCGAATTTCGCTAACCAAATTGGCAATCTGGCGAATTGCAATGATGGCGGATGATCGGACATACTCTTACTGGCTCGACCCACGAGTCAACTGCTGCGTGCAGACGCATGAACGCGATGGAGACGAGGTGCAACATGATGCTACGTAGCTAGACCTGACCCCGTCGCCGCGTGCCAGGCGAATTTCGTTAACCAAATAGGCTACCTGGCGAATTGCCAAGGATGGCGGATGATATTGCAAACTGTTGCCAGCTCGACGGCCGCACCAACAGTTTTTGTCAGATGATGTAGACGTGATGGAAACCACAAAAATACAGGAGCGGTTGAACTGTGCAAATAATCGAACCGGGCAACTCTTGTTCAAATTAAATAAAAATTGGGCAACCGGGATCAGTCTATGCGCCCTACATCGGATTCTGTTTCATATTTCCTGATGCAAAATTGGCCATTTGTTGTTGCCACTTTATTTGTGGTGTTCAACTATCGAGCACTCAGCCACGGCAGGTCTATCGCCCTGTTTTTTGCGGCAGTATTCGCGGGCTACGGCATCCTGTTCATGGTTGCCGTCCCCCTTTATCCTTTGGCGCTATTGCTTGAACAACTTTTTTTTACCAACGAGTTCGATGTTGGTTACGGCCACGCGGTTTTGGTTATTTATGGAATTGCGGTCAGCACGACCAGTCTTTTGACTTGGATGCTTGCACGTCAACTGCGTAAAGGTGGCGCCGTTCGAGCCGAAGGGATGCAGCCATCCGGTCGATCAGAACGCCCCCCTGCCGCCCAGCCGATAGGAATTGGGTTTGAATTAAATGGGGGCGGCATCATCGCGCAGGGGCAGCTAACAAGAGCGGATTATCTCAATGCGGTGTTCCTGAACGCCAGGCCGCTGCTATTTGTCGGCGCGTTACTATTTTGCGTTGCGATATGGTGGCTACCGAATTCCCGCTTGGCGGTGTTGCTTGCATGCTTGGTCGGCATTGGTGCGCTCTATTCATACAATTTGTTGATGGCACGACGTATATTTCGCTTGTACAAGGCACTATCTGAACCGGTCGTAATTGAAATGCGGGACGACGGTCTCATGTTCAAACGAACGAACAGCGATACCTTGGTGCCTTGGTCACACGTTGCAGGCTGGCGAAAAAATGATCGCCTGATGCTCCTTTATCCCACCAATATTCCTCACTTGATACCCGCGCATTTTTTTGCGTGCTCAGAGGATTTTCAATCGTTCACCACTGTTTTGGCGTCAAAAATCGGGCAGCCAGCGTAGGCTTCACAAATAATTCGGCAATACATGGAAATACACGGCAATTTTGGACAGGCCAAATCGCATTAAAAACACCAGTAAATACGGACGTCCACAGCCATTTTTATGTCAAGCGCCGCGCCCTCATTAGACTTTCAATCATTTTCAATCGCCATTCCCCAAAGCCCTATTCAGCGCAATGTCACGCTGCGTATATCGCGAACGGTCATCAAGCCAGCCATCGCTGAATCGAATTCCCGGACTTCCACACGATGGCCTACCCCGTCGCAAATTGCAACCGATGCAAGCTGGCATAAAGTCCACCTGCACTTATCAATTGTTGGTGTGATCCCTGTTCAACAACTTTTCCGCCTTCGAGCACGACGATGCGACTGGCGTTTTCAATAGTTGAGAGTCGGTGTGCGACCACGATGGTGGTGCGGTCTTTCATCAACACTTCCAATGCCAGTTGCACGGCGCGCTCCGATTCACTATCGAGTGCCGAGGTGGCTTCATCCAGCAACAGGATGGGCGCGTCTTTTAACAACGCCCGGGCGATCGCCAGACGTTGGCGTTGGCCGCCGGACAAGCGTGCGCCGTTTTCACCGATGATGGTGTTAAGACCCTGCGGCAAAGCGGCGATAAAATCTTCGCAATGGGCAGCGCGGGCAGCGGCCTCGATGGCCGTGATGGTGGTGCGGTCATTCATGCCATAAGCGATATTGGCGGCAACGGTGTCATTGAACAGCACCACGTCCTGGCTGACCAGTGCAATCTGCGCACGCAAATCACTGAGTTTGATTTGGTTGATGGCGATGTCGTCGAGATAAATTGCGCCGGAGGACGGCGCAAAAAAGCGCGGCACCAAATTCACCAAACTGGTTTTGCCGCCGCCGGACGGACCCACCAGTGCAATGGTTTCACCGGCGGCAATATCGAGACTCACGTTGTTGAGCGCCGGGGTGACTTTGCTGGCGTACAGCAAATTGATATTGTCAAATCGTAAACG
>CAMTWK010000031.1:0-16119 GCA_947085425.1 uncultured Burkholderiales bacterium | reverse complement strand
GACCGCCATGCCCGACGCGAACGATCCCTATGCAGTCACCGCCGACGAGCTTCGTATTCTTGCCGTTGCGCATCACAGGCGGCGTCCTGGCTATTGGGCAAAACAGAAATAGTTCGCCGCGTCACTTCGAATCAAACGGGTTAGTTTGATCAATTTTGCGATGCCCTGAAGAAAATTGTCCTTGCCCCTTTTAATTTGAGCAACATCTTCACGACCAATATGAAACTCATCTGGCCATCATCAGAATACTTGCCTGCCTACATCACAGCACTCCAATCGGGATGGTCCGCCGACAACGTCAGGGGCGCGGTGGCGGCGGCCGAGGAACTCGACCGCATTGCAGTCGATCCGGATGGGTTCTTGGCGAGCATGATTGATCGCGAGGCCAAAGGTAACCCGGTCACACTGCCAGATGGCACATCGGTCAAGCGAATTCCCGGGTTTCGCCAGTGGATGTGGGACGGTGAGTTCTGCGGTGTCATAGGTTTCCGCTGGCAACCGGGAACCGAAGCGTTGCCGCCGCATTGCCTAGGCCACATCGGGTATGCGGTGGTGCCCGCCAAACGAAACCTTGGATACGCAACCCGCGCACTGCGAGAAACACTTCCGCTGGCGCGGGCTGAAGGTCTGCGCTACGTCGAAGTTACAACCGATCCAGACAACTTCGCATCCCAACGCACCATCGAAGCCAATGGCGGTGTGCTGCACGAGAAATTCATCAAGCCCCTGCAGTTTGGGGGCAAGCCAGGGCTGCGGTATCGCATCATGCTTAATTAATAGGGGGCAACATGGAATGGCACTTACTTAAGGACTTTTCATCGCTAAACCCGCCACCATCGCTGCACGTCGATAACCTAACTGGTATCGCCCCGGCGGAGGCCGGTGCCCAATTTCAATGTTTCCCTTAATTCAATCAAACTTGGATCCCGGCCTCCGCCGGGGCGACAGGCTTAAGTAAGTGCCATTCGTGCCAGTGATTATTTTTCCTGCTTTAGCCGGATGATATTCCTCACGAAAAAACCGTCCGGAATGACATGGTTTTGAGTGCGGATGGGTTTTGTAGGTGTTTTGCGCCGTTGTGCATTGCCGTCAATTTCGATATTTTCAACGCGCCATAACCAAATTCGTCATTCCGACAGCGCACCGTTTTATCGAGCGACGAGCAATGCCATCAAGAGCATTGGGGGAGAAACGTTTATTTCATCGCATCCATTCCAGGCCAACACGGACAATAACTTGATGTTGTCACGCTTTCAGGCTGTGGTTCTTTAACGGCAGATCACGAATGCGTTTACCGGTTGCCGCAAAAATGGCATTCAACACCGCCGGCGCGGCCACGGCGATGGTTGGCTCACCCACTCCGCCCCAAAACCCACCCGAAGCCATGATGATGGTTTCGACTTTCGGCATGTCGGCCAACATAAACGACGGATAGTTGTGGAAATTGGTTTGCTCAATGCGCCCATCCTTGACGGTACATTCCTGAACCAAGGCCGCGCCCAATCCATACACAAACGAGCCCTCCACCTGTGCTTCGATTTGTTGTGGATTAACCGCATGGCCACAATCGGTGGCGGCAACAATACGATGGATTTTTAATTTGCCCTCTTTGCTGACCGACACCTCTGCGCACGCCGCCACATAACTGCCAAAACCCATGGTTTGCGCGAGGCCGCGAAACAACCCGGCTGGGGCCGGTTTATCGTAGCCAATGTGTTTGGCGACCGCGTCCAGCACCGCCAAATGTTTCGGGTGGTTGGCCATCAATTTGCGGCGCAGCGCCAACGGATCTTGTTTGGTGGCGTGGGCGATTTCGTCGATAAACGATTCGAGGTAAATGGTGTTTTGATTCAAATTCACCCCGCGCCAGAAACCCGGCGGCACGTGCGGATTGCGCATGGCGTGATCCACCAACAGGTTTGCAAAGGTATAACCGAGCGTACTTTCGGCACCGGTTAAATTCAATCCCTGGAAGACCACCGGGTCTTTGCCGTCGCGAACCGCTTCCGGACGCAACCCCGCCAGAATGGATTGGCCGGAAATGCGCATGTGTAGGCCGGTGATTTCGCCCTTGTCGTCCAGACCCGCCACCATTTTGCAATGGGTCACCGGATGGTACTGGCCCTGCGCCATGTCTTCTTCGCGTGACCAAATCATTTTGATTGGCACCCCCGGCATTTGTTTGGCGATCAACACCGCTTGGCGCACATAGTCGGTGCCGCCGCGTCGGCCAAAGCCGCCACCCAAATGTAATTTGTACACTTCGCACTTTGCCGCCGGTAGACCGGATGCGTCGGCGGTGGCCGCCAGCGCCGCCTCACCGTTTTGGGTGGGCACCCACACTTCGCAACGCTCGGGTGTGTAGCGCACGGTGGCGTTCATGGTTTCCATACAGGCGTGGTTCTGATGTGGATACGAATAGACCGCTTCGATCTTGCGGGCGGCATTGGCAATCGCCTTCGGCGCATCACCCACACGGCTGCCGATGACGGCGTCGGTGGCGGATAATCCGGCCTTCAACACCTCGGCAAAGCTGGCGCTTGACGCTTTGGCGTTGGCACCCGCGTCCCATTCAATTTTTAAAGCGTCCAATGCAGTCTTGGCCCGCCACCAAGTGTCCGCCACCACAGCCACGGCGTTGTTGCCGACCTTGAGCACCGCTTTCACACCGGGGCGTTTGAGTACGGCGGCATCATCAACAGCTTTGAGGGTGCCACCAAATACCGGGCAGGCCATCACTGCGGCATTGAGCATTCCGGGTAAATTCAAATCCATACCAAAAATTTGTTTGCCGGTGGTTTTATCAACTGTATCCAAACGCGCCAATCGTTGGCCGGCGATTTTCCAATCTTTCGGGTCTTTGAGTTTGAATTCAGTCGGTGGCGTCAGTTTGGCGGCGGCCGCCGCCATCTTGCCAAACGTCGTGCTGCGTTTGGACGCGGTGTGGCGGATGACACCCGCGGCTACGTTGCATTCAGCCATCGGCACCTTCCATTCGTCAGCCGCCGCTTGAACCAACATCAAACGCGCAGTCGCGCCGCCTTTTCGGACGTAATCGTGCGAGCCGCGAATACCCTGGCTGCCGCCGGTGCTAAAACTTCCCCATGGGCGTTTGCGCGCCAGACTTTGCCCCGGAGTGGGATATTCGGTGGTGACTTTGGCCCAATCACACTCGAGCTCTTCGGCCACCAATTGCGCCAGCCCGGTCAAGGTGCCCTGCCCCATTTCCGAGCGGGCAATACGTATCACCACGTTGTCATTGGGTTGAATCACCACCCAGGCGTTGATTTCCGGCGCGCTGGAAACGGCGGCCGGCGACTGCGCGTTGGCCGCACTTAAAAACGGCACGTGAAAACCGACCACCAAACTGCCGGCGGTGGCGACCGAACCTTGTAAAAAGCGCCGTCGGGAAATGGGGGTGATGTTCATATTTCACCCCCATCGACGTGCTTAATGTTGAGCGGGTTGGCGGCGGCGGCTTTTTTTGCACCGACCTTGGGTTTGTTTGCCAACTCCTTTGCCGCCATTTTGATGCCGGCCCGCACCCGGTTATAAGTGCCGCATCGACAAATATTGGTCATGGCGTCGTCGATTTCCTGATCGGTTGGATTGGGCTTGCTGTTGAGCAGCGCGGTCGCCGCCATGATCATGCCCGATTGGCAAAAGCCGCATTGCGGCACATCCAGCGCCACCCAGGCTTTTTGTAAAGCGCTTGAGCCATCTTTTGACAGGCCTTCGATGGTGACAATTTTTTCGTTTGGTTTGATACTTTCCGCCGGTCGCACACACGCGCGGGTCGGCACGCCGTCGATCAGCACCGTGCAACTGCCGCACAGGGCAATGCCACAGCCGTATTTGCTTCCGGTGAGCCCCAACTGTTCGCGCAATACCCATAAAAGCGGGGTGCCTGCATCCGCCTCGTAGTTGCGTGAGTTGCCGTTGACGTTTAGTTTTGCCATATTGTGTTCCTGTGCGAATAAATGTTCAGACCCATGTTAATTATGAACGCAACCTCGTAATTGAAATAAATGACGGTCGTCAACGCGGAGCCACTGGCGATTTTGCGGCAATCACGGCAAACTCGACATCCCGATTGACATGAAGAAACAGGATGCCATCATGCAAGCCAATAAAACCAGATTAACCACCGCCGACTTTGATCCGGCCGTATTAAAACTGTTTGATCAGTATGTGCACGGCACCATTGACCGCCGTGGTTTTTTGGCGGGCGCCAGCAAATATGCGGTCGGCGGGGTGTCGGCGACCATGTTGTTGGAAATGCTCAGTCCGAATTTTGTGTTGGCGCAGCAGATCAAAAAAGATGACCCGCGTATTGTTGCCAAGATGGTTGAGTACGCCTCTCCCGATGGCAGCGGCAAGATGAAGGGTTACCTGGTGATGCCGGCAAAAATGACCGGCAAATTACCAGCCGTGTTGGTGATCCACGAAAACCGGGGACTGAACCCACACATTGAAGACATCGCCCGGCGTGTCGCGTTGGATAATTTCATCGCTTTTGCCCCGGACGCACTCACGCCGTTGGGAGGGTATCCGGGTGATGAGGATAAAGCGCGCGAATTGTTTGGCAAGCTCGATCAAACCAAGGTGCGTGCCGACTTTATCGCCGCCCATGCCCACATCAAAACGTTGGCCGAGGGCAGCGGCAAAATCGGCGTGGTCGGTTTTTGTTTTGGCGGCAGCATGGCCAATTTTCTGGCGACACAATTGCCGGATCTCGCTGCGGCGGTGCCGTTTTATGGCAGCGCAGCCAAAACCGAGGACGTGCCTAAAATCAAAGCGCCGATTATGATTCACTATGCCGGCAACGACGAACGCATCAACGCAGGCTGGCCGGCTTTTGAAACCGCACTCAAAGCAGCGGGCAGCAAATACGAAATGTTTATGTATGCCAACACCCAACATGGCTTTAACAACGACACCACGCCACGGTTTGATGAGGCGGCGGCCAAATTGGCGTGGGGACGCACGATTGACTTTTTCAACAAAAATTTGCGCGGGAAATAACCGCGCATCAACGGTATAACAATAATTAAGCGGGATAATGGTGCCAGGCAAGGCAGCCCGTAGTTCACCAACCAATCAACCAACGCATTCGATTTTCCGGCGCCAACCAATCAACGCGCTGTTTACTCGGTCGTTCATGCCCGATGCATCAAAAATTAAACCAAATGGGCAACAATTGAAGTCAGTCGATTACTCTGTCACTGAAAACCCAGCCAGCAAACTTGCACGCAACGCATTTTGGTTAATGGTGCGACGTGTCATCGTGGTCGCGGCGGTGATAGATTTCGCTTTTTTTGTGTTGTTCCTGATTTTTGATTCGTTTGTGCTGGCCTGGATGAACGTCGTCAGCATCAGCCTGTACATTGCCGCCTATTGGCTGGTGTCGAGGCGCCACAATATGCTGGCACTGACTCTGATTTGGGTTGAAGTGCTTGGCCACGCGGCGATTGGCACCATGTTGGTCGGTTGGGACAGCGGCTTTCACTATTACTTGTTGATGTTTATCCCGGCGATTGTGGTGAGCACGCGGCTGTCGACAGTGGTTTCGTTGTTGTTGGTGTTGATCGCGTTTTATCTGGGCTTGCATACCGCTTCACGATTGATCGGAATAGTCGCGCCGCTGAGCGATATCGGCTTATGGGTGGTGCACGGGTTTAACGTGGTGGTGGTGTTTATGATGGCGTCGTATACCGCCCGGTTTTATTACAATTCGGTGCGCAAGGCGGAAAATAAACTGCTGCAACTGGCCACGCAGGACTCGTTGACCGGTCTGTCGAATCGTCGCAATTTACTCGAGCGTGCGCGCCAGGAAATTGTTCGCGCCCGTCGCCGTAACGAGCCGATCGCATTGATCATTGCCGACATTGACCACTTTAAGGCGATCAATGATCGTTATGGGCACGAAGCGGGGGACAACGTGATTCGTCACGCAGCTGAATTGTTACAGCGCCTGTGCCGTCAGCAGGACGTGGTGGCGCGCTGGGGCGGCGAAGAATTTTTATTGTTGTTGCCCTCGACCAATCTGCCGGCAGCAGAGGCTTTGGCTGAGCGGTTTCGGCAGGCGGTAGTCGAATCAGTCGTGGCCTACGGCGAGCTGGAAATTAAATTGATGATGTCGTTTGGCGTGGCGGTGTTGGAGCACAATGAAAATATCGACGACGCGATCGCACGTGCCGATAAGGCAATGTATCAAAGTAAAAACGACGGCCGCAATCGGGTGACGGTGGCGGCCTGATTGCTGACGTCGGAAGAAAGGCGTTAGCCTGGCATGTGCCGATACCCAAATTAAATTTCAGTGCGGAATCATAAAAAGTACGTGTATTCGACAATTTGCAATGTTTTTAGCCTCGCCAATGCCCAGGTGGAAGCATAACAAGTAACTTTCACGCATTTTGGAAGCATAAACCGTGTTTGTGTACGGTATGCTGGTTTGGCAGGTCAATTTATTCATGTAATTGGTTCGTTTGCTGAAGCATCAAACAAAGTTTGGTGTCGGAGCGGGCGATCAACCGAACGCGTACACGTAGCCGGTTTTGCTGGCTAAATCTGTTTTACGTTCACAACTCGCCGGTCATTCGTCAGTCCAAACTCAACGGTGAGGCCAACCAGCTTTGGGCCATTCCCCAGAAAGCGCAACGCGACGGGATCAATACTGACGTCTCCCGGAACGTCGATTACACACATATCCATGTCAACCTCATTGCCAGGAAGGAATGTGCGAACCACGCCACAAAACCGGGTGTTTTCTAGCGTGTAGTTTTTTATACGGTCGTTTATTTCTGACACGCTAACAGGCACAGCATCCATTTTGTTTGTACCTTTGGATAAAAAGGGTAGCGCTTTAAATGTTGACACAATTAACCGGAGCGTGCGTTGATTCGCTTGCCACATTGCCCCTTTTTCGTACCACTAACAGACGCTGCATCCGCCGCACTATCCTGACTCGTTTGCGCGCAAAGGTGGTGTAGTCGATTTTTAAGCAGGCGACCATAAGCCATCATTTCGTGCGTTGGGCAAGACTAGTTTCACCCATCAAATTACCGGCCACCTACCCCTATGGATGCAGGTCAATTCTGAAGCCGACGTGCAAGAACTTGATCAGGTCATCAAATCGCAAGATCAATAACAAAAGTCCGATAGTGCACATTTTGTCAAGAGTAAGCGGTCAATATGACCTCGCATGTTGCGACGCAGCAATTGACCATGTTTATTCTGTTGAGAAGACTGCCAAACTCGAATGTCTAGCTCATTCCTAAAATGTAAAAACATTTCACAAGAATCGGGTTCATCTATCCTCGCTTGGGATGCCCGCACCATTGGCAGCGTCGTGCGACAAAAAATAAATTAGTCTCGGTATAGCAACTCGCCAAACCACCGGGAATGGCCGGTTCGAACGGGGCAATGACAATCAATAACACGAAACAGTTTTTTCTATAGATCCATCCAATGGGCAGAGTCATAAAAGGTTGGGAAAGTAACGCATGTATAGCGTTACTGCTCTTGCTCAATCGCAATCGCCACCAGTACCGGTGCCCCCATCGTTTGTTAGCGGCCTGAAGTTGCGTCGCGACGACAACCTTTTTAGTCGTAAAACGCGCCTCCAAATAGATGCGCGCAGACGAATGTTGCTCTCGCATTAATGGTGGCATAAAAAATTTACATTTGAAAATAACATTTGTTATGTTATAAATTCGTTCGGTCAAGTTCGGCAAAAGATGGTTACGTAAATTTTTCTTCAATTGAATCGGCCAATTCGCATCTTGGCGATGTAATTCAACCTGAATGATTGGTGATCTTTGCGAGTTGGTACGTGGTGCAAAAAGATCGCAGTCATACGTTACAGAAAAAGAAAAGGTCGCGATGAATTCGATTGTTCAATCACTCCCAAATAGCTGTTCTGTCAATGTGCTGGGTTACATACGTCAAGTGCCAAAATTACTTCGTGGCACCATGTTGGCACCAATCGTCATTTGCGCATTTGCAAGTATTCCGTCGACCGGACACGCGCAGGTCGCTGCGTCTACAAATCGATCAGCGACCGCTGTAAGTGCGATCACCGCGCTGCGTGCGGTGAAGTTGCCGACTGACGTCTCTAAGGCTGGCTGGATCGTTTTACGCAAAGCCACCATCGAGGATGGCGTTCGCGAGGATGTGTTGGTGAGTCATCCAAGCGGTGTGATTGGTCTTTGTGTTGATGAGAAGGCAAAAAAATACCAGTGTGCCGAGCTGGTTGATGCGGACGCAGGCTGGGATCCAATTCACTTTGCTGATTTTGATGGCGATGGGAATGCCGATATTGCTTGGCAAGGGCCAAAAGGTGAAGTCGAAGTTTCGCGCATTTCGAAGATGGCAATTGTTAGTCACAAAGCAGTCACCGGTGCCACAACCGATCAGCTGACACATGTCATCGACATCGACGGTGACGGCAGAGCCGACATGATTTGGCGCACGGCCAAAGGCGAGATTTCGGCGTCGCTGATGAACGGGCCAGATGTCAAGGCGGGAGGCATCAAGGCGATTGCGGCGGCAGGTAAAGAGTGGACGGTCGTTTATGCGGGTCTGCTGGACAAGGTAAATGCATTGGGGCGAGGTACGGTTGTGCTGCGCCAGCCGAATGGTGAAACCGCGATTTGGCGGATGACCGGATTTACGCAGATTGGCGGCGGCAATGCCAAATTGACCGACGACTTCATCGTTCGATTGATTGATGGCCCGGTTACAACTGACCAAAAGGTATTTGAAAAGGTCGCTCCCGTTTGCAGCATCGCCGCAACGTATTCGGGTACAACCAACGAAATTCCATTTACCGGGCCACAGCCGTATGCGTCTCCGCCAGGCAACTGGCTTTTCCTTCGCGACAATTGCAATACTGTCCGGTGGGAAACTGTTTTTGAATGGAGCCTGAACGGCGTTGTCCAGCCACCCTACACCGGCAATCTATGGATGCCATCGCTTCCTTCTACCGCCGGCGCCGCCGTATATTACAGCGCACGTGCCACCCACAATGGTGAAACATCCGGCCCCCAATTTGTTTCTTTCCGTGTGGACGGTTGGGCCCCGGCGGCGCCAACTTGCACCAGTATTACGGCCAGCCCGACATCAACAACACCCGGTCAGAATATTACATTGACGATGAACGGTTGCACGAACGCGCCGGATGTTCGTGAGTGGCGATTGGGTGGCAACATGATTGCGGTGACAACCGGTGCCACCTATGTTGTACCGGCACCACAGACGGCCGGCACCTACGCATTCTCGGCCACCGCACGCAATGGTACCGGCGCATCGGCCGCAGTGACGACCAACGTGATGGTCACCGCGACCAATCAACAACCACAAGCATCATTCAACTCACCAACACCCAACAGCATTTTCTTTGCGCCGGCATCGGTGCCGGCGTCAGCCAATGTTTCAGATGCGGATGGCACCATTGCGAAGGCAGAGTTTTTTCGTGCGGGCTATATTTTGGGGACAAAAACGGCAGCGCCTTTTGATCAGGTTATGAGCGGATTGGCATTAGGCTCAAACAACCTCACGGTACGTGCAACGGATAACAACGGTGGCATGACCACCAGTTCGCCGATTTTGGTCTACATCAGCAATCCGTTGCTCAACACCAGCTTCGAAGCGCCGGCCATTACGGCGGGTACTGTTGTTTGGAGTGCCGCTATAACCAACTGGACTGGTGCGGGTACCTATGGGCTCGCAACAACCGGGTATATGACCGGGTCTGGTCGGCCTGCTACACCACTGGGAAGTCAGGCAGCGGTATTTGCGCACAGCAACGGCTCACTCGCGCAAACATCCTATCTCTCACCCGGTCGATACACCATAACTTTCAAGGCATTGAGCGAAAATGCCAACGGTGTCGTTCGGCTGTTGCAAGGTGGCGTGCAAGTGGGGACAGCCAATCTCGCGACGAACGTTTGGACGCCGGTCACGTTTGCCAATTTGCTGGTGACAACGGCCGGTAATATCACCTTCACCATTAGCTCCGGGTCGACTGCGGTTGCCGGCAACATTTACGTTGATGACCTTTCACAGACCGCCTATGTCAATTTGCCACCTACGGTTAACGTGACGGCGCCAGCAAACGGTGCAACATTTGCCTCAGGCGCAACCATCGGGTTGACGGCATCGGCCAGTGACCTTGGCGGGACAATCAACAAGGTTGAATACTATTCCGGTGCGTTTTTGATCGGAACCGCAACAGTGGCGCCGTATGCGGTGAGCTGGGCGAACGTAACCGGCGGCAACTATACGCTGACGGCCAAGGCAACAGATAACGAATTGGCGGTGACAACATCGGCACCCATCAATATCACCGTGACGGGTGCGGCGAACCAGCCGCCGGCTATTGGCATTACGGCGCCAGCGAATAACACGGTCTATACGAGCAACTCGACGACCATTGCAATCGCGGCAGCGGCAAGTGATCCAGACGGCTCAATTAGCAGAGTCGAATTTTTTGAGGGCGCAACAAAAATTGCAACGGTGACCGCTGCACCATATAACTTTTCGTGGGCAGGTGTCACACCAGGCTCATATGTGCTGACAGCGGTTGCCTACGACAATGTGGGCGCAACCGCGACATCGGCACCGGTAAATGTACTTGTGAATGCCACCAATAGCGTGTTCCTGAATAGCGGCTTTGAGAGCCCTGCCGTTTCCGGTTCACCCGTATTCGGCACGGTCATTCCGAATTGGATCACAGGAACAAGTGAAGCGATAGCAACTGGAACTTGGTTGACGACCTTTGGCAATTGGCCGGTCCCGCCTGAAGGCGTGCAGGCTGCCTATGTGCAACGTGTCGGTGGATTTCTAAAGCAGACGCTTTATCTGGTTGCAGGAACCTACACCATTCGCTATAAGGTCATGGCATCCAGTTCGATGACCAACATCCAGCTCACCCACAACGGTGTTGTGATCAGCAACCCGGAACTGACCATCATCCAGTGGACCGAGGTGGTTGTACCAAATGTGCAGGTCGGCACGACAGGGAACCAGGTATTTGTCTTTTCGGGCGCTCCGCCCGTGCTAGGTGGCGCTCTGTTCTTTGACGACATCCGCATTACACAAAGTAGCGTCATTACCGTCCCGTCAATCAGCTTGGCGACCAACGGCACAACCTTTCCGGATCCATCGACCGTCACGCTGACGGCCAACGTAACCGATCCATCGACGGTCGTTTCTCAGGTTGAGTTCTATCAGGGCAGCACAAAGATTGCGACTAAAACGGCCGCCCCGTTTACTCACACAACGGCAAGCTTGACGTCCGGAAGCTATACGTTTACGGCCAAGGCGATCTACTTTGGTCAAACCAGCGTGTCGTCGAATGCAATACCTGTGAACGTTTCCGCCGTGCCTGCACTCGGATCGACCTTCGTTTCGCAGACGGTCCCGACCACCATGGTCGCCGGACAGCAATACCCGATCACCATCACCATGCAAAATGCTGGAACGTCAACATGGAGCACGGCAAATTCAATCCGCCTGGGCTCGCAAAATCCGGCAAACAATACGACGTGGAACAGTGGCCGGGTCGATGTCACCGGGAGTGTTGCGCAGGGGCAAAATGCGACATTTAGTTTTAATGTGACAGCGCCGTCGACGGCAGGGACCTACAATTTCCAGTGGCAAATGATTCAGGATCCTTCGAATTCATTTGGTGCCGCGACACCCAATGTATCGGTGCAGGTCAGTAGTGCGCCGCCGGTTGTTCAGATGGTCGCGCCGAGCAGCAATATTTTTGCCCCACTGATTAATCTTCCGCTTGCCGCGACGGCATCGAGTCCGGCGGTTGGCGGATCGATTACAAAAGTTGAGTTCTTTAATGGGGCGAGCTTGATTCAGCCGGCCGTCACATCAGCAACAAATGGTCAATACGTTCTTTCTTGGTCTTCCCCGGGCATAGGCACGTATAACATTTCTGCAAAGGCAACCGATAACTTTGGCACCACCACCACATCGGTGGCCATTCAATTTGTTGTTGCCGCTGCCAGTTCGCTAGCAGCAAGCGACAACCCGGCAGCTGATACCAGCAATAGCGTGCCTGATCCGAACGGTGTCGCCGTCGGTGCTACAGCAGGCAGCTTCGATGTCTCGGAATCGGGTTCGGCTGGCTACTCAATTCCGATCGCTTTGCCGCCTGGAACGGGGGGAATGATGCCGAGTGTTGGTCTGAGCTACAGCAGCCAAGGCGGTGGCGGATTGGTTGGGGCGGGCTGGTCATTGACAGGGCTGTCTGCAGTACATCGTTGCCCAAAAAATTATTACACCGATGGCATCAAAGGCAAGATTTCCTACGACGCGAATGACGGTTACTGCCTGGATGGGCAGCGCCTGATCGAAATTACCGCGGGGGTGTATCGCACCGAACGAGATAGCTTCAGCCGAATCACGCCAGTGGCAAATGGCTGGAAAGTTGAGAGCAAATCCGGGCTCATCATGTTTTACGGCACCGACGAGGCAGGGCTTTCCGTCGGCATCGTGGCTGGTCACGCTCGCATCATGGCAGTCGACTCGACTGGAGCGGCAATCAACAATGCAGTCAAAGTGTGGTCGCTGAGCAAAGCCGTTGATCGACTTGGCAACTACTATCTGGTTGAGTACGAAAAAGACGCCAATCTTGCCCAACGGCCCCAGCGCATTCGATACACGGGGACGACCACGTTTGCCCCATATGCGTCTGTTGAATTCGGCTATGAAGACAACTTGCTGGAGGAACGAGCAGTCCTGTTCGATTCGGCCGGCAGTACCAGCCAACAAACCAAGCGACTCAGAGCCATCACGACCAAGATCGGCAGCAATTTTGTTCGCTCCTACACGTTGCAATACGATACCAGCAACCTCACGAAACGGTCGCTGCTGCGCACGCTAACCGAATGCGGTTTTGGCGAAGGTGTGACGGATATCAACAGCACTAGCAAACTTTGCCTGCCGGCAAGCGAGTTCACGTTGGCGACGCCTGGCGCAACCGATAGTACGTTGACGCAATCACAAACGCCAACCGCGTATCCGGATATGACGGGTCAAGGCTTCACGCGCGTAGTGGATCTCAATGGCGACGGCAAGTCCGATTTCATCCGCTACAAAGGTAGCAACCAGTGGGGTGTTCGCCTTGGCGGATCAAACAGCGAGCAGACTTGGAATAGTCCTGGTGGCACCGACACACGTGTTGTGTTTGGCGATTTCAACGGCGATGGTAAAACCGACTTCATCAGCGAAGCAAACAGCATTTGGACGCAGTGTATCTCCACCGGGACTGGATTTAGCTGCTCGTTACTGGTGCCGGCGGGTGCAACGAACAACATCCCGCAATCGCCTATTAATCCGGGTGAGGCGTTTACCCTCTCTGGTGACTTTGACGGTGATGGCCGTATCGATGTTGCGTTCTACATGGGACGGGTAAATGCGAAATCTCTTTGGCGCATGTGCCTGTCCGTCGGCAATGGCTTCAATTGTTCAGGCGACCATATCGGCCCAAATGAGTCAAATCAGTCTGCAGAATTCCTTGGGCCGAACGGAAAAGTGGTCGGCGACTTCAATGGTGACGGCCGAGCCGATATTGCCTCCTATGGTAAGGAGGGCATCAGTACCACCAACAATTGGCAAGTCGCGTTCTCGACATTTGTCGCCGGCGCCGCTGTTCAAACCGGATTTGCGCTTGGTCCTGAAAATACGCCAGCAGTCTATAGCTGGCCAAAGGGTACGACCGTAGCCGACATGAATGGCGACGGTCTTGCTGATCTCATCTCACCGGATAACACCGCACCAAACGGCGTTGGAAATTGGAATGTCTGCCTCTCGCGCGGCGATGGCACGTTTGACTGTAGTCGTTGGGCGGGTCGACCAAATGACAACTTCTTGTATTTGGCCGGCGACTTTAACGGCGACGGTCGTACCGATGTTGCGCAGCACTATGCAACAAGCTTCACGGGCAACGGTGTGGCACAGCTTCCAGGCTGGTGGGTGTGCCTGTCGACGGGAACGAGTTTCAACTGTAGCCACTGGGGCAACAATGTCCCAGCCAATGGCGACTTCCTAGACTTCAACGCCAATAATTTACTTGGCGACTTTGAGGGCAATGGCAAAACCGATATCGCGATCTTGCGCACGGGCGGCGCCGGCCAAGAGTGGGCCGTTGTCGGCGCAACCGGTCAAACCCCAGACATGATGGTCAAGGCAAAAGATGGTTTAGGCAAGGAAGCCAACTTCACCTACAAGCCACTCACCGACACCTCAGGCGCAACGCCGATCTACATCAAAGGCAACGCCGCAACCTTCCCTGCGCTCGACATCCAATCACCGATGTATGTGGTCAGCAGCATGTCCACGCAAGATGGCATCGGTGCTACCCGAAGCTTCAGCTATACCTACAAAGGGCTGCAAGGCCACTCGCAGGGCGGAGGGCTACTCGGCTTCAGCGAGCGCACCGTCAAAGATGACTTGACCAATCGCACCACCACAACCACTTATCAGCAGGACTACGCCAATCGGCTGGCCGGTGTGCCAACCCAAACGGTTGCCAAGAGCAGCACAGGCGTAATACTCTCGACTAAAACCATTAGTTGGGACAAAAAAACACTACAGGGATTGGCGACACCAGAAAAGCCCGGTGGCCTCACGATCTGGCAACCCTACGCCATCCAAAGTATTGACCAGGCCTTCGAGCCCAACTCACCAGCAACCCCCTACATCACGACAACCTCAAGCACACTGCTTGCCAATATTGATAGCTATGGCAATGTGAGTCAGAGCACCGTTTCGACCTCCGATGGATTTGCCAAAACGACTAGCACCACCTTTGGTGATGAAGACGTTGCCAATTGGCTGATCGGTCGGCCGACCATCGTCTCGGTGTTGTCAACAGCGCCGTCAACGCCGTCGCTCACCCGCGCGTCGTCATTTAACTACAAGTTCGGCACGCACCTGGTTGAAACCGAAGTGATCGAGCCGAATGCAGCTGATGCGTCTCTCACCATCACTACTGCGTACGAATACAACGATGGCGTGGGCAACCGCAACAAGACCACCGTTACCGGTCTGGGGTTGGTTGGCAGGACGACGACTGTGATATATGGCGACCCCTACAAGCGTTTTGCCACCAGCGCCACCAATACACTCGGCCATACCGCAACCAGCCTTTACGACGAACGTTTTGGTGCTGTCAAGCAGTCCACTGACGCCAACAACGTTTTTTCAACCGCACGTTATGATCGCCTTGGTCGTAAATTCGCCAGCTATTCAAAGCTCGGAGTCAATCAATCGACCACCTATGCCGGTGGCGCAATCGCCGGTGCAGTCATGTCGATCACCAGCGTGTCATCCGGTGCACCAACCACCACCAGCCACATCGATATCCTTGGTCGTGAAATCCGTCGCGACAGCCAGTCGTTTGACGGCAGCACCGTCAGTGTCGCCACCAGTTATGATTCCCGTGGCCGCAAGACAAGCGTCACCCGCCCATACATCGGCACCCCCACCACTGGCACCACATTTGCCTACGAAGGCGACGACAAGCTCGATCGCATGCTGAGCGACACGGCGCCCGATGGCGGTGTGACGACCTTCTCCTACAACGGCTTTAGTTCATCGGTCACTCGCAACCCCGGCGGCGGAGTGCTTGCACAAACCACCACCCGCGTGACCAATAGCCAAGGCTGGACCACCAGCGTCGTAGATGCGGCGAACAACACAACTAGCTACAGCTACGACGCGCTCGGCAATCTCACCCAAGTCACCAAGCCCGGCGGCGGGGTGGTACAGATGACCTACGACCTGCGATCACGCAAACGCACACTCGTCGACCCCGATGCCGGCACCATCACCTATTCGTACAACGCCGGCGGTGAATTGCTGACGGAAATTGTTACCGGTGGCCGCACCTCGGCATCGACCTACGATAGCCTTGGCCGCCTCGCCACGCGCACCGAGATCGCCAACGGTAAAACCTTTACCACCACCAATACCTACGACTGCGCCAACGCACTCGGCAAGCTGTGCAGTGAAAGCATTACCCAGCCGTCGGGTAGCAATACACGCACCTATCAGCGTGATCTTCTCTCCCGCGTCGAACAAGTCACCACCAGCACG
>CAMTWK010000030.1:0-38272 GCA_947085425.1 uncultured Burkholderiales bacterium | reverse complement strand
CCTATAAATTCTGCGAATCCAAACTGTACTTCGTAAGGTTGATGGCCTACGTACTCGATAACAGGCGGCTGAGCAGCGCTTTTCCGCTCTCTTCCCTCGTAATATCTTGATATTACTCGGTCAGTCGAGCAAAAAATCACTCGCTTATCCACCCACTCTCGAGTGCGCCCCCGTGAAATATGCAGGCTAGGCGTTCAATTTGTCCAGCAAGGTCCTGGTGACATCAGGATCATATGAACGCATGATCTTGGCGACGAGATTGGCCGACTTGGTGACATCTGACATGAGTACCCGTTGCTTGACGCTCAGCAAATTAGCCGGGTGCATCGAAAAGTTGCGCAATCCAAAACCCAGCAGCAAACGGGTCAGCGCCACATCCCCGGCCATTTCGCCACAAACCGTGACCGGCACGCCCGTCAGATTGGCCTGCCGAATAACGCCGGAAATCAACTGCAGTACCGCCGGGTGCAGGGGATCATACAAATGCGCAACGTTGTCATCCGTTCGATCTATCGCCAATGTGTACTGAATCAAATCATTGGTGCCGATAGAGAGGAAATCCAAATTTTTCAAAAATATCGGCAAAGCGATGGCTGCGGCGGGAATTTCGATCATGCCGCCAACCATGATTTGATTGTTGAATTTTTTGCCTTCTGCCGTCAACTGGGCTTTGGCAATATCAATCGCCGCCAAGGTTTGCCTGATTTCCGATGCCGACACCAACATCGGGATCAAAATGCGCACATCGCCAAATTTCGACGCCCGCAAAATTGCCCGCAATTGGGTATTAAACAACGCCGGTTCGGCAAGGCAATACCGAATGGCTCGCAAACCCAAGGCTGAATGACCTTTGGGTCCGTCCTCAATTTCCAAGGTTTTATCCGCACCTATATCCAGCGTTCGGATCACAACCGGCTGACCTTTTAAACCTTCCGCCACTGTTTTATAGGCCTGAAATTGCTCATCTTCGGTTGGCGTATCGCGACGATTCATAAACAAGAATTCGCTTCTGTATAAACCAACCCCGGTTGCACCCGCTTGTTTAACCGCACTTAAGTCGCTGGGCAATTCGATGTTGGCGTGTAACTGGATTTCAATGCCGTCCAATGTGGCGGCAACGGCGGTCTTTAACCGACCCAATTTTTGCCGCTCCAGCTTCCATTGATTTTGTTTTAACCGGTATTCGGCAAGCACTGTTTCGTCGGGTTGAATAATCACCACGCCCTGGGCACCGTCAACAATTATCAACTCGTCTTCAATAATCAGTTCGCGCGAGGTGTGCAATGCAACAATGGCTGGAATACCCAAACTGCGCGCCAAAATTGCGGTATGAGAAGTGCGCCCGCCCAAATCAGTGATAAATGCCGCTACGCGATGGTCTTTAAACAGGATCACGTCGGCGGGAGACAAATCATGGGCAACCAAGATCGTGTCTTCTGCCCTGGCACGAAGTTTTTCCGGGACGGCACCGCCCTGCCCGCTTAACGCAGCCACAACCCGCTCCGCGACCTGCCGTACGTCTGTTTTCCGTTCGCGCAGGTAATCGTCCTGCACCTCCGAAAATTGCGCCAACAAGTCATCGACCTGCAGTTTCAGCGCCCATTCCGCGTTACATTTTTCGCGCGCAATGATGACGCACGGCTCCTCAGCCAGCATCGGGTCCTCCAGTAACAAACGGTGGATGGTTACAAACGCGGCGATATCGCTTGTATGGATATTGGCGGCGCCCACCACGCCGCCCGCCGCCGCAGGGTCGGTACGGTGGCTTGCCTTGATATCGCTTTCCAACTGGTCTAGCTCCGCACGGACCGACCGCACGGCGCGTTCAAATCGCTTGATTTCCTTGGCCACAAATTCTGCCGGGATGGAGTAGTGATCAACTTCAAGTGACGCCGATGTCACCAAATGCGCATGGCCGATGGCAATGCCCCCTGAAACACCGAGGCCATGCATGGTAAAGCTCATTGCCGACTCAATCGGGAGATTGACGAAGGCAGGGTTATCGGAGAACAAAAACCCGCCTCGCCCTCAAACGCGAAATTGGCAGAGCGAACGGCTGGATAACCGGCTCTCACTCGCCCTCACCAAATTTGTCTGCAATCAACGCCAGCATCGCCTCCATGGCATTGGCTTCATCCGCGCCATTGGTTTCAACCACAATGACAGCGCCCATTCCGGCGGCCAGCATCATTACGCCCATGATTGATTTGGCATTAACGCGACGGGCAGCTTTGGAGATAAAAATTTCACTTTGAAATTGCGCCGCCGTTTGGGTTAGTTTTGCAGACGCACGGGCGTGAAGCCCGAGCTTATTGGTAATTTCAATTTCCTGTTTTAGCATTGTGTTTCCGGTGGCAGGCAGTTGTTGGCGGGCATATTAATGATCCCTTCGCGGCTGCCTGCAATAGCCTTGGTGATCATTTCGGGCATCGGCTGGTCGCGATAGGTTAGTGCACGAATCAACATGGGCAGGTTTACGCCGGAAATGCCTTCAATTTTTCCCGGCGACAACAATCTGCAGGCGATATTGGACGGAGTGGCACCATATACGTCCGTCAAAACCAGCACCCCTTCGCCTTGATCCAGGAAACGGATCAGGTCACGACCCTGTGGCAACAGCGCATCCGGATCATCGTGAATGGTCACGCCAAGCTGGCGCAAATAGAGGGGCCGTTTGCCCATCACATGGGAAGCGCAGTGAATCAGGCTTTCGCCCAAAGTTCCGTGCGCAACTATTAGAATTCCGATCATGGCTTGATTCTAGCGGAATCGAGTCCAGTACCTACGCGGCTGATTCTGGCAGGTTCCACGTTATTCGAGTTCCTCATCATCGATCACGCCACCCTTCATTTCAAATAGCCAGCAAATTTTGCGGGTTTCAGGGCCGGAAAGTCGATCGCCCATTAATCCGCATCGGTAGGCACGGGCTGACAGTCTCTCAAAATGCCGGCAACCGGGACAGGTACCGAACGGCGGACCCTCGTTGTCGGCTTGGAATGTGGTGAGTGCCTCGCGCAATGCTGAGACCGCGTTGCGGATTCGATTTGGGCTGATATCTCGGGTTGCGTGTAACCAAGCCAATTGCGGCTGCGCCTCATACAAAAACTGGTCGCCGGTGGAAGACAGTCGTAATCTGACCACGCGCCGGTCAATGTCATCTTGATAACGCTCAATCAGGCCGCGCCTATCCAGCAATAACAGACTTTGGGAAATGGTGCCTTTTGTCAGCCCCAAATATTCGCCGAGCGCCTGGGGGGTGTTTGAATAGCGGTTTGCGCCAGACAGATAAACCAAGGCCTCAACATGCACCGGCGCAAGTTGCTCGTCTGCGCCGACGCGGCGCGCCTCGGCACGCATCAAGTTACCAAGGCGCTCAACCAACTCCAACAAAACAAGTGGGTGTTTATCCATTTGCCGATCCTTTATGTCGCGAATTTTGCTGAAGCAAAATATTTTCCGCGCCGGTGCGGGCGATGCATTGCCGGCAATTTAGTGGAAGTTGGCAATGTGCCCAAAATCACGTTCCTAGCGCTCAATAGACATCTATCATTACCCATCATTATTTTTTGCCTCCTGGCCGTCCTGGACGTCACCGATAGATTTCAGTATCGACTCGACACTAAAGCCGTCGATATTTTTCGTACGTTTTTTTAGTGTTGATTCGATACTAAATTAACGGGCCGCCTTTTGCAAGCGTTATCGCCCGCATGATTTGCATGATATTTTTACGCACAATTCAACAAAGTTCTGCTACGCATTTTTTGCCGCGATCAAGTCGATCGCTGACGATTAAGAAAGGCTGACTGCAACGACACACCCGCTTTGCATCGAGATGACGCGCGATAATAATAAGTCCAGCTGCTCATTACTGCGCGTATCCCGCCACGCGGCTCCATCAAATCTAAAATGAAAGCCGCCGGATTGAGCCGCAACCCAGACCTCCCTGGTTGCTGTTTGACGGTTGATAATGACTTTGGTGGCGTTCGCAAACGTCAATGTCAGGATTCCGGCCGTTGCCTCAGTATCAATATCGGCATCAACCTCATCAATGGCATCTTCAAGTTCAGCCAACAACGCGTCTACGCGCGCGTGAAAATCGCTTTCGTTCATTGCTTCCGGTGTATTCATTTTTTTGCTTTCTGGGCACCGGTTTTGGCGTGTTACCATCACCGCTGACTTGGGGGGGGTGTCTATGAAAATTCGTTCGATTGTACTCACATTGCTAACATTTGCGTTCACCACAACCATATCTGCTTGTGGACAAAAGGGACCGTTGCGGCTGCCGGGCACCGCCGCGGCATCGGCGATTTCAGGCGCGCCCTCGTTGTTGCTTGAAAAGGCTCACACATGACTGAGCATGGCAAACCACTGTTGGACACTTTTGGCGTCGCCCGCCGAAGTGGCCAGCTCTACGTTGAAGAAGTTGCCTTGGCGGACATTGCACGGCTGCACGGCACGCCAACTTATATCTATTCGCGCGCGGCAATCACATCCGCATTCAACCGCTTGGATCGTGCGGTGGACGCGGCCCGGACGGGCGGGGCAACGGCGCGGCCGTATACGATTTGTTTTGCCGTCAAGGCAAATTCCAACTTGGCCGTACTGAGTGTGCTGGCCAAGCTTGGTGCCGGATTTGACATTGTTTCCGCCGGCGAATTGAGGCGTGTATTACTGGCAGGGGGCCGCGCAGACAAGGTGGTTTTCTCCGGCCTTGGCAAAACCGCCGACGAAATGGCGATCGCTTTAAGAGCGGGTATCAAGTGCTTTAACGTTGAGTCCGAAGCGGAGTTGATCAGATTAAATGAAGTGGCGGTTGGACTGAAATTGCGTGCGCCGGTGAGTTTGCGCGTGAATCCCGACGTGGATGCAAAGACCCATCCGTATATTTCTACCGGTTTGAAGAACAACAAATTCGGCATTGCCTTCGACCGTGCCAGACAGGTATACCGCTTGGCCAGCACCCTTCCTGGAATCGTTGTTGCCGGTGTGGACTGCCATATTGGTTCGCAACTTACCAATGCCGCGCCATTGATTGAAGCGATGGGCAAGATCGTCGATCTTGCCGATGCACTTGCTGAGGACGGCATTGTCATCCATCACATTTGTCCTGGCGGGGGCGTCGGCATCACCTATAACAATGAGCCACAAATAGACCTGCACGCCTACGCCGCCGCTCTTCAGCAAGCGTTGGGCGACCGGCAAGTTGAGTTGCTACTTGAGCCCGGCAGATTGATCACTGGCAATGCAGGTGTGTTGTTAACCAAGGTGGAATACGTAAAACCTGGCGAGCACAAAAACTTTCTGATTGTCGACGCGGCAATGAATGACCTGATCCGTCCGGCGCTTTATCAGGCGCACCATGAGATTGTCGAGGTCGATAAAAATTCTAGCGCCGAGCGTAAAGAATATGATGTTGTCGGCCCCGTTTGTGAGAGCGCGGACGTACTTGGATACGCACGCAGGCTTGCTGCCGACGCGGGGGAACTACTCGCCGTGTTGTCTGCCGGCGCCTATGGATTTGTCATGTCGTCGAATTACAACTCACGCCCGCGCGCCGCAGAAATCATGGTTGACGGTGCCAAAATTGTTGTGGTGCGTGATCGCGAGTCGTTTGATTCGTTGGTTGCGGGCGAGCGAATTTTGCGCGACGAATAACCGTGCCTGCAACGGTCGTTTTTTATTTTTGATGGCGACACGGCTCGAAAATTGTGTAAAAAATAAACGATGGCATCCAACATAGTATCGAATCGCTACCATATCGCAATAATCGATTGCAAATAAGCGGTATTGACATCATTAAAAACTGGTGTTCAAAAAAAAACTTCCATAGAATCCGAATCACCAAGTGCTCGCGGCGAATGATTATTTGATTCAGTGTTTTTGGTTTCATATGTTCGTTCAACCGCGGGTGGAGTGAGGATGTTTCGCCGTCTCTCGTATTTTCGGCAAATGCCAGCACTCAATCGTTCGTCTGAACTGATGTCTTGGTGATTCGGCTCAATAGAGTCGGATCCTAACAAGCAATTCGGTCCAACCATCGAAAGGAGTTGATCATGGCAACAGCCAAGAAAAAGCCGGCAGCAAAAAAAGCGGCCAAGAAACCTGCAGCGAAAAAGCCAGCGGCAAAAAAAGTAGCTAAGAAGCCAGCAGCAAAAAAAGTAGCTAAGAAGCCAGTAGCAAAAAAAGCAGCTAAGAAGCCAGCAGCAAAAAAAGCAGCTAAGAAGCCAGCCGCAAAAAAGGCAGCTAAGAAGCCAGTAGCAAAAAAAGCGGCCAAGAAGCCAGCCGCAAAAAAAAAAGTAGCAAGTAAGCCTGCAAAGAAGCCTGCTGCGAAGAAAAAGGCTGCTCCAAAAAAGGCAGCCCCCGCAGCAAAGCCTGCGCCAATGGTAACTCCGGTTATCACGCCGCTCATCAAACCGATGGGCTAAGCAGACTACCTGCTTCAGACTCTCTCAATCCGGCGGGTGATGATGCCAATCATTCACTTGCCGGATTGAGAAATTTCTTTTAACTTTGTCAGCGGGTTTTTCCTGCCGCCCTTTTCATATGGACAATCCATTTCGCCGCTCGACATCGCGCCCGCGCATACCCCATCGGACACGGCGCGAGCGCCCAGCTAAATAGCCATTGCGTTCGGCAACCTACGCCGTTTAGGGAAATTTGCCCTATTTGTCGTCCGCGTTAAGGTTGTCGGTGGGCGGTTGTGTTGATGGAAGTGCCGCCGAAAAAAGCAAACCATACAGCGCAAATGCGGTAAGAACGTACAACAGCGGTGTTAAGACAATCAGGTCAAGCCTCAGCAATACCGGAATTGCAACCACACCGGCATTTGCGGCAGCCTGCGCCGCCGCCGGCCCCAGTACTGCTGCCAACTGCATTTCATACAGATTAAAGATAGCCCAAAGCAGGCCGGTGAATACCGGCGCCTTTCTAAACCACTGCTTGTTGAATACCTGCCTTGCAATGGCGGTGCGCAATAATTGCGCGCCAATGAACAATGCCGCAATAAAGAATCCGGCGTACGGGTACGTCGTGATTAGCTTCGACGGACCAAAAAAAATCCAATTTACGAGTTCCATGCCGGGGTCGCCGAGTTTAGTGTTGATTTATTGGCCGATTTCACGGCAATTGCGCATTCGGCATGCGCGCAAGAATGGTTTCTGTATACCGGAGTAAATAGGGGGAGTTGCGATTCCGGTCATAAAAACGCGGCCTGGGCACGATCGCGGCCAACTTGGCGGCCTGTGGTGCGCTCAGTTGGGTAGCAGAAATTCCGAAGTAATGTCTGGCGGCTGCTTCCGCGCCAAATACACCATCGCCCCATTCGATGACATTCAAGTAAATTTCAAGAATTCGTTCTTTGTCCATGGTGCTTTCCATCATGACCGTAATAATGGCCTCTTGGCCCTTGCGAACCAATGAACGGTCGCCGGACAAGAACAGGTTTTTTGCGAGTTGCTGGGTAATGGTTGACCCACCAGCAACAACTTTGCCGCGCTGTTCGTTTTTTTCGAGCGCTTTTTGAATTCCCTGCCAATCGAAACCGCCGTGATCGATAAATTTGTCGTCTTCCGCAACCAATACTGCGCGTTTTAAATGCGACGAAATTTTTCCATAGGGAACCCAGACATGTTTGAGGGTGGCAACAGGTTTTACCTCACGCATTTTGTCCAACCTCGCACCCATAAAAGCCGTCATGGTTGGGTCATGGCTGCGCCACCAGCAAAGTTTTGCCAGTACGTATCCTTGAAACGCTAAAAAAATTACCACGATGGCTGCAAGCGCCAGCCCGAACCAGGAGGAAGTTTTGGTCGTCATATTGGTTTTTGTCGGCAAGATATGGACTGAATCCGTTGGCGAACCGCTGCAATGACCGACTCTGTTTTTGGGCGCACACTGCGGAACACTAAGAAAGCCTCTGCCGCTTGCTCGACCAGCATACCGAGACCGTCGGCAATGGTCGCATTCGATTTGGCTGCCATATTTAAAAATGGTGTTGCGCCCCTCCCGTACACCATGTCATACGCCAGACCAGCGGGCGCAAAAATAGTGGGTGGAACTTGCGGCAGGGTGTTTTCAAAACTGGCGGAAGTCGCGTTTATAACAATATCGAATTGCCGTGCGATCAACTGTTGCTCATCAAGCGCTTCTATAGTCACTGCAGAATTAATATTCGAGAATCGCCGCGCCAGCTCTGTTGCTTTATGTATTGTTCGATTCGAAATTGAAATTGATTTTGGGTTTTCATCCATGAGTGCACCCATGACTCCGCGTGCCGCACCACCCGCTCCAATCACCAATATGCTGCGGTCGACCATTTCGTGTTGCAGATTGTTAATAATGTCGCGCACCAACCCTGCGCCATCGGTATTGTCCGCAAAGACGGGCCCGTACGCGCCTGTTGCGTCAAATTTCAAGGTGTTTGCCGCGCCCGCCAATTGCGCGCGTAGCGTGCAACGACTTGCATATTCAAACGCCTCCAATTTGAATGGCATTGTAACGTTTATCCCCTTGATGCCTTCACTGCGGAGGGCTCCTACAAGAGTAGAAAATCCATCAAGCGGCGCAAGCATTTGTTCATACACAATTTCATGCCCAAGGGCACGCGCAAATGCCTGATGAATTTCCGGCGACAACGAATGTGCAATGGGATTACCGACGACGGCATAACGATCAGACATATTGGTCGGTCATAAAAAATTAGCGTAATCTGGCAAATTAACTTGGTGCAGCACCATCACCAAGCCGCCCCATTATGGTGCAACTTGAAAAGTCGCACCCATAAATGGTGCGCAATTCTACGGCGCACCATTTATTCGGCATTTTATTACATGTAATCAAGGCGTTAAATGTGGCACGGTTCATGCTCTATAAACTGACTTAAATCTACAAATTGTGGCGTTTCGCCGACCAAATTTACTTTTTACTTCCCGCACACATTATCAGGAGAATGCAATGGCTGTTGAAGATGTAATGAAAATTGTGAAGGACAACGAAGTCAAGTTCGTTGATTTTCGCTTCACCGATACCAAAGGTAAAGAACAACACGTCACCGTACCGGTGAGCGCTTTTGGTCTTGAAAAATTTACTGAGGGTCACGCATTTGACGGCTCCTCCATTGCGGGCTGGAAGGGAATTGAGGCATCGGATATGTTGTTGATGCCGGATGCCAGCACCGCCTTTATTGATCCATTCTTTGACGACGCCACATTGGTATTAACTTGCGACGTGATTGAGCCGGCAACCGGCAAAGGCTATGATCGCGACCCGCGCTCATTGGCGCGTCGTGCAGAGGCCTATTTAATCGCCAGCGGTATTGGTGACACCGCCTATTTTGGCCCGGAGCCGGAGTTTTTCGTGTTTGACGCGGTCGAATGGAGCGTTGATATGTCCGGCTGTTATTCCAAAATATTTTCGGAAGAGGCAGCGTGGTCGACTGCTGGAAAATTTGAAGGCGGCAACCTCGGTCATCGCCCACCGGTCAAGGGTGGTTATTTTCCTGTTCCACCCGTCGATCAACTGCAGGATATTCGTTCAGCGATGTGCTTGGCGCTGGAAGACATGGGCGTCGAGGTCGAAGTTCATCACCACGAAGTAGCCAATGCGGGACAGTGTGAAATCGGCACCAAATTCTCGACTCTGGTTCAACGGGCGGACTGGACACAAATCCTCAAGTACGCGGTGCATAACGTTGCGCATAGTTACGGCAAAACTGCCACCTTTATGCCCAAGCCGATTGTTGGCGACAACGGGTCCGGCATGCACGTGCACCAATCAATCTGGAAAGACGGCAAGAATCTATTCGCTGGAAATGGTTACGCCGGCCTGTCAGACTTTGCTCTTTATTACATCGGTGGAATTATCAAACACGCCCGTGCCCTGAATGCGATTACCAACCCGGGAACCAATTCCTACAAACGATTGGTTCCCGGTTTCGAGGCACCGGTGAAGTTGGCATATTCGGCGCGCAATCGCTCCGCCTCCATACGCGTTCCATACGTGCAGGCAGACAAAGCGCGGCGTATTGAAGTGCGCTTTCCGGATCCAACAGCCAACCCTTATCTTGCGTTCGCAGCAATGATGATGGCCGGCTTGGATGGGGTGCAAAACAAAATTCATCCGGGTGATCCGTCAGACAAAAATCTTTATGATTTGCCGCCGGAAGAGGATGCAAAAATCCCAACCGTTTGCTCGTCGCTGGATCAGGCGCTGGACGCGCTCGACAAGGATCGCGAGTTTCTTACCCGCGGCGGCGTGTTCTCCAACGAAATGATTGACGCCTATATCGAACTCAAAATGCAGGAAGTCACACGATTCCGTATGACAACCCATCCGGTTGAATTCGATATGTATTATTCGTCGTAATCCAACCCGCCCAGGCTGAATAGCCGGGGACTTTTTGACCCATCCGCAAGGGGCGGCATTCGCAAGAGTGCCGCCCCTTTTGCAGTCTTTGGGCATATTTTCGCCGAAAATAATTGATGCAACCCCAATCCCTAGTGGTGCTGCACTTAAACATCGCTATCCATTGGATTGAAAAAGCATCAAATGCGTCGCAAACTGTCCTGCCCGGCTGTGAGCTTTTACCCAGCTACAAATTTCGCTATCTACATGAATATTCGGCGCTTTTTTTTGCGGATTCCTGCCACCCTCAGCGCGCTCGTCGCGATTATGGGTGTGATTCCGTCCGCTTGGGCGCAGGGCGTGGTCGTTTACAAACATATTGATACCGACGGTCGCGTCACCTATTCCAATTCGCCCATTAAGGGTGCACAGGTCGTTGAACTGCAGCCCCTCATGACCATGCCCGCAGTGTCAAACAGGCAGCTTCAGGCAAAGTCACTGGTCGCCAATCCGCCATCGGTGTCGTCCACTTCTAACCAAATTGATACGACTTTGCAGACTGCCAAACTGTCGCCCACGACCAACACAATGCCGACCCCTGTGCCGAGTTATGCTGGCGCGACTTCAGCAACCATTCTGCAACCACCCGCGCTTGCGGTTGTTTCGCCTCATAGAAATTCCGCACTAAACGGTGGCATCAGCGCAGCAACATTGGCTCAACAGCGCCGCGATGATGTGCGTCGGCGAATATTTGAAGGTGAAGTTGAGGCGGAAGAGCAGCTATTGCGTGAGGCCAATGATGCGCTGGTGGCAGAACAATCCCGCAGTCCGGCCATTCGAGCTTTACATGCCTCACTCGCGAGCCAGCAAACATATTCGGATACGTTGACTGAGTCCAAGGCGTTAATTTCCAGACATTTTGAACGGGTGCGCGCATTACAGGATCAAGTTGATATGCATCAGCATAACTTGCTGGCACTGCGCGAGCTCTTTACGTCAGGTTATCGGCCGACCCCGCAGATGAGCGCTGAAGTGGCACCACCAAAACAACGACAGTCGACAAAACCAGTGCAGTTGTCTTCGTCAGAAAATAGTCGCAACGATCTGCCGGTGGTGAAGCTCAAGCCGGTTTCCAACGTCGCAAACTCTGCGGCTCGACGCTCATTGGCGGAAGACCGTTAAGCGCCCACTTTAAATCATGACTCCTTTCGATTGGGTTGTCCGATCGAAGTTAACGCCGAAGGTGATGAGCCTTCGGCGTTTTTTTATTGATTGTTGCTGTATTGTTCTTCCGTCGGTCGCAAATCGGCAATCATGGCAAGAAAATTGCTAGCTTATCCCTATCGCCCGTTGTCTATTCCTAAACTGTCTTCCGTGAAAAATATTGCCGTTCACACCAATAGTGCGTCCTATGCCGGCCTGGAATTAATTGCCACTGCGGTCATTGTGGTCAATCATGACTTTAGGTTGATTCACGCCAACGCCGCCGCCGAAAATTTATTTGCGTTTAGTCGCAAGAGTGCCGCCGGCTGGACACTCAACCGGCTGCTGGGCGATGGAAATGGCGACACCGGATTATTCGCAATGCTCACACAGGTCATGACCCACCAAAAAGGATTCAACGAATCCAGCCTGACACTGACCACCCCTTCAGGCCAAACTTTGCACTGCTCCTGTTTGGCGACACCCGCCGAATTTGCACAAATCGTGATTGAGTTTCAGCCGCTGGATCAACATCTGAAAATTGCCCGCGAAGAAAAACTGCTCGCGCAACAAAAACTCAATCGGGAATTGATTCGCAATCTTGCCCACGAGATCAAAAATCCCCTTGGCGGCATCCGTGGTGCGGCACAACTTCTCGAGCGTGAATTGCCCGACCAGGCTTTGCTTGAATACACCCAGGTCATCATCAGCGAAGTGGATCGCCTGCAATCGCTTTTGGATCGATTGTTAACCCCACACCGACTGCCAATCATTGAAACCGTCAACATTCATGAAGTGCTTGAGTATGTGCGGTCGGTCGTATTGGCGGAATTTCCGAATACGCTGACCATTGTCCGGGATTACGATATCAGCCTGCCGGAAACAATGGGCGATCGCGAGCAACTAATTCAGGCATTGCTCAATATTGTCCGCAACGCCGCCCAGGCAACCAACGGCGCGGGAATTGTCCGCCTGCGCACACGCATCGCCAGACAGGTGACGATGATTCGCGAGCGGTTTCAACTGGCTTTGGAAATTTGCATTGAGGATAACGGTCCGGGCGTAGCGGAGCAAATTAAAGATCGGATTTTTTATCCGCTGGTAACCGGCCGTGATGGGGGCACCGGGGTAGGGCTGTCGATTGCACAAAATTTTGTCAATCAACACCGCGGGGTGATCGAATTTGATAGCGTTCCAGGCAAGACCGAATTTATTGTTTTACTTCCGGTTGTCACTGATGATCCGCACGATGCGTCGCGCGACGCTTTATAAGGTGAATGAATGAAACCCGTTTGGATTATTGATGATGACCAGAGCATCCGTTGGGTGCTCGAAAAGGCGCTGGCCCGTGCGAACATCGCCCGCCGATCATTTGCCTCCGCCAATGAGGGGTTGGTCGCATTAAAAAGCGAAACACCGCAAGTTGTGTTGTGTGATATTCGTATGCCCGGCGCGTCGGGACTGGATTTTATGGCCGAATTAAGAATCAAGCGACCCGCCACGCCGATTATCATCATGACCGCCTACTCGGACTTGGAAAGTGCGGTCGCCGCATTTCAAGGTGGTGCCTTTGAGTATCTGCCAAAACCATTTGATATTGATCACGCCATTGCCCTGATTCGGCGCGCGATCGAAGAGTCGTGCCGGGTGGCGGCAGACGATGAACCAAGCGACCTGAACTCAGCGCCCGAAATTTTGGGCTCGGCCCCGATCATGCAGGAGGTATTTAGAACAGTGGGTCGCCTGTCGCAAAGTCACGCGACCGTACTCATTACCGGCGAGTCTGGTACCGGCAAGGAACTGGTTGCCCACGCACTGCATCGTCACAGCCCGCGCGCGCAAAAACCATTTATCGCCATCAATACCGCAGCTATTCCAAAAGACCTTCTCGAAAGTGAACTGTTTGGCCATGAACGCGGTGCATTTACTGGGGCGGCTGCCACACGGCGCGGTCGGTTCGAACAGGCGGAGGGTGGCACGTTATTTCTTGATGAAATTGGCGACATGCCGGCAGAGTTGCAGACTCGTCTGTTGCGTGTGTTGTCAGATGGACAGTATTACCGGGTCGGCGGGCACTCACCGTTAAAAGCCGATGTGCGCGTCATTGCCGCCACCCATCAGGACTTGGATGCTCGCGTCAAAAATCATCTTTTCCGTGAGGATTTGTATCATCGATTAAACGTTATCCGCCTGCGCCTGCCGGCGCTTCGTGAACGACGCGAAGACATTCCCCTGCTGGCGCATCATTTTTTGATCAAGAGTGCGCACGAACTTGGGATTGAGGTCAAAAAATTATCCGAGGGCGTATTGAATTTGTTGATCGCAATGGAATTTCCAGGCAATGTCCGCCAACTGGAAAATATTTGCCACTGGTTGTCGGTTATGGCGCCGGGTCAAAAAATTGAGATCACGGATCTGCCGGCGGATCTTCGCGCCAGCGAATCAACAATGCAAATTACCCCTGAAGCATGGCCAAACGCCCTTGCCAGTGAGGTGGGCAAATTATTGCTGCGCGGCGAAAGCGACATTCATGGGCGCCTGAGCCGCACGTTTGAATCCGTATTGATTGCGCAAACATTGGCGCACACCAATGGCAGGCGAATTGAAGCGGCCAATTTACTTGGTATTGGCAGGAACACTCTCACGCGGAAAATTTCGGAATTAGATCTAAAAATGGAAACCAAGGACAAATAAGCGTTTCCACGCCAAAATGCCCGCACACCCGCATGGGTGATAGTGTTTTACAATTTTGTCCGCAATTGCTTGAGCGTCAGATTCGTATCCAATTTCAGAACAAATGGCTGACCTGGTTCCAAACCAGTCGCAGGCACACCAACGGCGACCGGCGGCGATGGTGCGGCTATATTGTTGGCCCGATCTACGGATAACAATGGATTATCTGGCCACAGTGAAGCGGCCATAAAACCGCTGGCAGCCAGCACAAGACTAATGAGTGCGAAGCGAACTACCCTGAAAAAATTTGATGGCGGTTGTTCCGTTTGGCGAACATGCATGTTCATCAATGGATTTTCCGCGTCCTCCTGTTGAGCCTGATCGTCCTTGGTCATTGCCGCCAATTCTTGCGCTTCAACCTTTTCCTGTTCCACCAATTCGGTCGTCAAATGACGATCCCGGCTGGCCAAGTCCTCCGCCTTCTGCGCCAGTGCTTTTTGCGCGACAATTTTGGCACCCGTTGCTTTTAACAAAGCAGTCTCAGCCGCGTGCCTGGCTCGTAACGCCTCGGCGGCTAAATGCTCCTGGTCCTCCCGCTCCTTTTCTGTTGCAGCCAGCTCAAGTTCGCTGCGCGCGCGCCTGTTGGCCTCATCTGCCAGCTGACGATCCGCTTCAAGCCGCGCCGATGCTGCCGCGCTTGCAGCTGCCTGCGCTTTTTTCCGTGCCTCAGTTGCATTCGCCAACTGGGCTTCTGAATTTTCACGCTTGGCGGCGATTTTTTCCAACTCATTTTTTGCCTGCGTGACCGCCGCCGCCAGCCTGACTTGATCCTTGTTGGCAATTTCCCGTTCGATCACCAATTCGGCTTCAAGCTTATCCTGAAGAATTCGCGCCTGCTTTTGCTGCGCTTCCAGATTGGAACGGCGCTCTGCAACAGCCGCCTTGGCTGCGTCGGTTTCTGCTTTCAGGGCCGCCAATTTCCGGCTGTTCTCCTCGGCAGCAAGTTTTGCCCGCACAATTGCCTCGCGTTCCGTCGTCTGGAGGGCAATCGCCTCATTTTTGGCAACCTCCTCCGCAGCCAACCTGGCATTGATTTCCCGAGTCAATTGTTCATCCGCTTGTTTACGCTCTTTTGCCAATGCAAGCGCCTGCTCTTCGAAGGCAATTCGTTTGGTGGTTTCCGCGTCCACTTTTGACGATGCCGCCAGCCGTACCGCTTTTGCCTGCTCGACCGCTTTTTCTTCCGCCAAGCGCCGCGTTCTCAACGCCTCAAGTGAGTCGTGGCGGACTTTTTCGGCCTCAGTCTTGCGATCTAGAGCACTTTTTAATTTGTCCGCCTCCACCTTTAATGCAGCGTCAATTTCAGCAGAGGCCTTGCGCGCAGCGGCCTCTGCTTCAACCGCTGCTTCCTTAGCTGCAATTTCCGCCTGTTCACGCTCTTTAGCGAGTTTTACAAGGCTTTCTTCCGATTCCTTTTTTAGCTTGGCGGCTTGATGAGCAGCCTCTTCTGCCGCTTGACGCAATTGAATTTCTTTGGCGACTTTCGCCTCTGCGATCGTCCGCGCAGTCTGCACCGCCGTCGCTTCCTTTTCAAGCGCAAGCCGTTCAAGCTTGAGTTCATCCAGTGCCGCCAATCGCGCCTGTTCCGCCTGGACGCGTTGCGCTGCAGAGACCGTTAATCGAGCGGTTTCTCCCTTGGCGCGTTGGTGCAGCTCATTCATTGCCGCGCGTGCCGCGGTCTCTGCGGCCAATGCCACATCCATTGCCTCTTGTTCCAACCGTTCCCGCTCGGCAATCGTGGCAAGCAACGCGCGGTCACCGGCAATCTTTGCGTTGGTGATTTCGGCGGTTTTGCGTTCTACCTCGGCGCGCATCACTTGCATCTGTCTGAACGCCTCCTCCGCCTTTTCTGCCTCCTCCTGCGCACGCGCCTCCGCGGCCGCGATTAAATTTTTGTCGGTTGTTTCTTTGCGCGCAACTTCCTCTGCCAAACCCCTTTCCGCCGCTTCCCGTGCCTTTTGCGACGCGGTCGCATCCTGTTCAACACGTTGCTTTTTCTGCTGTAATTCCGTCAGTCTGTGTGCGCAATCTTTGCGCAACATTTGCATGCGTTTGGCAGCGTCCTCTGCCGCTTTTTGATTTGCAGCGGCCTGCGTTTCGATCGCCTTGACCAGCTCTTGTTCCTCTTTTTCCTTACGCACAAATTCATCCGCGAGTTCTCGTGCGGCTGCATCATTGGCCCGCTGCGCCGCCTCTTGCTCTTGTTCGGCACGCTGCTTTTGTTGTTGTAATGCCGCCAGGCTTTTTTCCGCCTCCAGGCGCGCCGCAGCATTGGTTTTTGCCGTCAATTCCGCCGCCTGGTGCTCTGCTTTGGCTGCCGAAGCCAGCCTCTCCGCCTCGACCCTCTGTACGGCGATTAACCGCGCCTGCTCATCTGCGTCTGCACGCATTTTCGCCGCATTTGCCAATTTATTTTCTTCATCTTGACGCGCCTTCGCCGCCGTCATGGCGGCGAAGTCCGCTTGTTGCCTCGAATCGGCGGCAATTTGTGCATTTTTCTCGGCAACTTGCCGGGCGCGCACCTCTTCCGCCAATTTTTCTTCTGCTTGCCGTTTGGCAATGCTTGCCTCGGTCTCATCGTTGGCATTTGCCGCCTCTTCATTCAAGGCTGTTTTCTTGCGCCGTTCTGCCTCGTATAAATCGTGCACGACCTTTGCGGCCATGCGCACTTCTTCAGCCAACAACGCAGCTTCAATGCTGATTGGTGCAAGGCTGGAAGCTTCACCCACAGAAACTTGCGCAGCTTTAAGCGCCTCATCCTGCTCACGCTTTTGTTTTCGCAGCTGCTCGGCGCGTTTGAGAGCTTCGATTAATTTGCTCAAGGTCTTTTCACTTTGGGTTAATCGTGATTCGTGACTAGAATCGAAAGCCAATTTTGCTCGAAATGGTGGTGGTACTGCCAAGTTTTTCAACTTCTGCCGAAAAGGTGCCAAAAGCCAGCCGCGAATCAAAACCAACAAAAGCACGTGCCTGACTGGTGCTTACTGACGACAAAATAGTACCGGGAGCGGAGGTCTCCGTGCGGATGGTGCCAATACCAACATAGGGCGTAATCAAAACCAGCGGCTTGGCGACAACTAAATCGGCACCGAGTGAACGCACCGTCACACTCGAAGAACCAATTTCCCGATTTCCGCTAAGACGAATTGTTGCGCCAGGCATAACCAGACCCGGCGTAACCAATTGATAACGCAGCATTCCGCCAAGCGTCTGGAGACCACTCCCGGACACGCTTCCCACAGTGGCACCGATATCAAAACCTGCTGCCAGCCCCTTATGAATTGTTAGTCTGGGCGTGACAACATCAACCGAGCCGCCACCTGCCCGGCGCCATATGACCCCGTGATCGATTCTTGTTACCCCAACCTCCAACCCCACATCAAAGCCAAGCAGCCCCAACGTGACCCCCGGCGAAAGCGCCCGCAAGGCGGTCACCGCCGCCAAGTCTTTTGACAAACTCTCAAATCCAGATTGAGAAAGTTGGCGCACACTGTTTAATTCTGCCGCCGCCGCCGTGAACGGTGCAAGCAAAAATGCTGGCGCAATCACCAACAACCGAATGCATATTTTTTTCACCGCCCTGAAAAAGGATTTGGTCATCTTTTTTTCTTTCTTTTCATTGTTTTTGAATTACGTTTCGTAGAGTTTTTCCGGGACCATATGCAAGTGCATGGTCTTGCCCGCTTTAATAATTTGTCCAGCAACGTCGTGACCAACCACCGCCGGTATTTTCACGGCAACCGCCAGCAACATATCCAAATCAACACCACTCTTGATGCCCAAATCATTGAGCATGTTGACCAGATCTTCGGTACAGATATTGCCAGTCGCCCCTGGCGCAAACGGACAACCGCCCAGACCGGCAATGGACGCGTCATAGCTGGTAATGCCGGCGTTGAGTCCGGCCACCACATTGGCCAATCCCATGCCGCGGGTATTGTGAAAATGCAGCGTGATTTCGGTGTTCGGGAAACGATGGCGCGCCTCCCGCATCATCCGCTCCACCTGTCGCGGATTGGCCATTCCCGTGGTGTCGCCAAAGGTGAGCCCATCAAAACCCAACGCCAGATATTTTTCAGCAAACATCATCACCCGATCTTCCGCCACCCGCCCCTCGAACGGACAACCAAAAGCGGTCGACACACAGCCGTTTAGTTTAATGCCGGCGGCTTTTGCCATAGGCACCATCACCGCAAAATCAGCCAACGACTGATCAGTACTTCTTTTCACGTTCGCCCGATTGTGTGTTTCCGACGCTGACATAAACAGATTCATCTCATCGATACGGCCGCCCGATTGGTGGCACGCGATAGCGCGCTCCATACCCTTGAGATTAGGCGTGATAGCGGAAATTTGCACCCCCTCCCGTCTCAATATTTCTCGCAGCACCGTTTCGGCATCCGCCATGTTCGGTACAAATTTGGGATGGACAAACGAAGTCGCCTCAATTTTTGCGAGCCCGGTGGTCGTGAGTTGGTCGATGATGGCGATTTTGGTTTCAGTCGGAATGAAATTCTTTTCGATCTGAAAGCCGTCGCGCACACCAACATCGTTTACGTTGATTTTTTGAGTGTTCATATTTGCCATATTTTGCGCCGAACCGTCGGTCTCGCCTAGATGGCGTCAATTTTGGCCGCAAAAGTCGCAATTTGACCGCACATTTGCCGTGCTGTCATGTTCCTGATTGTTTGTCGCGCCAACCGTTAAATTTTGTTATTTTTTGCCGTAAATGTCTGGCTGGGTAAAAAAACCCCTTTTATTTTCAGCCGCTTAAAGAAAGTTTTTGGGGTGCCATTAAATGCTGCGATGCCGCATTTCAGTTTGACTTCAATTGTTTACCGCGCTTATAATCGACGGGCTTTGCAGGTGGGGTTTTCGATTGGTTTGCGGTTTTTAAGGGTTGGCCTAGTGATGCAGCACGCAATATTGGGCAATGCCTATCGAAAAGTTTTGACTATTCAGGTGATTGTAGTTGTGGCGTTTGCCTTGATTGCTCTTATTTGGAGCGGGCAATTCGCTAGCGTATCCGCCGTGAGCGGCGGATTCATCATCATCGCAGGAAATTTAGCCTATGCCATTGTGGCTCGGTCGTCGAAAGTCGACGCCAAGTCCGGCAACCAGGTGTTGTTAAGGCATGTGTTAGCGGAATTAGCAAAGATTGTGATTGTCGTCGGCCTGATGTCTGGCGCTTTTGTATCAGGTAAGTTTGACGCTGTATGGTTGGTTGCAGCGCTCGGTGTGGCCCTTTTGGGGCATGGTTTGTCCTTGTTATTGTCAAAATGATTTAGAAAAATTCGTCATGGCGTCTGGCTACAATTCCCCCTCTGAGTACATTGAGCATCATCTCAAAAACCTGAACTTTACGTTTGAGAGCGGCTGGGTCATACACCTGGATACCGTTGTCAACTCGCTGTTGTTGGGATTGATCACCTTCGGCTTGCTATGGTTGGCTGCGCGTAAGGCGACGACCGGCGTGCCGGGACGCGGTCAGGCGTTTGTTGAGTTGCTGGTTGAGTTTATTGACAATCAGGTCAAGGATGTTTTTAACGGCCCGCGCAACTTCATTACCCCGCTAGCAATAACCGTGTTTATGTGGGTTTTGGTCATGAACTCGGTAAAATTGATTCCGATCGACTGGCTGGCGATGGTCACCCACCTATTTGCGCCTGTGTGGCGGCCGGTTCCGACCACCGATTTAAATACAACGGCCGCGTTATCACTATCGGTAATCATGTTGGTCATCGTTTTTAGCATCAAGGCCAAGGGTTTTGGCGGCTATATCCACGAATTGTTTTGCACACCATTTGGTGGCAACCCCCTGTTGTGGCCATTTAACTTCGCATTCCAGCTGATTGAGTTGATTTCCAAGCCGCTCTCACTGGCGCTGCGACTTTACGGCAACATGTTCGCCGGCGAAGTCATCTTTTTGTTGATCGGCATGCTCGGATCTATCGGTATTGGTGGCGCAATTTTTGCCGGTTTGTTGCAAGCGGGCTGGGCAATCTTCCACATTCTGGTGGTTGCATTACAGGCATTCATTTTCATGATGCTGACCGTCGTATATCTTTCGATGGCGCACGAGCACCATTGATTTTTGGTTTGGTTTTAATTTGGTATTTTGATTAGTTAACTACGTAGTCCGTACTCGAAAGGAAACAAAATGGAAAAAATCGCACTGATCGCCATGGTTCAAGGATATACAGCAATTGCCATCGGCATCATTATCGGCCTGGGTGCTATCGGCGCCTGTATCGGCGTGGGCATGATGTGTTCCAAGTTTTTGGAATCCGCCGCCCGCCAACCGGAACTCATTCCGCAGCTTCAGGGCAAAGTGTTCCTGTTGTTGGGTCTGATTGACGCGGCGTTTATTATCGGCGTGGGTCTGGCAATGTTGTTCGCCTTCAACAACCCATTGCTTACCAAGCTCGTCTAATTAACGACCTCTTTAAATCGTTTATTGACAGCATAGGAAAGGCACCGTCATGAATATCAACATGACCTTGCTCGCGCAAGCGATCGGTTTCGCGATTTTTATCGCGTTTACATACAAGTTTGTATGGCCGCCGCTCAACGATGCAATTGAAACCCGACGCCGGAAAATAGCGGATGGTTTGGCTGAGGCTGAAAAAGGCAAGGCAGCGCTGGCTGAGGGCGAAGCACAAAAAGCGGTGATGCTCAAGGACGCGCGTAATGCAGCGGCTGATTTCAAAACGTTGAACGACAAACAAATTGCCGCAACGCTTGAAGAAGCCAAAGCTCAGGCACGGTCGGAAGCAGAGCGCATTATTGCCGCCGCGCACGCCCAAATTGAGCAGGAAAAGCAAAAAGCCAAAGATCAATTGCGTGAGCAGGTGGCAGCGTTGGCGGTAGTGGGTGCGGAAAAGATTCTTAAACGTGAAATAGACGTTGCCGCACATGCCGACATGCTTAATCAATTAAAAGGCCAGCTGTAATGGCCGAGCTGACCACGGTTGCACGTCCGTATGCCGAGGCGACCTTTCGCGCCTCTGTCGAGGCCAACTCGGCAACGCCTACGGGCGCCACGTTAAAGGCCTTGGGTATTGCCGCGGCAAATGCACAAATGGCCTCAACGTTGGGCAACCCGCGGGTAACCGCGGCGGAAAAAGCGACGATTTTGGCCGCAGCAACGGGTGGCAGTCTGTCGCCTTTGCTGGCCAATTTGGTGGCGATGTTAATAGATAACGGTAAAGCGTCATTGTTACCGTTTATCAGTGAACACTTTGAGCGCTTGCAACGCGAGCATGACGGTGTGATCAAGGCAACCATTACGTCAGCGTTTGTGCTTTCGGACGCAGATAAAGGTGGTCTGGTTGATGCGATCGCCAAGAAATACGGCAAAAAAGTTGAAGCTGAAGTACGGATAGATGAGTCACTGATCGGTGGCGCCCGCGTTCAAGTTGGTGATGACGTGGTGCATGCCTCGGTGCGCGATACATTGGACCAAATGAAACAGGCGTTGATGGCGTAGTGGCGCAATGGGGAAACCCGCCAATACAACTTAGCGCGACCTTAAACGAATTCTCAGAATCTTTCAGTATTGGAGTGGGTATGCAGATCAACCCGGCAGAAATCAGCGAGCTGATTAAATCAAAAATTCAGGCGCTTCCGGCCGCCGCCGAGAAACGCTCCGAAGGTACCGTCATTTCGGTTACCGACGGCATTTGTCGTATTCACGGTCTGGCCGACGTGATGCAAGGCGAAATGTTGGAGTTTCCCAACAACACCATTGGTCTTGCGCTGAACCTCGAACGTGACTCGGTCGGCGCCGTGGTGTTGGGCAGCTACGAACACATCTCCGAAGGCGATACCGTCAAATGTACCGGTCGCATTTTGGAAGTGCCGGTTGGTCCGGAGCTGATTGGCCGCGTGGTTAATGCACTGGGCCTGCCAATCGACGGCAAAGGCCCGGTCAACGCCAAAATGACCGACGTGATTGAAAAGGTTGCGCCAGGTGTGATCGCACGTAAATCAGTGTCACAGCCGGTGCAGACCGGCTTGAAATCAATCGACGCCATGGTGCCGGTAGGTCGCGGTCAACGCGAATTGATCATTGGTGACCGTCAGACTGGCAAGACTGCGGTGGCGATTGACACCATCATCAATCAAAAAGGCAAAAACCTGACTTGCGTTTATGTTGCGATCGGACAAAAAGCCTCGACCATTGCCAACGTGGTGCGCAAGCTTGAAGAGCACGGCGCGATGGCGTTTACGATTGTGGTCGCGTCTTCCGCATCTGAATCCGCAGCCATGCAATACCTGTCCGCCTATTCCGGTTGCACCATGGGCGAATATTTCCGCGATCGTGGCGAAGATGCGCTGATTATTTATGACGACTTGTCTAAACAAGCCGTGGCCTATCGCCAAATTTCGCTGTTGCTACGCCGCCCGCCGGGTCGCGAAGCATACCCGGGCGACGTGTTTTATTTGCACTCACGTTTATTGGAGCGTGCGGCGCGGGTGAACGAAGATTACGTCGAGAAATTCACCAACGGCGCAGTCAAAGGCAAAACCGGTTCGTTAACCGCATTGCCTGTGATCGAAACCCAGGCGGGTGACGTTTCGGCGTTTGTACCGACCAACGTGATTTCGATCACCGATGGCCAGATCTTTTTGGAAGCCGATTTGTTCAACGCCGGTATTCGCCCTGCGATTAACGCCGGTGTGTCGGTGTCGCGTGTCGGTGGTGCGGCACAGACCAAGATCATGAAACGCAAAGACACCGGTGCCGGCGTACGTTTGGCACTGGCCCAGTATCGTGAATTGGCCGCTTTTGCCCAGTTTGCGTCAGACCTCGATGAAGCCACCCGCAAACAGCTCGAGCGCGGCAAGATGGTCACCGAGTTGATGAAACAACCACAATACCAGCCTATGCAGGTATGGGAAATGGCGGTGATTTTGTTTGCCGTCAACAACAACTATATGGACGACGTCGACGTGAAGAAGGCGCTGGCCTTTGAAAAAGCGTTGAGTGGATTCCTGAAAACAAAGTACGCCGCCCTTGTTGACTCGATGGATCAGGCCGCAAACCTGTCAGCCAATGACGAAAAGGCGTTGCATGCTGCGATAGCAGACTTCAAGAAAACCGGCGCTTATTAAGGCGTTGCAATCCACGCGATTCGAAAGAACAGAGAATGGCCGGAAGTAAAGAAATCCGAAGCAAGATCAAGAGCGTAGAAAACACGCGCAAGATCACCAAGGCGATGGAAATGGTCGCCGCCTCAAAAATGCGCAAGGCGCAGGAGCGGATGCGCGCGGCGCGCCCGTACGCGGAGAAAATTCGTAGCGTTTCCGCGAATTTGTCTCATGCCAACCCTGATTACCGTCACCCCTTTCTGCAAAAGCACGGCGAATTAAAGAACATCGGCGTCATCATGGTCACGTCCGACAAGGGGCTGTGCGGTGGACTCAATACCAACGCCATGCGTTTGATGGTGACCAAGATTAAGGAGTGGGAAACCGCCGGTGCCAAAGTGCAGGCCACCGCGATTGGTAACAAAGGCTTTGGATTTTTGCAGCGGTATGGGATTCCGGTGGTTTCACACGTGATTGGCCTGGGTGATAAACCGCATCTCGACAAAATGATCGGCCCGATCAAGATTCAGCTCGACCAATTTGCCGAAGGCAAAATCGACGCGCTTTACCTTTGTTACACCCAATTCGTCAACACGATGAAGCAAGAAACCATGTGCGAGCAACTGTTGCCGCTCACGGGAGAAGCGCTGGGTGCGCCTGATTCAACATGGGATTATTTGTACGAACCGGATCCCAAGGTTGTTCTCGACGAATTGTTGGTGCGCTACATCGAGTCCATCATTTACCAGGCCGTTTCGGAAAATATTGCATCGGAGCAGTCGGCGCGTATGGTGGCAATGAAGTCCGCATCGGACAACGCCAAAGAAGTCATTGGTGATTTAAAGCTCACCTACAACAAAGCCCGCCAGGCGGCGATTACCAAGGAACTCTCGGAAATTGTCGGCGGCGCAGCAGCGGTATAAGTCGTAAATCATCCTTAAACAGAATTCAGAATCAAACCAGTATTTAATTTTTAGTCAGGTACGAATATGAGCACAGGAAATATTGTTCAGTGTATTGGAGCGGTGGTCGACATCCAGTTTCCCCGCGATGCAATGCCAAAAATTTATGAAGCGCTGACCCTGCAGGACGACGGTCAGAAAAGTTTTGCCGAACAAGGCTTGACGTTCGAAGTCGAGCAACAGCTCGGCGACGGCGTGGTGCGTTGTATTGCCATGGGCTCATCCGACGGCCTGCGTCGCGGCATGAAAGTCAAAGGCTCAGGCGCGCCGATATCGGTGCCAGTTGGTGCCGCGACATTGGGTCGGATCATGGACGTTCTGGGTCGCCCGATTGACGAACAGGGCCCGATCAAAACCGACGAGCGCCGTTCAATTCATCAGCCGGCACCGAAGTTTGACGAATTGTCTCCATCGGTTGATTTGTTGCCGACAGGAATTAAAGTTATTGACTTGGTCTGTCCGTTTGCCAAGGGTGGCAAGATTGGTTTGTTCGGCGGCGCGGGTGTGGGCAAAACCGTAAACATGCTTGAACTGATCAACAATATTGCCAAGAGCTACGGCGGTTTGTCGGTATTTGCCGGCGTGGGTGAACGTACCCGCGAGGGCAACGACTTTTATCACGAGATGCAAGAAGCGGGTGTGATTAATTCCGAAGACCTCAGCCAATCCAAAGTTGCGATGGTGTTTGGTCAGATGAACGAGCCACCAGGCAACCGTTTGCGTGTGGCGCTGACCGGTTTGACCATGGCCGAGCGTTTCCGTGACGAAGGCAAAGACATTCTGTTCTTTGTCGACAATATTTATCGCTACACCCTGGCCGGTACCGAAGTATCCGCCTTGCTCGGAAGGATGCCATCTGCGGTGGGATATCAGCCAACCCTGGCCGAAGAAATGGGCGTATTGCAAGAGCGCATCACCTCCACCAAGACCGGCTCGATCACATCGATTCAGGCCGTTTACGTGCCTGCCGATGACTTGACCGATCCGTCGCCTGCAACTACCTTTGCCCACTTGGATGCGACGGTTGTGTTGTCACGCGACATCGCCTCGCTGGGTATTTATCCAGCGGTGGATCCACTTGACTCCACCAGTCGCCAGCTTGACCCACAGGTGGTCGGTGAAGAGCACTACACTGTTGCTCGCCGCGTACAGTCGACCTTGCAGCGCTACAAAGAATTGCGCGACATCATCGCCATTTTGGGTATGGATGAATTGTCCCCAGAAGACAAATTGGCCGTGTCCCGCGCGCGTAAGATTCAGCGCTTCTTGTCACAGCCGTTTAACGTTGCCGAAGTCTTTACTGGCTCACCCGGCAAAATCGTACCATTGAAGGAAACCATTCGTGGCTTCAAAATGATTGTTGACGGCGAATGTGATGCACTGCCAGAGCAGGCGTTTTACATGGTCGGCGGCATCGACGAAGTATTTGAAAAGGCAAAAACAATGTAGTAAACCGATGATGATGTGAATTGCAGCCGCAATCAGAGCAGCCGTCCACACAACCATCCGTTCACTCATTTACAGGCAAATCTAATGGCAACACTAAACGTCAATATTGTTTCCGCTGAACAATCCATCTTTTCCGGCGAAGCTGTGATGGTGGTTGCGCCGGGTGAATCCGGTGAGCTCGGCATTTTGCCGCAACATGCGCCGTTGCTCACGCTGATCAAGCCGGGCACCGTCAAAGTCACTATGGTGGGTGGGGCAGAAGAGCTAATTTACGTTTCTGGCGGCATATTAGAAGTTCAGCCAAGGGCGTTAACTATTCTCGCCAATACCTCGATTCGGGCAAAAGATTTGGATGAGATAAAAGTGCTGGAGGCACAGCGCGCCGCTGAGGAAGCGCTCACTAACCGCACAAGCGGCCAGGAGCGGGCAGTTGTCCAGGCGGAGCTGGCACAACTTGCCGCCCAGTTGGCCTCCATTAGAAAGTTGCGTAAATAAGCAAATTTTGGTACCATTAACCCGCCGTAACGGTTTAGAGGCGCAGTAAAAATTTTAGGCAGCGGATTTTTTCCGCTGCCTTTTTATTTGCGCAAACAATATATGCCACTACTATCTGTCGTCATTCTCGCCGCAGGTCAAGGCACACGCATGCGGTCGGCGTTGCCCAAAGTATTGCATCCCCTCGCCGGTCGATCACTGCTGGCGCATGTTATTGATAGCGCAACCCAACTTTCTCCCGACATCATCACGATTGTTTATGGCCATGGTGGTGACACCGTGCGCGCGGCATTTGCAGACCAGACGAGACTCAGTTGGGCAGAACAATCCCCACAACTCGGCACCGGCCACGCGGTGTTGCAAGCGCTTTCGCCAGAAGTCCGCGCCACCGATATCACGCTGGTTTTGTATGGTGATGTGCCACTCATAAAAGCGGAAACATTAAAAAAACTTACTATCGATGCCGAAAAAAACCAACTCGCCTGGTTGACCATGACGGTGACCAACCCCAAGGGGCTGGGACGCATTGTCCGCAATGCGGCGGGCCGCGCACAGGAAATTGTCGAGGAAAAAGACGCCACCGAAAGCCAACGCAACATCACTGAAATCAATACCGGCTTTTTAGCCTGTCCCACCGCCTGGTTGGCGCGCTGGTTGCCGAACCTCAACAGCAACAATGCCCAGGGCGAGTATTATTTGACCGACATTCTTAAACACGCGGTTGATGAAAATTTACCGGTGGTCACACACGCGGCCGAACAGGCATGGGAAGTGGCCGGCATCAATAGTCGCGATCAACTGGCGGAATTGGAACGCACCTATCAAATGGAAAAAGCCAAACAACTCATGCAAGACGGGGTCACCTTGCGCGATCCATCACGACTCGACGTGCGTGGAAATTTGCAATGCGCGACCGATGTCACCATCGACGTCAATTGTATTTTTGAAGGCAATGTGATGCTTGCCACCGGCGTCATCGTCGGTGCGAATTGTATTTTGCGCGACTGCCAGATCGGAACCGGCAGTGAAATTTTGCCGTTCACCATGATTGACTCGGCGACTATCGGCAGCAATACCCGCATCGGTCCTTATGCGCGTATCCGCCCGGGCACCATCCTGGCCGACGAGGTGCACATAGGCAATTTTGTCGAGGTCAAAGCCAGCGACATCGGCCACGGCTCCAAAGCCAACCACCTGAGCTATATCGGCGACAGCAGCGTCGGCCGGTCCGTCAATGTTGGCGCGGGCACCATCACCTGCAACTACGACGGCGCCGATAAACACCGCACAGTGATTGGGGACAACGTCCACATTGGCTCGGATGTTCAACTGATCGCCCCGGTGACGGTACACGCGGGTGCCACGGTTGGCGCCGGCACCACCATCTGGAAAGACGTGCCCGCCGACAGCCTTGCGCTGAATGAAAAAACCCAAACGGTAAAATCCGGCTGGCAGCGCCCGCAAAAGCCGCAGAAAAAATAACCGGTCATCGTTGTTATGATAATTACCGATTATCAGCCCAATCGCGCCGCAATTTTAGTCGTATGACAGCGTAGAATTTCGCCATCATTCAATTGTTTTAGCGAAGGCTCGTTATGTGCGGCATTGTTGGCGCAATTTCCACTCGTAACATCGTTCCGGTCCTCACCGAAGGGCTGACACGTCTCGAATACCGTGGTTATGATTCTTCCGGCATTGCCGTCATGTCGGCCGACGCCAAGGCAATCGTCCGCATCCGCCGGGTCGGACGTGTCGCCGAAATGGAAGCCGCGGTTCGTGAAGAAAACGTCAACGGCATTCTGGGTATCGGCCACACCCGCTGGGCCACCCACGGCGGCGTCACCGAACCCAACGCCCACCCGCATGTTTCCCAGGACGATATTGCAGTGGTCCACAACGGCATCATCGAAAATCACGACGAACAACGCACCCGCTTAAAAGCAGAAGGGTATGTGTTTGATTCACAGACCGACACCGAAGTCATCGCCCACCTGATTCATTTCTATTTCCAGCAATCAAAAAATCTGTTCACCGCCACCCAACAAGCGGCGCGCGAATTACAAGGCGCTTATGCCATCGCCGTGGTGGCGTTGTCGCAGCCAGATGTGATGATTTGCGCGCGGGTTGGCTGCCCGTTATTGATCGGTGTGGGTGACAACGAAAACTTTATCGCCTCCGACGTTTCCGCCATTTTGCCGGTGACCCGCCGGGTGATGTATCTCGAAGAAGGCGATGTTGCCGAAATTACCCGCAGCCACATCGCCGTGGTGGATAACAAGGGCCAAGCCGTCGATCGCGAAGTGCACACCTCCACCGTCACCGACGACGCCCAAGATCTCGGTCAATACACCCACTACATGCAAAAGGAAATTCACGAGCAGCCGCGTGCGGTTGCCGACACCCTCGAAACCATCATTACCGACGGCCTTGATGTTGGCTATTTTGGTGAGGCAGCGGCGGCGCATTTCGCCAGGGCCAACGGCGTATTGATTCTCGCCTCGGGCACCAGCTTTTATGGCGGGTTGGTCGCCAAACAATGGATAGAAACAATCGCCGGGCTACCCTGCCAGGTCGAATTGGGCCATGAATATCGTTACCGCGATTCAATTCCCAACCCGTCACAATTGGTGGTGACGATTTCACAATCCGGCGAAACGCTCGACACCATGGAAGCGCTCAAACGCGCCAAAGAACTCGGCCACAATGCCACCCTGTCGATTTGTAATGTGCGTGAATCGGCGATTCCACGCGCCTCGGCCATGGTGTTTTACACCCGCGCCGGCATGGAAATCGGCGTCGCCTCGACCAAAGCCTTCACCACCCAACTGGTGGCGTTGTTTGCCTTGGCCATCACGCTGGCAAAAGTGCGCGGCAAACTCACCGCCGCCGCCGAGGCCGATTACATCGAACAACTGCGGCATGTGCCCGGCAGTGTCCAACAGGCGCTTAATCTCGAGCCACAAATTCGCGGCTGGGCGGACGAATTCGCGCTCAAACGTCACGCGCTGTTTCTTGGCCGGGGTCTGCACTACCCGATCGCCCTCGAAGGCGCCCTCAAGCTCAAGGAGATCTCGTATATCCACGCCGAAGCCTACCCGGCCGGTGAGCTTAAACACGGCCCCTTGGCGCTGGTGGACGACAACATGCCGGTGGTGGTGATTGCCCCCAATGATGCCCTGCTCGAAAAAGTGAAATCCAACATGCAGGAAGTCAGCGCCCGTGGCGGTGAATTATTTGTGTTTGCCGATGCCGACAGCCATTTTGGCGAAAGCGCAGGGGTGCATGTCATCCGCACACCGCGACATACGGGCCTGCTTTCCCCCCTTATTCACGCGATTCCGGTGCAACTACTCGCGTACCATACAGCGGTAAAACTGGGTACCGATGTCGATAAACCACGAAACCTCGCCAAAAGCGTCACCGTCGAATAATCTCCACCTATGACAATAGAACAACAGCTAGTTGATGCCGTCGATCGCATGCCCGCTTTTCCAAAAAGCGTGCTGCGCGTGCTCGAACTCACCCGCAATCCAGATGTCGCCCCCAAAGACATTGTTGAAGTCATTGAAAAAGATCCGGTGTTGGCCGCGCAGATTTTGCGGGTGATCAATTCCGCCTTTTATGCCATGCCCAACAAAGTCTCGAGCGTTTCACAAGCGGTGGTGATGCTCGGCATCAACACCGTCAAAAACCTCGCCATTCGCACTGCGGCTGTAGGCATGATCCCCAAAACCAATTCTGCCGGATTCGATACCGACGCCTATTTATTACACTCACTCGGCTGTGCTGAAATCAGCCGATTACTCGCGCAAGAATTTGACGATTGTGATTCGACCGAAGCGTATGTCGCCGGCCTGTTGCACGACTTCGGCAAAATCATGTTTACGCTTCATATGCCCGGCCCGTTTCGATCGGCATTGCAACAAACTGCCGCCGACCAAACCGATTTGATCGACGCCGAACGCAAACATTTACGTGTTGATCACACCCTTGCCGGTGCCATGCTCGCTGAAAAGTGGCGTTTCCCGGAAGCATTGATTGATGCCATTCGCAATCACCACGAGCCGCCGCCGCCCGCAGGGCTTGAGCGCACATTATTTATCGCCAACCAGCTTGTCAAAGTGCTGGCCTTTGGCCACTCCGGCAACGGCAAAATTGTGCCGCTGCCACCCGGTTTGGCCGGCAAACTCGGCGATAGTTATGAAGCGATCGCCACCGCCCTGCCAAACATCGACAAACATCTACAACAAGTGCGTGGCTACGCCGGTGCACACGGCAAAGCGTAAATCATGAAGCTGCGTTTTTGGGGTGTGCGTGGATCCATTGCCACGCCCGGGCCGGAGACGGTTCGTTACGGCGGCAACACCACCTGCATGGAAATCCGCACCGACGCCGGCGAAATTATTCTCATCGACGGCGGCACCGGCATTTATCGTGCCGCACTGAGTTTGTTGAGCAGCATGCCGCTCAACGTCAACATTCTTATCACCCACACCCATTGGGACCACATTCAGGGCCTGCCGTTTTTTGTGCCGATCTTTGTGCCCGGCAACGTCATCAATATTCATGGACCGGTTGATCCGGTCACCGACAACGGTGTGCGCCAGATCATGGATGTGCAATTGCAATACAGCTTTTTTCCGGTGCGCGAATCCGAGCTACGCGCCAAACTGAATTACCGTTCACTCACGCCCGGCGAAACCATCACCATCGGCGACGCCACCATCACCACTATTTTGATGAACCACCCGGTGGTCAACCTCGGTTACCGCATCGATTGCAACGGCAAATCGTTTTTCTTCAGCGGCGACCACGAGCCGCACACCAATATTTACGCACCGGCAGACGAAGGCCACGCCGCCTTTCAAACCATGATCGACCACCAGAGCGACGAAATCGATAAAGCGCTAAAAGGTGTGGATGTATTGGTAATCGATAGCTCCTACACGCCGGACGAATACAAAAGCAAAGTCGGCTGGGGCCACGGCACCTTTGACAGCGCCATGCAGCTCGCCCACCGCGTCGGTGCAAAAACACTTTTTTGTACCCACCACGAACCCACCCGCAGCGACGACGCCCTCGAAGTCGCCTTTACCGCCGCCCTCGCCCGCAACCCGGTCGCCGCAGGCAATGTCGATATCCAGCTGTCGCGCGAAGGCCTCACCCTCGACTGGTAGGGATTTTTTTCCATCTGCATTCGTGGAAACGGAGCAAATGCCCTGTGCACGGTGCGTGCCGGGAATACCCCACGGTGCGTGCCGGCAATACCCTCCACGCGGCCGACCACAACAGCGCCACAGACCACCCCACCCACCCCGCAACCAACCTCGCGACACTCGGCACACCAGCGCCCCACAGTGCGGATAGAATTGGCGTATGCACCGACCCACCATCACACGCGCCCTCGCGATCTGGCTGCTGATCATCCTCGTCGAATCGTTCCACGGCATGTTTCGCACGATTTTGCTCGTGCCAATGGTGGGCGATTTTCCGGCACGGCAAATCGGTGCCATCACGGGATCGGCCATTATTTTCGCGATCACCTGGTTCAGCATGCCCTGGCTACGTGGCACCCAACAAGCCGCACCAAAAACATGGTGGGCCATCGGCGTGATTTGGGTCGTTCTTACCCTCGTCTTCGAAATCTTGTTAGGCCGCGCACTCGGGCTTTCGTGGCAGCGGATAATTGAAGATTACAACCCCGCACAAGGTGGATTGATGGGGCTTGGACTGGCGGCGATGTTGGCGACACCGTGGCTGGTTGCGAATTGGCGGAAAATAAAACGCTAATATTGGCGGTCATTTCAGGAGCATTTTGGCTGAAACACCTCGCCTCATAATGAGTTTCACTTTCTATTTACATCACCAAACCCGCACCCCATTCGCGGTAAACCCCTGCCACCCGCCACGCAATTCATGGCAACATGGCGCATGAACGAACTCGACACCCTGCGCAACCAACTCCGTACCTTCGCCGCCGAACGCGACTGGGACCAATTCCACTCACCGAAAAATCTCGCCGCGGCATTGGCAGTCGAAGCCGCCGAATTACTCGAAAAATTTCAATGGCTCACTGAAACCGAAAGCCAACAACTGCCGCCGGAAACCCTCGCCGGCGTCAAAGAAGAAGTCGCCGATGTATTGCTCTACCTGATTCGAATCAGCGACAAACTCGGCATCGACATGATCGACGCCGCCCAAGAAAAGATAGTGTTGAATGCCAAAAAATACCCGGCGGATAAAGCGCACGGCAGTGCGAAGAAATACGACACGTTTTAACCAATGATCGTCTACGCCAATCAAAAACGGGCGTTCCTAGATGACGCGCAAAAGTCGGATGTGGCGGACGCGGTTCGCCAGCGCTATTTTGAGCGCACCGGGCGGCGTGTTTCCCCTTCAGAAATGCGTTCGTGGCAATCATCGTTAACCGCATTTGCCATTGCGCTTAACGATGATCAAGTTCCGGACGACGCTGGAATCGCAATCGAATACGGAATCCACGGAACCAGCAAGCGCATCGACATGATGGTCAGCGGTCTAGATGAAAAAGGGGCCAAGAATGTCGTAATTGTTGAACTGAAACAATGGGAATCGGTAGAGAAAACCGAAAAGGATGGCGTCGTCCGCACACACATGGGCGGCGGAAACGTTGAGACACCGCATCCCTCGTATCAGGCATGGTCATACGCGGAGCTTTTGCGGAATTTCAACGAGGCGGTTTCGGCTGAAGGGGTACAGCTTTTCCCTTGTGCGTACCTGCACAATTATCCGCCGGGTGGGGAACTTCAAAGTCCTGTCTACGGCATCCACTTGATTAGAGCGCCTGTGTTTCTAAAGGGCGAGGCAGAGCGCGAAAAACTCCGTTCGTTTATCAACCGATATGTAAAGACAGGCGACAAGCTCGGGGCAATTTATGAGATGGATGGTGCAAGGCTGCGGCCCTCCAAAGGGTTGATCGACGCCATTGCTGGAATGATGGCCGGTAGGCAGGAATTTGCGCTTATTGACGAGCAAAAACTGGTCTTTGAAGCTGCCTTGAAAATGGCGCGCGGAATAGAAAAAGGCGGCAAGCAGGTTCTCATTGTCGAGGGCGGGCCGGGTACTGGAAAATCGGTCTTGGCGATTAATTTGTTGGCGTCGGTCCTTAAAATGGAACGTGTTGCGATGTACGTCACTAAGAACGCTGCGCCGCGCGCCGTGATGGAGAGCAGCCTTTTGGGGCACATGAAACGAAGCGCTATCTCCAACCTCTTCGTGGGCTCTGGAAAGTTTACGGAAGCAAACGAAAATGAATTTGATGCCCTCATCATCGATGAAGCCCATCGGCTTAATGAGAAGTCTGGTCTGTACGGCAATCTTGGTGAGAACCAAGTCAAAGAATTGATTCACGCGGCAAAGCTTGCAATATTTTTTATAGACGAAAATCAGACGGTCACGTTTAAAGATATAGGTTCGAAAAAAGAAATCAACCGCTGGGCCAAATCCGCAGGCGCAAAAGTCCTCAATATGGAACTTGCGTCGCAGTTTCGCTGCAATGGCTCTGATGGGTATCTCGCTTGGCTCGATGAGGTACTTGCGGTTCGCGAGACGGCAAATCCCACGCTTGATGTTGCGGAGTTTGACTTTCGGGTTGTTGATTCGCCGAACGAGTTGCGGGACCTGATTCGTGCGCGAAATGGCGAACGCAACCGCGCGCGAATGGTTGCCGGTTACTGTTGGGATTGGAAGAGCAAAAACTTGCCGGGTGCCTACGACGTAGAAATGCCGGAGTTTGATTTCAAGATGCGATGGAATCTTACGGCTGACGGGCCTCTATGGATCACGGCGCCGTCCTCCGTGGAAGAGATAGGGTGCATTCATACCTGTCAGGGTCTTGAGCTTGACTATGTAGGCGTTATCGTCGGCACGGACTTTGTTGCCCGTGACGGCGTCGTGAAAACGCTGCCCGAGAATCGGTCGAAACACGACCAGTCGATAAAAGGATATAAGAAATTAAAACTAAGCAATCCGGCTGAAGCGGCCCGGCGAACTTCCGAAATTATCAAGAATACGTATCGAACCCTAATGACCCGCGGCATGAAGGGCTGCTATGTCTATTTCGTAGATGAAGAGACGGCCGCATATTTCAAAGCCCGACTGGTTGGGATTCATAAACCTGAGCCGACCCTCCAAATACCGGTAACGCCGATCGTGCCTCCGTCTCAGGCGCTACCGTTTACGCCAGTGGCTAGGAACAAAGTTAAGCCATTCGAAAATGCGATCCCGCTTGTTGATTTGAAGATGGCGGCAGGCGCATTTAGCGAGGGGCAGTACTTCGACGAAGACGCAATTGAATGGGTCGAGCTGTTGGGGCCATACAAGCCAGCTGCAGGATACTTTGTCGCTCAGGTTATCGGCGAGTCCATGAACCGCAGAATTGAGAATGGTGCTTGGTGTCTGTTTCGAATGAATCCCGCTGGCACTCGCCAAGGAAAAGTTGTAGTTGCACAACTTCGTGATGAGTCTGATCCCGATTTTGGCGGTCGGTACACCGTCAAGCTCTACACGAGCGTGAAGCACCCGACGGCGTCTGATCCAGTTGGGCACGTTAGCGTGACGCTATCACCAGATAGTGACGACCCAAGTTATTTGCCGTTAGTCTTCGACGGCAAGACGGTCGCTGGAGTAGAAATAGTCGCTGAGTTTGTGGCTGTGCTCGAATCTGATGGGTAAGGCGCGGCCGGTTGAAATTAGAGGGGTCCCCTTAATTGTTTTAGTGCAATAGCTGGAGGCCACATGTATCAAAACGCAGGAACGATTCCCCACGAAATTCCCGACGTCGACGTGCTGCTCAAACTGCCGCCAGAGGAACTGGCGGGAATTGTTCTACGCGTGGTGGCAATGCTGCTTGACGCACAGAGAAACGGCCATGTTCACCCGATCGCGTTGCGCGAAAAACTACATCCTGCGCCCCATCAATGGCCAGGATACCCGAGCCGATTTGAGGAAGCTGAGGAGGCGTTTGACGAGGCGTGGGCGTGGTTGTTAGCGCAGGGGCTACTTATTCCACTACCATCGCCAAACGGCAATGGATACGTTCGAATCAGTCGACGGGGGAAATCGCTAACCGAAGCCAGCGCTTTTCGGAATTACGCGGCGGGCGTGACGTTTCAACAATCATTCCTCCATCCAGCATTGGCAGATTGCTGGCTCGATCTTGCTCGTGGTGATGCTGAGATCGCTGTGTTTCGAGCCTTTAAGACAGTAGAAGTCGAGATTCGTACGCGCGCCGGGTACGACAAAAAACAGTTCGGATATACGATGGTAAGTGATGCGTTTAACGTTCACACGGGGCCGCTTCGCGACAAATCGAATCCCGTGGTGAGCGAGCGCACTGGGGAACGAGACTTGTTTTGCGGGGCAATGGGCCTGATCAAAAATCCAGCATCTCACCGCGCACCAACAGTGGAAGAACAGCAGCTCGCCAAGGAACAGCTCGTGTTCGCAAGTTTGTTGCTGCGAATCTTGGACGATAGACCGCAACCCTAAGCGAATAGTGGGCGACAGATCACGATTATTTCTTCCTTGAAAAAGAATGGTTGACTGGCCCCGAATGTTGTTAGGGCCGGCGCTGGTCCAGACTATTTCTTGAAACCAAGGTTTGCCGCGGTTCAAAACCTCCGCATGTGTGGGTAGCAGCTATTGCCCAACGTCCAGCCGTCGCTTGCCCCCCAACCCCATGAGCACTTAGAGCACCCAGTAGGACATTGCGAGCACTAACGATTACGGTGAGCACTGCATCTTTGAAATAAAGTTCATATAATTCAGTTGATTGCAAAAACTGTTTGCGCGGATTTGCGCAAGTTGCAAGTTCAATTGTGTGGCTGCAATGCAACTTGCATGCCTGAGTTCCGCAATTCAAGGCGGGTGCCATAGTGCATTGAGGACAATGAATCCTAGCAATTGGTTACTACCTGAACGACACTGTCCGTACCTCAGGGACGACATCTGCGAACTTTTGAGACCTCCAAAATCTCAATTGGCTGGCGAGCGATGCGCGGTGGCGGGAGTTAGAAGCTCCACCCCTGAGGTACCACGCAAAAGGAGCTAGACATGGCGACGGCGATGAATGTTAAGCAAACGATGGTTGTGGTTGGGAAGATGGAAAAGCGCGCAGCCGAAATGCGCAAACTATTTTGGCCAAACATCGAGGATGCGGCCCTTTGGGACAGGAAGAAGGCGGCCGGCTTCACGACTATGCCGCGAACCATGCCGCATGTGATGAACATTATTGACAGCCTTTCGAAGGGGCAACCTGCTGGCGTTACATACCTATCGATTTGGTGTCGGCTGTTTTATCCCGGGATTGTAGAGCTCGGAAGTGAAGCGCAAATGGCTCGGGAAGCGGGCTTTACTGGCGAGCGCGCGGTTGATACGTGGCGCAAGCGAATGCGCAAACTAAAGGAGTTGGGCTTCATCGAATACCACGGCGGGGGCAGCCATGATTTTCAGTGGGTGCTCGTACTAAATCCACATCACGCGATCCAGCGGCTAGGCGACAAAGTGCAACTTCGGCTACGCGGGGTCTGGCAGGAGCGGGCGATTGAGGTGGGCGCCCGAGACATAAGTGGTGTTCCAGCCGAGCAGATTGTTTCGGCGAAGCCGCTCACAAAGAAGATCGAAACAAAAAAACTGAAGAAGCAAGCTTAGGACTGATATGGATAAAGAATTCCTGAAGTACATCAACCTGCAACGCGATCTTGAAAACCGTTTAGGCCTGAGCGCCTCTTCCTTGAAAACCATCGATGAATTTCAGCAAAACCTGTTGCTGAGTCGCGCCGGTTCGTCTCGGTCACAATTTAATGATGAACTGAAAAAGCAATCGCTATGGCACCTCGACGCTATGAAGTGGGCCGAGGTGCGACGCGCGCTTCGGCATGCCGATTTCGCTCAACAATTGAATAGGGTAGCAGAGGAATCCGCTCTGTTAGGCTACCGAAAGCTGATTGATGATGCTATGCCGCCACTTCAGGAATTGAAGATGGCTCGTGGCGAATTTGCCGGAATCATTGAGCAGTTTGCGGCCCGCCACACTCAATCAGCTTTGCAGGCGCATTCGAGTTTAGAGCGCAGATTTCTTGACGCAATCGAGGGGTCAAAGTCGTTACTTGAAAGCTTGCTACCGCAATCAAAGTTTCAACAACTTGCCGGTGAGTTCCACGCCGCGCAACGGTTAGCTGGCAGCGACGAATGGGCTGCAGTAGTGGAAAACTTGCGCAACAGCATCCGAACCGGCGAAACGACAGAGCCGGTGAGTTTGTTTGACGAGGTATATGCGTCGGCTAAGAACGTGTATGAGAGTAAGGGACGTGAAGGTAAAGGCCGCGTTCAAGGCTTACGGGATTGGATTGCATTTGTGATCAGCATTTATGCGTTCGTTCTAGCGCTCTCGGGTGATGCGGACATTAGCGACATTAAGGCACAGCAAAAAATCGAGCGAGCCCTTCTCGTAGAATTGAGACAAGAAATCCGGAAGCTGGAAGCGCAGCAAGAAAAGAAATTCATTGTGATTGATCGCCCCACAGTGGTCTACGCCAAACCAGAAAGCGGTGCGAGGAAGGTTGGGGAGCTGAAGCCGATGCAGTCGGTGATACAAATTGAACATCAATCGAAGTGGATACGTGTCGAGTTCCACGACAAGGGTAGGCAGTCCGTTGGGTGGGTGCTGAAGAAGTACTTGGAGCGGCTTCCGCATGAGCCCGAATACAAATCCGAGTAACGATAAAACGGGCCAGGCTCGTATTCGTTAAACCCCCCGCCCCGCATGCCGTTCCAGCCAAAAACACCTGAAAACCCCCGCCAATAGGCGTGTTTCACTTTTCACTACCCGCCACATTCGTCCAGCGCGATAATAAAACGTCGAGACGTCTCACCCCTCAGGAGGTCCGCCATGGCGATTTATGATCAGGGTCTGGAAAAGAACCCGGCCAATTTCACCGCGCTCACGCCGTTGTCGT